>NZ_JBIRZZ010000023.1:25942-86391 GCF_044391385.1 Streptomyces sp. NPDC018693 | reverse complement strand
GCTGCACACCTACAATCACCACCGCGGACACACCGCGCTCAAGGGCCAGCCACCCGCCAGCCGCGTTCCGAACCTCACAGGGCAATACACCTAGGGCGCCCCGCTCAGCCCACCCGTCGCCCGTTCTCCAGCTCCACCGTCCCCGTGCCGTCCGCGAGCACGTCCAGTGCTGCGAGCACGCGGTGGCCGAGGGCGCCCAGCAGATGCTCGGGCAGGTCCTCGCGGGCGACGAGCCGCCAGGACAGCAGCTCCGACTCCTGCAGCCGGATCGCCTTGAGGTCGTCCTCGTCGAGCATGCCGCCGTCGTAGACGTACGCCACGATCGGCGGCCGGTCCGGCCCGTGCACCCAGTCCACGGCGAGCAGCCGGCCGAGCTCCCGGTCGAGGCCGATCTCCTCCAGGGTCTCCCGGCGCGCACCCTGGCGCGGGGTCTCCCCGGTGTCGGACTCGACGGTGCCGCCCGGCAGGGCCCACCCCTGCCGGTAGTTCGGCTCGACGAGCAGCACCCGCCCCTCGGCGTCCCGGAACAGAGCGGCGGCCCCGGCGAGCACGCGGGGCAGGGAGGCGATGTACGCGGCGTAATCGTCAGTGGTCACCCTGGTAAGGGTAACCAGCTCAGGCCGCCGCCCAGCGCTCCTGCCGGGACAACCGCACCGTCCGCTCGGCCAGTTCACTGATCCGCACCCCGTCGAAACCGAACACCGCACTGCGCACGGTGTCCTCCAGCGGGTCCGTCCACCGCGCCGGGATCGCCGCCGCCCCGGTGCGCACACCGGCCACCGAGCCCGCCGTGGCCCCGTTGGAGTCGGTGTCCAGCCCGCCGCGCACGGTGAGGGCGATGGTGCGGGTGAAGTCGTCGTCGCCGTGGAGCAGCCCCGCGGTGAGGACGGCCGCGTTGGGCACCGTGTGGATCCAGCCGAGCCCGGCCGTCTCCCGCTCGACCGTGGCGAGCGTGTCCTCCCAGCTCAGACCCGCGTCATGGAGGGCGATCACCCGGCGCACGGTCCGAGCGAGACGGCTGCTCGCCGGTACGACGGCCAGCGCCCGGTCGAGCGCGTCGCGGACCGTGGGCGCGGTGAACGCCGCCGAGATCAGCGCGGCGGCGAACATGGCCCCGTACACCCCGTTCCCGGTGTGCGACAGCACCGCGTCCCGGCGGGCCAGCGAGGCCGCGCGGTGCGGTGCGCCCGGGCAGGTCCAGCCGTGGATGTCCGCGCGGATCAGCGCGCCGATCCACTCCTGGTAGGGGTTGTCGTACGTCGCCGTCAGCGGTGGCTTCAGCCCGTTGGTGAGGTTGCGGTACGCGGCCCGCTCCGCGGTGAACGTCTGCAGGTACGGCAGCCGCAGCAGCCACAGGTCGCCGACCTGCTCGGTGCTGAAGCCGAAGCCGTGGGTCTCCAGCAGGTGCAGGCCGAGGACGGCGTAGTCGACGTCGTCGTCGCGGCAGCTGCCGTGGATCCGGCCGCGCACGCAACTGGGCCACTCGGGGCGCAGCTCGGCGGCGGTGGCCTCGTCCGGGGGCTCGGGCAGGTAGTCGGTCAGGGGCAGGGCGGCCGTCTGCCGCAGATAGCGGTCGATCCGGTCCCGCGTCCACAGGTCGCCCCGCTCGACCGGCTTGCCGAGCATGTTGCCCGCGATCCGGCCCAGCCAGCCCCCGAGAACGCGGTCGGTGAGTTCTTGCTCGGTGCCCACAGGGGTCATGACTGAAGGTGTACCCGAATACGCCGGGAAGCGCGCCGCCCCGGGACGCCCGCGGCCCCGTTCCAGGGTCCGGGCAGGGCATGACGGCGGGGGCGCCTTGAGGTTAAGGTCGCTGCGGCGCGACCGGCCCTGACGTGCGCGGGGCCCGTAGAGCAAGGGGATGGCAAGGTGGCGGAGGCTGCAGTGCACGGCACCCGACGGGTGCTCGTTGCCGCGGACAAGTTCAAGGGCTCGCTGACGGCCGTGCAGGTCGCCGAGCGGGTGACGGCGGGGCTGCGCCGGGCCGTACCGGACGTCGAGGTCGAGGCGCTGCCCGTGGCCGACGGCGGCGACGGCACGGTCGACGCGGCCGTCGCGGCCGGGTTCGAACGGCGTGAGGTACGGGTCGCCGGGCCGCTGGGGGACGAGGTGACGGCGGCGTTCGCGGTGCGCGGCGACACGGCCGTGGTGGAGATGGCGGAGGCGAGCGGGCTGCAGCGGCTGCCCGCGGGCGTCTTCGCCCCGCTCACGGCGTCGACGTACGGCTCCGGACAGGTGCTGCGCGCCGCGCTGGACGCGGGGGTGCGCACGATCGTGTTCGGGGTCGGCGGCAGCGCCACCACCGACGGCGGCGCGGGCATGCTGTCCGCGCTGGGCGCCCGCTTCCTGGACGCGGACGGCGAGCCGGTCTCCCCGGGCGGCGGCGGTCTCGCCGGCCTGGCCAGGGCCGATCTGTCGGGCCTGGACCCGCGGCTGTCGTCGGTGGACCTGATCCTGGCGAGCGATGTCGACAACCCGCTGACCGGTCCCAAGGGCGCCCCGGCGGTGTACGGCCCGCAGAAGGGCGCCTCGCCCGACGACGTGGAGACCCTGGACGCGGCCCTCGCCCACTTCGCGAAGGTGCTGGAGGCGGCGGTCGGCCCCCGGGCGGCCGAGTACGCGGCGGCGCCGGGCGCGGGCGCGGCCGGGGGCATCGGCTACGGCGCCCTGCTGCTGAGCGCCCGCTTCCGCCCCGGCATCGAGGTCATGCTGGACGTCCTCGGTTTCGCGCCCGCCCTGGAGCGGGCGGAGCTGGTGATCACCGGTGAGGGCTCCCTCGACGAGCAGACCCTGCACGGCAAGGCCCCGGCCGGCGTCGCCTCGGCGGCCCGGGCGGCCGACAAGGAGGTCGTCGCGGTGTGCGGGCGCCTCGCCCTGCCGCCGGAGGTGCTGGGCCGGGCGGGGATCCGCCGGGCCTACCCGCTGACGGAGATCGAGCCGGACGTGGCCAAGTGCATCGCGGACGCCGGGCCCATCCTGGAGCGGGTGGCTGAGCAGATCGGGCGGGACTTCCTGACCTGAGGCACCTCATGACAAGGGGCCCCGAACCTCTCGGTTCGGGGCCCCTTCGACGTCGTACGACGCTTACGGCAGCTGCGCCGCCCGCGCCTCACGCCGGTTGTCGCGGAAGTTGTTCACCCGGCGGGCCGTGGCGAACAGCGGGATGACCGCGCCCATGACCAGCTGCAGCGCGCAGCCCGTCTGGAGCAGCAGCTGGCCGCTCGGCGCGCCGAAGGCCCAGGCCGCCAGGAGCCCCATCGACAGCACGATCCAGATGAGCATCGCCGCCGCGGAGCGCCCGCGCGGCTTGGGGTACTCGACCCGGCTGACCATCAGCCACGCGGTGCCGAGGATCGCCAGCAGCGTCGCCACGAAGGGCAGCTCCAGCAGCACGATGGCGACGACCGTGAGCGCGCCGAAGGGCGAGGGCATGCCCTGGAACATGCCGTTCGGCGGCGTCACGCAGGAGAAGCGGGCGAGTCTGAGCACCACCGCCAGCAGCACCACGATCGCCCCGACCGCCGCCACCCGCTGGTGCGCGTCATTGGCGACCATGCCGTAGACGAGGACGAAGTACGCCGGCGCCAGGCCGAAGCTGATCAGGTCGGAGAGGTTGTCCAGCTCCGCGCCCATCGGCGAGCTGCGCAGCTTGCGCGCCACCAGGCCGTCGAAGAGGTCGAAGACCGCCGCGCACAGCATCAGGATGACCGCGGTGGCCGCGCTGTGGCGGGCCATGCCGGTTTCCTCGCTGCCGGTGAGGTGCGGGATCAGGATGCCGGTGGTGGTGAAGTACACCGCCATGAAGCCGCACGTGGCGTTGCCGAGGGTGAGGGTGTCCGCTATCGACAGCCGGAGGGAGAGGGGCATCTCCTCCTCTTCGTCCACCTCGTCGGCGTCCGGCACCCAGCCGGTCTGCGTCTCCGGGTCAATCACGGTCAATGCGAGTCACCCCAGCCACGGTCTTCTGACCGACCTCGACCGCGATCTCGACACCCTCCGGCAGATAGAGGTCGACGCGCGAGCCGAAGCGGATCAGGCCGATGCGGTCGCCCTGCTCGACCTTCGTGCCCTCCGGGATGTAGGGCACGATGCGGCGGGCGACGGCGCCGGCGATCTGGATCATCTCGATGTCACCGAGTTCGGTGTCGAAGTGCCAGACGACCCGCTCGTTGTTCTCGCTCTCCTTGTTGAACGCCGGAACGAACCCGCCCGGGACGTGCTCGACCGACGTGACCGTGCCGGAGAGCGGCGCGCGGTTGACGTGGACGTTGAGCGGGCTCATGAAGATCGCGACCCGGGTGCGTCCGTCCTTCCACGGCATGATGCTCTGCACCACGCCGTCGGCGGGGGAGATGACCCGGCCCGACGCGATCTCACGCTCGGGGTCGCGGAAGAACCACAGCATGCCCGCCGCCAGAGCGGTGGCGGGTACGGCGACGGCCTTCGCGACGCCGGAACGGCGGGCGCGGACCAGGCTGACGGCTGCGGTGGCGACGGTCGGGAGAAGCCACGGCGATGCTCCGCGCGCAAGGCGTACGCCGGCGAGGCTGTCGCGAGGTGCAGAGGTTTGGCTGTGGGGCATGGATGACCTTCGTAGCGAATGGTGCCGCGCTTCGACGGGGGGACGGCGGCTTTCCGGCGATCGTAGCGGTTCGGGGCCACAACTGGGTAAGCCAGGAAGTCGAGTCGGCGGCTCAGGAGAGTTGACGGGGTGTGATCTTCTTCTCGAAGAAAACACCCCCAACCCGGACATCTAGCCTTGGAACCGATACTCTTCGAGCAGTCTGCGCCCGATGATCATCTTCTGGATCTCGGCGGTGCCTTCACCGATGAGCAGCATCGGGGCCTCGCGGTAGAGGCGCTCGATCTCGTACTCCTTGGAGAAGCCGTACCCGCCGTGGATCCGGAACGCGTCCTCCACGACTTCCTTGCAGTACTCGGAGGCGAGGTACTTCGCCATCCCTGCTTCGAGGTCGTTTCGCTCCCCGGAGTCCTTTTTGCGTGCGGCGTTCACCATCATCGCATGAGCGGCCTCCACCTTGGTAGCCATCTCCGCGAGCTTGAACTGGATCGCCTGGTGCTGGGCGATCGGCTTGCCGAAGGTGTGACGCTGCTGGGCGTACCGGACGCCGAGCTCGAACGCACGCTGCGCGACACCGCAGCCACGTGCCGCGACATTGACGCGGCCCACCTCCACGCCGTCCATCATTTGGTAAAAACCTCGGCCGGTGACCCCGCCGAGCACCCGATCGGCCGGAATCCGCAGGCCATCCATGATCAGCTCGGTGGTGTCGACACCCTTGTAGCCCATCTTCTCGATCTTGCCCGGGATGGTCAGGCCGGGGCGGACCTCACCGAAGCCGGGCTCCTTCTCGATCAGGAAGGTCGTCATCGACTTGTGGGGCGCGGTGCCCTCGGCGTGTCCTTCGTCACTTCGCACGAGTACGGCGACCAGGGATGACGTCCCGCCGTTCGTCAGCCACATCTTCTGGCCGTTCAGTACGTACTCGTCGCCGTCCTTCACCGCCTTCGACGTGATGGCCGACACATCGGAGCCCAGACCCGGCTCCGACATCGAGAAGGCGCCCCGGATGTCGCCGGCCGCCATCCTGGGCAGGAAGTGGTCCTTCTGCTCCTGGGTGCCGTGCTGCTTGAGCATGTACGCCACGATGAAGTGCGTGTTGATGATGCCGGACACCGACATCCAGCCCCGGGCGATCTCCTCCACGCACAGCGCGTACGTCAGGAGCGACTCGCCCAGACCCCCGTACTCCTCGGGGATCATCAGGCCGAACAGGCCCAGTTCCTTGAGCCCGTCGACGATCTGCTGCGGGTACTCGTCACGGTGCTCCAGCTCGGTCGCGACCGGGATGATCTCCTTGTCCACGAAGTCGCGGACGGTGGAGAGGATCTCCTGCTGGATGTCCGTCAGACCGGCGGTCTGGGCGAGACGGGCCATCGTTACTTCCCCTGTTCCTTGAGCTCGGGGCGGCCCGGCTGCTCGCCGCCGCGCTCCTTGATGTACGTCTCGGTCGGCACCATCACCTTGCGGCGGAACACGCACACCAGCGTGCCGTCCTGCTTGTAGCCCTTGGTCTCGACGTGGACGATGCCGCGGTCGTTCTTCGACTTCGACGGCCACTTGTCGAGCACGGTCGTCTGCCCGTAGATCGTGTCGCCGTGGAAGGTCGGCGCCACGTGCTTGAGCGACTCGATCTCCAGGTTGGCGATCGCCTTGCCGGAGATGTCCGGCACGGACATGCCGAGCAGCAGGGAGTAGATGTAGTTCCCGACGACGACGTTCTTGCCGAAGTCCGTCGTCCTCTCCGCATAGTTCGTGTCCATGTGGAGGGGGTGGTGGTTCATGGTGAGGAGGCAGAACAGGTGGTCGTCGTACTCCGTGACCGTCTTGCCCGGCCAGTGCTTGTACGTCGCCCCGACCTCGAACTCCTCGTAGGTCCGTCCGAACTGCATGGCCGTCACGCCTCCGGGATCTCGAACTTGCTGGTGCGCCGCATGCCGGCCGCGCGTCCCTTGCCGGAGATGACCAGCGCCATCTTGCGGCTTGCCTCGTCGATCATCTCGTCGCCGAGCATCGCCGAGCCCTTCTTGCCACCCGCCTCGGACGTGTAGTAGTCGTACGCGTCCAGGATCAGCTCGGCGTGGTCGTAGTCCTCCTGCGACGGCGAGAAGATCTCGTTGGACGCCTCGACCTGGCCCGGGTGCAGCACCCACTTGCCGTCGAAGCCGAGCGCGGCGGCGCGCCGGGCGACCTCGCGGTAGCCGTCGACGTTGCGGATCTGCAGGTAGGGGCCGTCGATCGCCTGGAGGTTGTTGGCGCGGGCCGCCATCAGGATCTTCATCAGGATGTAGTGGTAGGCGTCCGCCGGGTAGCCGGGCGGCTGCTCGCCCACGACGAGCGACTTCATGTTGATCGACGCCATGAAGTCGGCCGGACCGAAGATGATCGTCTCGATACGTGGACTGGCCTGAGCGATCTCATTGACGTTGTTGAGGCCCTGTGCATTCTCGATCTGCGCCTCGATACCGATGCGGCCGACCTCGAAGCCCATCGTCTTCTCGATCTGCGTCAGCAGCAGGTCCAGGGCGACGACCTGCTGGGCGTCCTGCACCTTCGGCAGCATGATGCAGTCCAGGTTCTGCCCGGCGCCCTCGACGACCGTCACGACGTCGCGGTACGTCCACTCGGTCGTCCAGTCGTTGACGCGCACGACGCGGGTCTTGCCGGTCCAGTCACCCTCGTTGAGGAACTTGACGATGGTGTGCCGCGCCTCGGGCTTGGCGAGCGGGGCGCACGCGTCCTCCAGGTCGAGGAAGACCTGGTCCGCCGGGAGGCCCTGCGCCTTCTCCAGGAAGCGAGGGTTGCTTCCCGGCACCGCGAGACAGGAGCGGCGGGGTCGCAGACGGTTGACGGTCATGCGGGGACCTCCAGGGGGTCGAGCTTGTTCGCTTTGCGGATCTCGTCGACGATGCGGCCGATGATTCCGGTGATGTCGAAGTCCTTCGGGGTGAACACCGCGGCCACTCCGGCGGCCCGCAGCTGGTCGGCGTCACCATTCGGGATGATGCCACCGGCGATCACCGGTATATCTGTGGCACCGGCCACACGCAGCCGCTCCAGCACGTCCGGCACCAACTGCGCGTGTGAGCCGGACAGGATGGACAGGCCGACCGCGTGCACGTCCTCCGCGAGGGCCGCGTCCACGATCTGCTCGGGCGTCAGCCGGATGCCCTGGTAGACCACCTCGAACCCGGCGTCCCGGGCCCGCACGGCGATCTGCTCGGCGCCGTTTGAGTGCCCGTCCAGGCCGGGCTTGCCGACCAGGAAGCGCAGCTTGCCGCAGCCCAGCTCGCGGGCGGTGGCGTCCACCCGGGCGCGCACGTCGCCCAGCGCCGAGCCCTCCTCGGCGGGCACGGCCACCGGCGCCGACGACACGCCGGTCGGCGCCCGGAACTCCCCGAACACCTCCCGCAGCGCTCCGGCCCACTCACCCGTCGTGACGCCCGCGCGGGCGCACTCCAGGGTGGCCTCCATGAGGTTGTCGGTGCCCTTGGCGGCCTCCTTCAGCCGCTCCAGGGCCTTGCAGGGACGCGGGTGGTTGAAGGGCGGCTGGTAGCGGGTGTCGCGCCAGTTCTGCAGCGACGCGATGACGCGGGCCTCGACGGCTGGATCGACTGTCTGGATGGCTGTATCGAGATCCGCGGTCAAGGGACTGGGCTCGGTCGTCTCGAAGATGTTGACGCCCACGATCTTCTCTTGACCGGACTCAATGCGTGCCCGCCGCTCGGCGTGCGACGCCACCAGCTGGGACTTCAGATAGCCCGACTCGACGGCGGCCATCGCGCCGCCCATCTCCTGGATCCGCTCGATCTCCGCGAGCGACTCCTCGACCAGCCGGCCCACCTTCGCCTCGATCACCTTCGAGCCCTCGAAGATGTCGTCGTACTCCAGCAGGTCGCTCTCGTGGGCGAGAACCTGCTGGATGCGCAACGACCACTGCTGGTCCCAGGGCCGGGGCAGGCCCAGCGCCTCGTTCCAGGCCGGCAGCTGCACGGCACGCGCGCGTGCGTCCTTGGAGAGCGTCACGGCCAGCATCTCCAGCACGATCCGCTGGACGTTGTTCTCCGGCTGAGCCTCCGTCAGGCCGAGCGAGTTCACCTGGACGCCGTAGCGGAAGCGGCGCTGCCTGGGGTCCTCGATGCCGTAGCGCTCGCGGGTGAGGGTGTCCCAGATGCGGCCGAAGGCGCGCATCTTGCACATCTCCTCGACGAAGCGGACGCCCGCGTTCACGAAGAAGGAGATACGGGCGACCACATCGCCCATGCGCTCCTCGGGCACCTGACCGCTGTCGCGCACGGCGTCGAGGACCGCGATCGCCGTCGACATCGCGTACGCGATCTCCTGGACCGGTGTGGCGCCCGCCTCCTGCAGGTGGTAGCTGCAGATGTTGATCGGGTTCCACTTCGGGATGTGGGAGACCGTGTACGCGATCATGTCGGTCGTCAGCCGGAGGCTCGGCCCCGGAGGGAAGACGTGCGTGCCTCGGGACAGGTACTCCTTGACGATGTCGTTCTGGGTCGTGCCCTGGAGCTTGGTGATGTCCGCGCCCTGCTCCTCCGCGACGACCTGGTAGAGCGCCAGCAGCCACATGGCGGTGGCGTTGATGGTCATCGAGGTGTTCATCTGCTCCAGGGGGATGTCCTGGAACAGCCGGCGCATGTCACCGACGTGCGCGACCGGCACCCCGACCCGGCCCACCTCGCCGCGGGCGAGGACGTGGTCGGAGTCGTAGCCGGTCTGCGTCGGCAGGTCGAAGGCCACGGACAGGCCCGTCTGACCCTTGGCGAGATTGCGCCGGTACAGCTCGTTGGACGCCTCGGCCGTGGAGTGACCGGCGTACGTGCGCATGAGCCACGGCCGGTCCTTCTGACGCTCAGTCATCAATGACCTCGGGTGTCTCAGATGTTGCGGAAGCGGTTGATGGCGTCGATGTGCTGGGCGCGCATCTCCGGGTCACGCACGCCCAGGCCCTCCTCGGGCGCCAGGCACAGCACGCCGACCTTGCCCTGGTGGAGATTGCGGTGGACGTCGTAGGCCGCCTGCCCGGTCTCCTGAAGGGAGTAGACCTTCGACAGCGTCGGGTGGATCTTGCCCTTGGCGATGAGCCGGTTGGCCTCCCATGCCTCGCGGTAGTTGGCGAAGTGGGAGCCGATGATCCGCTTCAGGGACATCCACAGGTAGCGGTTGTCGTACTCGTGGTTGTAGCCGGACGTCGAGGCGCAGGTGACGATGGTGCCGCCCTTGCGGGTGACGTAGACCGAGGCGCCGAAGGTCTCGCGGCCGGGGTGTTCGAAGACGATGTCGACGTCCTCGCCGCCGGTGAGTTCGCGGATGCGCTTGCCGAAGCGCTTCCACTCGCGCGGGTCCTGCTCGTGCTCGTTCTTCCAGAACTTGTAGTCCTCGGCGGTGCGGTCGATGATCGCCTCGGCGCCCATCGAGCGGCAGATGTCCGCCTTCTGGTCGCTGGAGACGACACAGATCGGGTTGGCGCCGCCGGCCAGCGCGAACTGCGTGGCGTAGCTGCCCAGGCCACCGCTCGCGCCCCAGATCAGGACGTTGTCGCCCTGCTTCATCCCGGCGCCGTTGCGGGAGACGAGCTGGCGGTACGCCGTGGAGTTCACCAGGCCCGGGGCGGCGGCCTCCTCCCAGCTGAGGTGGCCCGGCTTGGGCATCAGCTGGTTGGACTTGACGAGCGCGATCTCGGCGAGGCCGCCGAAGTTGGTCTCGAAGCCCCAGATGCGCTGCTCGGGGTCGAGCATGGTGTCGTTGTGGCCGTCGGAGCTCTCCAGCTCCACGCTCAGACAGTGCGCGACGACCTCGTCACCCGGCTTCCAGGCGTTGACGCCCGGGCCGGTGCGCAGGACGACGCCCGCGAGGTCGGAGCCGATGATGTGGTACGGCAGGTCGTGGCGCTTGGTGAGCTCGCTGAGCCGGCCGTAGCGCTCCAGGAACCCGAATGTGGACAGCGGCTCGAAGATCGAGGTCCACACCGAGTTGTAGTTGACCGAGGAGGCCATGACGGCCACCAGGGCCTCGCCCGGACCGAGCTCCGGCAGCGGGACCTCGTCCAGGTGCAGTGACTTGCGGGGGTCCTTGTCGCGGGTGCTGATGCCCGCGAACATCTCCGTCTCGTCCTTGTGCACGGTGATCGCGCGGTACGACTCGGGGAGCGGCAGAGCGGCGATGTCGGCCGGCGTGGAGTCGGGCGACTGGATCGCGTCGAGGATGTCCTTCACGGTCACGGTGTTGCCTCCGGCGATGAGCGCCCTGAGGGAGGGGCGCTGAGGGTTACGTCGGTGCTGCTGAGGTTTGGGGAAAGTGCCGTCGGTTCGGCGGGTGGTGCTGTTCGGCAGCGCTTTGTGGCGCGGGAGGGTGCCTGTGACGCAGGCGTTCGGGCGGACAGGCGATGGCCTGCGGGGACATCCCGAACATCTTCAACGTATGGCACCGCGTGTCACCCCGCAAGGCACTGGGTGCCAGAACTTGCTCTCAGATGAAATCTTTACGTAACAGATGAGCGATGATCGATCGAATGGGGCCGCAGGAACGCTATGAAAGGGGCGTCGACATGCAAAAACGGCCACCCGAGGGGTGGCCGTTGTCACAGCGGTGAGAAGGGGGTCAGCGCTCCTTGAGGGCCTGCTCGATGGTGCGCATCACCTCGTCCAGCGGGGCGTCGGTACGGGCGACCGCGACCAGCACCTCGCCCTGCGCGGAGAGCGCCGCCGCCGGGCCGGCCGACTTCGGCGCGGTCCCCCGCCCCGCGCCGATCCCGGTGCCGAAGGTCTTGCGGACGATCGCGAAGGCGTGGTCGAGCTGCGCCTCCACATCGCCCTGGCCGCCGGCCCGCAGCCAGCGCCGCAGCACGTGGTTGTGCGCGGTGACCACCGCCGAGGCGGCGACCTCGGCCAGCAGCGGGTCGTCGTTGGCGTCGTCGTCGTGCGCGTGCTCGTCGAAGTGGCCGAGCAGATAGCGGGTGAAGAGGCGTTCGTAGCGGGCCACCGACGCGATCTCCGCCTCACGCAGGGTGGGCACCTCACGCGTGAGCTTGTAGCGGGCGACCGAGATCTCCGGCCGGGCCGCGTACATCTTCATGACTTCCTTGATCCCACGGCACACCGTGTCGAGCGGATGCTCGTGCGCGGGCGCCGCGTTCAGCACCGCCTCGGCGCGCACCAGGGTGTCGTCGTGGTCGGGGAAGATCGCCTCTTCCTTGGAACGGAAGTGACGGAAGAAGGTGCGGCGGGCGACCCCGGCCTGGGCCGCGATCTCGTCGACGGTGGTCGCCTCGTACCCCTTGGTCGCGAACAGCTCCATCGCCGCGGCCGCCAGCTCGCGGCGCATCTTGAGCCGCTGGGCGGCGGCGCGACTGCCTGCGGCACTTTCCGGCGCGTCGGGCGTGGCTGGTGTACGTGAGGACTTGGCGGGCTGGGACATGACCCGAACGTACTGCATGTGCGCAGCTCGGCGCGCCCGCCGTGGATCTTCCCCGCCCGCCGCGGGCGGCGGGCCGCCGGTCCGGGCGGGCGCCGCGGCCCCGCCCGGACCGAGCAGCCCGCCCCATTCCTCGCCGGTGCGCAGCCAGTCGCCGACGCCCTCAGCGGCGGGCATACTCGCGGAAGCCGCGGCCGGTCTTGCGACCGAGGCAGCCCGCGGCCACCAGGTGCTCGAGCAGTGGCGCCGGGGCGAGGCCGGGGTCGCGGAACTCGCGGTGCAGCACCCGCTCGATGGCGAGCGAGACATCGAGACCGACGACGTCCAGCAGCTCGAACGGGCCCATCGGGTAGCCGCCGCCCAGCTTCATCGCCGCGTCGATGTCGTCGAGCGACGCATAGTGCTCCTGCACCATCTTGATCGCGTTGTTGAGATACGGGAACAGCAGGGCGTTGACGATGAATCCGGCCCGGTCGCCGCAGTCCACCGCATGCTTCTTGATCCTGCCGCAGACCTCGTGAACCGTTGAGTGGACGTCGTCCGCCGTCAACACCGTACGGACGACCTCGACCAGCTTCATGGCGGGCGCCGGGTTGAAGAAGTGCATGCCGATCACGTCCTGCGGACGCGAGGTGGCCCGGGCGCAGGCCACGACCGGCAGCGAGGACGTGGTCGTCGCCAGCACCGCGCCCGGCTTGCAGACCTTGTCCAGCGCCGCGAACAGCTGCCGCTTGACCTCCAGGTCCTCCGCGACCGCCTCGACGGCCAGATCGACGTCGGCGAAGGCGTCGTAGGACCCGGCCGGGGCGATCCGGTCCAGGGCCTGCGCGGCGGCCTCGGCGGTCATCCGGCCCTTGTCGACGGACCGGGCCAGCGACTTGCCGATCCTGGCCTTCGCGGCCAGCGCCTTCTCCTCGCTGCGGGCGGCCAGGACGACCTCGTAGCCGGCCTTGGCGAACACCTCGGCGATCCCGGAGGCCATGGTGCCGGAACCCGCGACACCGACCGAGCTGACCGAGCGGCCGGGCACCGGGCTGCCGCCGGCCAGCGGCGTCAGCGCGTCCCGCACGACGGTGGCGCTGCCCGGGGCCTCGTAGGTGTAGAAGCCGCGCCCGGACTTGCGGCCGGTCAGGCCCGCCTCGCTGAGCTGCCTGAGGATCGGGGCGGGCGCGTGCAGCCGGTCACCGGAGGCGGCGTACAGGGCGTCCAGGACCGTCCGCGCGGTGTCCACGCCGATCAGGTCGAGCAGCGCCAGCGGACCCATCGGCAGCCCGCAGCCCAGCCGCATCGCCGCGTCGATGTCCTCCCGGGAGGCGTACTTCGCCTCGTACATGGCGGCGGCCTGGTTGAGGTAGCCGAACAGCAGCCCGTCCGCGACGAACCCGGGGCGGTCGCCGACCGCGACCGGCTCCTTGCCCAGCTCGATCGCGAGGTTCGTGACCGAGGCGACGGCCTGCGGCGCGGTCAGCACCGAGGAGACGATCTCGACCAGCCGCATCGCCGGCGCCGGGTTGAAGAAGTGCACGCCCAGCACCCGCTCCGGGCGGGCCGAGTCGGCGGCCAGCCGGGTGACGGACAGGGCGTTGGTGCCGGTCGCGAGGATGGTGTCGGGACGCACGATCCCGTCCAGCTCGCGGAAGATCTGCTGCTTGGTCTCGTACGACTCCGGCGCCACCTCGATGACCAGGTCGGCGTCGGCCGCCGCCCGCAGGTCGGTGGAGGTGCGCACCCGGCCGAGGATCTCGGTGCGCTCCTGCTCGGTGATCCGGCCGCGCTCGACGGCGCGGGCGGTGGCCGACTCCAGGGCGGCGACGGACCTGGCGGCCTGCGCCTCGCTGATGTCGATGCCGATCACCTCGCGGCCGGCCTTGGCCAGCACCTCGGTGATACCGGTGCCCATGGTGCCGAGACCGACGACGGCAACGGTGGTGAGCGGGGACAGGGAAGGGTCGGACAGGGGAGTGGCCATCGCGGGACTCCAGGAATGAGGGTGACGACTGGGAGCGCACCCCGGTGCGCCGAAGGGGCGCACCGGGGGCGGAAGAGATCACGGGTGATGCTGCTGAATGCGGGTGTCGCCGGGCTGCTCGCGCACACGCCCGGTGCCTGCCGTCGCCCCTGGGCGCGCACACGCCCTACGGGGATACGGCGGAGAATCCGACCGGCCCTGTCCCGAGGCCGAGTCGTACTGCGGTACCTGAGGTACCGAACCGACTGCTCTCACGACGGCTGCGTCACCAGGCCGCCGCGAGGGGTGCGAGTGGATAACCCGCTCGTATGAGCTTAACCGCCGGGTAACGAGCGCGCCACCCTCCGGACTTTGTGATCTGGCTCCCATCGCCCGCACGCCCCGCCTACCCTCGGCGTCATGGACGAAGAGTTGCGAACGCTCACGGAACGCTTACGGCGGGAGTCGGGCGGCACGGCGGCCTTCGAGCGGCTGGCGGCCACCGAGGACGCCGATGAACTGGCCGCCGTGCTCACCGAGGCGGGGCAGCCGCTGTGGGCCCGGGAGCTGGCCGCCTTCCGGCTGGGCACGGCCGGGGACCGGCGCGCCTTCGAGTCCCTCGTCCTGCTGCTCAACCACCGCGACCCGCCCCGCTGCGCCTCCGCCGCGCACGCCCTGGCCCGGCTGGACGACCCGCGCACCGCCCGCGCGGCGGCTGCGCTCGCCACCAACGAACTGCGCGTCGCCTACGCCCTGCACCCCGTCCGCCTCCTGGTGGAGCTGCGCGCACCGGAGTCCGTGCCGGCCCTGGTCACCACCCTGCGCCGCCGCCTCACCCCGCACGACCCCTACCGCCGCATCGCCCTCGCCTGCGTGGACGGCCTCGGAGAACTGGCCGACCCCCGCGCCCGCCCCGTCCTCGACGAGGCCCTCGCCCACCCGGCCCTGGCGCAGGCGGCGGTACGTGCGCTGGCCCGGATTCCGGGACCTGGGTGAGCGCCTGGGCGGCGACCCGTCGGCCCGGAAGCCGGCCCGCTCGTAGAAGCGGCGGGCCCGGGCGTTGTCCCTGCGGACCCAGAGGCACATGCGCGGGTGGTCCGAGGGCGGTGCGGTGGGCGCCGTCCCGGTACGGTCCGTGCGCGGCCCAGCCGGCGACCTGGTCCGCCCGCTGTGCGACGAGGTCCGTCCCGCTGCCGTCGGCCTGCGCGCACCGCCCCCGGAGGCGCCGGGCGTCCTCGGCCACGCTCATGGCGTCCGGATACGTCCGCGGGACCAGGCCCTGGTGGGCGGTCTGCCAGCCCCGGACGCGGATCTCGGCGACGCGGTCGCAGTCCGCCGGGGTCGACTCCCGGACCAGCGGCGTCATCGGTCCACCACCGCCAGGGCCTCGATCTCCAGCAGGAACTCGGGACGGACCAGCGCCGCGACCTGCACGGCCGAAGCGGCCGGGAGCCGGTCGTCGGGTATGTGCGCGGCGCGGGCCGCGCGGACGGCCGGCATATGGGCCATGTCCGTGACGAAGTAGGTGAGTTTGACGACGTCGTCGAAGGTCGCCCCGGCCGCGGCCAGACAGCGACGGAGGTTCTCGAAGACCTGACGGGCCTGGGCACCCGGGTCGCCCTCGCCGACCGGCTCGCCGTCCTCGTCGAGGGCGAGCTGGCCGGAGACCGCGACCAGACGGCCGGTGCCGAGGACGACATGCGTGTACTGCGCGGCGCGGGCGACCCCGTCGGGGGCGGGAATCCTGGTCAGCTCACTCATGCGTCCATGGTGGACCACGGGTGTGACAACGCCCGCCCCCGAGGGACCGTCAGCTGCCCGGCCGTCAGCCGCGGAAGCCCAGCAGCCCGTGCAGCACCGAGCCGGAGGCCGTGCTGGTGGCCACCTTGGAATCCAGAGGCTCGGGGTCGGGCAGCGCGGCGCACTCCGCGTCGACCTCACCGATGCCGCGCGGCACCGTGCCGTCGGTCAGATACCGGGCCAGATGCCCGTCCAGGCAGTCGTTCCCGCTCAGCGTGACGCCGTGGTTCCCGCTGCCCCGCTCGACCACGAGGCTGGAGCCGTGCAGCAGCGCGTGCAGCATCGCGCCGCCCTCGTACGGGGTGGCCGCGTCGCCGGTCGCCTGGAACAGCAGGACCGGCGGCAGCTCGCCGTTGGTGACGTTCACCGGGTTCAGCGTGCCCGTCGGCCAGAACGCGCACGGCGCGTTGTACCAGGCGTTGTTCCAGGTCATGAACGGCGCCTTCGCGGACACCACCCAGTTGTCCGACCGCCACTGCGACCAGCGGGCCGGCCATGCGGCGTCCCGGCACTGCACCGCCGCGTAGACGCTGTAGCCGTTGTCCCCGGAGGCGTCGACCGAAGCGAAGTTCTCGTACGCCTCGACCAGCGGACCGGTGTTCTCCTCGTTCACGTACGCGGCGAACGCCTCGGCGAGATAGGGCCAGTAGCCGTTGTAGTAGCCGCCGGGCAGGAACGTGTCCTCCAGTTCGGAGGCGCCCACTGTGCCGTCGGCCGGCTTCTCGGCCAGCGCCGCCCGCATCGCGTACCACTTGGTCTCGACCTCGGCGGGGTCGGTGCCGAGCCCGTACGTCGCGTCGTACCTGGCGATCCAGGCCATCAGCGCGCGGTGGCGGTCGTTGAAGGCGTGGTCCTGGGTGAGGTTGTCGTCGTACCACACGCCCGTGGGGTCGACGACCGAGTCCAGGACCAGGCGCCGCACCCGCTGCGGGAACAGCTTGGCGTACACCGCGCCGAGGTAGGTGCCGTAGGAGTAGCCGAAGTAGTTCAGCTGCTCGGCGCCGAGCGCCGCGCGGACGGCGTCCATGTCCCGTGCCGTGTCGAGGGTGTTGATGTGCGGCAGCAGATCCGCGTGCTTCTCGGCGCACGCCTCCGCGAACGACCGGGCCCGCTCGAGGTTGGCCCGCTCGATGGCGGGCGTGCTGGGCACCGACGCGGGGCGCACCGGGGCGAAGTGGCCCGGCCGGCAGTTCAGCGCGGGTGTGCTCCGGCCGACCCCGCGCGGGTCGAAGCCGACGACGTCGTACTGCGCCGCCACCGACTTCGGCAGCGACGACGCGACGAACCCGGCGAGGGACAGCCCGCTGGCGCCGGGGCCGCCCGGGTTGACCAGCAGGGGCCCCTGGGAGGTCCGCGCGGTGTGCGGGACGCGGGACAGCGCCAGCGTGATCTGTTTCCCGTGCGGGTCGTCGTGGTCGAGCGGCACGTCCAGGGACGCGCACTGCAGCGTCGGATAGTCGGTGGTGGCGCACTTCTTCCACGTGAGCTTCGGGGCTGGGGCGGACTCCGCGGGACCGGCGTTCGCGGGCACGGCGGTGAGCGTCCCGGCCACGACGGCGGCGGCAGCGCACAGCACGGCTGCGCGTTTCTTCATGGGGTCTCCCAGGGCGGAGGGGGAGCGGACCGCGTGGGTCACGGCCCTCGCCGCATCGTCCCGGAAAGGAAGCCCGGAAGAACCCGTTCTGGCAATACTTGACCCGATTGGGTCGCCGGATGCGCTCGAACGCGCTCAGATCAGAGTGAGTTGGGTCGGCCCGGCCGGCTCGGGCTCCTCCGCCGGTTCGGGCGCCGCCGTCCGACGGGGCAGTCCCGCGCGCGTGGGGCCGATCCCGTACTCCCGTGCCAGGTCGTGGACCTGACGGGTGATCCGGCGCTGGTACCACTTCGGGGCGTAGGCGCCGTCCGCGTACAGCCGCTCGTAGCGGCGCACCAGGTGCGGGTGGTGCCGGCCGAGCCAGGCCATGAACCACTCGCGGGCGCCGGGGCGCAGGTGCAGGGTGAGCGGGGTGACCGAGGTGGCCCCGGCGGCGGCGATCGACCGTACCGTCGCGCGCAGTTGGGCCGGCTGGTCACCGAGGAAGGGGATCACCGGCGCCATCAGCACGCCGCAGCCGATGCCGTGCTCGGCCAGGGTCCGTACGACGTCCAGGCGCCGCTCGGGAGCGGGGGTGCCCGGCTCCACCGTGCGCCACAGCTCGGCGTCGGTGAAGCCGACCGACACGGAGATGCCGACGTCGGTGACCTCGGCGGCCTGCCTCAGCAGCTCCAGGTCGCGCAGGATCAGCGTGCCCTTGGTGAGGATCGAGAAGGGGTTCGCGTGGTCGCGCAGGGCGGCCAGGATGCCCGGCATCAGCCGGTAGCGGCCCTCCGCGCGCTGGTAGCAGTCGACGTTGGTGCCCATCGCGACATGGTCGCCCCGCCACCGCGGCGAGGACAGCTGGCGGCGCAGCACCTCGGGGGCGTTCACCTTCACGACGATCTGGGTGTCGAAGCCGATCCCGGTGTCGAGGTCGAGATAGCTGTGGGTCTTGCGCGCGAAGCAGTACACGCACGCGTGTGTGCAACCTCGGTAGGGGTTGACCGTCCATTCGAACGGCATGCGGGAGGCGCCGGGGACCCGGTTGAGGACCGAGCGGGCCCGCACCTCGTGGAAGGTGATGCCGGCGAACTCGGGCGTGTCGAACGTACGGACGGTCACCGCGTCCGCGCCGAACAGTGCGGCGTCGGCCGCACGGCTGTGACCGGAGTCCGCGGAGAGGTTCTCCCAGCGCATGGCGCCTCCTCGGTAGAGCTGGCCCCAGAATAGAACATCTGTTCCCATGATCGTGTGAGGGTGTTTTCTGATCGTTTTGACAGGCCCCGATTTGGGGGGCCGGGGACCGGGGTGGTTGGCTTGCCCCAACCCCGAGAGAACAGAGCTGGAGGAGCCCATGGCGCAGGTGGAGGCCACCACGGAGCGGGTCGTCGCGGCGGACCCCGAGACGGTGTTCGACGCGCTCGCCGACTACAGCGGCACACGCGCGAAGCTGCTGCCCGAGCAGTTCAGCGAGTACGAGGTGCGCGAGGGCGGCGACGGCGAGGGCACCCTCGTCCACTGGAAGCTCCAGGCCACCAGCAAGCGGGTGCGCGACTGCCTCCTGGAGGTCACCGAGCCCACCGACGGCGAGCTCGTCGAGAAGGACCGCAACTCCTCGATGGTCACCACCTGGCGTGTCACCCCCGCCGGCGAGGGCAGCTCACGCGTCGTCGTGACCACCACCTGGAAGGGCGCCGGCGGCATCGGCGGCTTCTTCGAGAAGACGTTCGCGCCCAAGGGCCTCGGCCGGATCTACGACGCCGTGCTCGCCCGGCTCGCGGCCGAGGTCGAGAAGTCCTCGTAACGCCTCGGTCTCCCGGCGGGTTGATCCCCGTCACCGGTTCGAGTGGTTGTCGCTTCGGACCGGGTCGGTTCCGTAACTCGTCGCGCTTGTCGGGAGTTGCCGCTTCACGCGGCAGTTCTGTGGCAAGTGCGACGAGGGGAGCGGCACGTGGGCGGAACCACTCTGGAGCGCGAGGCGACGGCGGCACCAGCGCTCCCACCGGACGGCCCGGCCCCGTACCCGCCCCGACCACCGAACTCGCCCGCACTGGTCCTCGCGGCGCTGGAGCAGATATCGACGTCACCGGGGCGTACGTCCTGATCGCCGCCGCCGGCGGCCACCAGCCCCGGGCCTCACCGGACAGGTGCTCACCGCCGACGGCACCCCGGTGCGCGCCGCCGCCGTCACCCTCACCAATGCGCACGGCGAGGTCGTCGCCGGCATCCGCAGCGGGCACGAGGGCGGCTACGAGATCACCGTACTGATCGCCGGTGAGTACACCCTCTCCGTCGTCGGTCCCCCCTCCGGGCGGGCACCCGCCTTCCGCCCGGCCGGCCGCGCCGCCCGTCACCGTGCCGGCGTACCGGGAGGCCCGCCAGGACATCGAGCTCGCTCACGGCGCGGTGCTGCGCGGCACCTGCGCACGGGTGGCGGCCGTCCGGTGGACGACGCGCGCGTGACGCTGCGGGACGCGGCCGGCCGTGCCGTGGACACCTGAACACCGGGCCGGACGGAACCTTCCGGTTCGTCGACCTGGCCTCCGGCGAGTGCACCGTCATCGCCTCCGGCCACCCGCCGGTCGTCACCGTCCTCCGGGTCGCGGGCGGCGGCCGCACGGAACGCGATCTGCAACTCGGCCACGAGGACTGACGACGCGTCGGCACCGCGCTACCCAGCGACGACCCGGTGAAACCAATTCCAGAATTGCCGCACATCCCGACTGGCCCGCGCCGTACGGTGGTGGCAGCGGAACAGATCTTGCACAGCTCTGGGGAGAGAGGGTCAGGGCCATGGACCGTGGCACCGACAGGGACGCACCTCCCAGCCGCGGAGCGGGGGCCGATGCGGAGCCGCCGGCCTCCGATGCCGGGCGCGTCCCCCTGGCCGTGGTCGTGATCGACCGCGACGGCCTGGTCTCCCACTGGAGCAGCGGAGCCCGCAGGCTCTTCCGGGTCGGCAAGGAAGAGGCGATCGGACAGCCCGCGATCGACCTGCTGCCCGTCTCCGGCGCCCTGCCCGACGTGGACGAGGACCTCCCGTACGCGGAGTACGCCGCCTACGACGGCCTCGGACCCGGCCTCGGGCCCTCCCTGGACCGCGGTCTGTCCTACCCGGCAGCCGGCCGCGCCCGGCTCACCGTGCCCGTCGGAGACCGGGTCGACGTGCTGTGGTGGGCCTACCCGCTGGTCGGGCCCGGACCGGAGCGGCTGCTCGTCCTCGCCGCCGACGCGGGCGGACTCCACCCGGGCGACACACCCGACGACACCTTCGCCGTCGAGCGGATCGCACCCGGCTTCGCCCTGCACACCGACTTCCCCGGCGCCGAGCACCTCGCCCGGGAACTCCCGCAGATCCTGCCCAGCATGAGCGTCGGGGAGAGCGCCCGCATCGTCTCCCAGATCCTCGAACTGGGCTACCCCGTCCTGGAGTTCAGCCAGAGCGAGCGCGTCCCCGTCACCCCCGACTGGGGCGTGTCCCGGCGCGTCGAGCGCAGGGCGCGACGCGAGCGGGCCGCCCGGGCCGCCGCCGAAGGGCTGCCGATAGAGGAGGACCTCACCGACGAGGGCGAGGACCTCGAACACACCGCCGTCCGTGAACGCCTGGAGTTCCTCAACGAGGTCAGCGGCGCCATCGGCAGCTCCCTCGACCTCTCCCGGACGATCGTCGAGGTGAGCAAGGCCGTCGTGCCCCGCTTCACCGACGTCGCCGGCACCTATCTGCGCGAACAGGTCGTCGCCGGCGAGGGCTTCCCGGAGGGCGTGCCCGACACCACCACCATGTGGCACCGGGTCGCCCTGGAACACACCGACGAACCCGGCCGCTGGGACGATGTCGTGCCGGTCGGCGAGGCCATGCCGTTCCCGGCACACACCCCGTTCTTCCAGTGCATGACCACCGGCGAGCCGGTCCTCGTGCCGCGCATCAGCGAGCAGATGGGCCACGCCATCGCCTCGCAGTTCGAGAAGCGCGACATCCGGCCCCTGATCACCGGCCGGTCCATGCTCGTCGTACCGCTCAAGGCACGCAATGTCGTCCTCGGCTTCATGATCCTGCTGCGCCACCCCGAGCGCGTCGAGTTCAACGACATGGACAAGGTCACCGGCGCCGAACTCGCCGCCCGCGCCGGCCTCGTGCTCGACAACGCGCGCATGTACACGTACCAGGAGAACGTCGCCGAGACCCTCCAGGACAGCATGCTGCCGCACATCCCCGCGCGCATGGCGGGCTGCGACATCGCCACCCGCTATCTGCCGGGCACCCTGCTCGGCCGTGTCGGCGGCGACTGGTTCGACTCCGTGAAGCTCCCCGGCGCCCGCACCGCCCTCGTCGTGGGCGACGTCATGGGCCACGGCCTGAACTCGGCCGCGATGATGGGCCAGTTGAGGACGGCCGTGCAGACCATGGCGGCGCTCGACCTGCCGCCCGCCCAGCTGCTGCGCAACCTCGACGCCCTCGCCCAGCGGCTCGGCGACACCTACCTCGCGACCTGCCTGTACGCCGTGTACGACCCGATCGCCGGTGAACTGCACCTGGCCAACGCCGGTCACATCCCGCCCGTCCTGGTCCGCGCCGAGGACGGGCGCAGCGAGCTGCTCGACCTGCCCACCGGCGCGCCGATCGGCGTCGGCGGGGTGCCCTTCGAGGCCGTACGCGTGCGCGTACAGCCCGGCGACCGGCTGGTGATGTGCACCGACGGACTGGTCGAGGTGCGTGGCGAGGACATCGGCGTGGGACTCGCCACACTGTGCGAGTCCGCCGCCCATCCGGCCGCTTCCATGGACGACGCCTGCGACACCATCATCCGCTCCCTGGCCGTGACCTTTTCGAAGGCGGGCCGGGGCGACCGCAAGGACGACGTGGCGTTGCTGATGGCCCGGCTGGGCGGTGTGGAACCCGACGACGTGGCCGAGTGGCGCCTTCCGCCGGTGCCCGCCGAGGTGGGCCGGGCCCGCGCCGTCGTGCGCGAACAGCTCCACGAGTGGGGCCTGCTTAAGCTGGTCGACACGGCCGAGCTGCTGGTGAGCGAGCTGGTCACCAATGCCGTACGGCACTCCCGGGGCCGCCCCGTCGCCCTGCGGCTGGTGCGCGGCGACACCCTGCTGTGCGAGGTGGACGACGACGACCACGAGCTGCCGACGCTGCTGAACGCGGGGCCCGGTGACGAACTCGGGCGCGGACTGCGGGTGGTGAGCACCCTCGCACGGGAGTGGGGCACCAGCCGGACCGGCGCGGGCAAGTCGGTGTGGTTCGAGCTGACCCTGCCGCGCCGCTGACCGGCGCGGGGCCACGTGCCGCGCTTGTGGCGTCCGCCCAGGGGCGATAGACCGTACTCGCCCGTCGATGAGACGGATCGGCCGACCACCCTGGGGAGTTGGGCATGAGTGTGACGAGTCGGTACCGCGAGGCATGGGAGGGCTTCTGGCGTGAGGCGCCCGACACGCCGGGGGAGGTGTTCTGGGACGCCGAGGCGGAGGTGACCGCCGACCTCCATCTGCCGCTCCTCGCACCCCATCTCCTCGACGCGGGGCTGCCGTTGGTCGACCTCGGCTGCGGCAACGGCACCCAGACCCGCTTCCTCGCCGGCCACTTCGCGCGCGTGGTCGGCGTCGACCTCGCCGAGGCGGCCCTCGACCACGCCCGGCGCGCCGACCGTGCCGGGCGGGCGGACTACCGGCTGCTGGACGCGGCCGAGAAGGGCGCGGCGGAGACCCTGCACGCCGAGCTGGGCGATGCCAACGTGTACATGCGGGGCGTCCTGCACCAGTGCCCGCCGGACGACCGGCAGCCGCTGGTGGACGGTGTCGCGGCGCTGGTGGGGCGGCGCGGGCGGGTCCTCCTGGTCGAGCCGTCGGAGGCGGCCCGGGCCGTGCTCGGCGGACTGGCCCTGGGACCGTCCGGGCCGCCGCCCAAGATCGCGCCCATCTTCCGGCACGGCATCGCGCCCGGCGAGATACCTGACGCGGCGGTGCCCGAGCATCTGCGCAGCGCCGGCCTCACGGTCCTCGCCTCCGGCGAGCTGCCGCTGACCACCACGGAGTACGGCCCCGACGGACAGCGCGTCCAGCTGCCGTCACGCTGGCTGGTGGCGGGCCGGACCGACTGACGACTCACCGGGCGGCCGGGGCCCGGGCCCCGGCCGCGCGTCAGGTGCCCGTCCGGCTCGTAGGAAGTTCCCTCGGCGGCGCGTAACCTGAGGCAGCATGAAGATCCTCATCAGCGCCGACATGGAGGGCGCCACGGGGGTG
This sequence comes from Streptomyces sp. NPDC018693, assembly GCF_044391385.1. Taxonomy (NCBI): domain Bacteria; kingdom Bacillati; phylum Actinomycetota; class Actinomycetes; order Kitasatosporales; family Streptomycetaceae; genus Streptomyces; species Streptomyces sp. NPDC018693. Next base: position 62,802 of record NZ_JBIRZZ010000023.1, on the reverse strand, counting down.
ACCTGGCCGGCCGACGTGTTGCCGGGGACCCCGCAGTGGGAGCGGTGCCGGGCGATGTTCACCTCGGACGTCAACGCCGCCGTGCTCGGCTTCCTCGACGGCGGCGCCGACGAGGTACTGGTCAACGAGGCCCACTGGACCATGCGCAACCTGCTCCTCGAGCAGCTCGACGAGCGGGTGCGGATACTCACCGGGCGGCACAAGACGCTGTCCATGGTGGAGGGCGTGCAGCACGGCGACATCGACGGCATCGCGTTCGTCGGCTACCACGCGGGCGCCGGCATGGACGGCGTCCTCGCCCACACCTACCTCGCCAACCAGATCACCGGCGTCTGGCTGAACGACGTACGCGCCAGCGAGGGACTCCTCAACGCGCATGTCGTCGCCGAGTACGGGGTGCCCGTCGTGCTGGTCACCGGGGACGACATCGCCTGCGAGGACGCGCTCGGGTACGCGCCCGAGGCGCTCAAGGTCGCTGTGAAGGACCATGTGTCGCGGTACGCGGCCGTGTGCCGTACACCGGCCCGTACCGCCGCCGACATCCGGGCCGCCGCCAAGGAGGCCGCCACGCTCGCCGTACGACAGGATCCGGTCGTCGGTGGACCGTATACAGTCGCCGTCGAGTTCGACGCCGAACACCTCGCTCAGGCCGTCACCGTGGTGCCCGGCGTCGACCGGATCGGCGAACGCAAGGTCGCGTACACCAGCGACACCATGTACGAGGGGATCCGCACCTTCAAGGCGGTCACCACGATCGCCTCGGCCGCGGTGGAGGAGCAGTATGGCTGACCGTCAGTCCCTTGAAGAGGTCGTGCGGTTCACGTCCGACCTGATCCGGATCGACACCACCAACCGGGGCGGCGGGGACTGCCGGGAGCGGCCCGCCGCCGAGTACGCGGCCGAGCAACTGGCCGGGGCGGGGCTCGACCCCGTACTGCTGGAGCGCACCCCGGGCCGCACCAACGTGGTCGCGCGGCTGGAGGGCACCGACCCGTCCGCCGACGCCCTGCTCGTCCATGGCCACCTGGACGTCGTCCCCGCCGAGGCCGCCGACTGGAGCGTGCACCCCTTCTCCGGGGAGATCCGCGACGGCGTGGTCTGGGGTCGCGGCGCCGTCGACATGAAGAACATGGACGCGATGATCCTGGCCGTCGTCCGGGCCTGGGCCCGCCAGGGCGTACGGCCCCGACGCGACCTCGTCATCGCCTTCACCGCCGACGAGGAGGCCAGCGCCGAGGACGGCTCCGCTTTCCTCGCCGACCGGCACCCGGGGCTCTTCGACGGCTGCACGGAGGGCATCAGCGAGTCGGGCGCCTTCACCTTCCATGACGGCGCCGGGCGGCAGATCTACCCGATCGCGGCGGGTGAGCGCGGCACCGGCTGGCTGAAGCTGACCGCGCGCGGCCGCGCCGGACACGGCTCCAAGGTGAACGGGGAGAACGCGGTGACCCGGCTCGCCGCCGCCGTCACCCGCATCGGCGAGCACGACTGGCCGCTGCGCCTCACCCCGACCGTGCGGGGCGCGCTCACCGAACTCGCCGCGCTCTACGGCATCGAGACCGACCTGAGCGATGTGGACGGGCTGCTGGACAAGCTCGGTCCGGCCGCCAGCCTCGTCGAGGCGACCGTGCGCAACAGCGCCAACCCGACCATGCTGAGCGCCGGTTACAAGGTCAACGTGATCCCGGGGGAGGCCGTCGCCTACGTGGACGGACGGTATCTGCCGGGCGGCGAGGAGGAGTTCAGGGCCACGCTCGACGAGCTGACCGGGCCGGACGTCGACTGGGAGTTCCACCATCGCGAAGTCGCCCTCCAGGCCCCCCTGGACTCACCGACGTACGCCCGGATGGCCGCCGCCGTACGGGAGTTCGCGCCCGACGGGCACGTGGTGCCGTACTGCATGTCCGGTGGCACCGACGCCAAGCAGTTCTCCCGGCTGGGCATCACCGGCTACGGCTTCTCGCCGCTGAGGCTGCCGGAAGGCTTCGACTACCAGGCCCTGTTCCACGGGGTCGACGAGCGCGTGCCGGTCGACGCGCTGCACTTCGGTGTCCGCGTCCTCGACCGGTTCCTGCGGACGGCCTAGGGACTGAGGGGGGAACGTGCGCATCCTGCCGTACGGGGCGTGGCCGTCGCCCGTCGACGCGGCCCTGACCGCCGCCCACGACGGGCGGCCCGAGTACGTCGGTTTCGTCGGCGACGAGGTGTGGTGGACCGAGCCCCGGCCCGACGAGGGCGGCCGCCGCGCCCTGGTGCGGCGGTGCCATGAGGAGGCGGGGCGCGCAGCGCCTCGCCGGAAGGGCGGTGGTGGGAGAGGGGAGGGCGGGCGTGAGGATGTCCTGCTGCCCGCGCCGTGGAACGTGCGCAGCCGGGTGATGGAGTACGGCGGCCGGCCCTGGGACGCGGTCGTCGGGCGGGACGGGCGGCCGTTGGTGGTGTTCACGCACTTCGCCGACCAGCGGCTGTACCGCTGGGAGCCCGGTGGTGAGCCCCGGCCGCTCACCCCGGTCTCGGCGGTGGGCGGCGGGCTGCGCTGGGCGGACCCGCAGGTGCTGGCCGACCGGGGTGAAGTGTGGTGCGTACTGGAGGAGTTCACCGGCGACGGGCCCACCGAGGTGCGCCGGGTCCTGGCCGCCGTGCCGCTGGACGGGTCGGCCGCCGACGACCGGGCCGCCGTACGCGAACTCACCGACGACCGGAGGCGGTTCGTCACCGGGCCGCGGCTGTCCCCGGACGGGAGCCGGGCCGCGTGGCTCGCCTGGGACCATCCGTGGATGCCGTGGGACGGCACGGAGCTGCTCGTGGCCGACGTCGGTGCCGACGGCACGCTGCGGGCGGCGCGGACGGTGGCCGGTGGGGCGGAGGAGTCGATCGCCCAGGTCGAGTGGTCGACAGACGGCGGTCTGCTGTATGCAAGCGACCGTAGTGGGTGGTGGAACCTGTACCGCGACGGGCGCCCCCTCTGCCGCCGCGAGGAGGAGTTCGGCGGGGCCCTGTGGAAGCTCGGCCGGCGCTGGTTCGCGCCGCTGGCGAACGGGTTGATCGCGGTCGTCCACGGCCGGGGGTCGACCGTCCTCGGCATACTGGATCCCGAGACCGGCGAGGTAGTCGACGCCGCCGGCCCCTGGACCGAGGTCGCCCCCACCCTCGCCGTCCACGGCGAACGCGTCGTCACCGTCGCCGCAAGCCCCCGTAGCGCCTACGAGGTCGTGGAACTGGACACCCGGACCGGCAGGGCCCGGGTCATCGGCGCCGACCACGACGACGCCGTCGACCCGGCCTACTACCCCGAGCCGCAGATCCGCACCTTCACCGGCCCCGACGGCCGCGAGATCCACGCCCACGTCTACCCGCCCCACCACCCCGGCTGCGCCGCCCCCGGCGCCGAACTGCCGCCCTACGTCATCTGGGCGCACGGCGGCCCCACCGACCGCGCGCCCCTCGTCCTGGACCTGGAGATCGCCTACTTCACTTCCCGCGGCATCGGCGTCGTCGAGGTCAACTACGGGGGATCCACCGGATACGGGCGCGCCTACCGCGACCGGCTGCGCGAGCAGTGGGGCGTCGTCGACGTCGAGGACTGCGCGGCCGTCGCCCTCGCCCTCGCCGCCGAGGGGACCGCCGACCGCGACCGGCTCGCCATCCGCGGCGGCAGCGCCGGCGGCTGGACCGCCGCCGTCTCCCTCACCACCACCGACGTCTACGCCTGCGGCACGATCAAGTACCCCGTCCTCGACCTCACCGGCTGGGCGACCGGTGAGACCCACGACTTCGAGTCCCGCTACCTGGACACCCTCGTCGGGCCGCTCACCGAGGTGCCCGGCCGCTACACGGAACGCTCGCCCGTCGAACACGCCGACCGGATCACCGTGCCGTTCCTGCTGCTCCAGGGGCTCGACGACGTGATCTGCCCGGCCGCCCAGAGCGAGCGCCTGCTCGCCCGGCTGGCCGGACGGCGGATCCCGCACGCCTACCTCGCCTTCGAGGGCGAGGGACACGGCTTCCGCCGGGCCGACACCATGCGCCGCGCGCTGGAGGCCGAACTCTCCCTGTACGCCCAGGTGTTCGGGTTGCGCGCGCCCGGCATCCCGACCTTGGAGCTGGCCAAGTGAAGGACCTCGTACGGCCGCCGCGGCTCACGCCCGGCGCCCGGGTGGCGATCGTCGCGCCCAGCGGACCCGTGCCCGAGGAGCGGTTGCAGGCCGGACTCGACCTGCTGTGCGGCTGGGACCTCGACGCGGTGGTCGCACCCCATGTCCTGGACCGGCACGGCGAGTTCCCCTACCTGGCGGGCACCGACGCCGACCGTGCGGCGGATCTCCAGCGCGCCTGGTGCGACCCGGCCGTCGACGCGGTGCTGTGCGCGCGGGGCGGCTACGGGGCGCAGCGCGTGGTGGACCTGCTCGACTGGGAGGCGATGCGGGCGGCCGGGCCGAAGGTGTTCGTCGGGTTCAGCGACATCACCGCGCTGCACGAGGCGTTCGCCACCCGGCTCGGCCTGGTCACGCTGCACGGGCCCATGGCGGCGGGCGTCGACTTCCTCAAGAGCGCGCGGGCGCAGGACCACCTGCGGGCCACGCTGTTCGCCCCGGAGACGGTCCGGATCATCGCCTCCGGCGGCGGCCCGCTCGTCCCCGGGCGGGCCCGGGGCGTCCTCCTCGGCGGCTGTCTGAGCCTGCTCGCCGCCGAACTGGGCACCCCGCACGCCCGCCCCGGCGCACGCGGCGGACTGCTGTGCCTGGAGGACGTGGGCGAGGAGACGTACCGGCTGGACCGGTACCTCACGCAGCTTCTGCGCGCCGGCTGGCTCGACGGGGTGCGCGGGGTGCTGCTCGGCTCCTGGCAGGAGTGCGATCCGTACGAGGAACGGGTGCGGCCCCTGCTGGCCGACCGGCTCGGCGGGCTCGGGGTGCCCGTCGTCGAGGAGTTCGGATTCGGCCACGGCGAGGACGCATTGACGATCCCCTTCGGTGCCTCGGCCGAACTCGACGCCGACGCGGGCACGCTGACCCTGGACGCGCCGGCACTGCACTAGCGGGGGCTGCCGACCAGTCGTACTTACTGGTCGGTAATCGTGGTCCTTCGGCGTGCGCGGCAGCTGCCTCGGGCGCACCCTGGACCCATGAGCCCCAAGACTTCCGAGCGCTCGACGAGGAAGGGCGGCGCCAGGGCCGCGATGACGCCCGCCCGGATCGCCGTGCTGGTGCTCGCCGTCCTCGCCCTGGTCTTCATCTTCGAGAACACGGCGAAGACGAAGATCAGAATCCTGGTCCCGGAGGTCACCATGCCTCTGTGGGCGGCCCTCCTCGCCACCGCCCTGATCGGCGCCCTGTGCGGGGCGTTCTTCGCCAGACGCAGGCGGTAGAAGTGGAAACGCCGAGGTCGGGACAGTCGTAGGCTGGCTGGATGCCGCACCACACCGGATCCCGCCACCTCGCGGAGGGCGCCCGCGTGGGCATACGTCCCTTCGCCTTCGAGGACGCCGCCGAGTTCACCGCCCGCGCCCGCGAGAGCCGGGAACTGCACCAGCCGTGGCTGTTCCCGCCCCTGACGGCCGCCGAGTACGACGCCTATGCCGGGCGGCTTATCAAGGACCCGACGAACGCGGGGTTCCTTGTGTGCACCCTGGACGACGGGGCCATCGCCGGCTTCATCAACATCAACAACATCGTCCGCGGCGGCTTCCAGTGCGGCGCCCTCGGCTACGGCGCCTTCGCGCACGCCGCCGGGCGCGGGCTGATGCGTGAGGGCCTAGACCTGGTCGTCGGCCACGCGTTCGGGCCGATGCGGCTGCACCGGCTGGAGATCAACGTCCAGCCCCGCAACGCGGCCTCGATCGCCCTCGCCCGGGCCTGCGGCTTCCGACTGGAGGGCTTCTCCCCGAAGATGATCCACATCGACGGGGACTGGCGGGACCACGAACGGTGGGCGCTCACCGCCGAGATGCGGGCTTCCGGTTGATCTTCATGGTGTCGAGGTCGGTGACCGTCGACCGCAGCGCCGTGAAGTCGCCCTGCGCCGCATTCGGCCGCCCCGGGCCGGCCGTGCCGAACTCGCCGGCCTGAAGATCCCCGTCGCCACCGTCGGGCAGCTGCGTGAGGTGGGCCCGGGCGACGTCGCCCGGGCGTGCTGGACCCCACGGTCATGCCCGCGGTGGACAGGCCAGATCCCGACCGGCTGCTGCCCGGTGAACTCCTCGCGATGCCGCGGCCGGGTCGTCAGGCGGGGCGGCGGTCCGCGTACTCGTAGACCGTGCCGTCCGGATGACGGGCGATCAGATTGCGGCCGACCGGGGTCGGGACCGGGCCGGCGATGACCTGCGCGCCGAGTTCGGTGAGGGTCTTGTGCGCCTCCTCGACGTCCGTGACCGCGATCGTCGCCGCCACCTTGCGCAGCACCTCCAGTTCCGCCTCGGGGCCGCTCATCAGCAGGAAGCAGCCGACGGCGGCCACCTGGACACCGCCGCGTTCGAAACGGAGCGCCGAGGTGCCGGCGAGCCGCTCGTAGAAGGGGACCGCGGCCTCCAGATCGTGGACGCAGATACGCAGGGTGGTTCCCAGAATGTCCATGGTCCGAGCCTAGTCGGGGCCGCTCGGAGGAGGTGATCGCTTGCGGTGAACGGGGTGTGGAGGTCCGGCCGCGCCGGGTCGTTACGGCCCGGTGACCACGGGTACCCGGCGCGCATGGAGCGCATGGATCACCGGGACCACCGGGACCACCGGGATCGACTGGACCATCTGGAGCATCTCGACAGGCACCTGGTCGACGAGCTCGCCCAGGTCGCGCGGGAGACCGTCCGCGACGAACTGCGCGAGCAGGGGCGCCGACGCCGTCGTACGGCGATGCTGTACGCCGCGTCCGGGGCCGTCGCCCTGTACGCGGGCGCCGCCCTCGCAGTGGCACTCGGCCTGGCCCTGGCCGCCGGACTGCCCGACTGGGCCGCCGCGCTGATCACGGCGGCCGTCCTCGGCGTCGTCGCGTACGCCCTGCGCGGCGCGGCCCGGCCGTCCGCCTCCCGCCCGATCCCCGAGCGCGAGGCCGGGCTCGCCGCGTCGGCCGGCCGGGGCGCTGCCCCGGGGGACGCCTTCGGCGCGGGCCATCCGCCGGTGCCGCCCGTCGCCCCCGGCGGCGTGGCCGGAGTCGGGCCGGCGCCGGCCGGTGCCCCCGGTGCCGCCCCTCCGGCGCCGCCGCCGGGCGACATCGACCCCGAGGCACCGCACCACCGGGCGTGAAGCGCCGTGCGGGCCCCGTGGCGAGTGGACGCCGGCCGGCGGGTCGTCGTGGTCACCGGCGCCAGCGGCGGCGTGGGCCGGGCGGCCGCCCGTGCCTTCGCCGCCCGGGGTGACCGGGTCGCTCTGCTGGCCCGGGGCCGCGAAGGGCTCGCCGCGGCGGCGGACGAGGTGCAGCAGGCCGGCGGTGAGGCGCTCGTCGTCGCCGTCGACGTGGCCGACGCCAGGGCCGTCGACGACGCCGCGCAGCAGGTCGTGGACGCCTTCGGGCGCATCGACGTGTGGGTCAACAACGCCTTCGCCGGGATCTTCGCGCCGTTCACCGAGATCACGCCCGACGAGTTCCGCCGGGTGACCGAAGCGACGTACCTCGGCTATGCGTTCGGTACCCGGGCCGCCCTGCGGCACATGCTGCCGCGCGACCGCGGCACCATCGTGCAGGTGGGGTCCGCGCTCGCCTACCGGGGGGTGCCGCTGCAGACTGCGTACTGCGGGGCCAAGCACGCGATCCAGGGGTTCCACGAGTCGCTGCGCTGCGAGCTGCTGCACGCGGGGAGCCGGGTGCGGACGACGATGGTGCAGCTGCCCGCCCTCAACACCCCGCAGTTCGACTGGGTGATGGATCGGATGCCGGGGCGGGCCCGGCCGGTGGCTCCCGTGTACCAGCCGGAGGTGGCGGCGCGGGCGATCGTGCACGCGGCCGGGCACGGGCGGCGGCGGGAGTACTGGGTCGGCGGCTCCACGGCGGCGACGCTGATCGTCAACGCGGTGGCGCCCGGGTTCCTGGACCGGTACCTGGCGCGGAACGGGTTCGCGGCGCAGCAGGACGAGCCGGATGCGGGTGCGGACGGGGCCGGCCGGGTGGGCAACCTGTGGAGTCCGGCGGACGGGCCGCACGGGCGGGACCACGGGGCGCACGGCCGCTTCGACGAGGAGGCCAGGGCGGGGAGCGCGCAGGCGTGGGCCTCCCGGAACCGGGGGCGCATGGGCGCAGGGCTGCTGGCCGGTGCCCTGGGTGCGGTAGTGGCCACCGGAGTGCGCCGGCACGGGCGGGTGTAGCCGGCGCGGGCGGGTCCAGGGGCGCTCAGTTCAGCTGCGGCAGCACCTTCGTCCGGTAGAAGTCGAAGAAGCCGCGCTGCTCGGGGCCGATCTGGTTGACGTAGATCCGGTCGAAGCCCGCGTCCGCGAACTCCCGCAGGGTCGCGACGTGCTGGTCCACGTCGTCCCCGCACACCGTGTTCTCCGCGACCATCTCCTCGGTGATCAGCGGCTCCAGCTGCTCGAAGTGGCTCGGGGTGGGCAGGATCTGGCCCATCTCGCCGGGCAGCAGCTGGTTCGACCACAGCGAGTGCACCGTACGGACCGCCTCGTCGCGGTCGGGGCCGTAACACACCTTCGTGCCGCCGAGGACCGGCTTGGCACCGCCCCCGCCCTTGCGGAACTGCTGGACCATCGCCTCCTGCGGCATCATCGTGATGTAGCCGTCGCCCACCCGCGCCGCGAGCGAGGTTGCCTTCGGGCCGAAGCCGGAGATGTCGATCGGTACCGGCTCGTCGGGGACGGTGTACAGCCGGGCGTTCTCCACCGTGTAGTGGCTGCCGTGGTGGCTGATCTCCTCGCCCGTGAACAGGCGGCGCATCACCAGGATCGCCTCCTCCAGCATGTCCAGGCGTACGTTCGCCGGCGGCCAGGGGTCGCCGAGGATGTGCTCGTTGAGCGCCTCGCCGGTGCCGACGCCCAGGCGGAAGCGGCCGTTCGTCATCACCGCGCTGGTCGCGGCCGCCTGTGCGATCACCGCCGGGTGCGTGCGCACGGTCGGGCAGGTCACCGCCGTCTCGATCGGCAGCGACACCGCCTCCGACAGCGCGCCGATCACCGACCACACGAACGGGCTCTGGCCCTGCGCGTCGTTCCACGGGTGATAGTGGTCGGAGATCCACAGCGCCTGGAATCCGGCCTGCTCGGCCATCCGCGCCTGCTCGACCAGGTCCGCGGGGCCGAACTCCTCGCAGGACAGGAAGTAGCCGTACTCGGGCATGGGGGGTACCTCCGGGGTGTGGGCGGTGGGGGCGGGTCCCTGAGCGTCCCGGGGACGCGGGTCGGCCGCCGTTCGGGTACCCGGCGGCCGGGTGGGAAACCGACGTGGTCCGGTGGTGGGGGCCGGGGTGGCCTGGCGGCGGGTGGTCCGGTGGCTGGGCGGGAAGCCGGGGCGGTACGGCGGCGGCGTGGAGACCCGGGGCGGCCGCGGGCCGGGCGGTGGTCCCGTGGCGGGGTGGGGGACCGGAGGCCCCGGGTTCTGGCGGGGACTGGAGCGCCCGCGGCCGGGCGGCGCACGTTTGGCCGGGGCGGCCAGGGGGACGCGGAACACCTCGGACGTCGAAGAGCTCGTACGACACCCACACCGCCGGAGGCGAAACCGTGAGTCGACCCCGCATCGTGATCGTCGGTGCCGGCTTCGCCGGGTACCGCACGGCCCGCACCCTGGCCCGGACGGCCCGGGGCCGCGCCGACATCACCCTGCTGAACCCGACCGACTACTTCCTGTACCTGCCCCTGCTGCCCCAGGTGGCCGCCGGCATCCTCGAACCGCGCCGGGTCACCGTCTCCCTCGCCGGCACCCTGCCGGACGTACGGCTGGTCCTCGGCGAGGCCGACCACATCGACCTCGACGCACGCACCGTGCACTTCACCGGCCCCGAGGGCGACATCGGCGCCCTGGCCTACGACCGGCTCGTCCTGGCGGCCGGCAGCGTCAACAAGCTGCTGCCGCTGCCCGGGGTCGCCGAGCACGCGCACGGCTTCCGGGGCCTGCCCGAGGCGCTGTACCTGCGCGACCACGTGACCCGGCAGGTCGAGCTCGCCGCGGGGGGCGACGACCCGAAGAGCTGCACCGCCCGCTGTACGTTCGTGGTGGTCGGCGCCGGCTACACGGGCACCGAAGTCGCCGCGCAGGGGCAGCTGTTCACCGACGCGCTGGTCCGCAAGCATCCCCTGCGCCAGGGGATCCGGCCGCGCTGGCTGCTGCTCGACATCGCCGAGCGGGTGCTGCCCGAACTGGACCCACGGCTGTCACACACCGCCGACCAGGTACTGCGCGACCGGGGCGTCGACGTGCGTATGGGGACCTCCGTGAAAGAGGCCACGCACGACGGAGTCCTGCTGACCGACGGGGAGTTCGTCGACACCCGTACGGTGGTGTGGTGCGTGGGCGTACGGCCCGATCCGCTCGCCGAGTCGCTCGGACTGCCCATGGAACGCGGGCGGCTGCTCGTCGAACCCACGCTGCAGGTCCCCGGCCGGCCCGAGGTGTTCGCGTGCGGTGACGCGGCCGCCGTGCCGGACCTCGATCAGCCCGGGCAGTTCACCCCGATGACCGCCCAACACGCCTGGCGGCAGGGGAAACTCGCCGGGCACAACATCGCCGCGACCTTCGGCGAGGGCCGCCTGCGGCCCTACCGGCACAAGGAGAAGGGGTTCGCCGTCGACCTCGGCGGGGTCAAGGCCGCCGCCAATCCGCTCGGCGTGCCGCTGTCCGGGGTGGTGGCGGGTGCGGTCACCCGCGGCTACCACCTCGCCGCGATGCCCGGCAACCGGATCCGGGTCGCCGCCGACTGGCTCCTGGACGCCGTACTGCCCCGCCAAGGCGTGCAGTTGGGGCTCGTCCGGTCCTGGTCCGTGCCGCTGGACACGGCGTCGCCGGAGCTGGCACGGGTCCCCGGAGGGCCGTCGGGTGGTGAGCCTGCGAAGAACCAGCCGGGTGGCGAGCCTGCGAAGAACCAGCCTGGTGGCGAACCCGCCAAGAACCAGCCGGGTGGCGAACCCGCCAAGAACCAGCCCGGCGGGGAGCCCGCCAAGAACCAGCCGGTCCCCGAGAGCCCCGACACCCCCGCCGAAGGAGACCAGTAGAGCCATGGACACCGCCGAACTCGCCGCGCTCGGACAGCAGTTGCGTGTCGACAGCGTCCGGGCCTCCGCCGCCGCGGGCTCCGGGCATCCGACCTCCTCGATGTCCGCCGCCGACCTGATGGCGGTGCTGCTGGCACACCACCTCCGCTACGACTTCGACCGACCCGACCACCCCGCCAACGACCGCTTCATCCTCTCCAAGGGGCATGCCTCGCCCCTGCTGTACGCGGCCTACAAGGCGGCCGGCGCGCTCGACGACGCGGAGCTGCTGACCATGCGCAAGCTGGGCAGCCGTCTCGAAGGGCACCCCACCCCGCGCCGGCTGCCCTGGGTGGAGACGGCCACCGGCTCGCTCGGCCAGGGGCTGCCCGTCGGCGTCGGTGTGGCGTTGGCGGGCCGGCGGCTGGAGCGCGCCGACTACCGGGTGTGGGTGCTGTGCGGGGACAGCGAACTCGCCGAGGGCGCCGTGTGGGAGGCCGCCGAGCACGCGGCGTACGAGCACCTGGACAACCTGACCGCGATCGTCGACGTCAACCGGCTCGGCCAGCGCGGCCCGACGCGGCACGGCCATGACCTCGACGCCTACGCCCGCCGCTTCCGGGCGTTCGGCTGGCACACCGTGGAGATCGACGGGCACGACGTCGACGCCGTCGACCGCGCCTACGGCGAGGCCCGCTCCACCCTCGGCCAGCCCACCGCGATCCTCGCCCGCACCCTGAAGGGCAAGGGCGTCGCCGACGTGGAGGACAGGGAGGGGCTGCACGGGAAGCCGCTGAAGCACGCGGAGGAGGCGGTCGAGGAGCTGGGTGGGGTGCGGGACATCCGGGTGCGGGTGCAGGATCCGGGCGACGGTACAGGGGCCGCCGCCGACCGTCTGCCGCATACACGCGCGCGGACACTGTATGCAGTCGACGGTGGACCGGATATCGACCTCCCCACCTGGGATCCCGGCGACCAGGAGGCGACCCGCACCGCCTACGGCCGCGCACTCGCCGCCCTCGGCACCGCCCGCGCCGACGTCGTCGCCCTCGATGGCGAGGTCAGCGACTCCACCCGCGCCGAGTACTTCGCCAAGGAACACCCCGACCGGTTCTTCGAGTGCTACATCGCCGAACAGCAGATGGTGGCCGCCGCGGTCGGCATCGCCTCGCGGGGCTGGGTGCCGTACGCCTCCACCTTCGCCGCCTTCCTCACCCGCGCCCACGATTTCGTCCGCATGGCGTCCGTCAGCGGAGCCGGCCTCAACCTCGTCGGATCGCACGCCGGTGTCGCCATCGGGCAGGACGGGCCCTCGCAGATGGGCCTGGAGGACCTGGCGATGATGCGGGCCGTGCACGGTTCCACCGTGCTCTACCCCTGCGACGCCAACCAGACCGCCCGGCTCGTCCTCGCCATGGCCGCACTGGACGGCGTCCGCTATCTGCGCACCTCCCGCGGTGACACCCCGGTGATCTACGGGCCCGACGAGGACTTCCCCGTCGGTGGCAGCAAGGTGCTGCGCACCGCCGGAGAGCGGGACCGCGTCACGCTCGTCGCCGCGGGCGTGACCGTGCCCGAGGCGCTCGCCGCCGCCGACATACTGGAGGCGGCGGGCATCCAGGTCCGCGTCATCGACCTGTACTCCGTCAAGCCCGTCGACCGGCTCACGCTGCGCCGGGCCGCCGAGGAGACCGGCTGTCTGCTCACCGTCGAGGACCACCACCCCGAGGGCGGCCTCGGTGACGCCGTCCTCGACGCCTTCGTCGACGGGCGCCCGATGCCACGCCTGGCCCGCCTCGCGGTCCGTACGATGCCGGGCTCCGCGACCCCGGCCGAGCAGTTGCACGCGGCCGGCATCGACGCCGAGTCGATCGCCGCGGCCGTACGCCTGCTGGTGGAGCACGCGGTGGTGCCATGAGCGGCGACAAGGCGCTGAGGGTGCGCGCGGGCCGCCGTACGGTCGAGGTGCGGCGGGCGGACAAGGTGATGTTCCCGGGCGGCGACGGCGGCGGGGGCGAGGCCGGCAAGGAGTACACCAAGGGCGACCTCGCCGAGTACTACCGCTCCGTCGCCTCGTTCATGCTGCCTCACCTGCGCGGCCGCCCCCTGATGCTGGAGTGCCACCCCGACGGGATCGGCGGCCCCCGGTTCATGCAGAAGAACACCCCGGAGCACTACCCGGACTGGATCACCCGGATCGAGGTGCCCAAGGAGGGCGGCACGGTCTGCCACACCGTGTGCGACGACGCCGCGACCCTCGTCCACCTCGCCGGCCAGGCATGTCTCACTCTGCACCGCTGGCTCTCCCGCACCGGGCAGCTGAACCGGCCCGACCTGATGGTCTTCGACCTCGACCCTCCCGACGACGACTTCGCCGCCGTGCGCCGGGCCGCCCGGTGGCTGGGTGAACTGCTCGACCAACTCCGGCTGCCGTCCGGCCTGATGACCACCGGATCGCGCGGACTGCACGTCGTGGTGCCGCTCGACGGCCGCCACGACTTCGACGAGGTGCGCGCGTTCGCCCGCGACACCGCCGAGCTGATCGCCACCGAGCACCCCGGTGAACTGACCACCGCCGCCCGCAAGAAGGACCGCGGCGACCGGCTGTACCTCGACGTGCAGCGCAACGCCTACGCGCAGACCGCCGTCGCCCCCTTCACCGTCCGCGCCCGGCCCGGCGCTCCCGTCGCCGTCCCGCTCGGCTGGGACCAACTCGACGACCCGGACACCGGCCCGCGCCGCTGGACCGTCGCCGACGCAGCCGACCAGGCCCGCACCCGCCCCTGGTCCGGCCTGACCCGCCGCGGCCGCGCGCTCGGCCCGGCCCGGCGCCGGCTCGATGCGCTGCGCGGGGAGGAGCCGCGCGGGGAGGAGCCGCGCGGGGAAGAGGGGAAGGAGGCCGAGGAGTGAGTACCTACGTCTACGGCATCGTCGCACGCGAGCACGCGACCGTCCCGGCCGGCACGACCGGCGTGGGGGACCCGCCGCAGCCCGTGCGCGTCCTCACCGAGGGCGACCTGGCGGCCATCGTCAGCGACGCGCCCGAGGGACTGCGCCCCCGGCGCAGCGACTTGATGGCGCATCAGAACGTGCTCGCGCGGGCGGAGTCCGCCGGGTGCGTGCTGCCCATGCGGTTCGGCAGCCTCGCCCCCGACGACGACGCGGTCACCGGCGTCCTCGCCGAACGCGCCGAACACTACAAGGAGCGTCTGCGGGCCCTGGACGGCAAGGTCGAGTACAACGTCCGGGCCGCCCACCACGAGGAGGCCGTCCTGCACCGCGTGCTGTCGGAGAGCCCCGAGCTGCGCGCCCTGGCCGAGGCCAACCGGCAGGCGGGCGGCGGCACCTACGAGCAGAAGCTGCAGCTCGGCGAGATGGTGTCGGCCGCCGTCAAGGCACAGGAGGCCGAGGACGCGGCCGAGGCACAGCACGCCCTGGAGTCGTCCGCCGCGGCCGTCAGCGTGGGCCCCGGGTCCACCGGCTGGCTGGTCAACGTGTCCTTCCTGGTCGACCGGGACGCCGCCCCCGAGTTCCTGGCCGCCGTGCAGACACTGCGCCGCAGCCACCCCCACCTCGACCTGCGCGCCGACGGCCCGCTGCCGCCGTACAGCTTCGTCGAACCGGGGCCCGCCGCACCCGCGGGCACGGTGGTCCCCGACGAGGAAGCGGAGTAGGCAGGGGATCCCGCCCCCGGAGAAGGAGGACGCCCCATGGCCGGACTGCGGTACGTGTACGCCGTCTGCCGTCCCTTCGACACACCCCTCCAGTCCCAGCTGATCGGCGTCGCGGGCGCCCCGCCGAAGCTGGTGCACCACCACGGCCTGGTCGCCGTCGTCAGTACGGTCCCGGAGGCGGACTTCGCCGAGGAGCCGCTGCAGGCACATCTGGCCGATCCGGACTGGCTGGCCCGGATGACCCGTGCGCACCGGCAGGTCGTCGACGCGCTCACCGTCGTCACCACCCCGCTGCCGCTGCGGCCGGCCACCGTCGTCCCCGACGACAGCATGGTCCGCGTGATGATCGAGGAGCGTGAGGAGCGCTTCCGGCACGTCCTCGACCGGCTCCAGGGGCGGGTGGAGTGGGTGGTCCGGGTCCATGCCGACCCGGACGAGGACGACACCCGGCGCACCGCCGAGGCGGTCGCCGAGCGCCTGCACGCGCGCCTCGCGGCGCGCGCCGACGCGGCCCGGCTGCGCACCCCGCCCGCCCGATCGGCCGTGCTGGACGCCGCCTATCTCGTGGCGCGCGCCGGCAGCGAGGAATTCGTCGAGATCATCGACCGGACGAAGCGGACGGAAGCCGGGGTGCGGACAGAACTCACCGGGCCGTGGGCGGCGTATTCCTTCGTGGAATCAGCTGAGGAACCGGAGTAGTCGGAGTAGTCGGAGCAGTCGGATACTTCCGCTGCTTCCGATGCGGAGGGGACGGGATGTCACCACCTGTACCAGCGGCCCCTCCCTCCCGCCGCCGTGGTCCCGGTCAGCAGGAATCCCAGCAGCCAGAAGACGAGGACCGCGATCGCGATCCACCAGAGCAGATCAACCGCGAAGCCGGCACCGAAAAGCACCAGCGCCAGCAGCAGTACCAACAGGATGGGAACCATGATGTGAACCTCCTGCGCTCCGGGTTTCCAGAAAACCGCGGATAATCCGCGCTCGTCCGGCGTCAGGCGTCCTTACGGCAGAGGATCTCGCCGTGCAGGACGGCGAACCAGCCGTCCTCCTGCCGCCCCCACTCCCGCCACGCCTCGGACACCACCCGCAGTTGCTCCTCGGTCGTGTGCCCGCCCTCCGTGGCCCGCTCGGCGTACGCCGAGGCCAGGGTGCGGTCGGCCCACAGACCGCTCCACCAGGCGCGCTCCTCGGGGGTGGCGTACGTCCAGGTGCTCGACGTGGCGGTGACGTCGGTGAAGCCCGCCGCCCGCGCCCACGCGAGCAGTCGGCGCCCGGCGTCCGGTTCGCCGCCGTTGGCGCGCGCCACCCGGTGGTACAGGTCCAGCCAGTCGTCCAGGCCCGGTGACGCGGGGTACCAGGTCATCGCCGCGTAGTCGGCGTCACGTACCGCGACGAAGCCGCCCGGCCTGGTGATCCGCCGCATCTCGCGGAGAGCCCGCACCGGGTCGCCGACGTGCTGGAGCACCTGGTGGGCGTGGACCACGCAGAACGTGTCGTCCGGGTAGTCCAGGGCGTGTACGTCCGCCACCGCGAAGTCGACGTTGGTCAGGCCGCGTTCGGCGGCCGTGGCCCGCGCCTGCTCCAGGACGCCCGGCGCCCGGTCGACCCCGGTGACCCGCCCGTCGGGGACCAGTGCGGCCAGGTCGGCGGTGATCGTGCCCGGGCCGCAGCCGATGTCCAGGACCCGCATGTGCGGCCGCAGCGAACCGAGCAGGTACGCCGCGGAGTTGGCGGCGGTGCGCCAGGTGTGCGAGCGCAGTACCGACTCGTGGTGCCCGTGCGTGTAGACGGCCGTCTCCCGTGCCTTCGGCATGGCTGTACCCCTTCGCGTCGTCCTGGAGCGATGGGTGTCACCGTACGCCGTCATTCGCATACTGAGACGGTATGTCTCATCATTCGGGCCGACGATCCGACAAATGATCTGCGGTGGCCGCTCCGCCGGATAAGCGTTTGCCCGCCCCGCCCGCCGCCCGCAGAATGCGTCCTCATGGGACATCTGGAAGCCGCGCACCTCGAGTACTACCTCCCTGACGGGAGGGCGTTGCTCGGCGACGTGTCCTTCCGGGTGGGCGAGGGGGCCGTGGTGGCGCTGGTCGGGCCGAACGGCGCCGGCAAGACGACCCTGCTGCGGCTGATCTCCGGCGAGCTGAAAGCGCACGGCGGGACCGTCACCGTCAGCGGCGGCCTCGGTGTGATGCGGCAGTTCGTGGGTTCCGTACGGGACGAGACGACCGTACGCGACCTGCTCGTGTCGGTCGCACCGCCCCGCATCCGGGAGGCCGCGCGGGCCGTCGACGCCGCCGAGCACGCCATCATGACGGTCGACGACGAGGCCGCCCAGCTGAAGTACGCGCAGGCGCTCGCCGACTGGGCCGAGGCGCGCGGGTACGAGGCGGAGACACTGTGGGACATGTGCACCATGGCGGCGCTCGGCGTGCCGTACGAGCGGGCCCAGTGGCGGCAGGTGCGCACCCTCTCCGGCGGCGAGCAGAAACGGCTGGTCCTGGAGGCCCTGCTGCGCGGCACGGACGAGGTGCTGCTGCTCGACGAGCCCGACAACTACCTAGACGTGCCCGGAAAGCGCTGGCTGGAGGAGCGGCTGAAGGAGACCCGCAAGACGGTCCTGTTCGTCTCCCACGACCGTGAACTCCTCGCCCGAGCCGCCGAGAAGATCGTGTCGGTGGAGCCCTCGCCGGCCGGCGCCGACGCCTGGGTGCACGGCGGTGGCTTCGCGACGTACCACGAGGCGCGGCGCCAACGGTTCGCTCGCTTCGAGGAGTTGCGCAAACGCTGGGACGAGAAGCACGCCCAGCTGAAGAAGCTCGTGCTGACGCTCCGTCAAGCAGCGGAGAACAGCCCCGACATGGCCTCCCGCTACCGTGCCGCGCAGACCCGCCTGCGCAAGTTCGAGGAGGCCGGGCCACCGCCGGAGCCGCCGCGCGAGCAGGACATCAGGATGCGACTGAAGGGCGGCCGGACCGGTGTAAGGGCCGTGACCTGCAAGGGCCTTGAGCTCACCGGCCTGATGACTCCCTTCGACCTGGAGGTCTTCTACGGCGAACGCGTCGCCGTCCTCGGCTCCAACGGCTCCGGCAAGTCGCACTTCCTGCGGTTGCTCGCCGGGGACGACGTGGCGCACACGGGAGAGTGGAAGCTGGGCGCGCGCGTCGTGCCCGGGCACTTCGCGCAGACCCACGCGCACCCCGAACTCCAGGGCCGCAGCCTCCTCGACATCCTGTGGAAGGAGCACTCCCAGGACCGTGGTGCCGCCATGTCCCGGCTGCGCCGCTACGAGCTGACCCAGCAGGCCGAGCAGACCTTCGACCGGCTCTCCGGCGGCCAGCAGGCCCGCTTCCAGATCCTGCTGCTCGAGCTGGAGGGCGCCACCGCGCTCCTGCTCGACGAGCCGACCGACAACCTGGACCTGGAATCCGCCGAGGCCCTCCAGGAGGGCCTGGAGGCGTTCGAGGGCACCGTCCTCGCCGTCACCCACGACCGCTGGTTCGCCCGCTCCTTCGACCGCTACCTGGTCTTCGGCAGCGACGGCCGGGTCCGTGAGACCCCGGACCCGGTCTGGGACGAGCGGCGGGTGGAGCGGGCGCGGTAAGGACCTCGCCGGGCGCGGTGAGCGACCTCGCCGGCCGGTCACTTCCAGCGCAGCAGCGCGCCGAGGCCGCCCGCCGGGGTGTCCTCGCCCGCGTCCGGCAGGGCCGGGGCCACCGAGATCGCCGGTGCGTTGGTCTCGACGGCCGCGCGGATCAGAGCGTCGTCCGCGCGGGCCGACCAGGCGTTCTGCTCGCCGAGCGCCTTCAGCTCCGTACGGCGCACCGCCAACTGGTCGGGCTCGTCGCCGATCCACACCTCGCGGTGGGTGTCGGGCCCGTCCAGCCGGATCAGCAGCTCGTCGATCCGGTGCTCCCGGGCTGCCTCGACCAGTGCGGGCACGCCCTCCACCGCGCTCGTCCGGCCCTCGCCGTCCGGGGTGCGGGCCGCCAGGAACCGCTCCAGGTCCTCCTGCGCCCGCAGCCGCACATGCTCGGCCCGCGCCCGCCGCACCTCCTCGTCCAGCAGCCGGCTCCCGGTGCCGTGCTCGGCCTCCACCACCCGGTCGTGCAGCCGCTGCGGCAGCCGCTCGTGCACGGCCCGGCGCTCCCGGTCGTCACCCACCAGGATCAGCAGGTCGGCCTGGGTCTCCTCCTGGCAGACGGCGAGCGCGTCGGCGATCTCCGCCGCGTTGTGCTCCCAGGTGTTCTCCACCCTCAGCTGGAAGTGCCGCTCCGACCAGTCGACCGTGCTGGTGCGGTGCACCGGCCACTGCCGGCCCTCCACTCCGCCGATCTCACGGCCCTCGACCCCGCTGCGCAGCTCGAAGTCCGCGCCCTTGCGGTCGACGTACGCCACCACGCACACCGGGTCCTCGCCGGCCAGCTCCAGCAGCGGCGCCACATGCGGCAGCGGCGCCCAGTGGGCGGTCGTACCGCCCGGAGGACGGCGGGCCAGCGGCGGGTCGAGCACGATCTCACCGGCCCGCGCGAACAGGGCGCGGCCGTGCGGGTCGGTGGCGTGCCGCATGCCGTGCACGGCCTCCCGTACGGCCGTGCAGGTCGCCTCGTCCGCCCCTTGCGCGGACAGGTCCCGGGCCACCGCCACCGCCATCAGCTCGCGCGCGTGCGGCGTGTCCTCGGCATGCTGGGAGAGGTCGACGTACACCGAGGCCCAAGGGCCGGAATGTTCGTACAGTGGATGCAGAAAAGCGAGGTCCATGGCGCCCTCCCGGATGCCGCTCGGGGTAGTGCTCCCGCAGCGGGTACCCGAACGGCATGGACGAACACGACGAGCGGGGCAACACCATGACCGGAGTCGACCCGGGCCGGCTGGACGACCAGCAGCTCATGAAGGAGCTGGAGACCATCCACCGCACGCGCCACGACACCCTGCTGTACGGCTCGAACGACGCGCTGCGGGCCCACAACGAGCGCATGGCCCAACTGGAGGGCGAGTATCTGCGGCGCAACCCACGCCGCTTCGTCGCCCCGGGCCGCACCCGCGAGGGCGCCCGGGAGCGGGCCGCCGCGGACGGCAGCGCCCGCATGGAGCCGAAGGCCGGCACTCCCGTGGGCAAGTGGGGCGTGCCCGGCGGGACGTGAGCCGGGCACGCGTGGGGCGCGTACGGCTCTGAGCGGCCGTACGCGCCCGCGCTTCTCCGAGGTTTTCGGGTGGCCTGTGCGGCGAGGGTCGTCAGGCGGCCTGCTCGGCGAACACCTCCAGGAACGTCTCGCAGAACGCCTTCAGGTCGTCCGGCCTGCGGCTGGTGATCAGCTGGTTCGGGCCGTGGTCGCAGACCCGCACCTGCTCGTCGACCCAGGTGCCGCCAGCGTTGCGGATGTCCGTGCGCAGACTGGGCCACGAGGTCAGCACCCGGCCCCGTACGACGTCGGCCTCGACCAGCGTCCACGGGGCGTGACAGATCGCCGCGACCGGGCGGCCCCGCTCGAAGAAGTCCCGTACGAACGCGACGGCCCGCTCGTCGGTGCGCAGGAAGTCAGGATTGGCGACCCCACCGGGCAGCACCAGCCCGCCGAAGGACTCCGCGGACGCCTCGCCCACGACCTCGTCCACCGCGAACGTGTCCGCCTTGTCGAGGTGGTGGAACGCCCGGATCCGGCCCGGCTTCGTCGACACGAGCACGGGCTCGTGGCCCGCGTCCGCCGCGGCCTGCCAGGGATCGGTGAGTTCCACCTGCTCCACGCCCTGGGGCGCGGTCAGAAAAGCGATGCGCATGATGATTCCCTCTGGACGTCCGCTCGGTTGCTCCTGTCCGTGCTCCCCCGGCGGCCCGGCCCTGCCTCAGCCGCGTTCCCGTATCAGCGCCTCGGCCACCTCCCGGGCGTTCGTCCACCGGGTCTTCGCGGGCAGCGCCCGCACCGCCTCGACCAGGGGGTCCGGCGCGTTGTGCCGGCGCAGATCGCCGACCAGCGCGTTCGTCTCGGCCGGGAAGGCGCCCCGGCCCAGGGTCCGCGCCAGCTCCAGACGGATCGTGTCCGCCGACGCGGCCGCCGGTGCCACCGGTCCGCCCCAGATCTCCGGGTCGTCGTCGGCGGCGGGCTCCGGATCGTGCCACTCCTCGGACCGCGTGGGGTGCCCGGACCTGAGCAGCCCCTTCAGCTCGTGCTTCATCTCGTCGTCCCGGTGCACGTTCAGCCGGTCACTGCCTCGCTGCATGTCTCCCTCCAGAGGTCGGGGGACCCATCGCGTACCCGGCCAGCGCAAGCCGACACGGCCTTCGCCCGGGTTTGCCGGAGCGTCGGCCCGGCATCCGATCAAAATCGGACTGGCATTCGATCCAAAACGAGCAGCGGCGCCGGACGGCCCCGCCTAGCCTGGCCGTCATGGGCATCAGCAATCACGCGTCGCACCCCGCCGACAGTCACGATCTGATCCGCGTCCACGGGGCGCGGGAGAACAACCTCAAGGACGTCAGCATCGAGATCCCGAAGCGCCGGCTGACCGTGTTCACCGGCGTCTCCGGCTCGGGCAAGAGCTCGCTGGTCTTCGACACCATCGCCGCCGAGTCGCAGCGGCTGATCAACGAGACGTACAGCGCCTTCGTCCAGGGCTTCATGCCGACCCTGGCGCGGCCCGAGGTCGACGTCCTGGACGGGCTGACCACCGCGATCACCGTCGACCAGCAGCGCATGGGCGCCGACCCGCGCTCCACGGTCGGCACCGCCACCGACGCCAACGCGATGCTGCGCATCCTCTTCAGCCGGCTCGGCGAGCCGCACATCGGCCCGCCCGGCGCCTACTCCTTCAACGTGGCCTCGGTGAGTGCCAGCGGCGGCATCAAGGTCGACCGGGGCGCCGAGAAATCGAAGACCGAGAAGGTGACCTTCACCCGCACCGGCGGCATGTGCACACACTGCGAGGGCCGGGGCACGGTCTCCGACATCGACCTCGCCCAGCTCTTCGACGACTCCAGATCGCTCTCCGAGGACCCCTTCACCATCCCCGGCTACACCGGCGACGGCTGGGTGGTGCGGGTCATCGCCGAGTCGGGCTTCTTCGACCGGGACAAGCCGATCCGCGAGTACACCAAGAAGGAGCGCCACGACTTCCTGTACCGCGAGCCCACCAAGGTCAAGATCAACGGGATCAACCTGACCTACGAAGGGCTGATCCCCAAGCTCCAGAAGTCGATGCTCGCCAAGGACCGGGAGGCGATGCAGCCGCACATCCGGGCGTTCGTGGACCGGGCGGTCACCTTCACCCGGTGTCCCGAGTGCGACGGCACCCGGCTCAGCGAGCAGGCCCGGTCCTCGAAGATCGAGGGGATCAGCATCGCCGACGCCTGCGCGATGCAGATCAGCGACCTGGCCGAGTGGGTGCGCGGGCTCCACGAGCCGTCGGTGGCGCCGCTGCTGGCCGCCCTGCGGCACAGCCTCGACTCGTTCGTGGAGATCGGCCTCGGCTATCTCTCCCTCGACCGGCCGGCGGGCACCCTGTCCGGCGGTGAGGCACAGCGCGTCAAGATGATCCGCCACCTCGGCTCCTCGCTCACCGACGTCACCTACGTCTTCGACGAGCCCACCACGGGCCTGCACCCGCACGACATCCAGCGCATGAACAACCTGCTGCTGCGCCTGCGGGACAAGGGCAACACGGTGCTGGTCGTGGAGCACAAGCCCGAGGTGATCGCGATCGCCGACCACATCGTCGACCTCGGCCCCGGCGCCGGCACGGCGGGCGGCACCGTCTGCTTCGAGGGCACCGTCGACGGGCTGCGCGACAGCGGCACCATCACCGGCCGCCACTTCGACGACCGGGCCGCCCTCAAGGACACGGTCCGCAAGCCCACCGGCACGCTGGAGATCCGCGGCGCAGGCACGCACAACCTGCGTGACGTCGACGTCGACATCCCGCTCGGCGTGCTCTGCGTCGTCACCGGCGTCGCAGGCTCCGGCAAGAGCTCGCTGCTGCACGGGTCGATCCCGGCCGACGCCGGCGTGGTCTCCGTCGACCAGAGTCCGATCCGCGGCTCCCGGCGCAGCAACCCGGCGACGTACACCGGGCTCCTCGACCCGATCCGCAAGGCGTTCGCCAAGGCCAACGGGGTCAAACCGGCCCTGTTCAGCGCCAACTCCGAGGGCGCCTGCCCCACCTGCAACGGCGCCGGCGTGATCTACACCGACCTGGGCATCATGGCCGGCACCGCCACCACCTGCGAGGAGTGCGAGGGCAAGCGCTTCCAGGCATCGGTGCTGGAGTACCGCTTCGGCGGCCGCGACATCAGCGAGGTGCTGGCGATGTCCGTCGAGGAGGCCGAGGAGTTCTTCGGCGCCGGCGAGGCGCGCACCCCGGCCGCCCACCGGATCCTGGAGCGGATGGCGGACGTCGGCCTCGGCTACCTCAGCCTCGGCCAGCCGCTCACGACCCTGTCCGGCGGCGAGCGGCAGCGGCTGAAGCTGGCCACGCACATGGGCGACAGGGGCGGGATCTACGTCCTCGACGAGCCGACCACCGGCCTCCACCTCGCCGACGTCGAGCACCTGCTCGGCCTGCTGGACCGGCTCGTCGACGCCGGCAAGTCGGTCATCGTCATCGAGCACCACCAGGCGGTCATGGCACACGCCGACTGGATCATCGACCTCGGCCCCGGCGCCGGCCACGACGGCGGCCGCATCGTCTTCGAGGGCACCCCCACCGACCTCGTCGCCGCCCGCTCCACCCTCACCGGCGAGCACCTGGCGACGTACGTCGGCGCCTGAGGGACGTACCTGCGGGGCGGGTCACTTCTTGTCCCGCCCCGGCAGGAACTCCTGCATCTTCGCCTTCAGCCCCCGCTTCACCACCGAGCCGCGCTCCGCGTCGCCCTTGAGCAGGGACGCGGCCGTCGCCTCCATCTGCTCCCAGGTGGCGTGCGGCGGGATCGGCGGCACCGACGGATCGGTCAGGAACTCCACCACCGCCGGCCCGTCCGCCGCCAGCGCGGTACGCCAGCCCGCCTCCACGTCCTCCGGCTTCTCCACCCGTACGCCGGTCAGGCCGAGCGACCGCGCGAACCCCGCGTACTGCACGTCCGGGATCTCCTGCGACGGCAGGAAGGACGGCGCGCCGCCCATGGCCCGCAGCTCCCAGGTCACCTGGTTGAGGTCATGGTTGTTCCACACGGCCACCACCAGCCGCGGATCCGACCACTGATCGGCGTACTTCGCGGCCGTGATCAGCTCCGCCAGCCCGTTCATCTGCATCGCCCCGTCGCCCACCAGCGCGATCGCCGGCCGGTCCGGGTGGGCGAACTTCGCGCCGATCGCGTACGGCACCCCGCAGCCCATCGTCGCCAGCGTCCCGGACAGCGACGCCCGCATACCGGGCCTGAGGTGCAGATGCCGGGCGTACCAGTTCGCCACCGAACCCGAGTCCGAGGTGACGATCGCGTCCTCGGGCAGCAGCGGGTCCAGGGCACTGGCCACGTACTCGGGGTTGATCGGGTCGGCAGACAGGCCCGCCCGGCGCTCCATCACCTCACGCCAGCGCGCCACGTTGTCGCACACCGTCTCGAACCACCGGCGGTCGCGCCCCTCGTCCTCGATCATCGGGATCAGCCGCCGCAGCGTCTCACGCGCGTCACCGACCAGATTGACCTCGTACGGATAGCGCATCCCCACCATGTGCGGGTCGATGTCGATCTGCACCCCGCGCGCGGTGCCGAAGTCCGGCATGAACTGCGTGTAGGGGAAGGACGACCCGATCGTCAGCAGGGTGTCGCAGTCCCGCATCAGCTCGTACGACGGCCGCGTGCCCAGCAGCCCGATCGCGCCCGTGACATACGGGAGTTCGTCGCTCAGCACGTCCTTGCCGAGCAGCGCCTTGGCCACCCCCGCGCCCAGCAGAGCGGCGATCCGCTCCACCTCCGCGCGCGCCCCGGACGCGCCCTGGCCGACCAGGATCGCCACCTTCTCCCCGGAGTTGAGGATGTCCGCGGCCCGCCGCAGCGACTCCTCGGAGGGAATCGCCGTCCACGCGCTGCGGTCCAGGCTGGAGGGCACCATCTTGAACTCGTGCGTGGGCGGCGCGTAGTCCAGCTCCTGCACATCGGCCGGGATGATGACGGCGGTCGGGCAGCGGCGCGCGTACGCGGTGCGGATCGCCCGGTCCAGCACGTTCGGCAGTTGTTCCGGCACCGTCACCGTCTCCACGAAGTCGGACGCGACGTCCTTGAAGAGGGTGTGCAGGTCGACCTCCTGCTGGTAGGAGCCGCCCATCGCGGTGCGGGCCGTCTGACCGACCACCGCGAGCACCGGCACATGGTCGAGCTTCGCGTCGTACAGACCGTTGAGGAGATGGATCGCGCCGGGCCCCGAGGTCGCCGCGCACACTCCGAGACGGCCGCTGAACTTGGCGTAGCCGACCGCCTCGAACGCGGACATCTCCTCATGCCGCGACTGTACGAACCGCGGCCGGTCCTCGGCGCGGCCCCATGCGGCGAGCAGACCGTTGATGCCGTCACCGGGGTAGCCGAAGACATCCGTCACCCCCCACTCGCGCAGTCGCTCCAGGACATGGTCGGCGACCTTGGTGCTCATGTGTGACCTCCCCGGTCAGGGCTCAGGACGTGGTCGGCACCGGGACGAGTCACCCCGGCGGGCAGGCGGAAACCTGCGCGGGTGTTTCACGGCGGGGACCGGGGGCAGGCGGTGAGAACCAGTGCTTCGGACCGGAGGCACGTCCGTGGGAGACCGCGCACCGCGGCCCTTCGGCATCCGCGTCCGGCCGCTCCCGCGCTCCCCACGGTGACCGTCCAACCCAGAGCACGTCCGAGGGAGTTGCGACGCACCATGCGAGACAGCATGCGAGGCACCACGCTCGGCAGCACCACGCGCGGCAAACGCGGCACCACACGCGGTGCCACGCGCGGCGTCACGCGAAACGGAGCGAGCGCGCAGCACCACCCCCATGACGACGCCCCTGACACCGAGGCCGCCTTCCGCGGGCTCGCCGCGCTGCCGCCGGGTCCCGAGCGCGATCGTCTGCGCGCCGAGATCGTCGAGGCATGGCTGCCGATGGCCGACCGGCTGGCGGGCCGCTTCCGCAGCCGGGGCGAGAGCTACGAGGACCTGCGCCAGGTCGCGGCGCTTGGGCTCGTCAAGGCCGTCGACCGCTACGACCCCGAGCGCGGCAACGCGTTCGAGAGCTATGCCGTCCCCACCGTCACCGGGGAGATCAAACGGCACTTCCGCGACCACATGTGGACCCTGCACGTGCCGCGCCGGGTCCAGGACCTGCGCAACCGTGTGCGCTTCGCCTGCCAGGACCTCTCCCGCGGAGTGTCCGGACAGCGGCCGAGTGTCGCGGAGATCGCCGAGCACGCGCACATGAGCGAGGAGGACGTGCTGGTCGGGCTGGAGGCGCTGGAGAGTTTCACCGCGCTGTCCCTGGACGCGGAGCTGCCCGGGAGCGAGGACGGGTACTCGCTCGGCGACGCGCTGGGCTCGCTCGATCCGGCGCTCGACACGGTGGTGGACCGCGAGGCGGTGAAGCCGCGGCTCGCGGCGCTGCCGGAGCGGGAGCGCGCGATTCTGTACATGCGGTTCTTCGGGGACATGACGCAGAGTCGGATCGCCGAGCAACTGGGGATCTCGCAGATGCACGTGTCCCGCTTGATCAGCCGGTGCTGCAGCCAGTTGAGGGAGCAGGTCCTCAAGGACGCGACCTAGGTTTCACCCGGTTGGACCTGTGAGTGACGCCAATGGGGGGTCCACGCGCGCGTGTCCACCCGGTGCGGGCTCTGATGAGGGTGTACGACCCCCGGCTGAAGGAGCAGCCCCATGCGCCGCACCGTCCGTGTTCTGGCCGTCTCCGTGCTCGGCGGTGCCGTACTGGGTGTCGCCCCGGTCGCGTACGCGGAGCCGGCCGTGGAGGTGAGTCCGGCGAGTGTGGAGCCCGGAGGCAGTGTCACGGTGTCCGTCAGCTGCGATCCCCTGGGCGGACCGGCGCCGAAGACGATGGACGCGACCTCGCAGGCGTTCGCGGAGGACACCGTGGAGTTGCAGAAGGTGTCAGCGAACGACGACGAGCTGTCCGGGCCCGCCTACCGGGGCACCGCGCGGATCGCGGACGCGGCGGCCTTCGCCGATGTCGACGGGACGGGGCCCGACTCCGCGTGGACCGTCGACGGGACCTGCCCGGTGCCGCCCGGCGGACAGGGGCAGCCGTGGAGCGCCACCTTCGACGTGACCAGGACGGGGCCGAGCCACGGCCCGAGCCACCGCCCGGCACATGTCTCGGACCCGAGCCACCGCCCGGACCAGCTGTCGGGGGACCCCCTTCCGGACCATCTCCCGGACGCCGCTCCGGACCATCTCCCGGACGCCGTCCCGGACCATCTCCCGGACGCCGCTCCGGACCACCGCCCGGACCCCGTCCTGGACCACCTCCCGGACCATCTCGCGAGCCGCAGTCCGTGTCCGTCGCCCCATGGCAGCCCGCCGCCGCGGCCGTCGTCCTGCGGTGGGGCGGTCGTCCAGCGCGGGGTGCGGGCGGGGGAGGGCGGCGCCTTCACCGACTCCGTGCCCGCGCTGGTCGCCGGGGGCGCGCTGATCGCGGGCGCCCTGGGGGCCGCCGTGCACCGGCTGTGGCGCCGCGGCACCATGCCGGGTGCCTGAGGTCCCCGCCGGGCTCCCTCAGGGCCGTACGAGGCCCAGCGGGCGCCCTCAGGGCCGTACGACCGAGCGGGCGGCCATGGGAAGGGGCCGCGCTGGGTACTCACAGCCCGAGGGCACGACCGGCCCCGTGCGGGATGTCCCGCCTCACCCGTCCCCGGCGGCGGGAGTGCGGCCGCTCGGCGACGGTACGGGACACCAGGCGGACGGACTGCGCGGAGGACCAGATGCGGCGGACGGCACCCGAGGACCACGGGCCCGTCCGGTACGGGCCGCCGCTGCCCGTGGACGGCCTGCCCGTGCTGCCCGAGGTCGCCGAGGTGCTCGCCCGGGCGGCGGTCCGCGCCGACGCCGAACCGGTCGGGGGCGGCGAGGTCCTGCTGGAAGCGGCCCACGGGTACTGGGAGCGGCGGGGCGTCACGGCCGCCGCCGACCGCCTCGCCGCCGGGCCCGGCGCCCCCTCCCTGCTGCTCGCCCTGACCGCCGCGCTCGGCGGCGACGTCCTGGTGCCGCGGCCCTGTGCCGCCTGGTGGGCGCCGTACGCGCGCCTGCTGGGCCGACCGGTGTTCCATGTGGCGACGCCCGCCGAGTGCGGCGGGGTCCCCGATCCGTACGCCCTGCTGGAGACCGTCCGCCGGGTGCGTGAGGAGGGTGGTGACCCGCGGCTGCTGGTGCTGTCCGTCGCCGACGACCCCACCGCCACCGTCGCCCCGCCCGAGGTGCTGCACGAGGCCGTGGAGGCCGCCACCGGCGCGGGGCTGCACCTGGTCAGCGACGAGACCTGGCGCGACACCCTGCACGACCCGCACGACACCGTGCCGCTCAGCCCCGCCGAGATGCTGCCCGACCGGGTCACCGTCGTCACCGACCTCGCCGGCGCGCTGCTGCCGGCGGGCTGGCCCGCCGCCGTCGCCCGCTTCCCCGCCGGCCCGGACGGCGACGGTCTGCACGCGCGCGTACTGGACGTCCTCACCGCGCTCGGCGCGCGCGTCGGCGCCCCCGTCGCCGCGGCCGCCGCGTACACCCTCGGCGAGCCCGAACCGGTCACCGCGCGCGTGGCCGCCACCGTACGCCTGCACGCGCGTGTGGCCGCCGCCGCGCACGGCGCCGTCGTCGCCGCGGGTGCCCTGGCCCGGCCGCCGCGCGCGGGCCGCCACCTGTACGCCGACCTCGCCCCGCTGCGCACCGCGCTGTCCGCGCACGGGGTGGGCGACGCGCAGGAGCTGGAGGACTTCCTCACCGCCCGGCTCGGTCTGCCCGCGCCCGGCGGCCACCGCTTCGGCGACGACCTCGGCGCGCTGCGGGTGCGCCTGTCCACCGGTCCGCTGCTCGGCGTCACGGACGACGAGCGCACGGAATGCCTCACGTCACCCAGTCCGTTGGAACTGCCGCACCTGCACCGTGCGTTGATCCATCTGAGGTCGGTCTTCGACGATCTCCGCGACGACGCCGATCTCCGTGACGACGCTCAGCGATGGGAGCCTCCTCGATGACGCAGCAGTCCGAGACGACCACCACCGAGAGTGTGCCCACCGAGACCGTGACCACCGAGGGCGCGCCCACGGCGCTCGTGGCCGCCCCCATGAGCCCCGGCGCCACCCCCGGCGCGCCCCCGTACCCGCCGCTCGCCGAGCCCCGCCCGCTGGGGGAGCGGCGGGTGTGGCCGCGGGCCTTCCACGACCGGCTGACCTCCCCCCTGCCCGGCCTCAAGGCCCTGGCCCGCTTCGCCCGCGAGGGTTGCGTACGGCCCGGCCGGGAGGGCCTCGCCGACATCCCGCTGCTGCCCTACGAGCCCGCTCCGCTGCCCCGCGTCGACGCCCGCACCGTCGCCGTCACCTGGGCCGGGCACGCCAGTTGGGTGGTGCGCGTCGGTGGCCTGACCGTGCTGACCGACCCGGTCTGGTCCCGCCGCATCCTCGGCACGCCCGCCCGCATCACGCCCGTCGGCGTGCCCTGGGGGGACCTGCCGCACATCGACGCCGTCGTCATCAGCCACAACCACTACGACCACCTGGACGACCCCACGCTGCGCCGGCTCCCGCGCGACACACCGGTACTGGTGCCGGCCGGGCTCGGGCCGTGGTTCCGGCGCCGCCGCTTCACCTGTGTCACCGAGCTCGACTGGTGGGAGGCGGCCGAGGTGTCCGGTGTGCGCTTCGACTTCGTGCCCGCCCACCACTGGTCCAAGCGCACCCTCACCGACACCTGCCGCAGCCTGTGGGGCGGCTGGGTGTGCACCGCCCCCGACGGACAGCGCGTGTACTTCGCCGGCGACACCGGCTACGGCCACTGGTTCGGCCGCATCGGACGGCGCTATCCCGGCATCGACCTCGCCCTGCTGCCCATCGGCGCCTACGACCCGCGCTGGTGGCTCAGCGACGTCCACTGCGACCCCGAGGAGGCCGTCCGCGCCGTCCAGGACCTCGGCGCCCGCCGGATGGCCCCCATGCACTGGGGCACCTTCGTCCTCTCCGCCGAGCCGGTCCTGGAGCCGCTGACCCGGGTACGGATCGCCTGGGAGAAGGCGGGACGGGCGCGGGAGGACCTGTGGGATCTGCCGATCGGCGGCTCCCGGATCCTGGAGTAACTCCGCAGGAAAAGGGCAAACAGTGATCTTATTCTCCGACTATGGCACCTTCGCGCCCCGGCACCCGCCCGCTCGTCCTGGCCGTCGTCCTCGGCCTCGTGGCGGTGCTGGGGGTCGTATGGCTCGTCCGAACCGCGACCATCGACGGCGAGAACACCTCGGGCGAGAAGTCGACCAGCTCCGCGGAGGCCACGGACGGCTCCGATCCCACCGGCGGTGACACGCCGGAGGACGGCGGAAGGGACGGGTCCGCGTCGGCCGGGCAGACCAAGGCCACCGCCGGCAGCGGCACGCCGAGCGACGGCGGCAGAACGGACGGAGGCCGGCGATCCATCCAAGTGAACGGCGTGCGTCTGGACGGCGCCCGCAACGACCCGGGCTGTCTGACCGTCATCAACAAGACGGCCACAGCCGGAACCATCGAGAACGTCTCCTTCGTTGTGGTCGGCGGACCGGCCAGGCCGGCGGTCAGCTCGGACAATGCCGCGCACTGCGACAAGACCGGCGACCCTCCGTGCCGAGGCGTCCGGCTGGTGGAGGGCGGCCAGTGCCTCGCGGGGGCCGTCCTTGCGGCCAACGCCCCGCAGGGCACCTACACGGTCGAGGCGGTGGTCCACTACAGCTATCTGTGCGACAACACCGAGAACGCGCCGTGCACCAGGGAGGAGATCCCCGACTGGGGCGGTCCGCCCCCCACGCCCCAGTCGCCGGTGCTGGTCCGTGGCACCAGCTCCACCAACGTCCCCCGCCTGACGATGGTGGTCGGCGACACGGACGACGACACCTCTGAGGAGGACTCCCCGACCCCGTCCGAGACCACCACATCCACTCCCTCCCCGCAGGACACTCCGCCCACCTCCCCCGAGGAGGACCCGCTCGACGACCTGGAGCTGGACTGATGGCCGAGGCGGAGCCGCCGCCCCCGCCGCCCAACACCGCTCGGCCGACGCCGGAGCCCGAACCGGAGCCGGAGTCCACCGCGGACCGGCAGCCTGTCGCCGCCCGCGTCCGCCGGCTCGCGGAGGCACTCGGCCCGACGACGCTGGCGACCGCGCTGCTGATCTACTTCGGCTACGTCGCCACGCGCGCGCGGTACGACTACTTCGGCGTCCCCCTGGACATGACCGGCCTGTCCAACCAGGACCTCATGCTGCAGGGGCTGGAAGTGGTCTACGTACCGGCGGCCCTGATGTTCCTGGGCATCCTCACGGCCGTCGGCATCCACGCGCTCATCCAGTGGCTGCTGTCCCGCGACCCGCGCAGCGGCACCCCCGCCGCCAGCCCGCTCCTGCCGTACCTCATCGTCCTCGTCGGCGTCCTGCTGATCGCCAGGGCGCTCATCGGCATGTTCCTCCAGGGCCCCGGCACCAGCGTGGTCATCGGCGCCACCCCGCTGGCCCTGGCCTCCGGCCCCGCCGCGGTGGCGTACGGGATCTGGGCGTACGGACGACAGCGCGGACGTCCGCTGCTGACCCGGCGCCTGGCGAGGAACGGTGTGCTGTCCGCGCTGGGACTGGCCGTCGCCGGACTGTTCTGGGCGTCCACGCAGCTGGCCTGGGCCTACGGCATCGGCCGGGGCGAGGAGGACGCGGCCGACCTGGTGGACCGCCCCGAGGTCGTCGTCGACACCAAGGAGCCCCTGGAGGGACTGCCCACGGGAGTGACCGCGACCCGCCTCGACACGGCGGGGGAGGGAGCGCGGACGTACCGCCACCGCTATGAGGGGTTCCGGCTGCTGCTGGCGGCAGGCGGCCGGCTGTTCCTGGTCACGCCGGACTGGGAGCCCGGCCGCGACCGGACGGTCGTACTGCCCTACGGCAACGACATCCGCGTACAGCTGACACCCCGGCAGCCCTGAGCCCTCGGCGCCGCGCGCGTCAGGATCCGGCGGCGCCGGATCCCCGCAGCCGCCGCCACACCCCCGGCGCCGCGCTGATCAGCAGCGTCAGGACGACCGCCGCCACCACGCCCTCCCAGGGCTCCGGGAACAGCGAGCCGCCCAGGATCCCGATCAGCTGGTACGTCACCGCCCAGGCCAGGCAGGCCGGCAGGTTGCCGCGCACGAAGCGGCGCAGCGGCCAGTGCGCCATCAGACAGGCCAGCATCACCG
The DNA here is from genome assembly GCF_044391385.1 of Streptomyces sp. NPDC018693. Taxonomy (NCBI): domain Bacteria; kingdom Bacillati; phylum Actinomycetota; class Actinomycetes; order Kitasatosporales; family Streptomycetaceae; genus Streptomyces; species Streptomyces sp. NPDC018693. The sequence goes on along the minus strand of NZ_JBIRZZ010000023.1, from coordinate 30,658 downwards.
GGATCCGGCCGGCCGGCATCAGCCGGGACAGCACCAGCACCGCCACCCCGTGCTCGCCGAGCTTCTCCTGCGCCCGGGCCAGCCGGTCCTGCGGGGCCCGCGCCCGGAGTGCCGCCAGCCACCGCGAACCGTTCCTCGACCCCATGCCGCGCTGCCCCAGCCAGTACAGCGTCGCGTCGCCGAGGAACGCTGCCAGCGACGCCGTCGCGAACACCAGCGCCAGCGCGAACGGCGCCGTCTGATGGAACGCCACCACCGCCGCCGAACTCACCAGCGCGCCCGTCGGCACCACCGGCACCAGTGCCCCGATCAGCACCAGCAGGAACAGCGACGGATAGCCGATCGCCTGCTGGGTGGACTCCGGCGGCACCGTCGTGGCCGTGGCGGCCCACGCGCTCATCGGGTCACCTCCGGGCGCACGCTCTCGCCGTGCCCGAGCCGGTGCACCGTCACCTCGGGGGCCAGCGCGGCGGCGTGCCGGACGAACTCCTCGCCGGGCGCGTGGAACTCGTGCGGCCGCACCGCGTCCATGCCGATCGGCCAGTACGTGCCGTAGTGCACCGGCACCGCGCTGCGCGGCGCCAGGCGGGCCAGCGCCTGCGCCGCCCGCACCGCGTCCAGGTGCCCTTCGCCCAGGTACGGCCCCCAGCCGCCCACCGGCAGCAGCGCCACGTCGACCGGGCCGACGTCCTTCGCCATCGTCTCGAACAGGCCGGTGTCCCCGGCGAAGTAGGTGCGCGCGTCACCCTCGACGACATACCCGAGCGCGGGGGAGCGATGCGGGCCGAACGGCAGCCGCCGCCCGTCGTGCCGCGCGGGCACCGCCCGGATCGTGAGATCGCCGACCACCGTCTCGTCCCCCGGCGCCACCTCCGTCATCCGCAGGTGCGCCAGACGCCTCAGGCCCGGCACGGCGCGCGGTGCGCCCCGGGGCACCAGCAGGCGCGTGCCCGGCGCAAGGCGCGTCAGCGACGGCACATGGAGGTGGTCGGCGTGCAGATGCGAGACCAGCGCCACGTCCGCGCGCCAGGCCGGGGGCGGGGGGAGCGCGCCCCGGCGTCGACGCAGATGCGCGAGCCGGCGAGCGAACAGGGGATCGGTGAGCACGCGTACGTCCGAGTCCTCGACCGTGCAGGTGGCATGACCCCACCAGGTGACCTCCACCGGCACCTCTTTGCCTCCTTCGCGCGACTCCCCCGAAGCCTACGGGCAGGAGTAGGGTCGGCGGCGAAACCCGGAGGTGAGGGGGACGCCATGGGACCGGTCCGCGTCACGGCGATCGCGAGTCTGACGCCGCTTCAGGAGCTGGACGCCGATCCCTTCCTGGTGGACTCCCGCACCCAGCACGCGATGTGCGCGCGCTGGGCCGAGGAGCGCGGCTATGTCGTCGTACGGGAGCTGCTGGTGCGCGGGCTGCGGGCCGACCACTGCGTGCTGTGGGACGGGGTCCGGCCGGGCGCCGACCTGTTCGTCGCGCCCAGCCGGCGGGTGCTCGAGAGCGCCCTGTCGTCGGTGGACGAGTTCGCGGCGGAGTGCGCCCGGCGCGGGGTGCGGGTGGAGACGGTGGGATGCGCGGAGCCGTCGTACGACGCGCAGATGAAGGCCCGGGTGCACCGGAGGCTGTCGATGCCGACGGCCGGCTACGACGGGCGGTAGGGGGGCGCGTGGTGGTGGAGGAAATGCGCCGGGAGTGCGGACGGCCGGTGTGACAGGCTGGGGGTGACACAGGCCCCACGGGCGGCGGCGGGGCCGGGACGTGAGGTGGCTGGGAGTGCTCTCAGGGCGTTGGCGGCGGGTCGTGTCCCAGGTCGGGCGGAGTGTCACCGTGTGGGCGGTGTCCACGGTCACCATGCTCGTGCTCGCGGGCATCCTGCCGGACTTCCGGCTGCAGTCCGCCGACGGTGACAGCGCCACCACCATCGCCGTCACCGCCGCGATCGGCGCCGGGGTGTTCGGTGTGCTGTCGGCCGCCGTCTGGCCGCTGCTCGTACGGTTCCTGCTGCTCGTGCCGGCGCTGGTGCTCGGGCTGCTGGTGTTCTTCCTCAACGGCTCGCTGCTGCTGGTCGCGCTGCGGCTGACACCCTCGGGGCAGAGCGAGGCGGCGCCCGAGACCGCGGTGATCGTCGCCGCCGTGATGTCCGCCGTCGCCTCCGCGACCGGCGGTGCGCTCGCCGTGCGCGACGACGACGCCTACCGGCGCCGCCTCTACCGCCTCGCCGACCGCCGCCGCGGCAGTGCGCCGCCGTGCCCCTCCTCGCCCGGCACCGTCTTCCTGCAGTTCGACGGCGTCGGCCACGACGTGCTGCTCACGGCCGTCGGCAAGGGCCTGCTGCCGACCGTCGCCCGCTGGCTGGGCCACGACGAGAGCCACGGTGCGGGCCACACCCCTTCTCACCGGCTCACTCCCTGGCGTACCGACTGGTCCAGCCAGACCGGCGCCAGCCAGCTCGGGATCCTGCACGGCTCCAACCACGACATCCCCGCCTTCCGCTGGTACGAGAAGGACCGCGGCGAGGTGATGGTGTGCAATCGACCCACGAACGCCGCCGAACTGCAACGCCGCGCCATACTGCATACAGGCGACAGTGGACTGCTCGCCGTCGACGGCGCCAGCCGCGGCAATCTCTTCGGCGGCGGCGCCGACGAACAGGCCCTGGTGCTGTCCGTCGCGATCAACCGCCGCGGCCGCGAGAACCGCTCCCGAGCCGGCTACTTCGCCTACTTCTCCGATCCGGCCAACGCCGTGCGCACCGCCCTGTCCTTCGTCGCCGAGGCCGCCCGCGAGATCGGCCAGTCCACCCGCGCCCGGCTGCGCAAACAGCGCCCGCGCGTCGCCCGCGGCGGCCTCTACCCCTTCATACGGGCCTTCGCGACCGTCGTCGAACGGGACGTCGTCGTGGCCGCCGTCATGGGCGACATGCTCGCCGGCCGCACCGCCGTCTACGCCGACCTCGTCGCCTACGACGAGGTCGCCCACCACTCCGGGCCGCTCAGCGGGGACGCCGAGAAGGTCCTCGCCCGCCTCGACCGGGCCCTGGCGCTGATCGAGAAGGTCGCCGAGCACGCCCCCCGCCCCTACCGCATCGTCGTCCTGTCCGACCACGGCCAGAGCCCCGGCGAGACCTTCCGCGCCCGCTACGGCCTCAGCCTCGGCGACCTGGTGCGGGCCGGCTGCGGCCTGCCCGTCCCCCGCCGCGCCCGGCGCACCCGCAGCGGCGCCGAGGCCCGGGCCGCCGTACGCGCCGCGCTGCGCCGCCCCGTCGAGGAGGGCGGCGAGCCGCAACGTCCCGCCCGGCGCCGCTCCGAGCCGATCGTGCTGGCCTCCGGCAACCTCGGCCTGGTCTCCTTCCCGGACGTGCCGCACCGTATGACCAAGGAGGAGATCGACGCCCGCCACCCCGGCCTGCTCACCACCCTCGCCAACCACCCGGGCATCGGCTTCCTGCTGGTGGGCAGCGAAGAGCACGGCGGCGTCGTACTCGGCGCGTACGGCGCGGAGATCCCCGTCGACGAGCTGAAGGACTGTGTGGGCCCGCTCGCTCCCTTCGGTCCGGGCGCGGCCGACGCCGTGCGCCGCACCCACTCCTTCCCGCACACCGCCGACATCATGGTCAACTCCTTCCACGACCCGGCCGACGGCGAGGTCCTCGCCTTCGAGGAGCAGATCGGCTCCCACGGCGGCCTCGGCGGCGCCCAGGCCCGGCCGTTCCTGCTGTCGCCGCGCGCCCTGTCCCTGCCCGTGGCCGACGGGCAGGACCTGGCCGGCGCCGAGCACGTCCACCGCGTGCTGCGCCGCTGGCTGGACGAGGCGAGCGGGCCCCAAGTGCCGCTGGACGTCGAGCCGGAGGAACGGGCGGCCTGAGGAGAAGGGAGTCCCTGCCGTGCAGGCGCGGGACGCCCGACTGGCCGGCTGGTTCGACGAGTTCGTGCCCCGCCCCGAGCCCGTACGGTCGTACGCCCGCCCCTCCGGCCGCCAGGCCGCCACCGACCGCGTCCTGCTCGGCAAGGCGCTGGGCGCCATCGCCTCGTACGCCGAGGCCCGGGCCGTGCGAAGTCCTGCGGGTGCTTGCGGTGTGAGCACGCGGATCTGATTCCGCGGGGTGCCCGGCTGCCGTTCACCACCCGTGGTCCGGTGTTCCGCGTACGGTGAGCCGGAATGTGATCGGATGGGGTCACGCAAGCCGATGCGAAAGGATCACACGTGGCTACCACACGCTCCGCACACACCGTCTGGGAAGGCGACCTGCTCAAGGGCAACGGCGTCGTCACCTTCGACTCCTCCGGGGCCATCGGTGAGCAGCCGGTGACCTGGGCCTCCCGCGCCGAGGAGGCGAACGGGAAGACCAGCCCCGAGGAGCTGATCGCGGCCGCCCACTCCAGCTGCTTCTCCATGGCCTTCTCCAACATGCTGGCCAAGGCGGGCACCCCGCCCACCAAGCTGATCACCTCGGCCGATGTGACGTTCCAGCCGGGCGAGGGCATCACCGGCATCCACCTCACCGTCGAGGGCACGGTCCCCGGCATGGAAGAGGACAAGTTCCTGGCCGTCGCCGAGGAGGCCAAGACCGGCTGCCCGGTCAGCCAGGCGCTGAAGGCCGTACCGATCACGCTGTCGGCGAAGCTGTCCTGAGGCCGGCGGGGGGGGGGGGGGGGGCCCCCCGGGGGGGCCCCCCCCCCCCCCCCCCCCCCGCCCCCCCAAAACCCCCCCCCCCAACT
>NZ_JBIRZZ010000023.1:0-25932 GCF_044391385.1 Streptomyces sp. NPDC018693 | reverse complement strand
TTGTTCGGGGCGGGCGCGGGGGGGCCAAAGCCGGGGGGCCGGTACCCCCGGGGGGGGGGGGCCCCCCCGGGCGGGGGGGGGGCGGGGGGGCCGGGGGGGGGGGGGGGGGGGGGGCCGGCCCCGGGGGGGGCCCCCCACCCCCTCCCTGACCCGTGCGCCCCATTGACAAGAGCCCACTCAAGTTTTGTGCTGGAGGGGGAGGCTGTCTGTCGGCATGCCCTGGCGGGCACTGGTGGGAAGGGGACAGCGATGGGACGTCCGGTCGGGATCGATCTCGGGACCACCAACTCCGTGGTGGCCGTCCTGGAAGGTGGCGAGCCCACGGTCATCGCCAACGCGGAGGGCGCCAGGACCACCCCCTCGGTGGTGGCCTTCGCCAAGAACGGCGAGGTCCTCGTCGGTGAGGTCGCCAAGCGGCAGGCGGTCACCAACGTCGACCGCACCGCCCGCTCCGTCAAGCGTCACATGGGTGACGCGCACTGGCGCTTCCCCGAGCAGGGCTCCATCGACGGGACCCGCCTGCGCGCCCAGGAGCTGTCCGCGCGCGTCCTGCAGAAGCTGAAGCGGGACGCCGAGGCGTACCTCGGGGAGGACGTCACGGACGCCGTGATCACCGTCCCCGCCTACTTCGACGACGCCCAGCGGCAGGCCACGAAGGAGGCCGGGGAGATCGCCGGCCTGAAGGTGCTCAGGATCATCAACGAGCCGACCGCCGCCGCCCTCGCCTACGGCCTCGACCGCGGCGAGGAGCAGACCGTCCTGGTCTTCGACCTCGGCGGCGGCACCTTCGACGTGTCCCTGCTGGAGATCGGCGAGGGTGTCATCGAGGTCAAGGCCACCAACGGCGACACCCACCTCGGCGGTGACGACTGGGACCAGCGGATCGTGGAGTACCTGGTCAAGAAGTTCAAGGGCCAGTACGGCATCGACCTCGGCAACGACAGGATGGCCGTGCAGCGGCTGCGTGAGGGCGCCGAGAAGGCCAAGATCGAGCTGTCCTCGTCCTCCGAGACCACCATCAACCTCCCCTACATCACCGCCTCCGCCGAAGGCCCCCTCCACCTCGACGAGAAACTGACGCGCGCTCAGTTCCAGGAGCTCACCCAGGACTTGCTGGACCGCTGCAAGAAGCCCTTCCACCAGGCGATCAAGGACGCCAAGGTCCAGTTGTCCGCGATCGACCACGTCATCCTCGTCGGCGGCTCGACCCGGATGCCCGCGGTGACCGACCTGGTACGGGAGTTGACCGGCAAGGACCCGCACAAGGGCGTCAACCCCGACGAGGTCGTGGCCGTCGGCGCCGCGCTGCAGGCCGGCGTGATCCGCGGTGACGTCAAGGACGTGCTGCTGCTCGACGTCACCCCGCTGTCCCTCGGCATCGAGACCAAGGGCGGCATCATGACCAAGCTGATCGAGCGCAACACCACGATCCCCACCCGCCGTTCGGAGATCTTCACCACCGCCACCGACAACCAGCCCTCGGTCGGCATCCAGGTCTACCAGGGCGAGCGGGAGATCGCCGCCTACAACAAGAAGCTGGGCGTCTTCGACCTCACCGGACTGCCGCCCGCGCCGCGCGGGGTGCCGCAGATCGAGGTCGCCTTCGACATCGACGCCAACGGGATCATGCATGTCTCGGCGAAGGACCTGGCCACCGGCCGCGAGCAGAAGATGACGGTGACCGGCGGCTCGGCCCTGCCGAAGGACGACATCGACCGCATGATGCGCGACGCCGAGCAGTACGCCGAGGAGGACCGCAAGCGCCGCGAGGCCGCAGAGACCCGCAACCAGGCCGAGCAACTCGTCTACCAGACCGAGAAGTTCATCCGCGAGAACGAGGAGCGGGTGCCCTCCGACACCAGGTCCGAGGTCGAGACGGCGGTCGCCGACCTCAAGGCGCGGCTGGAACGCGACGCCGACACGGCCGAACTGCGCGCCGGCGTCGACCGGCTCGCCTCCGTCAGCCAGAAGATGGGCCAGGCGATGTACGCCCAGGCACAGCCGGGGGCGGCCACGTCCGCCGACGAGCAGCCCACCACGCCCCCGCAGGACGACGAGGGTGTGGTGGACGCGGAGATCGTGGACGAGGAGCGGGACGCCCGTGGCGGGGCCGCCTAGGCGTCGCCGCGGCAGACGGCTGCGAACGGACCCTCCGAGAAGGCCGGTTCGGTGAAGCGCTCGCCGAGAACAGGGCGATCCTGGTCCGCAGGTCCTGGCTGCCGCGTGCATGGGAGTACAGGCTCGCGGCCTTCACATCGAACCGCCGGGCGAGGGCCGAGACGGTCACCTCGTCGAACCCGACCTCGTCGGCGAGCTCCGCGCCCGCCAGGGTGAGACGCCCCACCCGAGCTGCACCACCTCTCGGGGCTCAGCTGCCGAGCCGCTCCCAGCCCCGGCGCTCCGGGCGGGCGCCCAGCTGCTTCGGATCCCGGCTGCGGTAGACGATGTACGGCCGGAAGAGGTACTGCACCGGCGCGCTGAACATATGGACCAGGCGGGTGTAGGGCACCAGCGCGATGAGCACCATGCCGATCACCGCGTGCACCTGGTACAGCACCGGTACGCCCTCCATCAGCTCCGTCTTCGGCTGGAGGGTGAACAGGCTGCGCGACCAGGGGGCGATGGACTCGCGGTAGTTGTATCCGTCGCCGCTCGTGTGGCTGAGCTTGGCGACCATGCCCAGGACGATCGCGCCGAGCAGCACGACGTACATGAGCTTGTCGTTGACGGTGGTCGCGCGGAAGACGGGGACGTTGGTGCGTCGACGGTATACGAGCAACAGGATCCCGGCGACCGTCAGCGCCCCGGCCGCTGTGCCGCCGTACAGCGAGAGCAGGTGGTAGGTGTGCTCGTTCAGGCCGAGGGTGTCGGTCCAGGACAGCGGGACGAACAGGCCGACCAGATGGCCGACGAGCACGAAAAGGATGCCGTAGTGGAAGGCGGGGGAGGCGATGTTGAGCAGCTTCGACTCGTACACCTGGGAGGAACGGGTCGTCCAGCCGAACTTGTCGTAGCGGTGGCGCCAGACGAGGCCGGCGGCCAGGAGGGCGAAGGCGATGTAGGGCAGGGCGCCCCAGAGGAGTGTGGTCATGGGCGCACCCCGGTGTATACGGTCGGCAGTGTCGCGCATACGGCATCCAGAACGGCTGCATACGGTGTGCCGTAGGCGGTCAACCGGTCGCGGAGCTGCCGCAGCGCGTCCCGGTATTCGGTGAGCAGTTCCACGTCGCCCGTGCGGGCCGCGAACTCCAGCACCGCGGGCAGGAAGTCCGGCAGCTCCTCCCCGGTGAACTCCAGGCCGTGGGCGCGGTAGAGGTCCTTGAAGCGGACCAACGACATGCCGCGACGGCGGGTGTCACCGTCTCCCCACCAGCTCAGGTACAGGCTGTGCCGGTTCTTGAAGTCGAAGACCCGCACATAGTGCGCGGCCAGCTCCTGCGGTGGGGTCACGGCCGCGTGGTCGGTGAACTCCCGCAGCTGCGGGGCCGCTTCGCGCAGCAGCGGCAGCCGCGCGTGGAAGTCGTCGTCCGGGTAGGTCAGGCAGAGCGCGGCCGCCTGGTACAGCACGGCGTCCGAGGGCATCAGACCTCCTTCGCCTCGTCGGGGACGACGGCCTCGGCGTCGTCCGTCGTCTGTCGTCGGCGCAGGACGTGGAAGTTCTCCACCGACACCAGCGGCAGCCGCCGCCGGCCGGAGTCCTGGCCGAACGGGCCGTCGCCGCCCATGCCGGGGCCGCCGGCGTAGTCGAGGCTGCACTCCTGCGGCAGAGCCGACTCCTCCAGCCGCCGGGCGTCGCCGACGGCAGCCGTCGGAATCACGTACCGCTCCTCGTACTTGGCGATCGCCAGCAGCCGGTACATCTCCTCGATCTCCCGCGGCGTCATGCCGACGGCGGCGGTGATCCCCGGATCGGGCTCCTCGCCGAGCGTGACCGCCCGCATATGGGAGCGCATCGCCGCCAGCTTCTCCAGGGACGCCCGCACCGGGCCGGCATCACCGGCCGTGAAGAGCTCCGCCAGGTACTCCAGGGGGATGCGCAGGGTGTCGATCGCGCCGAACAGATTGCCCGCGTCCTCGCCGTCGTGCCCGGTCTCCGTCAGCGCGTCCACCACCGGCGACAGCGGCGGGATGTACCAGACCATCGGCATCGTGCGGTACTCGGGGTGCAGCGGCAGCGCCACCCGGTAGCGGCTGATGAGCGCGTGCACAGGGGAGCGGCGGGCCGCCTCCAGCCAGTCGTACGGGATCCCGGCCGCCTCGCAACGCTGCCGCACCCCGGCGTCCTCGGGATCGAGGAACACGCCCAACTGTGCCTCGTACAGCGCCTTTTCGTCGGGCACGGACGCGGCCGCCGTCACCTTGTCGGCGTCGTAGAGCACCACCCCGAGGTAGCGCAGCCGGCCCACACAGGTCTCCGAGCAGACGGTGGGCAGGCCCACCTCGACGCGCGGGTAGCAGAACGTGCACTTCTCGGCCTTGCCGGTGCGGTGGTTGAAGTACACCTTCTTGTACGGGCACCCGGTCACGCACATCCGCCAGCCCCGGCAGTGGTCCTGGTCGACCAGCACGATGCCGTCCTCGGCCCGCTTGTACATCGCGCCGGACGGACAGGAGGCCACGCAGGACGGGTTGAGGCAGTGCTCGCAGATGCGCGGCAGATAGAACATGAAGGTCTGCTCGTAGGCGAACCTCACTTTGTCCGAAGCCTGTTGACGGGTGCGCTGCACCATCGGGTCGAGGTCGCCGTAGGCCGGGGCACCGGCCAGGTTGTCGTCCCAGTTCGACGACCACTCGATCTTCATCGGCTTGCCGTCGATCTGCGAGACCGGCCGGGCCACGGGGAAGTCGTCGCCGAGCGGGGCGTCGGTGAGGTTGGTGTAGTCGTAGGTCCAGGGCTCGTAGTAGTCCTTGATCTCGGGCAACCTGGGGTTGGAGAAGATACCGGCGAGCTTGCGCAGACGGCCGCCCGCCCGGAGCTTCAGCGCGCCGCGCCGGTTCAGCTCCCAGCCTCCTCGCCACTTCTCCTGGTCCTCGTAGCGGCGTGGATAGCCCTGGCCGGGCCGTGTCTCCACGTTGTTGAACCACACGTACTCCATGCCCCGGCGGTTGGTCCACGCCTGCTTGCAGGTGACCGAGCAGGTGTGGCAGCCGATGCACTTGTCGAGGTTCATCACCATCGCGATCTGGGCCATGGGGCGCATCAGTACTCGACCTCCTGGGCTCGACGGCGGATCACCGTCACCTCGTCGCGCTGGTTGCCCGTCGGGCCCAGGTAGTTGAACGCCCATGACAACTGGGCGTATCCGCCGATGAGATGGGACGGCTTGAGCAGCACGCGGGTGAGCGAGTTGTGGATGCCGCCGCGCATGCCGGTCGTCTCCGCCTTCGGGACGCTCACCGTGCGCTCCTGCGCGTGGTGCATGTAGACGGTGCCGGCCGGCATACGGTGCGAGACGATCGCCCGGGCCGTCACCACGCCGTTGCGGTTGACGGCCTCCACCCAGTCGTTGTCCGCCACGCCGATGGCGTCGGCGTCCTGCGGGGACATCCAGATCGACTGCCCGCCCCGGGAGAGCGCAAGCATGAACAGGTTGTCCTGGTACTCGGAGTGGATGGACCACTTGTTGTGCGGCGTGAGGTAGCGGACCGTCACCTCACGGTGGCCGTCCGGGCCGAGACGCTCCTCGCCGAACAGCCGGTTCATGTCGAGCGGGGGCCGGTACACCGGCAGCGCCTCGCCCAGCTCGTGGATCCAGTCGTGGTCGAGGAAGAAGTGCTGGCGGCCGGTGAGGGTGTGCCACGGTTTACTGTGTTCGGTGTTCAGGGTGAACGCGGTATACCGTCGACCGCCGGCCTCGCTCCCCGACCACTCCGGCGATGTGATCACCGGCACCGGCGCCGCCTGTGTGTCCGCGTAGGTGATCCGCTTGCCCTCGTGCTCCGCGGCCAGATGAGCCATCTCCTGACCCGTGCGCTCCTCAAGCGTGTGGAAGCCCTGGGTGGCGAGCCGCCCGTTGGTCGTGCCCGACAGCGCGAGGATCGTGTTCGCCGCCTTCACCGCGGTGTCCAGCGCCGGCCGCCCGTCCGCCGGACCGTCGCGCACCGCGCCGTTCAGCTCCCGCAGCCGTTCGACCTCCTCGTCCGGCCGCAGCGCGATGCCCTTGGCGGGCAGACCCAGCCGCTCCACCAGCGGCCCGAGCGCCGCGAACTTCGCCCCGATCGCCGTGTAGTCCCGCTCCACGACGACCAGGTTCGGCATCGTCCTCCCCGGGACGGGAGCGCACTCGCCGCGCTTCCAGTCCAGGACCACCCCGCCCGGCTGGGCGATCTCGCCCGGCGTGTCGTGCTGCAGCGGCGCCGCCACCAGGTCCTTGCGCACGCCCAGATGGTCCACGGCCAGCTCGCTCAGCCGCTCCGCCAGCGCCTTGAACGCCTCGAAGTCCGTGCGCGCCTGCCACGGCGGATCCACGGCCGGTGTGAAGGAGTGCACATAGGGGTGCATGTCGGTGGACGACAGATCGTGCTTCTCGTACCAGGTGGCCGCCGGCAGCACCACGTCCGACAGCAGCGTGGACGAGGTCTGCCGGAAGTCCAGCGACAGCAGCAGATCCAGCTTGCCCTCGGGTGCTTCCGTACGCCACGTCACCTCACGCGGCCGTACGCCCTCGGGGGCCTCCTCGGCGCGCAGTGAGGAGTGGGTGCCCAGCAGGTGCCGGGTGAAGTACTCGGCGCCCTTCGCCGACGAACCGAGCAGATTGGCGCGCCAAAGGGTCAGCACCCGTGGCCAGTTCTCCGGCGCGTCCGGGTCCTCACACGCGAACTTCAGTGTGCCCGTCCGCAGTTCGGCCACCGCCTTCGCCACCGGATCGCCGAACGCCTCACCCAGCTCCAGCGGATTGCGGTCGAACGTCGGATACGAAGGCATCCACCCCACACGCGCCGACAGGGCCAGACAGTCCGCGCCCGTCATACCGTTCAGGCGGCCGTCGCCCAGCGGCGAGGTCAGCACATCGGCGGTGAAACGGTCGTAGCGCCACTGGTCCGTGTTGAGGAACCAGTACGCGGCGCCGATCATCTGCCGCGGTGGCCGGGACCAGTCGCTCGCGGCGGCCAGCGTCGCCCAGCCGGTGACCGGACGGCACTTCTCCTGGCCCACGTAGTGCGCCCAGCCGCCGCCGTTGCGGCCCTGGCAGCCGGTCAGCTGGAGGAGAGCGAGGAAGGAGCGGTAGATCGTCTCCGAGTGGAACCAGTGGTTGGTGCCCGCGCCCATCAGGATCATGCAGCGGCCCTTGGACCGCTCCGCCGTGCGCGCGAACTCCCGCGCGATCCTCACACACCGCGCCGCCGGGACCGAGGTGTGCGCCTCCTGCCAGGCCGGAGTGCCGGGCGCGTCGGCGTCGTCGTAGTCGACGGGCCACTGTCCGGGGAGGCCGGCACGCGGTACACCGTATTGCGCCAACAGTAGATCGTAGACAGTCGTCACCAGAGGGCCGTCCGGACCGCCCAGCCGCGTCGCCGGCACTCCGCGCCGCAGCACCTCGCCGCGCCCCTGCCCGTGCTCCCCGCCCTCCGTGTCGAACCGCGGCAGCAGCACCTCCACCCGGGCCGCCACCTCACTGCCGTACAGACTCAACTGCGGTCGTACGGCGCCGAGGTCGAGGTTCCACCTGCCCTTGCCGGAGTCGGTCCAGCGGAAGCCCAGGGAGCCGCCCGGCACGACCGCCCGCCCGGTGGCCTCGTCCAGCACCACCGTCTTCCATTCGGCGCCCTCGCCGCCCTGCCCCAGGTCCGAGGCGCGCAGGAACTTCGCTGGGACGAAGGCGCTGTCCCGTTCGGACAGGGTCACCAGGAACGGCAGGTCGGTGAACTTCCGTACGTAGTCCGCGAAGAACGGCGTCTCGCGGTCGACGAAGAACTCCTTCAGGATCACATGCCCCATCGCCATGGCCAGTGCGCCGTCCGTACCGGGGTGCGGGTGCAGCCACTCGTCGGCGAACTTGGCGTTGTCCGCGTAGTCAGGGGCGACCACCACCACCTTCTGGCCGCGGTAGCGGGCCTCGGCCATCCAGTGGGCGTCCGGCGTCCGTGTCACCGGCACGTTCGAACCCCACATCAGCAGATACGCCGCGTCCCACCAGTCGCCCGACTCCGGCACGTCCGTCTGGTCGCCGAACACCTGCGGCGAGGCCACCGGAAGGTCGGCGTACCAGTCGTAGAACGACAGCATCGGCGCGCCGATCAACGAGTGGAAGCGGGCGCCCGCCGCGTGCGACACCATCGACATCGCCGGGATGGGGGAGAAACCGGCGATGCGGTCGGGGCCGTAGGTCTTGATGGTGTGCACATGCGCGGCGGCGACGATCTCCACCGCCTCGTCCCAGGTCGCCCGCACCAGACCGCCCTTGCCGCGCGCCCGCTGGTAGCGGCGGCGGCGCTCGGGATCGTTCTGGATGTCCGCCCAGGCGTCGACGGGATCCTGTAGACGGTTTTTCGCCTCCCGGTACATCTCCAGCAGCACGCCCCGCACATACGGGTAGCGCACCCGCGTCGGCGAGTACGTGTACCAGGAGAACGCGGCACCGCGCGGACAGCCGCGCGGCTCGTACTCCGGACGGTCCGGGCCCACCGACGGATAGTCCGTCTCCTGGGTCTCCCATGTGATGATGCCGTCCTTGACATACACCTTCCACCGGCAGGAACCCGTGCAGTTCACCCCGTGCGTCGAGTTCACGACCTTGTCGTGGCTCCACCGGTCCCGGTAGAAGGCGTCCGCCTCACGGCCACCGACCATGCCGATGCTGTGCAGGTCGCGGGCGGGCGTCCCGGGCCGGAAGAACCGGCCGGCCCGCAGCAGTGCCGCACCCGGCTCGGCGGGCGGTGTCCGTGTGTCGGTCACATGCGCTCCCTTGCTCGCCCCGTGGTTAGAACCTAGGGGCGAGGCCGCGAGCCCACCTGTTCACGGCGCCCGTACGGGTCACCGCCCGCCGCTCGCAGACCGGCGGGCAGCGGTCAGTACTCGGCGCGGACCTTGCGCAGGATCTCCTTGGTGCGCTGTGCCGACGCCGCGTGCGTCGTCATGTGGTCGAGGACCTCCAGATGCGCGGAGACCTCCTTGCGCGAGTCCAGGTACAGGGCGCCCGTCAGATACTCGCTGACCACCATGTCGGGCAGCTCCGGCTCGGCGAAGCGGAAGAGGGAGAACGGCGCGTACGTCCCCGGATGCGGGCCGTGCACGAACTCCGCGACCTGCAGGGTGACCCGGTCCCGCTCGGCGAACTCCAGTAGCTTGTCCAACTGGCCGCGCATCACCGAGAGCTCGGGGCCCACCGGCCGGCGCAGGACAGTCTCGTCCATCACCACCCACAGATGCGGCGGCGTGTCGCCGTCCAGCAGCCGCTGCCGCTCCATGCGCAGCGACACATGCCGGTCGATGGCCTGCGGGGCGGTCTGCCCGATCGTGCCGGCCTCCAGCACCGCCCGCGCGTACGCCTCCGTCTGCAGCAGGCCCGGCACGAAGTGCGGCTCGTAGGAGCGGATCAGCCGTGCCGCGCCCTCCAGGCTCACATACAGGCTGAACCACTCGGGCAGCACATCGTGGAACCGCTGCCACCAGCCGGGCCGATTCGCCTCCTCGGCCAGCTCGACGAACGCCGCCGTCTCGTCCTCCGGCACGCCGTACGTCTCCAGCAGCACCTGCACGTACGGGATCTTCAGCGCGACATCGGCGGTCTCCATCCGGCGTACCGTCGCGGGGGCAACCCGCAGCGCGCGGGCCGCCTCCTCACGGCTCAGCCCTGCCGCCTCGCGCAGCTCCTGCAGCCGTCTGCCGAGAACCACCTGACCCACGGTGGGTGCGGGCCGCCGTTCACTCACGCCACGTCTCCCCTACGTGTCGACCTGGCAGCAGTGTGTCACGTTCCGGCGGCCGTCACACAGGGACGCGGAATGAGCCGTTCGACACGGGCGAGATCCGGTCCGTGCCGCACCGGGGCCCCGCGCCCCCCGCATTACCTCCGGGGTAATCGACCGCACGACCCCCCGACGGGGATGGTGGAGTCACCGGGTTCCGGGCCGGCGCACTCCGGTCCGGACCCGGGTCCCACCCCGGCCGTGTCCGCCCGACTGCAGGCACCGGCCGTACCGCCCCATGACCTCGACGGAGGGTGATCCACCATGTCCGCCACCCAGCTCACCGCTCTCGCCCGCACCGCCGAGCCGCACACCGCCCTGCGCCGCTTCCTCGCCCTGGACGCCGTCGTCACCGGCGGCAACGGACTGGCCTACCTCACCGCCTCCGGCCCCCTCGGCCGCTTCCTGGGCGTCGACTCCGGGCTGATCCTCGCACTGGGCGCGTTCCTCACCGTGTTCGCCGTGGGCGTGGGCGCGCTCGCCTCCCGGAAGCGGCCTGCCGCACTCCCCGTACGCGCGGTGGTCGAGGCCAACCTCGCCTGGTCGGCGCTGAGTCTGCTCGCCCTCGCCCTGTGGCTGTCGCCGACCGGCCCGGGCGCGGCCTGGACGGTGCTCCAGGCGCTGACGGTGGCCGGCTTCGCCGCGCTCCAGCACCTCGCACTGAAGGCTCGTCAGGACATCAGTGAGTGAATGTACTTGACCGTCGCCGGGTCGGCCGGGAGGAAGGTCTCGATGGCCAGCTCGGCGACGGTCACGTCCATCGGCGTGTTGAACGTGGAGATCGACGACACGAACGACAGCACGTGTCCCTCGTGCTCGATCCGCAGTGGCAGCGCGAAGTACGGCACCGGATCGGCCGGTTCGTCCCCGGCGCCCGCTGCGAACGTGGCGCCCGACACCGGATACGCCGCCACCTCCTCGTACAGCACGCGCAGTTCGGGTGAGCGGTGCAGGGCGATCTGACGTTCCATCTGGTGCAGCAGATGCCCGCGCCACTCACGCAGATTGCGGATGCGCGGTGCCAGCCCCCGCGGGTGCAGGGTCAACCGCATCGCGTTCAACGGGGGTTCCAGGAGGGACGCGTCGACACCGTCGAGCAGCATCATGATCCCGCGGTTCGCGGCCACCACGGAATACAGCCCGTCGACCACCAGCGCCGGATACGGCTCATAGCACCGGATCAACCGCTCCACGCCCTCCCGCAGCGCCTCCAGCGACGGGTCGTCCAACGGGGTCTCCGGATAGCGCGGAGCGTAACCCGCCGCCAGCAGCAGTGCGTTGAGCTCCCGTACTGGCACCTCCAGCTGCTCGGCCAGCCGGAGCACCATCTCCTCGCTCGGCCGGGAACGGCCCGTCTCGATGAAACTGATGTGCCGCGCCGAGGAGTCCGCACGCAGCGCCAACTCCAGCTGACTGATCCGCCGCCGCTCACGCCAGGCCCGCAACAGCGGGCCCACACCCTGGTCGGCGGGGGTGGACGGGGAGATACCGGGGCCGGTCGCGACAATGGTCATACGCACGACCGTAACCGAGACGACCGTGACCGGGGCGAGCGCGACCGGGGCGAGCGCGACCGGGGCGAGCGCGATCGAGATGATCGTGACCGGGACGACTGCGACGGTGACGACTGTCATCGGGACGGCCGTGTCCGAACAGACCGTGATCCGAGAGGTGTGGCCGATGGCCGAGGCGTGGAACCCGCGCGCACTGTCCTTCGAGGCGGAAGCCGTGTACCGGGCGAGAGTACGCGGCTGTCTGCTCGGGGGCGCGGTCGGCGACGCCCTCGGCTACGCGGTCGAGTTCGACTCCCTCGGCGCCATCCGCGCCGCCCACGGCCCGCACGGCGTCACCGGACTCGTCCCCGGCGCCACCGGCGCCGTCGGCAGGATCAGCGACGACACCCAGATGACCCTGTTCACCGTGGAGGGCCTGCGGCAGGCCCACGCGCGCGAACGCCACAAGGGCATCGGCGGCGGCGCACCCCGCCTGGTCCGCTGGGCCTACGAGCGCTGGCTGCACACCCAGCTCCGGCCGGCCCCCGACGGCGGCCCCACCCGGTTCGGCGGCGACGGCCCCGCCTACGAGGGGCCCACCGGGGGCCTCGTCGACGAGCCCTGGCTGTACGCCCGCCGCGCCCCCGGCAACGCCTGCCTCTCCGGCCTGCGCCAGGACCACGTCCCCGACCTGTGGAGCGAACTCGGCCCGCCCGGACCGGTCAACCCCGACTCCAAGGGCTGCGGAACCGTCATGCGCTCGGCGCCCTTCGGCCTGACCCGGGCCCCCGCCGACCGCGCCTTCGGCCTCGCCGCCCGCTGCGCCCAGATGACCCACGGCCACCCCACCGGCTACTACGCGGCCGGCGCGTTCGCCGCGATCGTCGCGCACATCGTCGCCGGGGACTCGATCGAGGGCGCCGTGCTGCGCGCCCTGCGGCTGCTCGCCAGGCACCCCGGCCACGAGGAGACCACCGCCGCCCTCGAACGCGCCCTCGACCTGGCTGCCGAGGGCGACCCCGACGCGGAGAAGGTGGAGCGACTGGGCGCCGGCTGGATCGCCGAGGAGGCCCTCGCCATCGGTGTCTACGCCGCCCTGGCCGAACCCCGCGTCGAACAGGCCCTCCTGCTGTCCGTCAACCACTCCGGCGACAGCGACTCCACCGGCTCCGTCTGCGGCAACCTGCTCGGGGCGCGCCACGGTGACCACGGGCTGCCCCAGGAGTGGGTCGAGCGGGTGGAGGGGCGTGCGACGATCGCCGCGGTGGCGGACGATCTGGCGGCGGAGTGCGTACGGCGGTGACGGCTGGGCGGTCGGGCGGGTGAGGCGCGGCTGTGTGCGGTGCACTGTAGGGCGTCGGCGGGCGACGGTATGCACAATGCTCTCGGCGGTCGGCGGTCGGCGGTCGGTCGCACGCCGCCACCCGCGGATGGCCGAATGCATACCGGATCCGATGTCCGCCGGCCGCAGGCAGGCGTATCCACCCCACTGCCGGGAACCCTTCTGACCAGGGCCGCGACAGCCCGCCTGTGGCAGGCTGGACAGGTACGCGACACCCTGGAAAGGAGCCAGGCCATGGCCGTCGAACCGCTGTCGCCGAAGGAGATCGAGGACCGGCTCGCCGAACTGCCCGGCTGGTCCGTCGACGGCGACCGCCTCACCCGCGCCTTCCGCCTCGCGTCCCACTTCGCCGCCACCGCCCTGGTCATCCACATCGCCCAGGTCCAGGAGGAGCTCAACCACCACTCGAACCTCACCCTGGGCTACAACACCGTCGGCCTGGAGGTGAACACGCACAGCGCCGGCGGAGCGCTGACGGAGCTGGACTTCGAGCTCGCCCGGCGCGTGGCGGCCCTCGCCCCCGGCCACGGGGCGAGCTGAGCTGGACCGATCACCGATGGACCCGGGGGGAGTCACGTGCTCGACTACGACGCGGAAGCACACGCCTACGACACCCTGCGCGGCGGCGAGCCCCGGGCCGAGGCGGCCGCCGAGGGCGTCCTGAGCCTGGTGCCGAGGCAGACACGGCGGTGGCTCGACGTGGCCTGCGGTACCGGCATCGTGACCCGCCGGCTGGCTGCCGCGCGGCCCGAGGCCCGGGTGACCGGCGTCGACCTGGCGCACGCCATGGCACGCAGGGCCGCAGCGCGGCTGCCGGGGGCGGTCGTGGTCGCCGACAGCCGCAGGCTGCCGTTCCCGGACGCCGTGTTCGACGCCGTCAGCAGTGTGTGGCTGCTGCACCTCCTCGACGACGCCGAGGACGTCCGCCGGATCGTCGCCGAATGCGCGCGGGTGCTGCGGCCCGGCGGTGTGTATGTGACGACGGTCGACAAGGCCGCCGCTCACAACGTGGGCAGCGACATCGATGTCGTCCTCGCGTCCCGGCCGCCCACGCCCGTCCGGGACGCCGCCGCGCTCGTCGAGGGGTACGCCGCCGAGCAGGGCCTGCGTCCCGCGGGACAGACCCGTTTCACCGGTCGAGGCCAGGGCCGCAGTCCGCGCCGGACCATCTTCGACCTGCGGCGCGGCTGGTTCGTCATGCTGCCGCCCGGCCATCCGCGGGCCGACGAATTCGCCGCCCGCCTCGCCGCGCTGCCCGACCAGGACCGGCCCCGCCCGGACCCGGTGTTCACCCTGCGGGCGTTCGGGAAGCCGGCGTGGCCGGCACCGGACGGGTGAACTCCGTGATCCAGTTGGTCAGCCAGGTGTCCCCGCCGTCCACCGAGAACGCCGGAGGTGTCCGTCCGCACGGTCCACCGCGACGTGGAGGCGCTGAGTGCGGCCGGCGTGCCGTTGTACGGCGACGCGGGCCACGCCGGCGGGTACCGGCTGCTCGACGGCTACCGCACCCGCCTGACCGGTCTCACCGCAGGCGAGGCCGAGGCCCTCTTCCTCGCCGGCGCCCCCGGCCCGGCCGCGGAACTCGGCCTGGGTCCGGTGCTCGCCGCCGCCCAGCTCAAGGTGCGCGCCGCCCTCCCCGCCGAACTGCGTGCCCACACCGACCGGATCAGCGGCCGCTTCCACCTCGACGCCCCCGGCTGGTACACGGACGCCGACGAGGCGCCGATCCTGCCCGCGGTCGCGGATGCGGTATGGAACGACCGCGTACTGAATGTCGTATACCGCCGCTGGCGTGAGCCCACCGACGTGGAGCGCCGCCTGGAGCCGTACGGCCTGGTGCTGAAGGCCGGCCGCTGGTATGTCGTCGCCGGACCCGGACCGCGCACGTACCGGGTCGACCAGATCCTCGAACTCGCCGCCCGCGATGAGGAGTTCACCCGACCGGACGGCTTCGACCTGGCCGCGCACTGGACGGCGTACCAACGGGACTTCCATGATCGGCTCTACCGCGCCGAGGCCGTGATCCGCCTCGCCCCCGGAGCCCGGCTGACCGGCCCCGCGGGTCGTGCCGTGCACGCCAACGGACGCATGGACGCCGACGGTTGGACGACCGCAGCCGTCCCCATCGAGTCCGTCGACCGTGCCCACGGGGAGTTCCTGCGCCTGGGTACGGACATCGAGGTGCTCCAACCGGTGGAGCTGCGCGCGCGGATCGCCCGGACGGTGGCCGAACTCGCCCGGAGGTACGGCAACTCGGCTGACGTGGAAAGCAACTGAGAGAGCGGAACCCGTAAAAGGGCGCGCGCCGACCCTGCACGCGCCCTTCGGATCAGTTCACCGCGCAGGACTGGTCACCCAGCTTGAACGCGGTCGGTTTCGCGTTCGTCCCCGACCAGCTCCCCGTGAACCCGAAGCTCACCGAGGAGCCCGCCGCCACGGTGCCGTTCCAGCCGACGTTCTTGGCCGTCACCGCCGAACCCGACTGTGTGTACTCGGCGTTCCACAGCTGTCCGATGCTCTGACCGTTCGGGAAGGTCCAGTTGAGCGACCAGCCGGACCAGGCGCTCGTCCCCGTGTTGGCCAGCTGTACGTCCGCCTGGAAGCCGCCCGACCACTGGTTGGTGATCTGGTACGTCACCGCGCAGGCGCCCGTCGGCGCGGGATCGGTCCCACCGTCGCCACCACCGCCGTCATCTCCGCCGCTCGTGTCCGAGGTGTCCCCGTAGATGACGCCCCGGCCGTTGGTCGCGACGTACACCCGGCCGTAGACCCGCGGGTCACCCGTGATCGCCGCGCCGGTCCAACCCCACTGGTGTGCGTCGTCGTTGATCCTGGTCCAGGTCGCGCCCTTGTCCGTCGACCGGAAGATGCCGCGCACTCCGCCGATCTTCGCGCTGGTGTAGAGCGTCTGGTACGAGGCACCGGCAGCAGCCTTGCCGAAGCCGACGGCGTCGGCCTCCTGGACGTTGGACAGCTTGGTGAAGGTCGCGCCCGAGTCCGTGGAGTGCCACAGCCCGTACGCCCCGTCTCTCGCACCGCCGGCCAGCCAGATGTCGCCCTTCGTGCCCGGCAGCGCCTTGAAGCGGACGCTGTCGCCGCTGGGCAGGCCGGTCGCGGCGGACGCGGTGAAGGTGGCACCGCCGTCCGTACTCACGTAGAACTGCCCTGACTTGAAGCCGTAGAAGGTCCGCGGGTCGACCCGGTCCGACTCCACGATCGCGCCCGCCGGGATACCGCTGGACGGCGACCACGACGACCCGAAGCCCGTCGCGTAGTGCACCCCGGTGCCCTGCGGGCTCCACACGAACCGGCTGCCGTCCGCCGCCGCGGCCACCGTGCCGCCGCCGCTGACGCCCGAAGGGTCGCTGCCGGCGAACCAGTTGGCGCCGTTGTCGGTGGAGAACGCCACATGCGGGCCCGAGTCCAGATTGCCGACCCGCACCACCGTGTCGGGGTTGGACTCGGCGTAGTCCAGGCTGGTGGTCGAGGTGAAGTTCGGCGAGGTGTACATCATCGGCGGGACCTTCGTCAGGTCCGTGTGCCGGAAGCCGCCGATGTCACCCAGCGCGCTGAGCAGCGGCGCGCCGGACGGGGGCGAGGCGAGGTCGTTGACCGCGGTCTCCTCCAGTCCCTGCACCATCGGCTTGATGGCGAACGTGCTGCCGCTGTCCCAGTTGGTGAGGTTCTCGGTGCCGTAGATCGTCGCGCCCGTCCCGTACATCATCCGGTCGGAGTTGAACGGGTCGATCTCCAACGCCTCGGTCATCCAGCCGAGTTTGGGCGTCTGCTCGGGTGGCTGCGGATCGGCTCCCCAGGTGAGCCACGGCGAGGACGAGACGTCCATGGTGTAGCGGTTCTGGCGGTCGGGGTACGACGTGTAGTCCCACGCCCTGGTCCAGGTGGCTCCGCTGTCGGTGGAGCGGAAGATCTGGGTGTCCGGCCACCAGGAGCTGTAGGCGGTTGTCATGATCGTGCCGGGGCGTTGTCGGTCGATGGTCAGGCCGCTGAAGCCGTAGTAGGTGTCGGCCTCCGCCACCGGGCTGATGTCCGTCCAGGTGCCGGTTGCCGTGGCGTACCGCCATACCTGGCCCTTGCCGCCGTCGTACGGGCCACCCTTGTCGCTGTATGCGATGTACAGATAGCCGTTGACCGTATCCAGAACACCCTTGTGCGGCAGGTATCCCGACGGCTGTCCACCGATCCGCTGCCAGGTCGCTCCCGCGTCCGTCGACCGGTACACCGCGTTGTCCTTGTCCGCCACCCCGACGTAGATCGTCCGCGTCGCACTGCCGGACGTCCCCGTCGACTCGTCGAAGGTGACCCACACGATGCCCTGGTTGTCGGAGGCGTACCCGCTGGCGTCGCTGGGATCCTGTACGTAGTCGCCGACATTCGGGAAGTTGGTCACCTGCGACCAGGTCACGCCCGAGTCCGTCGATCGCCACAGCCCCTTGCCGCTGGGCGCGCCCAGGTACAGCACGCTGTTCCGGTTCGGGTCGACGGCCAGCCGCTCGCCCATGCCCCGGCCGGGCATGTTGCCGCCCAGCTTGAACGGCAGATCGGTCCTCTGCCAGCTCGCGCCCCGGTCGGAGGAGCGCATCACGGCCCCGTTGCCCGGGTCCCAGCTGTTGGTGTAGGTGCCGACCGCCGCGTACACCTTGTTCGGGTCGACGGGGTCGGAGGCCAGGCTGGCCACACCGGTGTGCCCCCAGTCGTCCCAGCCGACCGAGTCCAGCAGCGGCGTCCAGGTCTTACTGGACTCCTGCCACCGGTACGCGCCGCCGATGTCGGTACGCGCGTAGGCCAGGTTCCGCTCCTTGCGGTTGAAGACGATGCCGGGGACGAAGCCACCCCCGTCGATCCGGGCGTTCTTCCAGGTGTACGCCTCGGCGGCCAGGCTCACCTCGGGTGTCTGCTCCGCCGCGAGTGCGGGCGGGGTGCCCGCGAGCAGGCCGGCGGCCAGCGCCAGAACGGCCGTGAGGATGCGGGTTCTTCGCACGGTGGGGGTCCTTCCTCGCAGAGCCATGTGAGAGGTAGGGGCGCGACGACCGGGCGGTCCCCACAGCGGGAAGGGGACCGCCCGGCGCGCTACGCGGAGCGAGAGCGGGGCTTACTCGAGGAGCTCCGCGTACGAGCCCATGGCGAGAGCGATGTCCGCCTGGGCCCAGAACCGGTGATACGTGAACACGGGCGCGGCACCGCCCGCGAGGTAGCTCTCGATCTTCGACCAGGCCGGGTCGTCCTGGTAGAACGAACGCAGCGAGGTGAAGGTCGAGTTGGAGTTGATCACGTCGCCGTTCGGCATGGTGCCGGTCCAGCCGCTCGGGATGTAGACCGGGTCGTCGAAGCGGTTGTAGTCGGCGCGGGTCTCCGGGACGGCGATGCCCAGGGCGTCCTGGTGGTTGTCCCACATGCCGTCGAGAAGTGCCTTGGCCGTGGTCGCGGCCTCGGTGTCACCGGAGCGGTCGGCGTAGTACGTCAGGGTCTTGGCGTACGCGGCCGCCACACCGACGTCGTTGGTGTAGTCGGCGACCGTCACGTGAAGGCCGTTGTTGGCGCTCGGACTTGACGGGTTCCAGGTGTCGGGCTGGCCCGACCACTGGAGCGTCGACGGGATGCGGAAGGTGCCGTCCGGGTTGATCGTGGTGTGGGACAGCGCCCAGTCGACCCACTTGTCCAGGACCGCCTTCGCGGCCGCGTTGCCGGTCTGCTGGTAGTACTCGGCCACGCGCTCCATCGACCACGCCTGGAAGCCGAACCACTGGTTGGACGGCGGGTCGTGGTAGACGGGCTGCTCGTCGTAGTACATGCCGTAGAACGTCGACTTCCCGGCCGGCGGAGGCGCGTACCGGCCCGCCCAGCTGTTGGTCGCACCGCCCGCGATCGCGCCCTCACTGGACTGCAGCCAGCGGTAGAACTCGATCTGCCGCTCCAGTGACTTGGCCCAGTCCGCCTGGCCCGTCGCCGACTTGGGCTTCAGGTCGGCGTAGCTGCTCAGCGCGTACGCGGCGAGCGGGTTCTGGTAGCCGCCGTGAACATGGCTGGAGCCGATGCGCCAGGCCCAGCCCGCCGAGGTGTCGGTGGCGCCGCCCCAGGCGTAGTACCAGTTCAGCAGGTAGTGCGAGGAGTCCTTGCCGGTACCGGCCGGGCAGGCGGACGGTCCTACGCAGTTGCCGATTTTCTTGAAGTACTTGTCGTACATCGCATACCGCAGGTAGTCGCCCATCTTCGCGGCCTTGGCCACGGTCGCGGAGATCGCGCCACCCTTGCCCTGCTCGTCCGCCCACTTGTCGGCCCAGTAGGCGGCCTGCACCGCCCGGGCGTCCGCGTCCGGCGCGTTGGTGAACTTCCACTGCTTGGCGTAGGAGGCGTCACCGGTGAACAGGTCGAGGTAGCCGTTGCGGCCGCCGTACTTGAACTCGTCGCAGGTCGGCTGCGGCACGGTCTCCCACACCGACTCCTGCGCACCGCGCTGGAAGGTGTTGATGTACGACGGTCCGGTCGCGGTCGGGCCGGCCTCGCACTTGCCGGGCTCGTTGCCGTAGCCGTAGACGTTGTCGACGTCCTGCAGCCAGTGCATACCGTAGACATCGTCCGTGCCGTATGCGGTCTTCAGTTCACCGGCGATCGGATCCGATCCCACCGACACCCCGGTGTCCAACGCCGCCGGATACTGGCTCGGCGTGTCCAGCTCCGGCGCGTACGTCGCCGGCTTCGACGCCGTGTAGAAGGAGTTCGTCGGCTGGTCGGCGTGGGTGGGGATCATGTACCTCTCCATGATGTCCCACGCCCCGTTGAACCGGGTCCAGTCGCCCGTGACCTTGCCGTACATCGCCTGCAGCCACAGCAGGTAGCTGTATGCCTCCGACGTGGTCTCGTGCCCGTGGTCCGGCGCCTCGACGATCAGCGTCTCCACCGAGTGGTACGGGATGCCCTCGGGGGAGAAGTAGCCGTTCGCCGGGTTGGTGATCTTTCCGTAGAGCTCCAGGAAGCGGGCGTCGTACTGCTTGGACGCCGCGAGCTGGGTGACCGTGACCGACGCCTTGGCGTGCCCGTTCGCCGTCGACTCGAAGGTCGCCGAGCCGGTGCCGGAGGAGTCGGCGGCGATCCTCACCGTCTGCGCCGTGTTCCAGTTCGACGGCGTGAAGGTGAGCGAGGCGCCCGCGGACACCGACAGGCCCGCGTTGCCGGAGGTGCGGGTGGTGGTGACGGTCACGTTCGAGGAGGGCTGCGTCGACAGCTTCACCTCGTACGTACCCGACTCGCCCTGGCGCACCGCGAGTTGGTTCGCCGACGCCACGATCGCCGGTCCTGAGGCGACCATGATGCCGACCGGGGCGGACTCCGCCGAGGCGCCGAGGCTGTCGTACGCCTTCGCCACCAGCGAATGACTGCCCACGGTCAAGCCAGAGGCCGAGAACGTGTAGGGCGCGCTGGTATCGGTGCCGAGCAGCGTGGTGTCGTCGTAGAACTCGACCCTGGTGATGGTCGCGTCGTCCGCGGCCGCGGCGGTCGCCGCGAGCGGCACGGCGTCACCCTGGGTGTAGACCGCGCCCGGAGCCGGGCTGGTCAGCACCGTGATCGGCGGCTGGTGGGCGCCGACGCAGGGGGTGCCGTTGATCGCGAAGCTCGTCGGCGCGGCGTTGGAGCCGCTGTAGGTGAACTGCGCGCCCGTGCTCACGGCCGCGCCGGCGGCGATGGTCCGGTTGTACGTGGCGTTCTGCACCGTGATCTGGCTGCCCGACTGCGACCAGGTGCCGTTCCAGCCGTTGGTCAGCCTCTGGTTGCCCGAGTAGGCGTACGTCAGGGTCCAGCCGTCGATGGTGTCCGTGCCGCGGTTGGTGAGAGTCAGATCCGCGGTGAAGCCGGAACCCCAGTCGTTGGTCTTGTAGTCGACACTGCACTGAAGTGCCGCTGCCTGAGCGGGCGTTGACAGTGCGCTCAGCGTGGCCAGGGGAAGCGTGAGGGCCGCCACGGCGGCGGTCCACAGGCGCCGCGCCGTGCGGCGTCTGCGTTGGGGTCGCATGTGCTGGTTCCTCCTTGCGGCTCGGGAGAAGTGGGGGAGGAGCAACAAGCCTTGAACCAGTGGGAGCGCTCCCATAGTGGGGAAGGGGCTACGGAGGGTCAAGGTGCTTGAAGAGTCGAAAAGATTCGACGGGCGGTTGTTGAGGGAAAGTCAGCGGCTCCCCTGTTCTTTACCGGCACTTGGCGCTAGCTTCATGGACACCAGTGGGAGCGATTCCGACAGTCGACGCGTCCGCCACGACGCGCCTGAGCTGCAAGGAGTCGCTCATGCGACACCCCCCGCGTTCAGTACTTTTAGCCGTCGCCGGTGCCGTCGCCCTCCTCACGAGTGCGATGCTGCCGGTCGTCACGGCTGAGGGAGCCACGCCCGCCCGCACGGTGGAGTACTCGGTCACCGGCCAGTGGGACGCCGGCTTCCAGGGCGCCGTGAGCATCACCCACCACGCGGCGTCCCTGAGCGGTTGGAGCCTGACCTTCGACCTCGCCGACGGGCAGCGGGTCACCCAGGGCTGGAACGCCACATGGTCCCAGTCCGGTGCCACCGTCACCGCGACGAACGAGAGCTGGACCGGCCCGCTCGGCACCGGCACCGGCGTCCATGCCGGGTTCCTTGCCGCCAAGACGGGGGGCGACGCCGTACCGACGGCGTTCAAGCTCAACGACACCACCTGCAACGCCGACACCGAGCCCACGCCCGCAGCGACCCGCCGGACCCCGGTGGCGCGCCACCCGCGCTGCGTGTCTCCGGTGACCAACTCGTGGACGCCGACGGAGTCACCCCTCGTCTGCCCGGTGTCAACGGGTCCGGCGGCGAGTTCATGTGCGTCCAGGCCCGGCTGGGACCTTCCCACCGCATCGAGGCGCACGGCATGACCCCCATGCTCGAACTCGACCTGTTCAACGAGCCCTACCCGGACCGTGCCATCGCAGCGACCACCCGGGCGTGGCAGTGCTGCGTCATGAAGTGGTCCGACGACCGGGACCTGTCGTACCTCGGCCGGCCCTGGAACACCTGGGACTGCTCCTCGGGTCCCGCGCTGATCTCCGACTACGGCGGTACGCCGACGGCGTACGGCATCGGGCTGCGCGACCACCTGCGCTCCCGGGACGGACAACACCCGCAACCGAGAAGGAAACCCGCACTCATGAGTCGTACCAGAACAGCGATGCTCTCCGCCCTGGCCCTGGTCGCCGGCGCCTCGGGAACCGCGCTCGCCGCGGCCGACCCGGGCGGGGTCGGCGTGGCCGCCGTGCCCTGCACCGTCGACTACACGGTGCAGAACGACTGGGGCTCCGGCTTCACCACTTCCGTCACGGTCACCAACAACGGTGCCGCCAAGTCGAGTTGGTCGGTGAAGTGGTCGTACGCCGGCAACCAGCGGATCACCAACGGCTGGAACGCGCGGATCACCCAGAGCGGCGCGGACGTCACCGCCGCCAACGAGACGTACAACGGGACGCTGTCGACCGGTGGTTCGGTCAGCTTCGGCTTCCAGGGCACCTACAGCGGCAGCAACCCCCTCCCGGCCACCTTCACCCTCGACGGCGTCACCTGCAACGTCGACGACGGCAGCGGTGGCGGCGGGGGCGGTGGCGGCACCGACCCCGGCAACCGGGTCAACAACCCCTACGACGGCGCCAAGGTCTATGTGAACCCCGAGTGGTCCGCGAATGCCGCCGCCGAACCGGGCGGGACCCGCGTCTCCGACCAGCCCACCGGCGTGTGGCTCGACAGCATCGCCGCGATCAACGGCGTCAACGGCCGTATGGGCCTGCGTGACCACCTCGACGAGGCGCTGCGGCAGAAGGGCTCCGGCGAGCTCGTCATCCAGTTCGTCATCTACAACCTGCCCGGCCGGGACTGCTCCGCGCTCGCCTCCAACGGCGAGCTGGGCCCGACGGAGATCGGCCGCTACAAGACCGAGTACATCGACCCGATCAAGGCGATCCTCGCCGACCCGAAGTACGCCGGTCTGCGCATCGTCACCACCGTCGAGATCGACTCGCTGCCCAACCTCGTCACCAACACCGGCAGCCGGCCCACCGCCACGCCCGAGTGCGACGTGATGAAGGCCAACGGCAACTACGTCAAGGGCGTCGGCTACGCGCTGGCCCAGCTCGGCGACGTGCCCAACGTCTACAACTACGTGGACGCCGGACACCACGGCTGGATCGGCTGGGACGACAACTTCAACGCCTCCGCCCTCGTGTTCAAGGAGGCGGCGACCGCCGAGGGTGCGACCGTCGACGACGTCCACGGCTTCATCACCAACACGGCCAACTACAGCGCCCTGAAGGAGAACAACTTCACCATCAACGACTCCGTGGCCGGCAAGTCCGTCCGCGAGTCCCAGTGGGTGGACTGGAACCGGTACGTCGACGAGCTGTCGTTCGCCCAGGCGTTCCGCAACCAGCTGGTCTCGGTCGGTTTCGACTCCGGCATCGGCATGCTGATCGACACCTCCCGCAACGGCTGGGGCGGCAGCGCACGGCCCGCCGGTCCGGGCCCGCAGACCAGTGTGGACACCTACGTGGAGGGCGGCCGCTATGACCGCCGCATCCACATCGGCAACTGGTGCAACCAGTCCGGCGCCGGCCTCGGCGAGCGCCCGCAGGCCAACCCGGCCGCCGGGATCGACGCGTACGTGTGGATGAAGCCCCCGGGCGAGTCCGACGGGTCGAGCCAGCTCATCGAGAACCCCGAGGGCAAGGGCTTCGACAGGATGTGCGACCCGACGTACGAGGGCAACCCGCGCAACGGCTACAACCTCTCTGGCGCACTGCCCAACGCGCCGATCTCCGGGCACTGGTTCTCCGCGCAGTTCCAGCAGCTGATGCAGAACGCGTACCCGCCGCTGTCCTGACCCGCTGAACCCGCGATCCGCCGGGGCCGCTCACTTCCCCCCGCCCGAGGCTCCGGCGGATCGTGTCCGGGCTTGCGCCCAACAGCCCGGATTTTGCCGCAACGGCAACAGAAGTGGCCTCCGGCCGGTGCGTCGGCGCACGCTGACGACACACCGGAGGAGAGGCTGACCACCATGGCGCAAGACCACCACCATCACCACCATCACCACCAGACCGACACCGAGATCGACTGGGCCGAGATGGCCCCGCACCTGGAGGCCCAGGCCGAGCTGTTCACCCCGCTGTACGAGCGGGCCCTGTCCTGGCTGGGCAAGGAGGTCACGGAACCGGGGCTCATCGTCGACGTGGGCAGCGGGCCGGGCGTGATCTCCTGTCTGTTCGCCGAGACGTTCCCTGGCGCCCGGGTCGTGGCGGCGGACGGCTCCGAGCCACTCCTGGAGCGGGCCCGGGAGCGGGCGGACCGACTCGGCCACGGGGACCGCTTCGGCATCCTGGCCGGTGAACTCCC
Organism: Streptomyces sp. NPDC018693; assembly: GCF_044391385.1. Classification (NCBI taxonomy): domain Bacteria; kingdom Bacillati; phylum Actinomycetota; class Actinomycetes; order Kitasatosporales; family Streptomycetaceae; genus Streptomyces; species Streptomyces sp. NPDC018693. The sequence goes on along the minus strand of NZ_JBIRZZ010000023.1, from coordinate 1,790 downwards.
CGGTTCCCTTGATGACTTGGACTATCCGGCGGACCTGATGTGGGCGGGCCGCAGCCTGCATCATCTGGGCGACCAGCGTGCTGCCCTGGCCGCGTTCGCGGCGCGGCTCGCCCCCGGCGGCACCCTGGCGATCATGGAGGGCGGACTGCCGACCCGGTTCCTGCCGCGCGACCTCGGGTTCGGCCGCCCGGGCATCGAGGCGCGGCTGGACGCGCTGGAGACGGAGTGGTTCGCCCGGATGCGGGCCGAGCTGCCGGACTCCGTCGCCGAGACCGAGGACTGGCCGGCCCTGCTCACGGCCGCCGGCCTGAAGCACACCCGCACCCGCAGCTTCCTGCTCGACCTGCCCGCCCCGGTCTCCGACCGGGCGCGAGAGTACGCCGCGGCGTCCCTGTCCCGGATGCGCGATGTGGTCGACGGCCTCGACGCGGAGGACCGGGCGACGCTCGACCGGCTTCTGGATCCGGAGGACGAGGCGGGTGTATACCGTCGACCGGATCTGTTCGTGCTGGCGGCGCATACGGTGCACACGGGGGTGCGGCCCGCGTAATACATACAGTCGACCGCTGACCGCTGACCGCTGACCGCTGACCGCTGACCGCTGACCGCTGACCGCTGACCGCTGACCGCTGACCGCTGACGGCTCGCTGTCGCGCTCCGGCAGCCCGAGGGAGTCGACATGGACACCGTCGTCGTACGCCCCCTCGGGCAGCCGAACTGACGGACGTCAGCCCGTGCCGAATGTCGCCGGGTCCGGGCCGATCCGCTGGTCCTCGTTCAGCGCGCTGATCGCCGCGAGGTCCTCGGTGTCCAGGGAGAATCCGAAGACGTCGATGTTCTCCTGGATCCGCGACGGCGTCACCGACTTGGGGATCACGACATTGCCGATCTGCAGGTGCCAGCGCAGCACGACCTGGGCGGGCGTGCGGTTGTGCTTCCGGGCGATGGCCACGATCGCCGGGACCTCCAGCAGCCCCTTGTTCTGGCCCAGCGGCGACCACGCCTCGGTGGCGATGCCCTGCTCGGCGTGGAACTCGCGCGACGCGTGCTGCTGCAGATGCGGGTGCAGTTCGATCTGGTTGACCGCCGGGATGACCGACGTCTCGGCGATCAGCCGCTTCAGGTGCTCCGGCAGGAAGTTGGACACGCCGATGGCCCGGACCCGGCCGTCCTCGAGCAGCTTCTCGAGCGCCCGGTAGGTGTCGACATAGCGGTCGCGTGAGGGCAGCGGCCAGTGGATCAGGTACAGGTCGACGTAGTCCAGGCCCAGTTTGGCCAGCGAGGTGTCGAACGCGCGCAGTGTCGAGTCGTAGCCCTGGTCGGTGTTCCAGAGCTTGGTCGTGACGAAGACGTCCTCGCGGGGCAGTCCGGAGGCGGCGATGGCCCTGCCGGTGCCCTCCTCGTTGCCGTAGATCGCCGCTGTGTCGATGCTGCGGTACCCGGCCTCCAACGCGGTGGCGACCGCCCGCTCCGCCTCGTCGTCCGGCACCTGCCAGACGCCGTAGCCCAGCTGAGGCATCTCGACGCCGTTGTTGAGGATGATCGGGGGGACCTTGCTGCTCACGAGCTCTTGATCCTTCGGTTGTCCGTCAGGTGGTACTCCCATCGTCAACGATCACGGGGCGCCATGCATTCCTGACCCCGGAATTCCCAGCCCCGCATGCGGGTCCCGCGAAGCCGCCGCCGACGGCCCTAAGGTGTTCTGCCCACGGAGGTTGGTGACAGCGATCACTGACGTGTGATCTTGAAATGGGTGAGGGCCCTCTGGCTCGGTGTGGATTGCGAGATCT
>NZ_JBIRZZ010000022.1:0-91190 GCF_044391385.1 Streptomyces sp. NPDC018693 | reverse complement strand
GGCTGCACACCTACAATCACCACCGCGGACACACCGCGCTCAAGGGCCAGCCACCCGCCAGCCGCGTTCCGAACCTCACAGGGCAATACAGCTAGGGCGACACCTACTTCCCGGACTCGACGCGCTTCTTCAGGCCCGCCAGCGCGCGGTCGATGATGACCTTCTCCGCCTTGCGCTTGATCATGCCGAGCATGGGGATCTTGACGTCGACCGTCAACGAGTACGTGACCTCGGTGGACCCCGCGCCCGCCGGCTTCAGCAGGTACGAGCCGTCCAGCGAGCGCAGCATCTGGGACTTGACCAGCGTCCAGGAGACCACGTTCTCCCCGGTCCAGGTGTACGCCAGCGTCTGGTCGTCCTTGATCGCCCCCGCGTCCATGACCAGCCGCACCTGCTCGGCGCGCCCCTCCGCGTCGGCCGCCAGGACCTCCGCCTCCTTCACCTCGCCCGTCCAGTCCGGATAGCGGGCGAAGTCGGCGATGACCGCCATGACGTCGGCCGGTGCCGCCTCGATCGTGATGCTCGAGCTGGTGTACTCCGCCATCGCCGTGGCTCCTCCAGATGCGGGCCGGTAGTTCGGGTCGTAGGCTACCGCGCACGGGCCCGCCCCCGGTCATCGCCTACCTGCGCGGTGTCACCATTCGAGCGCCCACGGCCGCCCGCTCCCCGCGAAGTGCCCCACGTTCACGCACTCGGTCGCACCGATCCGCATCCGCCGGACCAGCGGCTGATGCACATGCCCGAACAGCGAGTAGCGCGGCCGGGTCCGCCGGATCGCGTCCAGCAGCGCACGGCTCCCCCGCTCGAAGCGGCGCGCCACCGTGTCGTAGACCAGTTCCGGCACCTCCGGCGGGATGTGCGTGCACAGCACGTCCACCTCGCCGACCGCCTCGATCTTCGCCGCGTACTCCTCGTCGCTGATCTCGTACGGCGTCCGCATGGGCGTGCGCAGGCCGCCGCCCACGAAGCCGAAGACCCAGCCGCCGATCTCCACCCGCTCCCCGTCCAGCACGGTGGTGCCGGGACCGGCGTACTCCCGCCACAGCGGCGGCATGTCGACATTGCCGTACGTGGCGAAAGTAGGGGTCGGGAAGGCGGCGAACAGCTCGGCGTACTGCTTGCGCACCGCCTGCTCGATCACCGCGGCCCGGTCCGAGCCGATGCCGGCCCACAGCCGTGCGCCGAGTTCGCGCGCCTCCTCGTAGCGGCGGGCGGTGCGCAGCTCGACGAGGCGGGTGGCGTTCTCCGCGCCGAACAGGTCGGGGAAGATCCCCCGGGAGTGGTCCGTGTAGTCGAGGAAGAGCACCAGGTCCCCCAGGCACACCAGTGCGTCCGCGCCCTCGCCGGCCCTGGCCAGGTCGCGGGCGTTGCCGTGTACGTCACTGACCACATGGATGCGCGTCCTGCGGTTTCCGGCCGGTGTCGATGCCATGGCGATCAAGGGTAGGCGTGTGCGGCATGCGTGAACAGTGGCGGTCCGCCCCATGGTTACTGGCCAGTCGCCAACGGCCTGGATTACCGTACGCGCAGGAACAGCAACAGGAAGAGCAATCCGTGTGACGCAGGGAACATCTCGCCGGGACCCCCTGTCGAAGAAGCCATACCGGCGGGTAACGTCCGGTCGGTCCAGTCGTGCTCAGGAATTCAACCAGCGGGTCTCCCCACCCGTCGGCCACCCTGGAGCACTTGCCCGAGCCTTGGACCGCACCGTCGCAGCACACAACGTCGTGGCGTCGGCGCCCTGTGAGGAGCAGCAGTCTTGCGCGAGTTCAGCCTTCCGGCTTTGTACGAGGTCCCTGCGGACGGGAATCTGACCGACATCGTCCGCAGAAACGCCGCGCAGCACCCTGACGTCGCCGTGATCGCCCGCAAGGTCGACGGCGCCTGGCAGGACGTGACGGCCACCGTCTTCCTCGCCGAGGTGCGCGCCGCGGCCAAGGGCCTCATCGCCGCCGGCGTCCAGCCCGGCGACCGGGTCGGCCTGATGTCCCGCACCCGCTACGAGTGGACGCTGCTCGACTTCGCGATCTGGAGCGCGGGCGCGATCACCGTGCCGGTGTACGAGACCAGCTCGCCGGAGCAGCTGCAGTGGATCATGTCGGACTCGGGGGCGACGGCCCTGATCACCGAGCTGGACAACCACACGGCGGCCGTGGAGTCGGTGCGTGAGACGCTGCCCGCGCTGAAGCACGTCTGGCAGATCGAGGGCGGCGCGATCGAGGAGCTGCGCCGGCTCGGGCAGGACGTCTCCGACGGGACCGTCGAGGAGCGCAGCTCGCTCGCCAAGGCGGACGACCCGGCGACCATCGTCTACACCTCCGGCACCACCGGCCGGCCCAAGGGCTGTGTGCTGACGCACCGCAACTTCTTCGCGGTCTGCGGGAACGTCGTCGAGCGTCTGCGCCCCCTGTTCCGCACCGGCGAGTGCTCGGTGCTGCTCTTCCTGCCGCTCGCACATGTCTTCGGGCGTCTGGTCCAGATCGCGCCGATGATCGCGCCGATCAAGCTGGGCTGTGTCCCGGACATCAAGAACCTCACCGACGAGCTGGCCTCCTTCCGGCCCACGCTGATCCTGGGCGTGCCCCGGGTCTTCGAGAAGGTGTACAACGCCGCGCGGGCCAAGGCGCAGGCGGACGGCAAGGGCGCGATCTTCGACCGGGCGGCGGACACCGCGATCGCGTACAGCAAGGCGCTGGACGCCCCTTCGGGCCCGTCGATCGGCCTGCGGATCAAGCACAAGGTGTTCGACAAGCTGGTCTACGGCAAGCTGCGCGCGGTCCTCGGCGGCAAGGGCGAGTACGCCATCTCCGGCGGCGCCCCGCTGGGCGAGCGCCTGGGCCACTTCTTCCGCGGCATCGGCTTCACGGTGCTGGAGGGCTACGGTCTGACCGAGACCACCGCCCCGACCGCGTTCAACCCCTGGGACCGGCAGAAGATCGGCACGGTCGGTCAGCCGCTGCCCGGTTCGGTGATCCGGATCGCGGACGACGGCGAGGTGCTGCTGCACGGCGAGCACATCTTCAAGGAGTACTGGAACAACCCCGGCGCGACCTCGGAGGCGCTCGCCGACGGCTGGTTCCACAGCGGTGACATCGGCACCCTCGACGAGGACGGCTACCTCAGGATCACCGGCCGCAAGAAGGAGATCATCGTCACCGCGGGCGGCAAGAACGTCGCCCCGGCCGTGATCGAGGACCGCATCCGGGCGCACGCGCTGGTCGCGGAGTGCATGGTGGTGGGCGACGGGCGGCCGTTCGTGGGCGCGCTGGTCACCGTCGACGAGGAGTTCCTGGGCCGCTGGTGTGCCGACCACGGCAAGCCGGCGGGCTCCACCGCGGCGTCGCTGCACGACGACCCGGATCTGCTCGCGGCGATCCAGTCGGCGGTCGACGACGGCAACGCCGCGGTGTCGAAGGCGGAATCGGTGCGGAAGTTCCGCATTCTCCCCTCCCAGTTCACGGAGGACTCGGGCCATCTCACGCCGTCGCTGAAACTCAAGCGGAACGTGGTGGCGAAGGACTTCGCGGACGAGATCGAGGCGATCTACGCGAAGTGACCGACGGCTCCCTGACGGTGCGTCATGGCGCGGTGTCCTCGGCGAGGACCCGCGCCATGGTGCGTTCGGCGAGGGCGGTGATGGTGACGAAGGGGTTCACCCCTATGGAGCCGGGCACCAGCGAGCCGTCGGTGATGTACATCCGTGAATACCCCTTCACCCGGCCGTAGTTGTCCGTCGCCCTGCCCAGCACGCAGCCGCCCAGCGGGTGGTAGGTGAAGTCGTCGGCGAACACCTTGTTGGACGAGCCGAACAGGTCGTAGCGGTAGATGGTGGCGTTGGCCGCGTTGATCCGGTCGAACAGCTTCTTCGCCATGCCGGAGGAGACCGCGCTCTGGGCGGCACTCCACCCCAGGCGCACGGATCCTGACGAACTGTCGTACGTGAACGACGCCCGCTCCCGGTTCTTGGTGATCGCCAGATAGAGGCTGACCCAGTGTTCCAGGCCGGTCGGCAGTGGGGCGATCTCCGCGAAGACCGGGTTGGCGGCGTTGTCCCAGTCGTCGATGCCCATCACCGGCATGGTCGACTGGTTGGCGCCGACGGTGTCCCACAGGTGGTTGGCCCGCCCGAGCATCACATTGCCGTTGGTGCCCCAGCCGGTGCCGACGCCGGCGTCCAGCGCGGGGAGCGTGCCGGTCTCCCGGGCGCGGACGAGGAGTTCGGTGGTGCCGACGCTGCCGGCGCCGAGGAACAGGTAGGTACAGCCGTACTGCCTGGTCTCGACGACCCTGCCGGTGTCGTCGATGCGGTCGGCGGTCAGGACGTACGTGCCGTCGGCCGCCCTGCTGATGCCGGTGACCCGCTCCAGGGTGTGGATCGTGACGTGCCCGGTGCCGAGGGCGGCGGCGAGGTACGTCTTGTCGAGGGTGCGCTTGCCGTGGTTGTTGCCGTAGATCACCTCGCCGGCGAGGGCCGACTTCGGCGCCGTACCGGCCGCCTCGCGCTGCATGTGGCCGAAGTCGTAGACGTTCGGTACGAAGGTGGTTCTCAGGCCGGTGTTCTGGGCGTGCTTGCGGGAGATGCGGGTGAAGCGGTACCACTCCGTGGACTCGAACCAGGCCGGGTCGATGGTGTTGACGCCGAGTGCGGCGCGGGCGCGCGGGAAGTAGGTGCCGTACATGGCGTCGGCGTCCACGGTCGGGAACTGCTCGGTGAAGTAGGCGCGTGGGGGTGTGACCGCCATGCCGCCGTTGACCAGTGAGCCGCCGCCGACGCCGCGGCCCACGTACACCGACATGTGGTCGAAGCGGACGCGGTCCAGGACGCCGGGGTAGGCGCTGATGTCCTTGTTGACGATGTCCAGCCAGAGGAAGGTGGCCAGGGGGGCCTCGGTGCGGGTGCGGAACCACATGGAGCGGCGGTCGGGGGAGCGGGTCGAGCAGAAGATCCTGCCGTCGGGGGCGGGGGTGTTCCAGAGCCGGCCCATCTCCAGTACGAGGGTGCGGATGCCGGCCTGGGCGAGGCGGAGGGCGGCGACCGCGGCGCCGTATCCGGAGCCGATCACGATGGCCGGCGCGGAGTCGACCGCGTCGGGCTGCGCGGCTTGGGCCGCGTGGAGGTTGATGCGGGTGAAGCCGAGGGCTGCCGCGGTTTGCAGGGCGGCCATGCCCAGGATTTGACGTCTCGTCAGTTTCGCTGTCATGGGCGCAGCATCGGGGGAATCCTGGGTTCCGCCAAGGGGCTTCGCCTGGCGGGTGCGCCATCCGATGTGCCTGGTCCTCGTGGATGGCGGCTGCGGGTTGCGTGTGGCTGGTCGCGCAGTTCCCCGCGCCCCTGGGGGCGCTCCTACAGCAGCGTTTTCAAGTGCTCCGCCAGTAGGTCCCAGCGCCACTTCTCCTCCACCCACTGGCGGCCCCGGTCGCCCATCCTGCGGCGCAGCTCCGGGTCTCCCAGGAGGGCGATGATCCGTTCAGCCGCCTCGTCCGGGGAACCGCCCCTCACCACCCAGCCGGTCTCGCCGTCGAGGACCGCGTCGGGGGCGCCGCCGGAGTCGCCGGCGACCACCGGGAGGCCGGTTGCGGACGCCTCCAGGTAGACGATGCCGAGGCCCTCGACGTCCAGGCCGCCCCGCCGGGTCCGGCACGGCATCGCGAAGACGTCGCCGGCGCCGTAGTGGGCGGGCAGGTCGGACCAGGGGACGGAGCCGGTGAAGCGGACGGAGCCGGCGACCCCGGTCTCGTGGGCCAGGCGGCGCAGGTCCTTCCCGTAGGGGCCGCCGCCGACGATGAGGAGGACGGTGTCCGGCTCGGCCGCCAGGATGCGGGGCATGGCCTGGATGAGCGTGTCCTGGCCCTTGCGGCGGACCAGGCGGGAGACGCAGACGACCACCGGGCGGTCGGTGAGGCCGAGCCGGGCGCGGACCTCGTCGCCGCCCGAGCCGGGGTGGAAGGTCTTCTCGTCGACGCCCGGCGGCAGCTGGACCATGCGGGAGGCCGCCGCGGGGGTGAGCGCGGTCGCGATGCGCGAGCGGGTGTATTCACCCAGATAGGTGATCGTGTCCGTGGCCTCGCCGATCCGGCCGAGCAGCTGCCGGGCGGCGGGCAACTGGGCCCAGCCGGCCTCGTGCCCGTGCGTGGTGGCGACCAGCCGTTCGGCGCCCGCCCTGCGCAGCGCCGGCGCCATCAGCCCGAGCGGCGCGGCCGCCCCGAACCACACCGACGTACAGCCGTGTTCCCGCAGCAGCCCGACGGCCCGCGCGGTGGCCCCCGGGGTGGGCAGCAGCATGGTCGTGCGGGCGCGTACGACGGTGAAGGGCTGCTCGGCGTCGAAGGCGGCCGTCGCCTCGATGCCCTCCCGGCTGCGCTTCCAGGTGGAGGCGTGGACGACGAGGCGCTCGGGGTCGAGGCGGAGCGCCATGTTGTGCAGGAACGCCTGGATGCCGCCCGGGCGGGGCGGGAAGTCGTTCGTCACGATGAGGGTCTTGTGCATCGCCGCCGACTGTATCCAACCGGGGCTCGTCGCCGACCACGGCCGCGCTTCGTGACTCTCTCCCGGTTCGTCACGAGACCATGGGCCGCACCACGGAAGCGGATGAACAGGGGCACAGGTGGAGATCACGGACACAAGGCGATCGCTGCTGGCCGGGCTGTCGGCGGCGTGGGGTGTCACACGGCTGGTGTTGCTGCTGTGCGTGTTCAAGGTGCTGGTCTTCCCCGGCGTGGATGTCACCACCGATGTGTCGGTGATCTACCAGGGCTGGTACGACGTCCTGCGCACCGGGGCCTTCCCGCTGCACGACGTCACCTGGCAGTACCCGCCGGCCGCCGCGCTGCCGATCCTCTCCCCCGCCCTGCTGCCGTTCCTCGGCTACGCCTCGGCCTTCTTCGTGCTGGCCTTCCTCGCCGACCTGGCCGTCCTGGCACTGCTGCTGCACGCGGGCCTGCGCGCCGGCCGTAGCCCGCGCGGCGCGTGGTTGTGGGTGGCGGGCCTGCCGCTGCTGGGCCCGACGGTGTACGCGCGCTACGACGTGATGGTGACCGCCGTCGCGGTGGCCGCGCTGGTCGCCGGGGTGCGGCACCCGCGCGTGCTGGGGGCGCTGGTGGGGTTCGGGGCGCTGCTGAAGGTGTGGCCGGTGCTGCTGCTGGCCGGGGCCGGGAAGCGGCGGGCGTGGGGTGCGGCGGCGGTCACCGTGGTCGCCCTGGCGGCGCTGTTCGCCGTGACCATGCCGGGCGCGTTCGCCTTCCTGACCTTCCAGCGCGAGCGGGGCACCGAGGTGGAGTCGCTGGGCGCGCTGGTCTTCCATGCGGCCCGGCGGTTCGGCTGGGACGGGCTGACGCGGCTGCACTACGGCTCGGTGGAGTTCCTCGGCCCCGGCGTGCACGCGGTGAGCCTGCTCGCCCTGTTCCTGACCGCCGTCGCCTTCGGCTGGCTGCTGCTGTGGCGGCTGTTGTCCCGGCGGCTCCCGCCGCAGACGCTCGCGGAGGCCGCCTTCACCGGGGTGCTGCTGTTCACCGTGACCAGCCGGGTGCTCAGCCCGCAGTACCTGGTGTGGCTGGTCGGCCTCGCGGCGGTCTGTCTGTGCTTCCGGGGCGGGCGGATGGGCCTGCCCGCACTGCTCCTGCTGGCCGCGTGTCCGGTGACGGCCCTGGAGTTCCCGGTGTGGTTCGACCACGTCGTGGCAAGCGACCCCCTGGGCGTGTCCCTGCTCTTCGTGCGCAACGGCCTGCTGGTGTCGGCCGCGCTCCTGGCATGCGTACGCCTGTGGCGCTCGACCGTACCCGAGCACCCCCCGACCGCACTCCCCGGTCAGGCCATCCGTACGAGGGGAACGTCGCTGCCGTCCTGACGCCGGGCGCGCCGGGCCGGCGACATCACCGCCGCGCACTGTGCGCCATAGAGAGTGCCATCGCCAGGCACACGCCCGGCAGTCCGAGCGGTCCCGACAGGGCGTACGCCAGTGGTAGCTGCAGTGCGGTGCCCAGGAGGGTGCTCCGCAGGAGCGCGGGCGCTCCCCCGCTGCCCTCGAAGACCCGGCAGGGCATGCTGCGCGTCGCCCGGGCGACCGGCGAGGCGGAACGGGCCTGGCTGAAGGAGGCCGTCGCCGTGCTCGATCAGCCGCCGAGCTGAGCGACCAGATACCGCCGCCACTCGGCGGTGAAGTCCTCCAGGCTCATCCCCAGTACGTCCCGCAGCGCGCCCTCGACCGCGCCCGCGCGCTTCCCGTGCGCACCGACGGCCCGGTAGAACGCGTCGAGCCGGTCCTCGCCCCAGCGGTCCGCGATCATCCGGCACGCCATCCAGCCGCCCTCGTACGCCTGCGCCAGCCGGGTCGCGTCCCCGCCGAAGCCGAACTCCTCGTCAGCCGGCAGCCCGGCCGGGACCCGGTCCTCGGTGACCGCCCGCCCCAGTTCGGGCGCGGCCTCGGCGGGACCGCGCCCGGTGTCCCGGTAGCCGACCCAGTCGGCATAGCCCTCGGACAGCCACAGCGGGGTCGCGCCGTTGGTGTGGGCGCGGGTGGCGACATGAGTGGTCTCGTGGGTGACGACGACCTGCCGGCCGACGGCGCCGAGCAGCTCGTAGGCGTCCGGGTTGACGACGATCCGGTCCGCGGGTGCCTTGGGCGCGCCGCCGGTCTCCCCGGTGGTGACGGCGGCTATCCCCCGGTAGGCGGAGGCGGGCGAGCCGAGCAGACCGGCCATGCCCTCCAGCGACTTCGGTACGAGGACGACGACGCGCTGCGCCCAGTCCGTGCCCCAGGCCGCCGACACGGCCGGGACGGCGCGGTCGGCCAGGTCGGCGAAGGTCCGCAGCCGCGCCCCGGGCTGGCCGACACCCATGACGAGGCTGTGCTCACCCCGGACGACGGTCACCGTGCCCTGGTCCCACAGTTGTTCGCCTGCCTGCCGCGCGGGCTCCTCCGAGGCCACGGCCCACCCGCCGTCGGCGTCCCGGGCCAGCCGCAGGGTACGGGCGACGGTGAGGGGCGCCCGGTCGTGGTCCCGGACCCGGTAGCTCAGGTCGGCGTCGACGGCGAGGGCGTCCCCGTCGCGGTGCGTCGCGGTCACCCGGTACGACCAGTGGGCCAGCGGCACCTCCCGCAGCTGCGCGTACCCGGCGCTCGTCCCCGTGTCGGCGTAGGCGCCCGCGTCGTGCGCGAGGACCGCGGCGGCCCGCCGGTCGAGGAGCCGCTGCGCGTCCGCGAGGACACTGTCACCCTCGGTCCGCCCGCCGCACGCCACCAGGGAGACGAGCAGCAAGCACACCCCTATGACCCCGGATCCGCGCGCCCGCCTTCGACCAGCCATCTTCCCGATCGTACGGCGACACCCCCCAAGCGGAACCCACCCGGAACCGGGCCGCCCCTGGCCGGCAGGCCGACCGCGACCGAAGCAGGCACCGACGACTCTGCCCGGCACCGCCCCGACCGACGGGCTCACCGGCGACCCCGCCCCCGAGGCTCAAGCAACCCTGCCGTGCGCGGCCCCACCGACGGCCTCATCAACTACCCCCCGACCAGGACAAACCCGAGCAACACCACCCGACCGAGCCCCCACCGACAAACTCACCGACGCCCCCCGACCGGGCCCGACTCAAGGACTCTGACCGATCGAGCCCCGGCCGACAGGCTCATCGGTGGCGGCTGGGGGGAGGGCCCGGACCCGCCGGGGCGGGCTCGAGCACCGGCCCGACACGGACCCACCGGCCCGTGTCCGGGCGGGGTGGGTCAGGGGCGGGTCACCGAGTTGACCGGCATCATTCCGACCGGGTCGTAGCGCACCGGTGCGCCCGGGTACGGGGCGTGGACGACCTGTCCGTTGCCGACGTACATGCCGACGTGGCTGGCGTCGGAGCGGTAGGTGACGATGTCGCCGGGCTGGGCCTGGGAGAGCGGGACGCGCCGGCCTGCGTGGGCCTGCGCCTGGGAGGTGCGCGGCAGGGAGACCCCGGCCTGCGCGTACGACCACTGGACCAGGCCGGAACAGTCGAAGCCGGAGGGGCCGTTGGCGCCCCAGACGTAGGGCCTGCCGACCGCCGAGCGGGCGGCGGCCACGGCGGCGGCCGCACGGCCGGAGACGGGCACGTCGGCGCCGGGGTCCGGCATGTCCGTGCGCCCCGAGCGGGAGGACCGGTCGTAGTCGGCGCGCTCGGCGGACGACAGGGAGTTGAGCAACTGCCGGGCCCGGGCGAGCTTCTGCTCGACGGTCTTCTTGTGGCTCGCCACGGCCTTGCGGCTCTTCTCCAGCTCGCTCAGCCGACCGGTGGCCTCGGAGCGCTCCCGGGCGAGCTCGCGCATGGCGTCCTGGAGTTCCTTCAGCTCCCCGGCCTGGTGGACGGTGATCCGGTCCAGGACGGCCGCCTTGTCGAGGTAGTCGTCGGGGTCGTCGGAGAACAGCAGCGCGAGGGAAGGGTCGAGGCCGCCGGCCCGGTACTGGGCGCCGGCCAGCGACCCCAGCTCGTCCCGCATCTCGTTGATGCGCGCCTGCTGCCGCGCGATGCGGTCCTGCGCGTCACCGACCTGCCGACGCAGCGTGTCGGCGCGCTCATCGGCCTTGTTGTACGCCTCGGTCGCTTTCTCGGCCTCTTCGTACAGGCGGTCCACCTCCGCCCGGGTGTCGTCGTGCGGAGCGGCCGCGGCCGGTACGACGGTCAGCCCGCCGAGTGCCGCGGCCGCGGCGGACAGCAGACCCAGCGCGCCGGCCGCGCCGCGATCGGACCCGGACGGTGCAAGGCGACGATGATGGGACCCCACGAGAAGCCGCGCTCCTCCCACTGACGGACAGGGAAACGCGGCCGACAGTAGCCCCGCGACCAGGGACGGACCAACGACCCCCTCGACTGCACGCAGCGTGACGCCCCGCCGCTGACGCAGGTCACCGGCGGGGCGCGGGGTCAGTTCGACCGATGGCGATTCGCCCGTTCGGGGGGTGTCGTGTCCTGATCTTGGAAGCGACCCGACAGGGTGATGATCAGATCCGCACGCCGAACTGGAACGGCATGTTGTTGATCGACTCGTAGCGCACGACGGTGCCGGTGCGCGGGGCGTGCAGGATCTGGCCGTTGCCCGCGTAGAAGCCGACGTGGTGCAGGTCGCCGTAGAAGAAGACGAGGTCGCCGACCTTGAGCTGGCTCTGCGAGTAGATGCGCGGTCCGGCACTGGCCTGCGCCTGGGAGGTGCGCGGGATGCCGACACCGGCCTGGGCGAAGGCCCAGGACGTCAGGCCCGAGCAGTCGAAGGAGTTGGGGCCGGAGGCGCCGTAGACGTACGGGGAGCCCAGCTTGCTCTGGGCGGCCTGGAAGGCGGCCATGGCGCGGCTGGAGCCGGAGGGGGCATTGCCGAGGTCGACGCGGGCGCTGGAGGAGCGGCTGGCGCGGGCCTCCTCGGCGGCGATCGCGGCCTTCTCGGCGGCGGTCAGGGTGTTGAGGAGCTTCTGTGCCTCGGCGAGCTTGGCCTGGACTTTCTTCTTCTGTTCGGCCAGTTCGGTGCGGGTGGCGGAGAGGTCCTTGAGCTTGGCGGTGGCCTCGGAGCGGTCCTGCGCCAGCTCGCGCTGCTTGTCCTGGATCTTCTTCAGCGACTCGACCTGCTGGGCGCTGAGCTGGTCGGCGGTGGCCGCCCTGTCCAGGTAGTCGTCCGGGTCGGACGACAGGAACAGTTGGAGGGAGGAGTCGATGGTGCCCGTGCGGTACTGCGCGGCGGCCGCCAGACCTATGGAGTCGCGCAGGTTGTTGAGCTCCTCCTGGCCCCGGGCGACGTTGTCCTGGATGGTGGAGATCTCCTTCTGGAGCTTCTCCTGGTTCTCCTTGGCCCCGTTGAGTCTCTCGGTGGCGTGCTCCGCCTCCTCGTAGAGCTTGTCGACCTTGGCCTTGACCTCGTCCTTGGAGGGCTTCTCGCTCGGTGCCGCGTTGGCGGCCTGGGAGCTGAGGGCAACGGCTGCGGCAGCAGCGGTGGTCAGCACGGTCACGCGCGTGCGGCTGGGCTGCTTGGGTCGACGGTGGGACGCCACGGAGACGGGCTCCTTCTTTTGAGTGATCACCCGTGTGGAGGTTCGACGCAAGACCCTAGTGACCCACTCGTGATCACTTCAAATCCTCAGGCGAAAAATCCCGTCACACCGCGCACATTTTCCCCGGAACTCACCTGTAGTGACACCCCCTTGACACTACGTTGCCCGACGATCGACCCAATTCGGGCATTACTTATAGACGTTGACCTTCAGGACAAGCGCTTGAGGAGTACCGCAGAAGCCACCGGCCGCGCCCCCGCCCTGGCGACGCCGTCGGCCACCTCACGGTCGGTGGAGGCGACGATGACGGGCCGGCCGGGCGGCTCCGCGCGCACCAGCTGGCGGATGAGCTCGTCGGCCGTGACGCCCGGCTTGGAGAACAGCACCCGCACCCCGCGCGGCGGCGCCAGCAGCACCGGCGCGGCCAGTTCCGCCCCGTCGAAGACACAGGTGACCTCGGCGCCGGTCTGCGCGGCGAGCTGGGAGAGCTGACCGAGCAGCCGCAGCCGCTGCTTCTCCAACGGCATCTGCGGATAGCCGGTCTTGGTGACGTTGTAGCCGTCGACGACCAGATGCGCCTGCGGCAGGGCGAGCAACTGGTCGAGGATCGCCGGGTCGTGCTCGGACAGCGCGCGGGCGGCGATGTCCTTCGGGGTCATCCGCCCCGGTTCGACCGCGTCCACGGTCTGAGCGGGCCGTACCGAGACGGGCGGCAGGGCCAGTTCGCGGCGCAGCCCCTGGGCCGCGTCCAGCACGGTGTCCAGCAGCAGCCGTACCCGCATGTCCTCCACACTGCGCCCCTCGCGGGCCGCCTTGCGGCTGGCCTCCAGTGCGGCCTCGGTCTCCCCGAGCCGCGCCCGCAGCCGCCGGGTCTCGCTCTCCGCGGCGGACACCTGGGCCTGCCCCTCGGTGCGTACGGCCTCGAGCTCCCCCTGCAGCTTGCGCAGCGCGGCCTCGCCCCGCTTGACGTCACTGAGCGCGGCGCGCAGCTTGCGCTGAAGCGATTCCGCTTCCTTGCGTGCGCCCTCCAGGTCGGCGCGCAGCCGCTCGGTCTCGGCGCGGGTCTGTTCCCGGGCCTGTGCGAGCTGGTCGCGCAGCCGCTCCAGTTCGGCCCGGCTCTCCTCGTCGGCGCGCTCGGCGTCCGCCCGCTGCGCCTCCTCGCCGGCCGCGGTGACCAGCTTCACCCAGCCGGTGGGCCGCAGCACGTAGGCCGCGGCCGCCACGTCGAGCGGGTCCGCGGCCGGGGGCGGCGAGCCGGAGTCGAGGGCACCGGCGAGTTCCGGCTGGGCCTCTCTCAGCTTCTCCCCGATGCGCTGGCGGAACAGCGGATCGGTCTCCAGCGCGGCCGCCATCGCGTTACCCGCGAACTTGGCCCGCCGGTTGGGCGCGAAGCGCGCGTACTGGCGCAGCTGCGCGGGCAGTTCACCGACGGTCAGCCCGCCGAAGCCGTCCGAGACGATCTGTACGACCCTGCGGCGCACTCCGTCGGGCAGCGGACGGTCGAGCACCTCAGCGGCGCCGTCGCCCGGCCCCCCGCCTGCGGTCTCCACCATCCGTCACACCCCACTACCTGTTACGACCGGTCGCCCGGCTCACTCCGCGCCCGGCCTGTCCACGAGTTCCACCTTGTCCACGGCGTTGCACCAGCGGCACCGCACCGACTCGATGGTCTCACTGAGCACCTCGCGCTCCTCGACCTTGGGCTCACCGGCCAGGTCGAGGTGGACGTACTCGACGACCTTCGACGAGCGCGTCACATCGAACCGCGTGAGGTTGCCGCAGAGGGTGCAGCGCCACCGCGTCGTGGCGGTCGGCAGGGGAACCGTCATCGTGACTGTGCTCTTTCCTTCTAGGTCTTCCATTGTCGGTGACGCGCCGGACACTCCCGGTGCGTGTGGCTCGTAACCCTACGGCCTGGCGGGGACTCGCCGCCCGCCCGTCCAGGACGGCGAGGCGGTCTGCGCCATTCCGCCCGGTTACGTCATGCTCTGTGTTCATGATCGGCAAGTGGAGCGGCGGCGTCCGCGGGATGATCCGGAACCCCTCGGCGCCGGTGACGTACGCACTGATCGCCCTGTGCTGTCTGATCTTCCTGATCGGCCCCGCCTCGGGCCTGAATCCGGCGTACGGCACCGGCGACGAGCTGCTCGCCGCGCAGCGGGCCTACTTCCGGCGCTGGGGCGTGGTCCCGGCCGAGCTGTTCGAGGGCTCGGCACGGGCCGCCCTCACACCGGCGACCGCTCTCTTCGTCCATGGCACCTGGGTGCACCTGCTGGGCAACATGCTCTTCCTCTTCGTCTTCGGCGCGATGACCGAGGACCGCATGGGCCGCGTGGAGTTCACCCTGTTCTACGTCGGCTGCGGCTATCTCGCCCTGCTGGCGTACGCGGCCGCCAACGCCTCCTCCGAGCAGTCGCTGGTGGGTGCGTCCGGGGCGATCTCGGCGGTGCTGGGGGCCTTTCTGTTCCTGTTTCCCCGGGCGCGGGTGACCAGTCTCCTGCCGTTCCTGTTCTTCCTGCCGCTGCGCTTCCCGGCGTGGGTGGTGCTGCCGTTCTGGGCTGCGCTGCAGTGGCTGGCGGAGCGTTCCGCGCGGGGGCAGGGGGTGGCGTATCTCGCGCACCTGGTGGGGTTCGGGCTGGGCTTCGGTTACGCGTGGGCCAGGTACGGCCGGAGGACTAGAGTGAGGGCCGCCCCAGCTCCGGCCCCCGAGGGAGAGAACCAGCCGTGATCACCGCGATTGTTCTGATCAAGACCAGCGTGGACCGGATTCCGGAGATCGCCGAGCAGATCGCTTCGCTGGAGAGTGTGAGCGAGGTGTTCTCGGTCACGGGTACGTACGACTTGATCGCCATGGTGCGGGTGCGGCGGCACGAGGATCTGGCGGAGGTCATTCCCGGGTCGATCAGCAAGATCCCCGGGGTGGAGGCGACGGATACGCATGTCGCTTTCCGGACGTATTCGCAGCATGATCTGGAGGCTGCGTTCGCGATCGGGTTGGATTCTTGATCGCCTAGTCGTCTGCGGGGCGCGGATCGTGTGCGAGTGGCGGCCGTTTTTGGCTGGTCGCGCAGTTCCCCGCGCCCCTTGGGCACTCAGCTGAGCGCCAGCTGCTTTGTTGCTGTGACGAAGCGAGTGATGTGCTCTTCCGGGGTGCCCGCGCCGAAGCTGATGCGGATGGCGCTGAGGGGCTCCTCGCCGCAGTCGCCCTGGGTCTCGGGGGTGGCGTTCAGGAGGGTGCGGACCAGGGGGTGGGCGCAGAAGAGGCCGTCGCGGACGCCGATGCCGTACTCGGTGGAGAGGGCGGTGGCGAAGCGGGAGCTGTCCCAGCCGTCGACGACGAAGGAGATCACGCCGACGCGCGGGGCGTCGTCGCCGAACAGGGACAGGATCCTGACCTGCGGGACCTCGGCCAGACCCGCGCGGACCCGCTCGATCAGGTACTGCTCCCGGGCGACCAGGGCGTCGAAGCCGGCCTCGGTGAGGGCCTTGCAGGCCGAGGCGATCGCGTAGGCGCCGATGACGTTGGGCGAGCCCGCCTCGTGCCGCGCCGCGCTCTCGTGCCACTCGACGTCGACCCCGCCGTCCGTACACCTGGTCACCCGGCGGCTGGCGCCGCCGCCCGCGAGGTACGGCTCGGCCGTGCGCAGCCAGTCGGCGCGGCCCGCGAGGACGCCCGAGCCGAACGGGGCGTACAGCTTGTGGCCGGAGAAGGCGACCCAGTCGACGTCGAGGTCACGGACGGACACCGGGTGGTGCGGGGCCAGCTGGGCGGCGTCCAGGACGATCCGGGCGCCATGGGCGTGGGCGACGGCCGCCAGTTCCCGTACGGGCCACAGCTCGCCGGTGACGTTCGAGGCGCCGGTGACGCACACCAGGGCCGGGCCGTGAGGGTCACGGTCGGCGAGGGCGCGCTCCAGGGTGTCCACCGCCTGCCGCGGGGTGCGCGGCGCGTCGAGGTAGGCGACCCGGGTGCCGCGCCAGGGCAGCAGGGAGGCGTGGTGCTCGGTCTCGAAGACGAAGACCTGGCAGTCGGCGGGCAGGGCGGCGGCGAGCAGGTTGAGGGAGTCGGTGGTGGACCGGGTGAAGATCAGCTGGTCGTCGGGGCGGCAGTCGAGGAACTCGGCGACGGTGGCGCGGGCGTTCTCGAAGAGGTCCGTGGACAGCTGGGAGAGGTAGCCTGCGCCCCGGTGGACGCTGCCGTAGTACGGCGCGTAGGCCGCCACGTCGTCCCAGACGCGCTGGAGGGCGGGGGCGCTGGCCGCGTAGTCGAGCGCGGCGTAGGTGGCTTCGCCGCCCGTCGCCAGCGGGACGGTGACATCCTGGCCAAGAACGGGCAGCGGGGCACAAATGGTCTGGTCAGCGGCAAGCGTGGAGACGGACATGGCGGAACTCCCGTGAAGACAGCCGGAATCACCGGCGGAGAAGTGAAGAGGGGTGTGCGGAGGCGGGGCTCTGCGGCCCTATCGCATTCGCTTGCTCACGGAAGGCTCCTCAACGACCAGGACCCCTGGTGCTGCGCCTCATCAGAAGCGTGAGGGGTCCGCGCTTGCCGCAGACCTCTCTGCCTGCGGCCTGGTCTTCACCCGGGGCACCCCGCCACGGACGGAGGGTTGCCGGACAGTCGGCCGGGGCCGTATGACTGTCACTCATGACCTGGTACGGGAACGTACGCCAAGTGATCGCGGTCCCGCAACCCGTGTCCGGATGACGGGACCGCCTCACTCGGTTGGGTTCACGCGTTGCTGACCGCCACCCAGCGCTCCAGCGTCCGCTTCGCCGCGCCGGAGTCGATGGACTCCCCCGCCCTCGCCATGGCGGCGCGGATCTGCTCGGTCAGCGGCGCGTCCGTCGGGTCGAGGGCGACCAGCGCCGCCGCCGAGTTGAGCAGTACGGCGTCCCGTACGGGGCCGGTCTCGCCGTCGAGGAGACGGCGGGCGACCTCGGCGTTGTAGGAGGCGTCCGCACCCCTCAGGGCCTCGACGGGAACCAGCTCGATGCCGACGTCACGCGGGTCGAACGCCTCCTCGGTGACCTTGCCGTCACGGACGACCCAGACACGGGAGGTCGATGTGGTGGTCAGCTCGTCGAGGCCGTCGTCACCCCGGAAGACGAGCGAGGAGTTGCCCCGCTCCGCGAAGACACCCGCGACGACCGGCGCCATACGCGGATCCGCGACCCCCACCGCCTGCGCCTTCACCTGGGCCGGGTTGGTCAGCGGACCGAGGATGTTGAAGGCGGTGCGGATGCCCAACTGCCCGCGCGCGGCGGCGACATGACGCAGTGCCGGATGGAACTTCACGGCGAAGCAGAAGGTGATCCCGGCCTCCTCGGCGACCTCCGCCACCCGGCGCGGGGTGAGTTCCAGGTTCACGCCGAGCTTCTCCAGGACGTCCGAGGCACCGGAGGCGGAGGAGGCGGCGCGGTTGCCGTGCTTGACCACCTTCGCGCCGGTACCGGCGATCACCAGCGCGGACATGGTGGAGATGTTGACCGTCTTCGCGCCGTCGCCGCCCGTGCCGACGATGTCGACGGTCGCCCCCGGCACCTCGATCACATTGGCGTGCGCGTACATCGTGCGGACCAGGCCGGTGATCTCCTCGACCGTCTCGCCCTTGGCCCGCAGCGCGACCATGAAACCGGCGATCTGCGCGTCGGTCGCCTCACCGCTCATGAACCGGTCCATCGCCCAGGCGGTGTCCTCCATGGACAGATCCCGGCCGGTCAGCAGACCGTTCAGCAGAGCGGGCCAGGAACGGCCCGCCGCGGTGTCGCCTCCAGCGGGGGTCACAGCGCTCATCAGCCGCTCCTGAGTGTCGTAAGGGAGTGTGATCCCCAGCCTATCGAGCCCGGGGCATGCCGAAGGGCCCCGTCCGAACACCGGACGGGGCCCTTCAGGTGTGTGGCGTGGCGACGCCGCAGCGATCAGTGGTGGCCGTGGCCGCTCGTGATCTCCTTGTACTCCTCGACGGTGGGCTTCGCGATCTGCGAGTCCTCGCCGTAGTACGCCTCGCTGAGCTTGGCGCGCAGCTTCTCGGTGGTCTTCACCTTGCGCTCGACGCCGTTCTCGTCGACGGTCGCGCCGATCGCGACCGGCTCGTACTGCTCGTGCGCGGTGAGGGTGTGCAGCGCCTCCTGGCTGAGCGGCTCGTGCACCTCGATGAACTCACCGTGCGGCAACCGCTTGATGGTGCCGGTCTCGCGACCGTGCAGCACCTTGTCGCGGTCGCGGCGCTGCAGGCCGAGGCAGATCCGCTTGGTGACGATGAACGCGATCACCGGGCCGGCGATGAAGCCGATCCGGACGAACCACGTCACCGCGTTGATCGACAGGTGGAAGTGGGTGGCCCACAGGTCGTTGCCACCACCGACCAGCGTGATCATGTACAGCGTGATCCAGGCGACACCGAACGCGGTACGCGTCGGGGCGTTGCGCGGACGGTCCAGGATGTGGTGCTCGCGCTTGTCGCCGGTGACCCACGACTCGATGAACGGGTAGACCGCGAGGGCCACCAGCACCAGGCCGAACAGCATCAGCGGGATGAACACGCCCAGGACCAGGGTGTGGCCCCAGAAGTTGACCTCCCAGCCCGGGAAGTAACGCACCAGACCCTCGGCGAAGCCCATGTACCAGTCGGGCTGGGCGCCCGTGGACACCTGGTCCGGCCGGTAGGGGCCGAGCGCCCAGATCGGGTTGATCTGCGCGATCGCCGCGATGGCCGCGATGACACCGAAGACCAGGAAGAAGAAGCCTCCGGCCTTGGCCATGTAGACCGGCAGCAGCGGCATGCCGACGACGTTGTTGTTGGTCTTGCCGGGACCCGCGAACTGCGTGTGCTTGTGGTAGAAGACCAGGATCAGGTGGGCGACCACCAGGCCGAGCATGATGCCCGGCAGCAGCAGGATGTGGATCGAGTAGAAGCGCGCCACGAAGTCGTCGCCGGGGAACTCGCCCCCGAAGAGGAAGAACGAGATGTACGTGCCCACGATCGGCGTCGCGAGGATCGCGCCCTGGGTGAAGCGGACACCGGTGCCGGAGAGCAGGTCGTCCGGGAGCGAGTAGCCGGTGAAACCGGTGAACATGCCGAGGACGAACAGCAGGAAGCCGAACAGCCAGTTGATCTCACGCGGCTTGCGGAACGCGCCGGTGAAGAAGACGCGCATCATGTGCACGAACATGGCCGCGAGGAAGATCAGCGCCGCCCAGTGGTGGATCTGCCGGATCAGCAGACCGCCACGGATGTCGAAGCTGATGTCGAGCGTCGACTTGTACGCCTCGCTCATCAGCTGGCCCTGCATCGGCACGTACGAGCCGTGGTACTCCACCTCGTTCATCGACGGGTGGAAGAACAGCGTCAGCCACACACCCGTGAGGATGATGATGATGAAGCTGTAGAGCGCGACCTCGCCCAGCATGAACGACCAGTGGTCGGGGAAGATCTTGCGCATGTTGGCCTTGGCCAGGGAGTAGATCCCGAGCCGGCCGTCGGCCCAGTCGGCGACGCGCTCGCCGGCCGGTGCCTTCCCGCGGGAGCGGGACTCGTTGTTCTCGTTGGTGCTCATCCGCGCTCCCAGAATGCAGGACCGACGGGCTCTTCGAAGTCGCCGAGCGCCTCGAGGTAGCCCTCGTCGTTCACGCCGATGCGCAGCTGCGGCAGGGCGTGACCGGCGGGACCGAAGATCACCCGGGCACCGTCGGAGAGGTCGAAGGTGGACTGGTGGCAGGGGCACAGCACGTGGTGCGTCTGCTGCTCGTACAGCGAGATCGGGCAGCCGACGTGGGTGCAGATCTTGGAGTACGCCACGATGCCTTGGTGCGACCACTCCAGCTCGCGCTTGTCCTTGATGTCCTCCGGCTGGAGCCGGACGATCATCAGGGCCGCCTTGGCGATCTCGTTCATGAAATCGTGGTCGTGCTCCTCCAGGCCCTCGGGCTTGGCGAAGGTGAGCGAGCCGACGACGACGTCCTCGGGACGCAGCGGCTCGTTCGTGTTCATGTTGACGAGCAGCTTGCCCTTGGACCACAGGGTGTGGCGCAGGCTGGTCCCGGGCAGCGGGCCGAGGTCGCGCAGCAGCACGACACCGGAGAGCGGGACCAGGGCCAGCGCGCCGAACATGGTGTTGCGGATCAGCTTGCGGCGGCCGAGCGCGGACTCCTTGGCGCCCTGCTTGAAGTCGGCCATGACCTTGGCCTTGACCTCGGGGGGAGCCTCGATCGGGTGCCGCTCGTCGGCGATCTCCACGTCGGACATCAGGGTGCGGGCCCAGTGGACCGCGCCCGCGCCGATGCCGAACAGCGCCACGCCGAGGGTCAGGCCCAGCGCGAAGTTCAGCGCGTTGATGTGACCGATCGGGAAGACGAAGACCGACTTGTCGTGCGGGATCGCGACGTAGGAGGCGATGAAGCCGACGGTGGCCAGCATCGACACCGTGAACATCAGGGCGACCGCGCGCTCGGACCGCTTGGCGGCCCGCTCGTCGATGTCCTGGATCCGGTGCTCGTGGGGCGGCAGGCCGGGGTCGGCGAACGGGTGCTTCTCGTCCGCGACGCTCACCGCACCATGGGCGGTGTCCTGCTCGGGCAGGTTCTCTTCAGGAATCTCTTGGCTACTCATGACTTCTTGGCCTTTGCGGTCCGAGCGGCGACCCAGACGGCGACCGCGATCAGGGCGCCGAGACCGAAGATCCAGGCGAAGAGGCCCTCGGCGACCGGCCCGAGGCCGCCCAGCTCCAGACCACCCGGATTGACCGTCTCAGCACTGTTGACCGCGTTCAGGTACGCGATGATGTCCTTCTTGTTCTGCTCCGACATCGTGCTGTCGGGGAACGACGGCATGTTCTGCGGGCCGGTCAGCATGGCCTCGTAGATGTGCTTCGGGTCCACGCCCTCCAGCTCCGGGGCGTACTTGCCCTCGGTCAGGGCGCCGCCCTTGCCGGTGAAGTTGTGGCACTGCGCGCAGTTGTTGCGGAACAGCTCGCCACCCTTGGCGATGTCCGCGCCCTCGGGGTCGTACTGCCCCTCGGTCGGGACGGCCGGGCCGGCGCCGAGGGAGGAGATGTACGCGGCGAGCTGGTCGATCTGCGCCTGGGTGTAGATGACCTTCTTGCGCGGGACCTGGGCGCTCTGGGAGGTGGCCGCCGGCATACGGCCGGTGCCGACCTGGAAGTCCACGGCCGCGGCGCCCACGCCGATCAGGCTGGGACCGTCGGAGCTGCCCTGACCGCCGGTTCCGTGGCAGCTGGCGCAGCCGACGGCGTAGAGCTTCTTGCCCTCGTCGATGGCGAGAGACTGCGAGGATGCAGCGGTTTCGTCGGCCTGCGCCTTGCCCGCGGGCGCGAACGCGGCGTACAGCCCCCCAGTGCATGCCAGCGCGAGGAGTAGGACGACGAGCGCCGCCAGCGGATGGCGTCGTCGTGCGGAGAGCTTTTTCACGGATTACCCCGGTGTCAGGATCTTCTGCGTCGATGCTTCTGGAAGTGGGTGCGGGTTCGGGCCCGGCTACTTGATCATGTAGATCGTGGCGAAGAGGCCGATCCAGACGACATCGACGAAGTGCCAGTAGTAGGACACGACGATCGCGGCGGTCGCCTGCTCGTGGGTGAACCTCCTGGCCGCGTAGGTCCGGCCGAGGACCAGCAGGAAGGCGATGAGTCCGCCCGTCACGTGCAGGCCGTGGAAGCCGGTGGTCAGGTAGAAGACCGAGCCGTACGGGTCCGACGAGAGCGACAGGCCCTCGTGCTTCACCAGCTCGGTGTACTCGAAGACCTGACCGCCGATGAAGATCGCACCCATGACGAAGGTGACGATGAACCACATCCGGAGCTTCTTCACATCACCGCGCTCGGCGGCGAAGACGCCGAGCTGGCACGTGAGGGAGGAGAGCACCAGGATCGTGGTGTTCGTCGCCGAGAACGGGAAGTTCAAGGCATCTGCCTTCTCACTCCAGAACTCGGGACCCGTCACCGATCGAAGGGTGAAGTACATCGCGAAGAGGGCCGCGAAGAACATCAGCTCGGAACTCAACCAGATGATGGTTCCGACGCTGGTGAGGTTCGGCCGGTTGACCGACGGGTGCGCGTGCCCGGTTTCTACTGTCGTTGCTGTCGCCACGACCGACATTATGTCGGTCGCTTATCCCGCCCTCACTCCGGGGGGTGCCGTTCGGAGTGTTGCTGCCCGCCGTACCGGTGTTGACGTGGTCTTCAGGGGAGTAGCATCCGGCTCAACGGGCTTGACTCTACGACTCTCTACGACGCTGACGTCCCGGAGGAACGATGAAGCCGACCGCCACGGTGCTGGTCTACAGCGACGACTCCAACACGCGCGAGCAGGTGCGGTTGGCCTCCGGCCGGCGGCCGGCTCCCGATGTGCCCCTTGTCGAGTTCGTGGAGTGTGCCACGCCGGCCGCGGTGGTGCGTGAGCTGGACAAGGGCGGTATCGATGTCTGTGTGCTGGACGGGGAGGCCGTGCCCATGGGGGGCATGGGGCTGTGCCGTCAGATCAAGGACGAGGTGTTCGAGTGTCCGCCGGTGCTGCTGCTCATCGGTCGGCCTCAGGACGCGTGGTTGGCGACCTGGAGCCGGGCTGAGGCGGCTGTGACGCATCCTGTGGAGCCGGTGGAGTTCGCGGCG
This sequence comes from Streptomyces sp. NPDC018693, assembly GCF_044391385.1. Lineage (NCBI taxonomy): Bacteria > Bacillati > Actinomycetota > Actinomycetes > Kitasatosporales > Streptomycetaceae > Streptomyces > Streptomyces sp. NPDC018693. The sequence goes on along the minus strand of NZ_JBIRZZ010000022.1, from coordinate 68,561 downwards.
GCCCTCGCGGAGCTGCTGCGGCAGAAGAGGCTGCTGAGCGCCTAGGGAGGGTGCGGGCGCGGGTTGTACGGCGGCTGCGGGCCGGTTGCGGCTGGTCGCGCCCACGCGGCGGGGCCGCAGATCGATGCGGCCCCGCGCCCCTGGGTGGGTCATACGGCCGTCGGCTTCAGTGCGAACGTTTCCTTCGGGGTCTGCCGGGTGGCTGTCAGGGCGCTGCCCTGTTGCCACTTCTCCCAGGTGACGTTCCAGTCGCCGAAGCCGTTGCCGAAGGGCTCCATCGTGTTGCCGTAGCTGTTGACGACCTGGACGACGTCGCCCTCTCGGACGTTGTCGAAGAACCACTCGGCGTTGGCGGTGCTCATGCCGGTGCAGCCGTGGCTGACGTTGGCGTAGCCCTGGGAGCCGACGGACCAGGGGGCGGCGTGGACGTACTCGCCGCTCCAGGTGACGCGGGTGGCGTAGTAGACCGGGAGGTCGTAGGACTCGGCGGAGCCCTCGGCGATGCCGATGGTGGTGCCACGCATCCGGACGAAGTACTCCTTGCCGAGTACGACCTTGACGCCGTTGCGGGTCTCGAAGCCGGGCTTGCCGGTGGTGACCGGGAACTCCTTGATCACCTCGTCGTTCTTGTAGAACTTCAGGGAGTGCGCGGACGCGTCGGTGACGGCGATGACGCGGTCGCCGATGGTGAGTTCCAGGGGTTCTGCGGCGCCGCCCCAGAGGCGGTCGCCGATCTTTATGCCGTCCAGGTTGCTGCGGACGGTGACCTTGGCGTGTGCGGGCCAGTACTCCTTGGGCCGGTAGTGGAGCTTCTTGTCGTCCACCCAGTGCCAGGCACCCGGCACCGAGGGCGTGGAGTCGACCTTCAGGCCGCGTTCGACTATGACTCGCTGGGCCGGGTCCTTGACCGGCAGGTCCAGTTCGGCGGTGAGGGGCTGTCCGACGCCGTAGGTGCCCGCCTTGGGGCCGAGGGTGACCTTGAGGCGCTTCTTGTCCTTGGGCCGGCCCGTGTCGAACGTGAGGACCCGGCGGCCGGGTGCGCCGTCCTTGTCCTCGGTGCTCACTCGGACCGTGTAGCGGGCGTCTGCGGCCAGCGGCTCGGTGCTGTGCCAGCGGCGGCCGTCGGCGGAGAGTTCGCCCGCCACGTACCGCCCGGTTGCGTCGACGGCGGTGACGTCCGTGATGCGGCCGTCGTCGTCCTCGGCGGTGATTTCCAGGGGCCGGTCGGGGTCGGCCTTCTGGCCGTCCTTCTGGGGGCCCTTGAAGGCGATCTGGTCTGTCGCGTCGTACGGGCGGGCCGCGAGCGGGTTGCCGTCCGAGCCGCATGCGCTGGCGCCCGCCCCCAGGGCGATCACCAGCAGGGTGCAGCCGACGACGGTGCGGGGACTGGGTGAGGGGCTCATGACCTCACGCTAGGAAGGCTCGTCAACCGCGGCGCGCGGGGTGACACGGATGGAGGATCCGGTTTACTGCAAAAGAGGGAGCCCGGACGCTCCTGACGGAGTGTCCGGGCTCCTGTGCGCTCGGGCGTGTGCTACTGGGTGCGGTTCTCACCGCGGTAGTACTCGAAGACCCAGCCCCAGACGCCGATCAGGATGATCGGCGTGGCGAAGTACAGCAGCCACCAGCCGACGGCCACGCCGAGGAAGGCGAGGGCGCCACCGACGGCCAGGGACAGCGGCTGCCAGCTGTGCGGGCTGAAGAAGCCCAGCTCGCCGGCGTCGTCCGCGACGTCCGCCTCCTTGTTGTCCTGGGCACCGGTGTCGACCCGCCGGGCGGTGAAGCCCAGGTAGAAGCCGACCATGATGCACAGGCCGAAGGCCAGGAAGAGGGCCGTGGTACCGGCCGGCTCCTTCGACCACACGCCATAGACGATCGCCATGGCGAGGACGAAGACGCTCAGCCAGATGAACATCTTGCCCTGGATCTTCACTTGCCGGCCTCCTTGCTGCCCGCGACCGCGGCGGCGCCGTGGCCGGCGTACTCCAGCTGTTCGAGGGCGGCGATCTCGGGGTGGTGCAGGTCGAACGCCGGGGATTCGCTGCGGATCCGCGGCAGGGTGAGGAAGTTGTGCCGCGGCGGCGGGCAGGAGGTCGCCCACTCCAGGGAGCGGCCGTAACCCCACGGGTCGTCGACCTCGACCTTCTCGCCGTACTTGGCCGTCTTCCAGACGTTGTAGAAGAACGGCAGGATCGACGCGCCGAGGACGAACGAGCTGATCGTCGAGATCGTGTTCAGGGCGGTGAAGCCGTCGGCCGCCAGGTAGTCGGCGTACCGGCGCGGCATGCCCTCGGCGCCCAGCCAGTGCTGGACCAGGAAGGTGCCGTGGAAGCCGATGAACAGCGTCCAGAAGGTGATCTTGCCGAGGCGCTCGTCGAGCAGCTTGCCGGTGAACTTCGGCCACCAGAAGTGGAAGCCGGAGAACATCGCGAAGACGACGGTGCCGAAGACGACGTAGTGGAAGTGCGCCACGACGAAGTACGAGTCGGAGACATGGAAGTCCATCGGCGGCGAGGCCAGGATGACGCCGGTGAGACCACCGAAGGTGAAGGTGATCAGGAAGCCGGTCGCCCACAGCATCGGCGTCTCGAAGGACAGCGAGCCCTTCCACATCGTGCCGATCCAGTTGAAGAACTTCACACCGGTCGGGACGGCGATCAGGAACGTCATGAAGGAGAAGAACGGCAGCAGCACGCCGCCGGTGACGTACATGTGGTGCGCCCAGACCGTCACCGACAGGCCCGCGATCGCGATGGTCGCCGCGATCAGACCGAAGTAGCCGAACATCGGCTTGCGGGAGAAGACCGGGATGACCTCACTGATGATGCCGAAGAACGGCAGGGCGATGATGTACACCTCTGGGTGGCCGAAGAACCAGAAGAGGTGCTGCCACAGCAGGGCGCCGCCGTTGGCCGGGTCGAAGATCTGCGAGCCGAACTTGCGGTCCGCCTCCAGGGCGAACAGGGCGGCCGCGAGGACCGGGAAGGCCAGCAGGACCAGGACACCGGTCAGCAGCACGTTCCACGTGAAGATCGGCATGCGGAACATGGTCATGCCGGGGGCACGCATGCAGATGATCGTGGTGATGAAGTTGACCGAGCCGAGGATGGTGCCGAAGCCGGAGAAGGCCAGACCCATGATCCACATGTCGGCGCCGATGCCCGGCGAGCGGACCGCGTCCGACAGCGGGGAGTAGGCGAACCAGCCGAAGTCGGCCGCGCCGTCCGGGGTGAGGAAGCCACCGACCGCGATGAGCGAGCCGAACAGGTACAGCCAGTAGGCGAACATGTTCAGCCGCGGGAAGGCGACGTCCGGGGCGCCGATCTGCAGCGGCATGATCCAGTTCGCGAAGCCGGCGAACAGCGGCGTCGCGAACATCAGCAGCATGATCGTGCCGTGCATCGTGAACGCCTGGTTGAACTGCTCGTTCGACATCATCTGCAGACCCGGGCGGGCCAGCTCGGCGCGCATGACGAGCGCCATGACGCCACCGATGACGAAGAACGCGAACGACGTGACCAGGTACAGCGTTCCGATGGTCTTGTGGTCGGTGGTGGTGAGCCACTTGACCGCCTGCAGACCGGGCTGCTTGCGCCGGACCGGCAGCTCGTTCTCGTACGAGTCTTCAGCTGCCGCGGCACCCTGAGGTTCGTTGAGGATGCTCACAGTTGGTTCGTCTCCCGGTTCTTCTCATGGGCGGTCTGCTCGATGCCCGCGGGAACGTAACCGGTCTGCCCCTTCTTGGCGAGGTCCTTGAGGTGCTGCTCGTAGCGCTCGGGGGAGACGACCTTCACGTTGAACAGCATCCGGGAGTGGTCGACGCCGCAGAGTTCGGCGCACTTGCCCAGGAAGGTGCCCTGCTTGTTCGGGGTCACCTGGAAGGCGTTGGTGTGGCCCGGGATGACGTCCTGCTTCATCAGGAACGGCACCACCCAGAAGGAGTGGATGACGTCACGCGAGGTGAGGACGAAGCGGACGGTCTTGCCCTCGGGGAGCCAGAGGGTCGGACCGGGGTTGTTGGTCTGCGGGTTCCGCTCACCGGGGACACCGCAGGTGTACACGCCGCCCGCGTTGTCCGGGAATTCCGCCTTGAACCGGTCCGGGATCGCGGCCAGGTTCTCGTCGGTCTTCGCGTCACCGGTGGAACCGTCGACGTTCTCGATGTAGTTGAAGCACCAGCTCCACTGGAAGCCGACCACGTTGACCGTGATGTCGGGCTTCTTCGACATGTCGAGGAGCTTCGACTCGTCGCGGGCCGTGAAGTAGAACAGGACCGAGACGATGATGATCGGGACCACCGTGTACAGCGCCTCGATCGGCATGTTGTACCGGGTCTGCGGAGGTACCTCGACCTTGGTGCGGCTGCGCCGGTGGAAGAAAGCACTCCACAGGATCAGGCCCCACACCAGCACGCCGGTAGCGAGCGCGGCGGCCCAGGAACCCTGCCACAGGGAGAGGATCCGCGGAGCCTCTTCCGTGGTGGGGGTGGGCATACCAAGGCGGGGGAAGTCCTTGTATGTGCAACCGGTTGCGGTCGCCAGGACCAGGCCCGCGGTCAGTGCCTGCAGCAGCTTCCGCCGCATCGGGCGCCGCGGCGAGCGGTCGGAGCCGTTGGGACTCACGTAGCGCCTTCCCGAGAGTCTCGCCCGCGCGTTGGCTGCGGCCTGCCTTCTCGCTGGTCGGTCGCCGCCCTGCGTCGGGCAGGGGTTTGATGTTTATGCGGACCAAACCCTACTGGACGCGATTTGGGGTCGCGCGGGAGGGGTGCCTAGTGGGTTGGGTGGTTCGCTGGTTTGGCGGGTGCGGGCCGTTCGGGGCTGGTCGCGCCCCTCGGCGGAGCCGCGCGGGGACACAAGTCCCACGCCCCTGGGTTGGGCACCCCGCTGGGGTCTTAACGTTGCTGTATGGCCTATTTCGACGCTGCCTCCGCCGTTCCCCTCCACCCTGTCGCCCGTCAGGCGCTGTTGGCCGCGCTGGATGAGGGGTGGGCGGATCCTGCCCGGCTCTACCGGGAGGGGCGTAAGGCGCGGGTGCTGTTGGACGCTGCTCGGGAGGCCGCCGCCGAAGCCGTGGGCTGCCGGGCCGACGAGCTGGTCTTCACCTCTTCCGGGACGCGGGCCGTGCACAGTGGGATCGCGGGCGTGTTGGGCGGGCGGCGGCGGGTGGGGCGTCACCTGATCGTGTCGTCGGTCGAACACTCCTCGGTGCTGCATTCGGCCGAAGTGCACGAAGCGGACGGTGGGTCGGTGACGCGGGTGGCCGTGGATCGCGGGGGTGCGGTGAGCGCCTCGTCGTACGCGGAGGCGCTGCGGTCGGACACCGCGCTGGCCTGTCTGCAGTCGGCCAACCACGAGGTGGGGACCGAGCAGCCGGTGGCGGCCGTGGCGGAGGTGTGCCGGGAGGCCGGGGTGCCGTTGTTCGTGGACGCGGCGCAGTCGCTGGGGTGGGGGCCGGTCGAGGGGCCGTGGTCGGCGCTGGCGGGCAGTGCGCACAAATGGGGCGGGCCGTCGGGGGTCGGGCTGCTGGTGGTGCGCAAGGGGGTGCGGTTCGCGCCGCAAGGGCCGGTGGACGAGCGGGAGTCGGGGCGGGCGCCCGGTTTCGAGAACCTTCCGGCGATCGTGGCGGCGGTGGCGTCACTGCGGGCCGTACGGGCGGAGGCGGCGGCCGAGGCGGTACGGCTGCGGGAGCTGACCGAGCGGATCCGGGTGCGGGTGCCGGCCCTCGTACCGGATGTTGAGGTGGTCGGGGATCCGGGGCGGCGGCTGCCCGGGGTCGTCACCTTCTCCTGTCTCTATGTCGACGGGGAGACCCTGCTGCACGAGCTGGATCGTGAGGGTTTCTCCGTCTCGTCCGGATCGTCCTGCACGAGCAGCACGCTGACACCCAGCCATGTGCTGAGGGCGATGGGGGTGCTGAGCGAGGGGAACGTGCGGGTGTCGCTGCCGGCGGGGACGGCGGAGGCGGACGTGGAGCGGTTCCTGGAGGTGCTGCCGGGGGTGGTGGCCGGGGTGCGGGAGAAGCTCGGGGCTCCGGCGTCGGCTCCGGTGGCCGAGGTCCGTGAGGACGCGCTCGTCGTGGACTCCCTGGGCAAGCGGTGCCCGATTCCGGTCATCGAGCTGGCGAAGGTGTTCGGGCAGGTGCCGGTGGGCGGGCTGGTACGGGTGCTGGCCGACGACGAGGCCGCCCGGCTGGACATCCCGGCGTGGTGCGAGATGCGGGGCCAGGAATACGTGGGGGAGGAACCGGCGGAAAGGGGAACGGCGTACTTGGTCCGCCGGGCGACATGACCGACCCTTTCAGAGGCGCGGGGCTGTGTCGACATGCGGCTGGCCACCGCCGCGTGAGCGCGACCAGCCCCCACGCACCCGCACCCGGCACTCAGCCCAGATGCTCCCGGACCTCCGCCGCCGCCTCGTCCCCGTACGCCTTCATGAACCGGTCCATGAAGTGCGCCCGCCGCAGCTGATACTCCTGCGTGCCCACCGTCTCGATGACGAGGGTCGCCAGCATGCACCCGATCTGCGCCGCCCGCTCCAGCGAGACGCCCCAGGCCAGTCCCGACAGGAACCCCGCGCGGAAGGCGTCGCCGACACCCGTGGGATCGGCCTTGCGCTCCTCCTCCGGGCAGGCGACCTCGATCGGGTCCTCGCCGGCGCGCTCGACGCGGACGCCGCGCGCGCCGAGGGTGGTCACCCGGTGACCGACCTTCGCGAGGATCTGCTCGTCGGCGAGGCCGGTCTTGGTCTCGATGAGGCCCTTCTCGTACTCGTTGGAGAAGAGGTAGGTCGCGCCGTCGAGGAGGATGCGGATCTCCTCACCGTTCATCCGGGCGATCTGCTGGGAGAAGTCGGCGGCGAAGGGGATCGAGCGGGAGCGGCACTCCTCGGTGTGGCGGAGCATCGCCTCCGGGTCGTCGGCGCCGATGAGGACCAGGTCGAGGCCGTCCACGCGGTCGGCGACGGTCTTCAGCTCGATCTGGCGGGCCTCGCTCATCGCGCCGGTGTAGAAGGAGCCGATCTGGTTGTGGTCGGCGTCGGTGGTGCACACGAAGCGGGCGGTGTGCAGGGTCTCGGAGATGCGGACCGAGGCGGTGTCGACGCCGTGGCGGTCCAGCCAGGCGCGGTACTCGTCGAAGTCGAAGCCGGCGGCGCCCACCAGGATGGGCTTCGTGCCGAGCTGCCCCATGCCGAAGGCGATGTTCGCGCCGACGCCGCCGCGGCGTACGTCCAGGTTGTCGACCAGGAAGGAGAGCGAGACCGTGTGCAGCTGGTCCGCGACGAGCTGGTCGGCGAAGCGGCCGGGGAACGTCATGAGGTGGTCGGTGGCGATGGAGCCGGTGACTGCGATGCGCACGGCGTGGAATCTCCTGTGTGGAGGGGGATTGACAGTTCACGCTACCCGGTGGACGGGGGCCGCAGAAGCGGATGAAACTACCCGATAGTAGATCTTTCTTCGCAGGCCGGTCCGTGCATACGGTGCCGCTATGACGAACCTCAAGGCTCCCTTCACGCCTGTCGATCTCGAGGGCGATCTCGCGTCGCTGCGCGGTGACTGCGCCCGGATGGCTCCGCACTGGGCGGCTCCGGAGCGGATCATCCCACTGCCGGTCCCGCCGTCGCTCATCCATGGCGTGAGCGTGCCGGCGCGGTCGGCGCGGCTGCTGGAGGCCATGCCGGAGTACGGAAACTAGCCGAGGTACAGGCGCTCCGGGCGCTCTTCGCGCTCTGGGCGCCGCTTCGGGGAACCGTGCGCTCCCCCGCTGCGTCCCATCGCTGTCCCCCGTAAAGGGGATGCGGGATACGACCTCCGGCAGGCCGCCTCTGGGGCGGTGCGGGACCGGGGTCGACCGCAGGGACAGCTGTGCAGCCGAAGGAGCGATGCGGTGAACACCGAGCGACCCGACCACGACGACGCCGCGCGGGACACCGACGGGGCGGCGGAACACGTGGAGAAGGGTTCTCCGCAGGGGAAGGGCGCCACCGGGGACCGGGTGACAGCGGCGGAGCGGACCGCGCCCGGGACCGGACCCGCAGCAGCGGGCACCGAGGCTGCCGAGGTCGGCTCAACCCCTGAGGGCAGGACCGACCAGCAGTTCACCGAGATGGGCGACACCCGAACGGCCGCCGAGCCCCAGCCCGAGGGCACCCACGCGGCCACCCGCGCCAACGGCGAGGACGCCCGCCCGGCCACCGACACCGAGGCCACGGACACCCACCCGGCCCTCGACACCGAGGCCAAGGACAACTACCCGGCCACCCGCACAGAGGCCGAGGGCGACCGCCCGGCCCCCAGCGCGCAGGACGGGCCGCCCGCCGCTGACCCCGGGAGCGCTCGCCCCGCCCCTGACGCCGAGAAGCATCAGCTCGGCCCCGAGGCCGAGCATGCCCACCCGGCCCACGGGCCTGAAGAGCACGTGGACCTCGGTGTGCGGAGTGGGCGGCGTCGGTCTCGGCTGGTCGTCGCGGCCGTGGCCGCTGCTGTGATGGTGGTGGGAGGGGGTGGCGCGTATCTGGCCGCCAGCGCTGATGGTGGGGGCGGGGTGGGGGCGCCGTCCGGGGACGGGACGCCTCCGGTGCTGGTGCTGGACGGGTATTCCGTCGCGTCCGAGACGAACAGCGGCAGCAGTAACGGGATCGCGCCCGGGGAGCCGAATCCGTACGGCGTGGTCTACGAGGCCGACGGCGCCTTGCCCGAGGGGCCGGGGTCGGCTGCCGTGCGGTGGGTCCGGGGCGAGGTCGGCCAGGATGACGTGGTCCGGCTGGCCGAGGCGCTCGGGGTCGACGCGGCGCCGGTGCTGGAGAAGGACGTCTGGCGGGTGGGGGGCACCGCGGACGGCTCGGGACCCGTGCTGCGGGTGGACCGGCAGTCGCCGGGCGCGTGGACGTTCAGCCGGTACGCCGCGGGCTCGGACAACTGCCCGCGCGACGCCACCGTATGCCCGCACAAGACCTCCCCCTCCCCCGCCGGTGACCCGGTCGGCGAGGACGCCGCCCGGAAGGCCGCCGCGCCGGTGCTGAAGGCGGTCGGCCAGGACGACGCCAAGGTGGACGCGAGCCAGGTCATGGGCGCCGAGCGGGTGGTGAACGCGGACCCGGTGGTCGGCGGACTGCCCACGTACGGCTGGTCCACCGGGATCATCGTCAACGCGCTGGGGGAGGTCGTCGGCGGAAACGGGCGGCTGGCGGAGCCGGTCAAGGGTGAGACCTACCCCGTGCTCGACGCCGAGGAGACCCTGGGGCTGCTGAACTCCGCCCAGGGAGGCGGTCACGGCATCGGCATCGGAGGCTGCGCGACCCCCGTGCCGCACGAGGACCAGGCCGACGGCCCCTGCGAACCCTCGACCGTCGCCCCGGACAAGGACACGCTCACCGTCGAGGACGCCGTCTTCGGGCTGGCTCCGCACACCTCGGCCGGCCGGCCGCTGCTGGTGCCGTCGTGGCTGTTCACCGTGCGGGCACCGGGGGCGTCGGACACGTACACGGTGACGCATCCGGCCGTCGACCCGAGGCATCTCGCCCCGGCCACGGCGACCGCCACTCCCCCGCCCGGTGTCCCCACCGAGCAGCCCAGCCCCCGGCCCACCGGCCCCGGCGACGAACCGACCGCCTCGGACGGCACCCGGGACGTGGACGTGGAGGCGTACTCGGCCGAGGGCAGGGAGCTCACCGTACGGTTCACCGCCGGCGTGTGCGCCGACTACACGGTGAATGCGGTCGAGGGTGAGGACAAGGTGACGGTCACCGTGACCGAGAAGTCCTGGCCGAACAAGGTCTGCATCCTGATCGCCAAGGTGTACCACCGGACGGTGCAGCTGGACGAGCCGCTCGGCGGCCGGACGGTCGTCGGCTCGGACGGCGCGGAGATCCCGCTGGAGAAGCCGGGAGCGCGGCTGCCGGACAAGACCTCCGACCAGCCGCGGTAGCCGACGGGAGAAGACATGAAGGCGGCGGCCCCGGGGCAGGGGCCGCCGCCTTCACCGCGTACAGGCGTACCGCGGCTCAGCTGAAGGAGTCGCCGCAGGCGCAGGAGCCGGTCGCGTTCGGGTTGTCGATCGTGAAGCCCTGCTTCTCGATGGTGTCCACGAAGTCGATCGTGGCGCCGCCCAGGTACGGGGCGCTCATGCGGTCGGTGACGACCTTGACTCCGCCGAAGTCCTTCTCCACGTCGCCGTCGAGGGAGCGCTCGTCGAAGAACAGCTGGTAGCGCAGGCCGGAGCAGCCACCGGGCTGGACGGCGACGCGCAGCGCGAGGTCGTCGCGGCCTTCCTGGTCGAGCAGCGCCTTGACCTTGGACGCGGCGGCGTCGGTCAGGATGATGCCGTCGGTGACGGTGGTGGTCTCGTCCGATACGGACATCTACATCTCTCCCGGGTTGGTACGGAGACTGCTTGCCGACGAGTGCAACCGGCGGGGCCGCGGATTCATTCCGCGACGGGTTCTTTCTCGCCCAGGTTCTTTCTCGACTTCCGGCGGTCCTCTTCATGCTCGCACACGCCCCGGGCACCGGAAAGCGACCCAGCGGGATTCACGTCACACCGACGCTATGCCCATCGTCAAAGTGACGTGAAGCAGGTTATGATATATAGCGTCAGTTCGACGAAAAGTAGAAAGGGTGCGTGTCGTGACCACCGCCCAGACCCAGGAGCTCGACATACAGGAGCTCGACGTACAGCCGACTCCGCTCGCCCTGCTGCTCCTCGGCCGTGAAGCCGACCCGAAGAGCGAGCGCGGCGTCGAGTGTCCCGGTGACCTGCCCTCCCCCTCCGACCCGGATCTGGTGGAGCGGGCCCGTGCCGCCAAGGAGAAGCTCGGCGACAAGGTCTTCGTCCTCGGCCACCACTACCAGCGCGACGAGGTCATCCAGTTCGCCGACGTCACGGGCGACTCCTTCAAGCTGGCCCGGGACGCGGCCGCGCGCCCGGAGGCCGAGTACATCGTCTTCTGCGGTGTCCACTTCATGGCCGAGTCCGCCGACATCCTGACCTCCGACGACCAGAAGGTGGTCCTGCCCGACCTGGCCGCCGGGTGCTCCATGGCCGACATGGCCACCGCCGAGCAGGTCGCCGAGTGCTGGGACGTGCTGACCGAGGCCGGCGTCGCCGAGCAGGTGGTGCCGGTGTCCTACATGAACTCCTCGGCCGACATCAAGGCGTTCACGGGCAAGCACGGCGGCACGATCTGCACCTCCTCCAACGCCCGGCGCGCCCTGGAGTGGGCCTTCCAGCAAGGCGAGAAGGTCCTCTTCCTGCCGGACCAGCACCTCGGCCGCAACACCGCCGTGCGCGACATGGGCATGTCGCTCGACGACTGCGTGGTCTACAACCCGCACAAGCCGAACGGCGGGCTGACGGCCGACGAGCTGCGCGCCGCCAAGATGATCCTGTGGCGCGGCCACTGCTCGGTGCACGGCCGCTTCAACCTGGAGTCGGTCGACGACGTGCGTGAGCGCATACCGGGCGTGAACGTCCTGGTGCACCCCGAGTGCCGGCACGAGGTCGTGGCCGCGGCGGACTACGTCGGCTCGACCGAGTACATCATCAAGACCCTGGAGGCCGCCCCGGCCGGCTCCAAGTGGGCCATCGGCACCGAGCTGAACCTGGTCCGCCGGCTGGCGAACCGTTTCGCGCCCGAGGGCAAGCAGGTCGTCTTCCTCGACCGCACGGTCTGCTTCTGCTCGACGATGAACCGCATCGACCTGCCGCACCTGGTCTGGGCCCTGGAGTCCCTGGCCGAGGGACGGCTGATCAACCGCATCGAGGTCGACAAGGAGACCGAGGCGTTCGCCAAGCTGGCCCTGGAGCGCATGCTGGCGCTGCCGTAGCCCCGGCCCGACCGGACCTGGACCGGCGTCGGCGTGTTCCTCACGCCGACGCCGGTGTGCGTTCCGGGTCGGACGGGTCGACGGAGAAGACCGTGCCGTCGGGGGTCGCCACCACCAGGGCACCCTCGTCCAGGAGCACCGAGGGCGAGCCGCCGTTGCCGAGCGCGCCGGCCCGGGGGGAGGACTCCCACAGCACTTCACCCGTCCGGGTGTCCAGGGCCGCCACCCGGCCGCCCGCGGTGGCCAGGTAGAGGGCGCGGGCCTCGGGGTCGACCTTCGGGGTGCCGGGCTCCTCCAGGGTGGTCCGGGTCTGCCACACCTTCTCGCCCGTCTCCGGCGACACCGCGGTGACCTGCCCCTCGGTGGAGGTGAAGTAGACCATGCCGCCCGCGAACTGCACCTCTCCGGCCACGTACCGGTCGGTCAGCCTGATCGTCTTCCGCTCGCCGCTGTCCGGGTCGATCCACTGGAGAGCCGTGTACTCCATGCCGCTGCCGCTCTCCTGGTTCTCCCACCACTGGGCGTAGAGCAGGCTGCCGTCCTCGACGAGACCGACGAGTTCGCCGTCGTCCCTGGTGATGGGCAGCCGCTTCGACGTGCCGTCGGCGGGATCGAGGGCGTACACCTGGGCGGCGTCGGAGCCCTCGGCCATGGTCACGCACTCCATGTACGGACGGCCGTCGAGGTCGTAGTACGAGCAGTAGTGGTTCGCGGGCAGGGCCGTCGTCCAGCGCTCGGCTCCGTCGCGCGCCGACCGGGCGGTCACCGACCTGCCGTCGACGGCGGTGGTCAGGACCAGCCCGCCGGACAGCACCATGTCGGTGAAGTCGGTGTTCGCCTGCCAGGACCAGAGCCGGGCACCGCTGCCGGCGTCCAGGCCGATCACGGAGACCTTCTCGTAGTCCCCGTCGGTGTTCGAGATGGTCTCCTGCACGAGGACCGTGCCGTCGTGCACGCCGAGCGGGGAGGAGTCGTATCTGTCCGGCGCGATGCCCTTGGGCGCGATGTCGGCCCGCCAGACGGTCTCGCCCGTCCGCGCGTCGATGCGCACCGGGAGTACGCCGACGCCGCCGCAGTAGGCGGCCCCCTCGCTGACGTGGCAGAACGGCTGGCCGTCGACGGCCCCCGTACCGCCCAGGGGCTGCTCGGCACCCTGCCGGGCGGTCTTGAGCACCGTGGTCTGCCACGGCTGCCAGCCGTCGGGCAGGTCCCGCCACCGCGAGGCGGCCGAGGGGCCCGCGGAGTCGGCCGTGGCCGTGCCCCGGTCGTCGTTCTCCGGCAGGCCGATCAGGAGATACGCGGTGAGCGCGACGGCCAGGACCCCGACCGCGCCGGTCAGGGCGAGGAGGCGGGAGCGGCCGCGGCGCGCGGGCGGTACGGGGGTGTGGTCGGCGGCGGTCGGGGTGCGGACCGCGTCCGGGGACGGCAGGCGCAGGGTGACCGTGGGCATGTCGCCGGGGGCCGGCTCGGGCAGGACGGCGCCGAACTCCCCCGCGAGGTCGTCCAGCGAGGGCCGTTCGTCGGCCGTCTTGGCCAGGCAGCGGGCCAGCACCCCGCGCAGCGGTTCGCCCACCGCGTCCAGCGCCGGTTCCTCGGTCATCACCCGGTACGCCGTCAGATAGGGGCTGTCCGCGTCGAAGGGGCCGTGTCCGGTCACCGCGTAGACCAGCAGCGCCCCGAGGGAGAAGACGTCCGAGGCGGGGCCCACCGAGCGGGCGTCCGTGAACTGCTCCGGGGACATGAAGGGCGGGGTGCCGATCATGTGCCCGGTCTCGGTGAGGGTCTGGTTCTCGGCGGCCCGGGAGATCCCGAAGTCGATGACGCGGGGTCCGTCCTCGGCCATGAGGACGTTGGCGGGCTTCAGGTCGCGGTGGACGACGCCGGCGCGGTGGATGTCGCGCAGCGCCTCCACCAGCCCGAGCGCCAGGCGCCGCAGTTCCGCGCCGCGCAGCGGGCCGTGGGTCCGTATGCGTTCGGCGAGGGAGGGCGCGGGCACGTACTGGGTGGCCATCCAGGGCCGTACCGCCTCCGGGTCGGCGTCCACCACCGGGGCGGTGAAGGCGCCGCTGACCTTGCGGACGGCGGCGATCTCCTGCTGGAAGCGGGCGCGGAAGACGGGGTCCTCGGCGTACTGGGCGTGCACCAGTTTGACGGCGACCTCACGCCCGGATCTGGATCTGGCCCGGTAGACGACGCCCATCCCGCCGGCGCCCAGCCGGTCGACGATCCGGTATCCGCCGAGTGACCTCGGGTCGTCCTTGTGCACAGGCACCGCCCGGATCCCCTTCCCCCCGCTGAGCAGTTCGGAGCACAGGATATGAAAGCCGCGCGGGGGAAGGGGAACGGGTGGAGCCACCGGGTCGGACTCCGGCCGGTTCAGGTTCGCCCTTGTGCTCTCGCAGCGCCGCAATAGGGCGGCCGCCTGGGCCATGTCCCGGGACACGTTCCTGAGCAAGGTCGTCGGTCCCCACTTCGAGCACCTGTGCCGTGAGTGGGCCTCCTGGCACGCGGAACCCGACACCTTCGGCGGTCTGCCCATCGAGGTCACCTCGGGAAGCGTCCCCGATCCGGCCGCGCGCACCTCCCACGAGGTCGACGTCGTCGTACGCGGCGCCGTCGGCCAGGACCGCGGCATCCTGCTGTCGATCGGCGAGGCGAAGTGGAACAAGGTCACCTCGGACTCCTCACGGCACGAGGCATCGACACGAGCCACACCCGCCCCGCCTGCTACAGCGGCGCCGGCTTCACCCCCGCCCTGCACGCAGCGGCCGAGCGCGGCGAAGTGGTCCTCGTTGATCTCGGGCGCCTGTACGGCGGGGGGTAGGCGCCGGCAACCGTGGGGCGCGGGTGCGACGGGCCGGACGGCGATCAGGATCGTGTGCCACGATCGAGGCAACGGTTCCCGATCCCGTGGCCAGGTGATCTCCCCACATTCGCCCCCAGAAAACTGCGGCTCTACCGGGGCGCCGACTCCTGGATGCCCTGCGACGGCGTCGCCCTGGTGCTGGAGGTGACCTCCACCAAGCCCAAGTCCGACCGAGAGGCCAGACGCCGCTGCTACGCCCGCGGAGGCATCCCGCTGTACCTGCTCATCGACCGGGACGCCTCCTCGATCACGCTGTTCGGAGACCCGGAGAACGGGGACTACCGCGAGCTGTGCACCCGCCCTCTGGGCAAGCCGCTCACTCTGCCCGAGCCGTTCGCGTTCGATCTGGAGACCGCGGATTTCCTCTGAAGCGCATCGCACCGATGCTTACTTCACGACCACATTCTGAGCTCTTTGGTCGCAGCACCCCAACCGCATATATCGTTGCCGCACCGACTACGAAGAGCCCACCGCCGCAGACGACGGAAGCAACGCAACCCGCTGTGAATGCCGCTGCCGCAATGCCCCTGGCCGGGGTGAAGCTGTTGCTTGCCGATCAGGGGGTCGGCGGGCGGGAGTTGCGGTTCGCGGTCGTGCGGCTGGCCGAGGCGCTTCAGGATTCGGTGCGGGTCGCCGTCAGCCGTGGGTACGCGGGTCAGTCCGTTCTGGGGCGTACCAGGCCCGACTCGTAGGCGATGACCACCAGTTGGGCTCGGTCGCGGGCGCCCAGTTTGGCCATGGCCCGGTTGACGTGGGTTTTGACTGTCAGGGGGCTGACCGCGAGGCGTTCGGCGATCTCGTCGTTGGAGTGGCCGCCGGCGACCTGGACGAGGACCTCGCGTTCGCGGACGGTGAGGGCGTCGAGGCGGGCGGAGCGGGACGGATCGGTGTCGGGGCCGTCGCCCTGGGCGAGGAAGCGGGCGATGAGGCCCTTGGTGGCGGCCGGGGAGAGCAGGGCGTCGCCGCCGGCGGCGACCCGGATGGCGTTGAGGAGTTCCTCCGGTTCGGAGCCCTTGCCCAGGAAGCCGGAGGCGCCCGCGCGCAGGGACTGCACGACGTAGTCGTCGACCTCGAAGGTGGTCAGGATGACCACACGGACCTCGGCGAGGGACGGATCGGCGCTGATCAGGCGGGTGGCGGCGAGGCCGTCGGTGCCGGGCATGCGGATGTCCATCAGGACGACGTCCGCACGCTCCTCCTTCGCCAGGCGGACCGCCTCCGCGCCGTCGGACGCCTCCCCCACGACCTCCATGTCGGGCTCGGAGTCGACCAGCACGCGGAAGGCGCTGCGCAGCAGGGCCTGGTCGTCGGCGAGCAGGACGCGGATGGTCATACGGTCTCCCCCGGATCTCCCGTCGTGGCGGTACGGGTCCTGAGGGGCAGGATCGCATGGACGCGGAAGCCGCCGCCGTAGCGGGGCCCGGTGGTGAGGGTGCCGCGGAGGGCGGAGACGCGTTCGCGCATGCCGAGCAGGCCGTGGCCGCCGCCCGGCGCGGGCGCCCGGTCCTCGTCGGGGCTGCCGTCGTCGAGGACCGTCACCTCGATATGGGGGCCCACCCGGACCACGCTGACCTCCGCCTTCGCGTCCGGGCCCGCGTGTTTCTGCACGTTGGTGAGGGCCTCCTGGATGACCCGGTAGGCGGCGAGGTCGACGGCCGCCGGGAGGGGCGTGCCGTGGTCGGCGCGGGCGACCTCCACCTGGAGTCCGGCGCTGCGGAAGGTGCCGGCGAGCTCGTCGAGGCGGTCCAGGCCCGGGGCCGGCTCGGTGGGGGCCTCCGGGTCGCCTGACTGGCGGAGCAGGCCCACGGTGGCGCGCAGCTCGTTCAGGGCGGAGCGGCTGGCCTCCCGTACGTGGGCGAGGGCCTCCTTGGCCTGGTCGGGGCGCCTGTCCATGACGTGTGCCGCGACCCCGGCCTGCACATTGACCAGGGCGATGTGGTGGGCGACCACGTCGTGCAGGTCTCGGGCGATGCGCAGCCGCTCCTCGGCGACGCGGCGACGGGCCTCCTCCTCACGGGTGCGCTCGGCGCGTTCGGCGCGCTCACGGATCGCCTGGACGACGGCTCTGCGGCTGCGTACGGCGTCCCCGGCGGTGGCGCCGATGCCGGTCCAGGCGAGGATGCCGAGGTTTTCCTGGGCGTACCAGGGCAGTGGTCCGGCGAGCATCGCCGCGCCGGTCAGGACGGTCACGGTGAGCAGGCCGACCCGCCAGGTGGTGGTGCGGTCAGTGGTGGACGCGACGGTGTAGAGGGCGACTACGGCGGACATCGCGACCGGGGCGCGCGGGTCGCCGGTGAGGGACTCGACGAGGGAGACGGTGCCGGTGAGGGCGAGGACCGTCATGGGGGCGCCGCGGCGGAAGACGAGGGCGACCGCGCCCAGGGTCATGAGGACCAGGCTGAGGCTGTCCGGGGTGCGGACGCCCCAGGTGACGCCGTTCTCGCCGCGCGGGTCGACGAAGGAGCCGACGACCATGCAGACGAGTACGGCCGCGGCGAGGGTCGCGTCCAGGGCGAGGGGGTGGGCGTGCAGGCGGCGCCGGGCTTCGGTGAGGGGGGTCACTGTGGAGTTACCGTCGCTTTCGGTCACCGTCGCCCGACCCGGCCTTTCATCCCAGGTGAGCCGGCGCTGAGCCGGGCGGGCCTCAGCCTGGGATCAGACCGTCGTCGCTGAGCATGTCCCGGACCTCCTCCAGGGTGGCGTCCGGGGCGGGAAGGATCAGTTCCGAGGGTTCGAGGGCGTCGTCCGGCAGGGGGCTGCCCAGGCTGCGAACGGCGTCGAGGAGGTTGCCGAGGGTGCGGCGGAAGCCCTCCTCGTCGCCGCTCTCCATCTCTTCCAGGAGTTCGTCGTCCAGCTTGTTCAGCTCGGCGAAGTGGGAGTCGGCCAGCTTCACCTGGCCCTCTCCCATGATCCGTACGATCACATCGCCCTCCTCGGCGTGGGCCCTACTGCTTGTCGAAGCGCGGGGTGTCCTGCGGCTGCTGCTGGGACTGCTGCTGGCCGGTTCCGCCCTCGATGGCCTGCCGGTCCGAGGTGCCTCCCGCCAGCTCCGCCTTCATGCGCTGCAGCTCCAGCTCTACATCCGTACCACCGGAGAGCCGGTCCAGCTCGGCCTGGATGTCGTCCTTGTGCATGCCGGACTGGTCGTCGAGGGCGCCGGAGGCGAGCAGTTCGTCGATCGCGCCGGCCCGGGCCTGCAGCTGGGCCGTCTTGTCCTCGGCCCGCTGGATGGCCAGCCCGACGTCGCCCATCTCCTCGGAGATGCCGGAGAACGCCTCGCCGATGCGGGTCTGGGCCTGGGCGGCGGTGTACGTGGCCTTGATGGTCTCCTTCTTCGTACGGAACGCGTCCACCTTGGCCTGCAGGCGCTGGGCCGCCAGGGTGAGCTTCTCCTCCTCGCCCTGGAGGGTGGCGTGCTGTGTCTCCAGGTCGGTCACCTGCTGCTGGAGGGCGGCCCTGCGGGACAGCGCCTCCCTGGCCAGGTCCTCACGGCCCAGGGCGAGCGCCTTGCGGCCCTGGTCCTCCAGCTTGGACGACTGCGACTGCAGCTGGTTGAGCTGGAGCTCCAGGCGCTTGCGGCTGGTCGCCACGTCGGCGACGCCGCGGCGCACCTTCTGGAGCAGCTCGAGCTGCTTCTGATACGAGTAATCGAGGGTCTCGCGCGGGTCCTCGGCCCGGTCAAGGGCCTTGTTCGCCTTCGCGCGGAAGATCATCCCCATACGCTTCATGACACCGCTCATGGGCTTCGCGCGCCCCCTTCTGACGGACTCCAGCTCCAGCTCTGCGACAGAACCCACAGTACGGGCCCTATCTCCATTGACGCACTGTTCGGGGACCGATGCGCTCATCCCCGAGGACGACTGCGGACCGTCCCCCTCCGGCGTGAGGAGTAGGTGATACCCGCAACGTCCCCTCTGTCCCTCTACGACGTCCGGTGTTGCCGGATCGTTCCCCGCCGGGCTGGGGTCCATGCCCGGGGAGCGCTTACCCTTGGGTTTTGTGTTCCGTAGCCGTGCCAAGGAAGAGAAGGCCCAGGCCGCCGACAAGGCGCTGGTGACCGACTCCAAGCAGCCCCGTGACCCGCAGGCCCCGAAGGGCAGGCCCACGCCCAAGCGCAGTGTGGCCCAGTCCCAGCGTCGCAGCGTGGCCAATACGCCGATGACGCGCAAGGAGGCCGCCAAGCGTCAGCGCGACGAGCGCCGCGCGGCGCTGGAGAAGCAGCGCCAGGCGCTGGCGACCGGCGACGAGCGGTATCTGCCCGCGCGGGACAAGGGCCCGGTCCGCAAGTTCGCGCGCGACTTCATCGACTCGCGGTTCAACGTGGCCGAGTTCTTCCTGCCGATGGCCGTGCTCATCCTCGTGCTGAGCATGATCCGGGTGGGCCAGCTGCAGGCGCTCGCGCTGCTGCTGTGGGCCGCGGTGATCGCGCTCATCGTGCTGGACTCGTTCCTCAGCGGCTTCCGTCTGAAGAGGCGGCTCAAGGAGCGCTTCCCCGACGAGAACAAGCGGGGCGCGGTCGCGTACGCGCTCATGCGCTCCCTCCAGATGCGCCGGCTCCGGCTGCCCAAGCCGCAGGTCAAGCGCGGAGAGCGGCCCTGAGCACGAGTTCCTTCTCCGGGCGCGCGGCCGCGTCCTGGCTGAGCAGGCTGGGCGGGCTGCGGGATGTCGTACGACAGGAGCTGGTGGCCCGGCAGCTCGACGAGCAGATAGCCGGGCGGTTCCCGGTCGGGCAGCGGCTGCGGGTGCTCGACGTCGGGATGGGCCAGGGCACGCAGGCGCTGCGGCTGGCCCGGCTCGGCCACCAGGTGACCGGCCTGGAGCAGGACGCGACAATGGTCGCCGCGGCCCGCGAGGCGCTCGCCCGGGAGCCGGAGGGCATCCGGGCGCGGATGCGGATCATCGAGGGGGACGGCCGGGACACCGGTGTGCACTTCCTGCCCGGCAGCTTCGACGTGGTGCTCTGCCACGGCGTGCTGATGTACGTCGAGGAGCCGGACGCCCTGTTGGCGGGGCTGGCCCGGGTGCTCGCCCCGGGCGGTCTGCTGTCGCTGCTGGTGCGCAACGGCGACGCGCTGGCCATGCGGCCGGGCCTGTCCGGTGACTGGGCCGGGGCGCTGGGATCCTTCGACACGGTCGCCTACCGCAACCGGCTGGGCCTTGACGTCCGCGCCGACCGGCTGGCCGCGTTGACCGGCACGCTCGCCGGGATCGGGGCGCCGCTGCACGCCTGGTACGGGGTGCGGGTGTTCACCGACACGGCGGCGGACGGCGCGGAGGTCCCGACGGACGTGGAGACGCTGCTGGCGGTCGAGGAGCGCGCCGGGCGGACGGATCCGTACCGCGGGGTGGCGGCGCTGCTGCACCTGTGCGGGGTGCGGGGCTGACCCCCGATCGGGGGAACAGCGCGGGCCGGGTCCACGGCCCGACCTGAGACTCGGGGGCATGGACCCTTCCCGTGGCCGCGCTGCGCGGCCGGCCGTGCCCGCCGCCGCGCTCGTCGTCGTGGTCATGTGCTGTGCCGCCGTGCTGTCCGGATGCTCCGGGTCGGCCGGGACGCGGGACACCGCCGCGCAGGCCGCCGCCCCCGTCGCCAGGGCCGCGAGCGACCTGGAGGACGACTACCGGAAGGTGATCAGGGACGTCCTGCCGTCGGTCGTGCAGATCCAGGCGGCCCAGGACCTGGGGTCCGGCGTGGTGTACGACGACAAGGGGCACATCGTCACCAACGCGCATGTCGTCGGCGACGAGAAGACCTTCCGCGTGACCACCGCCAACAGCGAGGACCCGCTGGCCGCGACGCTCGTCTTCTCCTACCCGCAGCAGGATCTCGCCGTCATCAGGCTGGACCGGGCGCCGAGCGGGCTGAAGGCGGCCTCCTTCGGGGACTCCTCCAAGGTGGAGGTCGGGCAGATCGTGCTGGCCATGGGCTCGCCGCTCGGGCTGTCGTCGAGCGTGACACAGGGCATCGTCTCGGCGACCGGACGGACCGTCAGCGCGGGCCGTAGCGGCGGGGGTACGGGTGCGACCATCCCGAACATGGTGCAGACGTCCGCGGCCATCAACCCGGGCAACAGCGGGGGCGCGCTGGTCGACCTGTCCGGGAAGGTCATCGGCATCCCGACGCTGGCGGCGACCGACCCCGGGTTCGGGGACAGCGCGGCGCCGGGCATCGGATTCGCGATCCCCGCGTCGATGGTGCGGACGGTCGCCGACCAGATCATCAAGGACGGCAAGGTCACCGACTCGGGGCGGGCGGCGCTCAACATCACGGCACGCACGGTCGTCGACGAGAACTACCGGGCCGCCGGGGTCGCGGTGGTGGACGTGGCGGACGGGGGCGCCGCGGACGACGCGGGGATCGAGCCCGGGGACATCATCACCAGGCTCGGGGACACCGACATCACGACGATCACCTCGCTGGCGGAGGCACTGGCCGCGGACCGGCCCGGGGAGCGTACGACGGTGACGTTCACGCGGAACGGGGACGAGCGGACGGTCGAGGTGACGCTGGGGGCGCAGTGAGCGGGGCGGGGGCCTCCGGGTCCGGTGGGCCCCCGCCGTCCTGACCTGGGGTCAGGATCCCTCGTTCTCGGCGTGCAGGCTCATCGGGCCGTAGATCTCGGTCGCGTCCTCGAACAGCCGCACCTGGTCCGCGCCGCCGGCCAGCAGGGCCTTCCAGTTCTCACCGATCCATGACTCGGCGTCGCCCTGCGTGGTGAACTCCTCCGGCTCCACTGCGGGCTGGACCTCCGTCCCGTCGGCCTTCTCGAACCGCCACGTCCATGCCGCCATGTACGCCTCCCTGGTGTGAACACGTGCGGGCACTTTATCTCGGGTGATCTTTCGGGTGCGGGTGGTTGGTGGGCTGGTCGCGCAGTTCCCCGCGCCCCTCTTGGTTACGCCCCTTCGGGGCTGCCAAATGCGCGGCACATGTCTCTCCGGGTGAAAATCGGGGCGTGGAAGTGACTTTGCTTGGTACCGGTGCTCCTGCGGGGCTGCCCCGCCCCGACTGCCCCTGCGCCGTGTGTGCCACCTCGCTCGGGGTGGATGCCCGGGCTGCCACCGCCCTGCTCGTGGACGGGGCGCTGCTGCTGGACCTGACTCCCGGGGCGGCGTTCGCGGCGGCTCGGGCCGGGCATTCGCTGGGTGGGGTGCGGCAGGTGTTGTTGTCGCATCCGCATGAGGGGCCGGTCGTCGAGGTGCCGGCCGGGCTGCCGCAGCCGGGGCGGGTGCCGGACGGGCGGGAGTTGGCCCTGCTGACGGGGCATCGGGTGCGGGCGCTGGCGATGGACGCGGGCGGTACGGGGTACGCGGTGAGCGGGCCGGACGGGCAGCGGCTGCTGTATCTGCCGCCGGGGAGTGCTCCGGCCGGGCTGGAGGAGGGGGCGGCGCCGGCCGAGCGGTACGACCTGGTCCTCGCGGACGTGGTGGGGCGGCCGGACGCGCTGGCGAAGCTGCGGGCGGTGGGCGCGGTCGGTCCTACGACGGATGTCGTGGCCGTCCATCTGGACCATGACGTGCCGCCGGGGGCGGAGTTGCGGCGGCGGCTGGCGGCGGCCGGGGCGCGGGCGGTGGCGGACGGGGAGACGCTGGTGGTGGGCGTGTACGAGGACGTACCCGATGTGCCGCGGCGGACGCTGGTGCTGGGCGGGGCGCGGTCGGGGAAGTCGGTGGAGGCCGAGCGGCGGCTGGAGTCCTTCCCGGATGTGCTGTACGTGGCGACCGGGGGTACGCGGGGCGGGGACACCGAGTGGGCGGCGCGGGTGGCGGCGCACCGGGAGCGGCGGCCGGGGTCCTGGCGGACGGCGGAGACATGCGATCTGGTGCCGTTGCTCGGGGAGGACGGGGCGCCGGTGCTGATCGACTGTCTGTCGCTGTGGCTGACGGATGCGATGGACTCCGTCGGGGCGTGGGACGACGCGGTGTGGGCGGACGGGGGTGAGCGGGAGTTGCGCAAGCGGGTGGCCGGGTTGGCGGCGGCGGTGCGGGGGGCTCGGCGGACCGTGGTGCTGGTGTCCAACGAGGTGGGGTCGGGGATCGTGCCGGCTACGGCGTCCGGGCGGCGGTACCGGGATGAGCTGGGGCGGTTGAACGCGGCGGTGGCGGGTGAGTGCGAGGAGGTCGTGCTGGTGGTGGCGGGGCAGGCGGTGGTGTTGCGGGGGTAGGGGTGCGGTGCGGGGTGCCTCCCCCGGAGGGGGGGCACGACTGCCCGCAGCTGGGTCAGCTCTTCTTCCGGGCGATCACCCGGTACGTGTTCGAGAAGCGGGTGTGGCGGAGGGCCGGGGACAGGGTCAGGTCCAGGGCTGCTGTCAGGGCGGCGAGGGGGCGGGCGGCGGCGCGTAGGCGGGCGTGGGTCAGGCGGAGGCGTACTGCTGTGGCGAGGTCGTGGGGGATGTGGGGCGTGGTGTGGTCCGTCGAGATGATGTCGCAGCCCTGGGACTCGAGTTCCGCGCGGAGGTTGGCGGGTGGGATGAGGTGGAGGTGGCGGGGCTGGTCGTGGGCCGGCCACCACTTGCCGAGGGCCGTCGCGGAGGCGCTGGACGGGTTGGGGAGTTCGAGGAGCAGGTGGCCGCCCGGGCGGAGGGCGGAGAGGGCGGCGCGGAGTTCCGCTCGGGGGTCGCTGGTGTGCTGGAGGTGGTGGAGCATGCTGACGACGTCGTAGCGGGCGCGTAGGCGGGAGGTGATCTCAGGGGCGGTGAGGCGGCCGATGTGGGCCTCCTCGATCCGGCCGGCCGCTCTGGCCCGTTCCACCCGCGCGGTGGTGTCCAGGCCGTCGAACGCCGTGTAGGTGAACACCTCCTGCGCCGCCTCCGGGAAGCGCGCGTCCCCGGTGCCGACGTCCAGCCAGCTCTCCGGCTCCGGGAACGGCAGCATCGTCCGGGCGATGGCCCGCAGGCGTCTTCGGCCGACGGCGGTGGGCTCCGCCGGGTAGAGGGCCAGTCCCTCGGGCGTCAGGCGGGGGTTCTGGAAGGCGTGGGCGCAGTCGCGGCACTCGTCCAGCGTGAAGGTGCCGGGGCGGTGGTGGCGGAGGTCGGGGGTGCGCAGTCGGGTGCGCAGGCGCTTCGAGCCGCACCAGGGGCAGTCGTCGCGGCGCGGCTCGTGGATGGGCCGTGGGGGGCGGCGTGGGGGCATGGGCGACTCCGTCGTCATTCCGTGACAAAACGGAACGTATGGGATCGTGATCTCCGGCGCAAAGACGCTGCGGGGGTGTGGGCACGATTGCGGCGCGGAACCGTTCGATCGGTGCCGGTACTGTTCGGCGAATGAGCTCGCTTAATCTCGACGACTTCACCGATCTGATCGAGCGCCCCGACGGCGGGGTGCGCCGCGACGCGGAGGCGCGCCGGGAACGTCAGATCGTGCCGCCCGGATCGCTGGGGCGTCTGGACGACCTGGGTGAGTGGCTGGCCGCGGCGCAGGGCCGGGTGCCGGTACGGCCCATCGAGCGGCCGCGTGTGGTGCTGTTCGCCGGTGACCACGGCGTCGCCGGGCTCGATGTGTCGGCACGGCCCGCGGGCAGCGCGGCGGAGCTGGTGCGGGACGTCCTGGCGGGCGGCCGTCCGGTGGCCGTGCTCGCGCGGCGGCTCGGGGTGTCCGTGCGGGTGGTGGACATGGCGCTGGACTGCGAGCCGGACGCGTTCCCGGAGGATGTCGTACGGCACCGGGTGCGGCGCGGCAGCGGGCGGATCGACGTCGAGGACGCGCTCACCCTGGAGGAGGCCGAGGCGGCCTTCCGGGCGGGGATGGCGGTGGCGGACGAGGAGGCCGACTCCGGTACGGACCTCGTCGTGCTCGGCGATGTGAGTGTCGGCGGGACCACGGCGGCCGGGGTGCTGGTGGCGGCGTTGTGCGGGACCGACGCGTCGGTGGTGACCGGGCGGGGTGGGCTCGCGATCGACGACCTGGCGTGGATGCGGAAGTGCGCGGCGATCCGGGACGCGTTGCGGCGGGCGCGGCCGGTGCTCGGGGACCAGTTGCAGTTGCTGGCGACCGTGGGCGGGGCCGACCTCACGGCGATGACGGGTTTTCTGTTGCAGTGCGCGGTGCGGAAGGTTCCGGTCGTGCTGGACGGGGTCGTGACGGCCGCCTGTGCGCTGGTCGGGCAGCGGATCGCCTTCCGGGCGCCGGACTGGTGGCTGGCCGGACACAGGTCCGGGGAGCCGGGGCAGGCGAAGGCGCTGGACCGGATGGCGCTGGAGCCGCTGCTCGACCAGGGGGTGCAGGTCGGCGAGGGCGCGGGTGCGCTGCTGGCGCTGCCGCTGGTCCAGGCGGCGGCCGCGCTGGCCGCGGAGGTCCCGGAGGTCTCCGACGGCGAACCGGACGAGGAGCCCAAGGAGTAGGGACCGGCCTCAGGCCGCGGGGCCGGGGCCGCCCCGTCGTGAAACTGAGCGCCGTCGCAGCACGCAACGCCATCCCGTGCCGCAGGCACCATCGCCCACGCCGCAACACTGACCGGCCCGCTGTACGCGCGCGTGGCGCCCGTGGATGGCGACGGGTGGGACGGACACGGGGAGTGCCCTGCACGCGCGCGGGCGCCCCGCGACGCCCAGGGCGCTCCAGCGGCCCGCAGCGGTGCCCCGCACGCACGCATGGGCGCCCCCTCGCTGCGACGCCCCGCTCATCGACCTGCCGGCCGCCGACGCGCAGCCAGTAGACATTGGCCCGTCGTCGGCGGCGGCAGTCGTCGAGGAGCGCCACCGCGTGTACGCCGACGACGACGGCCCCCTCACCCTCTGGGGCAGCAGCGGCCCCTACAACATCCGCCCCCGACGGAAGTCGACACAAGCGCTCCGACCGGGCATCAGATCGGTCCCCCGGCCGACGGCCGACGGGAGCGACCACCCCGTGCACGCCACAGCGACGGCCACCCTCACCCTCTGGGGCAGCGGCCGCCCTACTCAGCCGCCGTCGGCGGGCACCGGCCGGAGCACCCTCGGCCGCGCGTCCGTACCGGCCTCCGGCCGGGAATCTGTGTCGGCACCCAGCGGAACAGGGACATCCACAACGGCACCCGGCTACGGCCCCCCTCTGGGGCGGCAAACGCCCGCAGGGAATCTCCGTCGGCACCTTGCGGGACATCTGAGGCGGTATCCAACAAGGCATCCGGCCCGCCCCGTAAAGCGTCCAGGCCAGTCCCCGGCAGGAATCTCCTCCACCCCCAGCAGGGACATCCACAACGTCACCCGGCGACGGCCCCCACCCCCTGGGGCAGCGGCGGCCCCACGCTGCCGCCGTCGGCAGCAATCGACCCTCGCGGCCGGGGATCAGGGCCAGCCCCCAGATGGCGGCCTCGGCCGCGCGTCCGCACCGACCCGGCAGGAATCTTCGTCGGCACCCAGCGGGATATCTGGGGTGGCATCCAGTCCGCCCTCGGCAAAGCCTCCAGGCCAGCCCCCCGGCAGAAAACTCAGCCGCCCCCAGCAGGGACATCCGCAACGGCGCCCGGCTACCGCCCCACCCTCTGGGGGCAGCGGCCGCACGCAGCCGGCGGCGGGAATCGGCTGGAGCGCCCTCGTCCGGGCATCAGGACCGGCCCCCGGCCGGCGGTCTCGGCCGCGCGTCGGTACCGGACTCCGGCCGGGAGTCTTCGTCGGCACCCGGCGGGACATCCTCGGCGGCACCCGGCAAGGCATTCGGCCCCGTTCCCGGCGGGACGTCCGCGTCGCGCCCCGGCGAAGCATCCGGGGCGGCATCCGACAAGGCATCCGGGGCGGCCCCCGGCACAGCGTCCGGGGCGGCCCCCGGCGGGGCGTTCGTGTCGGCCGCCGTCAGAGTGTTGGAGCCAGCCCTCGGTCGGGTGTTCGGGTCGGCTCCCGGGGAAGTGTCGGGTGGGTGTTGAGGGGGGCTGTTCGGTTTGCCGCCCAGCCAGTCTTCCAGGGCGCGGCGGGGGCGGGACCAGCGGCGGTCGTGGTGGTAGGCGCGGAGGGTGGCGCGGGCTCGGGCGCGGGGGCGGTGGGTGTAGAAGCGGCGGGACCAGGGGGAGTCGGGGCGGGCGAGGCGGATCGCGCCGATCAGGGCGAAGGCGGGGATGATGGCGCCGAAGACGGCGGTGCGGGTCTTGCCCTTGCTGAGGGCGATGAGCGCGAAGAGGAAGTTGACCGAGACCGTCGCGATGGCCGTGCCGCGGTCCTGCATCTCCTCCTGGGAGAGGTCGTTGACGCCGAAGGGGGCGAACCCGACGAGCACCAGGCCGACCAGGGCGGCCGTGATCACGACGACCTCGACGCTCTGCCGGCCGGCCTCGCTCCAGTAGACGTCGTTGAGGTGAAGGATCAGCGCGAACTCGTCGAGCACCAACCCGGCCCCGATGCCGAAGACGACCGCGCTCAGCGCCGGGCCGAACCCCCGCCCACCACCGGCGACCGCACCGAAGCCGCCGATGACGGTGAGGATGACGCCCGGCACGACGTGGTGGATGTGCAGACCGCCCGCCGCCTCGACGTTGCCGAACGGGCCCTTGCCCGCGCGGATGAGCCGGGTGATGACGCGGGTGATCAGGAAGGTCAGGACGAAGGCGGTGAGGGCGAGGAGCAGCGGGAGTTTGCCCGGTTCGACGATGTTCCGATAGAACCAATGTCCCATATGGGCACTTTGCCCTGACCTCCCCTCTGGCCGCATCCCCAGCCGCATCCCCGGCCGCCGATGAAGCCCGGCCGAGCGCCGGTTACCCTGCGCCGGTGACCGACACCCCGCCCCGCTCCTCCCTCGACGGCCTGCGCTTCGCCTTCGGCACGCTCACCGTGCTGCCCGTCCGGGTCCACCGCTGGGACCGAGGGGCCGCGCGCGGCGGGATGCTGGCCGCGCCGGCGGTCGGCCTGGTCGTCGGCGGCTGCGCGGCGACGCTCGGCCTGCTGCTGCTCGCCTCGGGCGCGGGACCCTTCCTGGCCGCGGTGGCCTCCGTCGCCGTACCCGCCGTACTGACCCGTGGCCTGCATCTGGACGGGCTCGCGGACACCGCGGACGGGCTGGGCAGCGGGAAGCCCGCCGAGGACGCGCTGCGGATCATGAAACAGTCGGACATCGGGCCCTTCGGAGTGCTCACGATCGTCCTGGTCCTGCTCGCCCAGGTGGCCGTGCTGGCGCAGCTCTACGACGGCTCCTGGGCGCGGGGCGCCCTCGCGGCCGTGGTCTCGGCGGTCGCGGCCCGGCTGGCGCTCACCCTGGCGGCGCGGACGGGGGTGCCCGCCGCCCGGCCGGAGGGGCTGGGGGCGGCGGTCGCGGGTGCGGTGCCGGTGGCGGGGGCGGTCGGGGTCGCGGCCGTCTGTGTCGCCTGCGCGGCCGGGGCGGGTGGCACGCTGTTCGGGCCGTACGACGGTGTCCGTACCGCCCTCGCCGTCGCCCTCGCCGTGGCCGCCGCCGAAGTGCTCCTGCACCACTGCACGCGCCGCTTCGGCGGGGTCACCGGAGACGTGTTCGGCGGGCTGGCGGAGACGGCGGCGACGGCCGCGCTGGTGGTCATGGCGCTGGGCTCCTGACACCCGGTCCCGGGCGGGTCTCAGCAGGCGCGGCGCCACGCCCCCAGCTCGTACTTCTTCAGCAGTGAGCTGAGCTTCAGGCGGCGCGACTCGGCGCAGAAGCGGCTGGTGGGGAGTTCGTACTCGACGTGGAAGACGGCCTTGCCCGCCTCGATGAAGGGGCTCAGGGTCTCGCACTCGTCGTACTGGGCGCACTGCTCGTTGACCGCGAAGTCGAAGTCGTCGAGCAGTTCGGGGATCTGGTCGAGGTCGTTCTTGAGGCCGACGGACAGCCCGCGGTCGTGGGCGAGGCGGGCGACCAGGCGGTTGTAGCGGAGCTGGTCGGCGGCGGTCAGCGGGAAGCCGGTGTCGTTGAGGTAGCCGTCCATGTTGTCCGGCTCGACCGCGTCGAAGCCCTTGTCGCGGCACATGTCGAGGCGGGATGCCATCAGGGGCTCCAGGACGTCGGTGCGGCGGATGTCGAGCCAGCGCTCGCCGTCCCAGCCGTTGCCCTTGCCCAGCAGCGCCTCGGGGAACTCGTCGGCGTCCGGGCGCCAGTCCTCCCAGGCGCCGGTGGACAGGTAGCAGATGACCTTGCGGCCGTCGTCGTGCAGGGCGGCGACGGTCGCCTCGGAGTGGTCGAAGCCGTCGATGTCGTAGACCGGCACGTCCACGGAGGTGTCGAGGCGGCCGCTGAGCTGCCACTGCCAGGCCGTGCCGGGGCTGGGCCGCCAGCGCTCCGCCGGGGGCCGTTCGTCGTCCTCGTCGGGGGTCGTCGTACAGCCTGCGAGCAGCAGGGCGAGCAGGGCGGCGGCGAGCGGTATCGGGCGTCTCAACGGAACGGCTCCAGGGTGTGCGGCAACGTACCCCAAGGATGATCTCCCGTGCCGGGCACGCACAGTGGATCCGGGCCCCGAGCAAGCGCGCAAGGGCCGCGCAGTCGGCGTCCGCCGGGACGCCGTGGACGAGGTGGCACTCGCGGGTGTCCAGGGGGGCGGGCGTGCCCGGGTCGGGGCGGAGCGTGCGGTACGTCGTCCAGGGGCCCTCGAAGGTCACCAGGACGTCGGCGATGCGGGCGTAGGCGGGGTGGGGCCGGGTGCCCGGGTTGAGGACGAGGCTGGTGCAGCCGGCGGAGCGGGCCGCGCGGGCCAGGGTCCGGTAGTACGGCAGCTCGTCGGGGCCGGAGGCGACCTGGTCGAGGAACGCGCCGTCGGTGTCGTACCAGGCGTGGTGGCGGGCGAGGTCGCCGGCGATCTCGGCGGGCGGGCGGCGACCGTAGGCGGTGTCGGTGTAGCCGAACACCCGCACCTCCGCCGCCCGCAGCCGGGCCGCGACCTGCGCGAAGGCCGGGTCGGGGGCCGTGCCGGGACCGCTGGCCGGGTTGAGGACGACGCCGTGCAGCCGCGGGGCGGCCCCCAGGATCGCCGCCCACTCGGCGGGGCGGACGTCGGGGTGCTCGTAGTACGGCACGAGGAGAGTGCCGCTCGGGCGGGGGCTCATCGGTGTGCGGTCGCCCTTCCCAGGAGGGCGCAGACCAGGACGGCCTGGGCGGTGGCGGCGGCGCCGTAGACGGTCAGGGCGACCGAGTGTGGGGGGAGGTGGGACAGGAGGGCCGCCGTCTGGGTGAGGGCGGCGGTGCAGGCGATGGCGGTGGCCCCGAGGATCGCGCCGAAGGACTGCAGGAGCAGCCCCGTCCAGAGGACGACGCCCAGCAGGAGCAGCCCGGTCAGGCGGACGCCGGCCAGGCCCGGGGAGTGCGGCCACAGGGCGGAGGTGAGGAGGGCGAGGGTGAGGAGGACCAGGAGGTAGCCCGTGAGGCAGGCGATGACCGTACGGGCCGTGGTGCGGCGGAGGGCGCGGGCGGTGCCGGTGGAGCGCAGGCCGGCCAGGCTGCCGCTGCGGAAGCGGTGCAGCAGCCACTCGGCGGGGCCCATGCTGAGGGTCAGGGCCACGGCTGCGGGCGCGGCGAGCGCGCCGGCCGACTCCCCCGCGAGGACGTCGCCGAGGGCGGCGTACAGCAGGAGTACACCGCTGCCGAGGCCGAACAGGGCGTACGGGAGGGACGCGGTCGGCCAGGGGGAGCCGGTGCGGTCCCGTGTGAACAGCTCTCCCAGTTCCTGGAGGGTCGGCCGGACCTCACGCAGGCCGAGGATCATCACCGCCGCCAGTGAGCCCAGCAGCAGGAGCGGTCGGAGCGGCCCGGGGACGGGGTGGACGAGGGCGACCACCGCGCCGGCCGCCATCGGTGCCAGCGCGGCCAGCAGGAGCTTCTCGCGGCCCAGTACCAGCAGGGTGGTCGAGGCGCCCAGGTAGCAGGACTGGCCGACGGCGAAGACGAGGGCGGCCGGGTGGGCCGGTCCGGTCGCGGCGAGGGCGACCAGGGAGCCGAGCAGGGCGCCCGCGGGTGCGCCGACCAGGAGGCAGCGGCGGGCGGCGGCCCGGTCGCCGAGCCCGAGCCAGGTGTACGCGCGGTGGGACAGGCCCTGGTTCCAGCTCCAGCCGCACAGCGCGCCCGCGAGCAGCGGCACCGTGCCGGCCGGGAGGCCGAGGTCGCCCCGGGGGCCGGCCAGCAGGGGTGCGCCGAGGACGTAGGCGAGACCGGGGAGGGCGACGACGAGGCCGCGCAGGAGGCAGCCCAGCAGGCCGGCCCGCCAGGGGTCGTGGGGCGGGCCGTCGGGTTCGGGGTGGCTGCGTGGGACGCGTTCGTAGAGTTCCTCGGCGAGCGCGAAGGAGTTCTTCACGCCGTAGCGTTCGCGGATCTGGTCGTCGGACAGGCCGTCGGACTCCAGCAGGGCGGCCACCTCGTCCGGGTGGACGGCGGCCCCGACGAAGTCCGCCAGGCGGTCGGCGAGTTCGTCGATGGGGTCGGGTCCGGGCCGGCCGGTGGGGGCGCGCCGGCGCGGGAGCGAGGGCAGGGTGATGGGGCGGGCGCCCGGGGGCAGCCAGAGGGAGCCGCTCACCAGTCGGTTCCGTCCGTCGCGACGGCCGCGTACCAGGGGTCGCGCAGTTCGAGGGTCCAGTCGGCGACCGTCTCGACGGTCGGCTCGTAGACCTCGGGCTGTCCGGCCAGCTCGCGGTAGATGGTGCGGAAGTTGTCGACCGAGCGTTTGAGGGTGAAGCGGTCGATGACGCGCTGGCGGGCCAGCTCGCCCAGGGCCAGGCGGCGTTCGTGGTCCTTCAGGAGGGTGAGCGCGGCGGCGGCCATCTTCTCGGGTTCGCGCGGCGGGACCACCAGGCCGGTGTCGCCGACGGCCTCGCGGACACCGCCGACGTCCGTCGAGACCGTCGTACGGCCGCAGGACATGGCCTCGATGATGGAGAAGGGGAACCCCTCGGAGATGGAGGAGAGCATCACGATGTGGCCGGCGGCGTAGGCACGCCGGACCTCGCTGATGCGGCCCTCGAAGGTGAGGCCGTCGGTGACGCCGAGTTCGGCGGCGAGCTTCTCCAGGCGGGTCGCGTACGCCTCGCCGCCGGCCGGTACCGGGCCGAACAGCCTGAGGCGGGTCTCGGGGAGGTGGGTGCGGACCAGGGCGTAGGCACGGAGCAGGGTCTCCAGGTCCTTGATGGGGTCGATACGGCCGCACCAGCTGAGGGTGGGGACCTCCGGCTCGGGGCCGGCGTGCGGGAAGGCGTGCGGGTCGACGCCGTTGTAGACCGTGCGGATCCTGGTGGGGTCGGCGCCGCCGCGCTCCTCCCAGCGGCGGTTGTACTGGTTGCACGGGGTGATCAGGTCGGCGGCCCGGTAGCCGTGTGAGTTCAGTTCACGGTAGAAGGCGAGCATGAACGCCTTCACGGGCCAGCGCTGGGCGTCGCGCCGATAGCCGAGGTAGCGCTCCCGCAGGTAGATGCCGTGCTCGGTGAGGAGGAAGGGCACGCCCTCGAAGTGGTGGGCGGCGAGCGCGGGGAGGGTGGCGAGGCCGCTGCTGACGGCGTGCGCGACACAGTCCTCGGGCAGTGGGGTGCCGAGCGGGCGCAGGGCGTGTTCCAGCAGGTCGGTGGCGATCAGGGCGTCGTGCACGGTGGGGTGGGCGGCGGCGGTCGGCAGATGCGGCATGGTCCATGTCCACATCAGGGAGCGCAGCGCGGTCTCGGTGCGCAGCGCCGCCGACAGCCGCCCGTCGCGGGCGAGTTCGGCCAGTTCGTACAGGGCGGTGCCGAAGTCGCAGCGGGCGTCGGGGTCGAGGAAGGAGAGCAGGAACCGCTCGTAGGAGTCGACGAAGCGGCGGCGGGCCCGGCCGAGGGGCGCTCGTGCGCGGCCGGGGCGTCGGCCCCAGGTCGGTACGGAGGTGTGGCGGTAGACGTTGGGCGGCAGCTCCCAGGTGACGGGTTCGCGGCCGGTGCCGGTGAGCGAGACGAGGTGGAAGTCGACCTCGGGCATGCCCTTGACGAGTTGGTCGCACCAGGTGCTGACCCCGCCGTGGACGTGCGGATAGGTGCCCTCCGTGAGCATGGTGACATGGCGGCCTGTACGCGACATCGCTGCGCGGCTTCCCCCCTGTTTGCGGATGTTTGTGCGGGGAACTGCTGGCCGGAGGCCGGGTGCGGGTCTCGTTGTGGCTGGTCGCGCAGTTCCCCGCGCCCCTTGGGGCGTTGCCGCTTACGGCAGCTTCAAAGTGAGCGAGGACTGCAGCGCCGCCGGGGTGGTCCAGTCCGAGCGGGCCCCCGCGTACGGTGTGCCGAAGACCGTGGTGCCGAGGAGCAGTTGCTTTCGGGTGCCCTCGGGGGCGGTCACCGGGATCTGGGTGCCGGACGGGGCGGTGACCGTGACGGTCGTGCCGATGCGGTACGCCGTGACCTTGTTGGCGGCGACGGCGGCCTGCCAGGCGGCGCGGTTCTTCAGCTCGGTGCCGATGGCGGACTGGCGGACGTTCTGCAGCGGGGTGTTGTCCGCGAAGAGCGCGCGGTAGTCGGCGAGGACGCGTTCCATGACCGGGTAGAGGATGCGGTCCTCGGCCAGGTTGGACTGGTGGGCGTAGTGCGGGCGCGGGTCGCCCGAGATGGCGTGGCCGAGGGCGGTGCGGGCCTCCATGGGGACGATGTAGTCGTCGTACCCGGTGGCGGTGTCCAGCGGGGTGATGCAGGTCGACGAGGGGTTGTCCTCGCAGACGCCGCTGCCGCCGTCGGCGCGGGAGGTGTAGACCCAGTTGTACTCGTCGGCCATCTCCGCCTTGGTGCCGACGTTGTAGTAGACGTTCATGGGGTGGCGGGGCACGGTCAGTGCCTTGCCGACGGCGCGCTGTTCGGGCTCGCGGGAGTTGTCCGAGCCGGTCCACTTGATGCCGTTGTCGGCGAGGGCGCCGGCCAGGTGGGGGTTGTCGTCGGGCTGCTGGGGCAGGGTGCGCAGGCCCGAGTGCTCGCCGGTGACCAGCTCGGTGCGGTCGAGCGGAAGGCCCTTGTTCACCGCCCAGTTGTGGTTGTTGCGGATCTGGGCCGAGATTTCCGGGCGGCTCATGTACTGGGTGGAGCCGTCGGCGTTCTTCGCGCAGCTCCAGGGCACGGTGGAGGTGTCCTGGACGCAGCCGAGGAAGGGGTGGGTGTAGGTGTGGTTGATCCAGCGGTACCTGGCCCTGTCGGCGAGCAGCCGGTCGGTGAGCGGGTCGCTGCCGCCGTGCTCGCTCTTCCACTCCTCGCCGGAGCCGGCGTTGTAGACCATGTCCATGATGAAGCCGTGCCGGGTCTGCCACTGGGCGGCGTAGGCCGCGTCGTCGGCGGTCATCCGGATCGGTTCGGTGCCCTCGCCGTCGCCGCCGACGCAGTCGAAGTCGCCCGGGGTGCAGTTGCGTTCGGTGTCCCAGCGGGCGTCGGGCGCGAACACGTCGTCGACGTGGACGGCGAAGTGGTTGCGGGTCCGGCCGAGGTGGACGCCCTGGGTCAGCCACTCGACGATGCCGCGCGCCAGCAGCCGGAACTGCTGCTGGTACTGGTTGTAGGCGAAGGTGACCACCAGCTCGCGGCGCCCGTCGTGGGCGTACTCGCCGACCAGGCTGCCGGTGGTGCCGCCCGCGGACACGTCGACGTAGCTGGTGAAGCCCTCGCGGGGCGCGGCCACATAGCCGTAACTCTCCAGAACATCCGGTGAGTTGTCCTCCAGCGCGAAGGTGCCGTCGAGGTAGCCGAACCAGCCGGACCGCCCGGCCGCGGTGACGGTCGCCGGGCGCCCGTCGAGCGAGCCGGCGTACGAGCTGTACTCCAGGCCGACCTCCGGGTGCGCCCAGGTGTAGGCGTCCACCTGGGGGATGCCGTACGTCCGCTCGTACGTCTCCAGCGCGGTCTGCTCGGCCGAACCGGGGCCGAAGGGAGCCTCGTTGGGCAGCACCACCCCTTGGTACTTCGCCCGCGGGGTGCCGCCCACCGTGTCGCTGAGGAAGGCGGCGTTCACAGTGGGCCGGTTCGGGTCGTTGAGGTTCACGGTCGTGTACGGGATGCCGCTGCTCCTGAGCTGGGCGGTGATCGCCTGGACGGGGCTGTCCCCGTTGTCGACCACCAGCACCCTGAGGTCGATCCGCGGCTCCCCCGCCGCCGAGGCGCCCGGGGCCCCCACCCCCAGTGCCGTCAGCAGTCCGGTCGCCGCCGCCACCGCGGCGGCCCTTCTCCCTCTGCTCCGTCCATGCGCGTGCTGCGCCATGGTCTGTCCCTCCCCCAGAAAATGGATCCGCGGACGGACGTCCGGTCGTGGACGTATCGCGGCAGATCCATGGAAATCACGCAACGCGGTGAGCCGGTCGCTGCACCGAACCCGACGAGTGTGACCCACCTCATGGAACGCAAGGATCGGGAAATGGCCACGACACCACCCACGGGTGAACACTCGCAGGAATGAGCGGACGCCCACGCACGCGTAGGCTCATGACGGGGCTTCCTCCACCGGTTCGCCGCGCCGGAGGGGACGACCCCGTGCGACCGCTCCCGAGGCCCCGCTCTAGGGTCGGCTGTCGGGCCCGGTCGACCCACTCCGCTCGACCACAGCAACTTCACATCGGAAGCGAGATTTCACCACCGTGACTGCTCTCACTCTCAGCACCGCCGCGGCGCCCGGCCTGCGGGCCGACGCGATCGTGATCGGTGTCGCCAAGGGCGCGAAGGGCCCGGCTGTCGCCCCGGGCGCCGAGGCCGTGGACAATGCCTACGAGGGACGGCTCGCCGGCGTTCTGGAGACCCTCGGCGCATCCGGCGCCGAAGGCGAGGTGACGAAGCTGCCCGCGCCGGCCGGCTTCAAGGCGCCGCTCGTGGTGGCGGTGGGGCTGGGCGGTGAGCCCGAGAAGGACGCGGGTTACGACGCCGAGGCCCTGCGCAGGGCGGCCGGTGTCGCCGCCCGCGCACTCGCCGGGTCCAAGAAGGCCGCCTTCGCCCTGCCGCTGGCCGACGCCGGCGACGTCGGGGCGGTCGCCGAGGGCGTCCTGCTCGGCGCGTACTCCTTCGACACGTACAAGGAGGAAGGCCGTAAGGCACAGGGCGGCCCCAAGGCCAAGAACGGCAAGGCGCCGCTCGCCGAGGCCGCGCTGCTCGGCGGCAAGCCGCGCGACGCCGCCCACAAGGGCGCGATCGCCCGCGCCACGGCCGTCATCGAGGAGCTGAACCGCGCCCGCGACCTGATCAACACCCCGCCGAACGACCTCCACCCGGCCGCGTTCGCCGCGATCGCGCAGGCGGCCGGCAAGGAGCACGGCATCAAGGTGCAGGTGCTCGACGAGAAGGCACTGGCCAAGGGCGGCTACGGCGGCATCCTGGGCGTCGGCGGGGGCTCCGCCGCGGCGCCGCGCCTGGTGAAGCTGACCTACACGCACGCGAAGGCGGACAAGCACCTCGCGTTCGTCGGCAAGGGCATCACCTACGACTCGGGCGGCATCTCGCTGAAGCCGGCCGGGCACAACGAGACGATGAAGTGCGACATGAGCGGTGCGGCCGCCGTGTTCGCCGCGGTCGTCGCCGCCGCGCGGCTCGGCCTTCAGGTGAACGTCACCGGCTGGCTGGCGCTCGCCGAGAACATGCCGTCCGGGACCGCCGTCCGTCCGGGTGACGTGCTGCGGATGTACAGCGGCAAGACGGTGGAGGTGCTCAACACGGACGCGGAGGGCCGGCTGGTGCTGGCCGACGCGCTGTGGGCGGCGTCGGAGGAGAAGCCGGACGCGATCGTGGACGTGGCGACGCTCACCGGGGCGATGATGCTGGCGCTGGGCAACCGGACGTTCGGTGTCATGGGCAACGACGACGCGTTCCGCTCCGCGATCGTGGAGGCGGCCGAGGAGGTCGGGGAGCCGGCGTGGCCGATGCCGCTGCCGGAGCATCTGCGCAAGGGGATGGACTCCACGGTGGCCGACATCGCGAACATGGGTGAGCGGATGGGGGGCGGGCTGGTCGCCGGGCTCTTCCTGAAGGAGTTCGTGGGTGAGGGGATCACCTGGGCGCACCTTGACATCGCGGGGCCCGCGTTCAATGAGGGCGGGGTCTTCGGGTACACGCCGAAGGGCGGGACGGGGTCTGCGGTTCGTACGCTCGTTCGACTTGCCGAGCTGACCGCCGCGGGGGATCTGGGCTGATTTTCGCCTGGAAGCCCGGTTCATTCCGTCGTAGGGCGAGTGCAGGGGCGTGGGGAGCTGGTCGCGCAGTTCCCCGCGCCCCTGCGGGTTGTAGTGGGGTGTCTCACACACCGGCCCGGCGTCTCGGTTCGGCGGGACTAGTGCGAAGATGGGGCTCGGCAGGACAGGGCCCCACCCACAGGGCCGAAGCAAAGAGCGGCCGGACACCAGCCGCCGACCGGTCACCGACGACCGGCGTACGGCGCACATGCATGGAGGACGTGACGTGGCGAACGACGCCAGCACCGTTTTCGACCTAGTGATCCTCGGCGGTGGTAGCGGTGGTTACGCCGCGGCCCTGCGCGGGGCGCAGCTGGGCCTGGACGTCGCCCTGATCGAGAAGGACAAGGTCGGCGGCACCTGCCTGCACCGGGGTTGCATTCCCACCAAGGCCCTGCTGCACGCGGGCGAGGTCGCCGACCAGGCCCGCGAGAGCGAGCAGTTCGGTGTCAAGACCACCTTCGAGGGCATCGACATCGCGGGTGTGCACAAGTACAAGGACGACGTCATCTCGGGCCTGTACAAGGGTCTGCAGGGGCTCGTCGCCTCCCGCAAGGTGACCTACATCGAGGGTGAGGGCCGACTGTCCTCGCCGACCTCCGTCGATGTCAACGGTCAGCGGATCCAGGGCCGCCACGTCCTCCTGGCCACCGGTTCCGTGCCGAAGTCGCTGCCGGGCCTGGAGATCGACGGCAACCGGATCATCTCCTCCGACCACGCGCTCGTCCTGGACCGCGTCCCGAAGTCCGCGATCATCCTGGGCGGCGGTGTCATCGGCGTCGAGTTCGCCTCGGCGTGGAAGTCCTTCGGCGCGGACGTCACGATCATCGAGGGCATGAAGCACCTCGTCCCGGTCGAGGACGAGAACTCCTCCAAGCTTCTTGAGCGCGCCTTCCGCAAGCGCGGCATCAAGTTCAACCTCGGCACCTTCTTCCAGAAGGCCGAGTACACCGCCGAGGGCGTCAAGGTCACCCTGGCCGACGGCAAGGAGTTCGAGGCCGAGGTGCTGCTGGTCGCCGTCGGCCGCGGCCCGGTCTCGCAGGGCCTGGGCTACGAGGAGGCCGGGGTCGCCATGGACCGCGGTTACGTCCTCGTCGACGAGTA
Source organism: Streptomyces sp. NPDC018693 (assembly GCF_044391385.1). Classification (NCBI taxonomy): domain Bacteria; kingdom Bacillati; phylum Actinomycetota; class Actinomycetes; order Kitasatosporales; family Streptomycetaceae; genus Streptomyces; species Streptomyces sp. NPDC018693. The sequence continues at coordinate 30,738 of NZ_JBIRZZ010000022.1, read as the reverse complement.
CATGCGCACCAACGTCCCGACCATCTCCGCCGTCGGTGACCTGGTCCCCACGCTCCAGCTCGCGCATGTCGGCTTCGCCGAGGGCATCCTGGTTGCGGAGCGTCTTGCCGGTCTGAAGGTCGTCCCGATCGACTACGACGGTGTCCCGCGGGTGACGTACTGCCACCCGGAGGTCGCCTCCGTCGGTATCTCCGAGGCCAAGGCCAAGGAGATCTACGGCGCGGACAAGGTCGTCGCTCTGAAGTACAACCTGGCGGGCAACGGAAAGAGCAAGATCCTCAAGACCGCGGGCGAGATCAAGCTCGTCCAGGTCAAGGACGGTGCCGTGGTCGGCGTCCACATGGTCGGCGACCGCATGGGCGAGCAGGTCGGCGAGGCCCAGCTGATCTACAACTGGGAGGCGCTGCCGGCCGAGGTCGCCCAGCTCATCCACGCCCATCCGACGCAGAACGAGGCGCTCGGCGAGGCTCACCTGGCCCTGGCGGGCAAGCCGCTGCACTCGCACGACTGACCGACCCTCGGTCGAAACACGTCGAACGCGACGACACAGACTTCCGTAATTCGTAAGGAGCAACCGAAACCATGGCGGTTTCCGTAACCCTTCCGGCGCTCGGCGAGAGCGTCACCGAGGGCACTGTCACCCGCTGGCTGAAGGCCGAGGGCGAGCGCGTCGAGGCCGACGAGCCGCTGCTGGAGGTGTCGACGGACAAGGTCGACACCGAGATCCCCTCCCCCGCCGCCGGCATCCTCGCCTCCATCAAGGTCGCCGAGGACGAGACCGTTGAGGTCGGCGCCGAGCTGGCCGTCATTGACGACGGCACGGGCGCCCCCGCTGCCGCCCCGGCCCCCGCTGCCGAGCAGGTCGCGCCGCCGGCTCCCGAGCCGGCCCCGGCCGCCCAGCCGTCCACCGAGCAGGCCGCCCCCGCCCCGGCGCCCACCGCCGAGGCCGCCGCAGGCGCCGGCACCGCCCAGGGCACGGACGTGGTCCTGCCCGCGCTGGGCGAGTCCGTCACCGAGGGCACCGTCACCCGCTGGCTGAAGTCGGTCGGCGACTCGGTCGAGGCCGACGAGCCGCTGCTGGAGGTGTCGACGGACAAGGTCGACACCGAGATCCCGGCCCCCACCTCCGGCACACTGCTGGAGATCGTGGTCGGCGAGGACGAGACCGCCGAGGTCGGCGCCAAGCTCGCCGTCATCGGCGCCCCGGGTGCCGCTCCGGCCGCCGCCGCGCCCGCGGCCCCGGCCGCCCCGGCTCCGGCTCCCGCCCCGGCCGCTCCCGCTGCCCCGGCCCCGGCTCCCGCCGCCCCGGCCGCCGCCGCTCCGGCCCCGGTCGCCCCCGCGGCCCCCGCGGCCCCGGCGCCCGCGCCGGCCGCTCCGGCTCCGGCCGCCGCCCCGGCCGCGCCCGCCGCCGCCCAGCCGACCGACGAGGGTGCCTACGTCACCCCGCTGGTGCGCAAGCTCGCCGCCGAGAACGGCGTCGACCTGGCCGCCGTCAAGGGCACCGGCGTCGGCGGTCGTATCCGCAAGCAGGACGTCATGGCCGCCGCCGAGGCCGCCAAGGCCGCTGCCGCCGCTCCGGCTCCGGCCGCTGCCGCCCCGGTCGCGCCTGCCGCCAAGAAGGCCGCCCCGGCCCTGGAGGTCTCCCCGCTGCGCGGCCAGACCGTCAAGATGACCCGCATCCGCAAGGTCATCGGCGACAACATGGTCAAGGCCCTCCAGGAGATGGCCCAGCTGTCCTCGGTCGTCGAGGTCGACGTCACCAAGCTGATGCGGCTGCGCAACCAGGCGAAGGACTCCTTCGCCGCGCGTGAGGGCGTCAAGCTCTCCCCGATGCCGTTCTTCGTGAAGGCGGCGGCCCAGGCGCTGAAGGCCCACCCGGTCATCAACGCCAGGATCAACGAGGCCGAGGGCACGATCACCTACTTCGACACCGAGAACGTCGGTATCGCGGTGGACTCCGAGAAGGGCCTGATGACCCCGGTCATCAAGGGCGCCGGCGACCTCAACATCGCGGGTATCGCCAAGGCCACCGCCGACCTGGCGGGCAAGGTCCGCGGCAACAAGATCACGCCGGACGAGCTGGCCGGTGCGACCTTCACCATCTCCAACACCGGTTCGCGCGGCGCGCTGTTCGACACGATCATCGTGCCGCCGGGCCAGGTCGCGATCCTCGGCATCGGTGCCACGGTCAAGCGTCCGGCCGTCATCGAGACGGAGGAGGGCACGGTCATCGGCGTCCGCGACATGACGTACCTGACCCTGTCCTACGACCACCGCCTGGTGGACGGCGCCGACGCCGCGCGCTACCTGACCGCCGTCAAGGCGATCCTGGAGGCGGGCGAGTTCGAGGTCGAGCTGGGCCTGTAACCCCCATCACGGCAACAGTCGGTGCCCTGCCCGGAAATCTCCGGGCGGGGCACCGACCCGTTAGGGGCGCGGGGAACCGCGCGACCAGCCACCGACAACCCGCAGCCGCCCGACGGCAGACGAACCGACCCACTGGGCGCCCCGGCCCCCCGTGTAAGTCTCGTCTCACCTGCACCAAAGCACCCCCGTCAGCCCCTCCGGCGGAGCGCACCGGCCTTATTGTCTAAGCGTCAAAGCCCTCCCTAAGGAGCCCTCATGACCGCGCCCGTCGTCCACTCGCTGCGCGAACAGATCCGCGAGCACATCGTGGAGGGGATCGTGAGCGGGCGCTGGAAGCCGGGCGAGCGGATCGTGGAGCGGCGGATCGCCTCCGAGCTGGAGGTCAGCCAGACGCCGGTGCGTGAGGCACTGCGCGAGCTGGAGTCGCTGCGACTGATCGAGTCGGCGCCGAACAAGGGCGTCCGCGTGCGGAACCTGACCGCGGCCGACCTGGAGGAGAGCTACCCGGTCCGGGCCGGTCTGGAGGCGATCGCGGCGGAGCTGGCGGCGCACAAGCTGGCGGCGGACTGCTCGGCCCTGGAGTCGCACGTCACCGCGCTGTACGAGGCGGACCGCAGGTCGGACGGCACGGCGCAGGTACGGCACACGGTGGCCTTCCACCGGGAGATGGTGCGGGCGGCCGGGAACTCCGTGCTGCTGCACACCTGGGAGGGCCTGGGCATCGAGGTGTTCACCGCGCTGTCGATCCGCTGGCTGGGCACCGTGCAGCAGTCGTACGCCGAGGAACACGAGGAACTGGTCCAGGCGTTCCGCCGCCACGACCCGAGGATCGCGGACCTGGTGAAGGCCCACGTCCTGGGCTGCGCGCCGCGGCACGAGGGCGAGTGACGCGGGCTGGATCCGGGCCCGAACACCAGAGCAGACCCCCGCTCAAACGCCCGCTCACCTGCGCAAACCTGCGTTAACCGCGTCACCCGGTGCCACCGCTGGAGGCACCGCGTGCCGACTTTGTCGTGATCAAGAGGTTTTCCCCGTCAACCCTTTGATCGATCATCGATCAGGGGGTTACAGTCGCCGGTGGCTTGCCACCCAAGCCTCAGCCCTGTCCTGCCAAAGACAAAGGGCACCCCCGAACCCTTACCGATGAGGGAACCCCCTTCGACTGAGGAAGGCGGCGACATGACCGACCCCAACGCCATCCAGCCGAGCGCGCTCGACCAGCTCCCCGACCGTGACCCGGAGGAGACCGCCGAATGGCGGGCCTCACTGGACGCGGTCGCCAAGGCGGCCGGGCCGCACCGTGCCGCGTACCTGATGCGCCGCACGCTGGAGCGCGCCGAGGGCAACGGCATCGCGCTGCCGAAGCTCCTCGAGACCGACTACGTCAACACCATCCCCACCGCCGCGGAGCCCGCTGTTCCCGGTGACGAGGAGATGGAGCGCCGGATCACCGCCTGGAACCGCTGGAACGCGGCCGCCATGGTGACCCGCGGCTCGAAGTACGGCGTCGGCGGCCACATCGCCACCTTCGCCTCCGCGGCCTGGCTGTACGAGACCGGCTTCAACCACTTCTTCAAGGGCAAGGAGGGGGACGGCTCCGGCGACCAGCTGTACATCCAGGGCCACGCCTCCCCCGGCATCTACGCCCGTGCCTTCCTCGACGGCCGGCTCGGCGAGCACCACCTCGACAACTTCCGCCAGGAGTCCGGCGGCAACGGCCTCCCGTCGTACCCGCACCCGCGCCGTCTGCCCTGGCTGTGGGAGTTCCCGACGGTGTCGATGGGCCTCGGCCCGCTCTCCGCGATCTATCAGGCGCGCTTCAACCGCTACCTGACCAACCGCGGCATCAAGGACGTCTCCGCCTCGCACGTGTGGGCGTTCCTCGGCGACGGCGAGATGGACGAGCCCGAGTCCACGGCGGCGCTCGCCCTGGCGAGCCGCGAGGGCCTGGACAACCTGACCTTCGTCATCAACTGCAACCTGCAGCGCCTCGACGGCCCGGTCCGCGCGAACTTCAAGATCGTGCAGGAGCTGGAGGCCCAGTTCCGCGGCGCCGGCTGGAACGTCGTCAAGACGCTGTGGGGCACGGCGTGGGACGAGCTGTTCGCCCTCGACACCACGGGCGCGCTGGTACGCCGGCTCCGTGAGGTACCGGACGCGCAGGTGCAGACGTACCAGACCCGCGACGCCGCCTACATCCGCGAGGACTTCTTCGGCAAGGACCCGGCGCTCGCCGAGATGGCGAAGCTGCTGAGCGACGACAAGATCCTGGAGTGCTTCCACCTGTCGCGCGGTGGCCACGAGGCCCGCAAGGTCTACGCCGCCTACAAGGCAGCCCTGGACTTCAAGGGCGCGCCGACCGTGATCCTGGCCCAGACGGTCAAGGGCCACACCCTCGGTGAGGGCTTCGCGTCGAAGAACGCCAACCACCAGATGAAGAAGCTGACGGTGGACGAGTTCAAGACCATGCGTGACCTGCTGGAGCTGCCGATCGCGGACAGCGCCTTCGTCGACGGCCAGGTCCCCTACGGCCACCCGGGCGCCGACGCCCCCGAGGTCCGCTACCTCCAGGAGCGCCGCGCGGCCCTCGGCGGCCCGGCCCCGGCCCGCCGCGTCCACCCGGTCGCGCCGCTGCCCGCCCCGGCGGAGAAGGCGTTCGCCTCCTTCGACAAGGGCTCGGGCTCGCAGAACGTGGCGACGACCATGGCGTTCGTCCGGCTCGTGAAGGACCTGGTCCGCGACAAGGAGACCGGCAGGCGCTGGGTGCCGATCGTCCCCGACGAGGCGCGCACCTTCGGCATGGAGTCGCTGTTCCCGTCGCTGGGCATCTACTCGCCCAAGGGCCAGACGTACGAGCCGGTGGACCGCGACCAGCTGATGTACTACAAGGAGGCCAAGAACGGCCAGATCCTCAATGAGGGGATCACCGAGGCCGGTTCGATGGCCGACTTCATCGCCGCCGCGTCGTCGTACGCGACGCACGGCGAGGCGATGATCCCGTTCTACATCTTCTACTCGATGTTCGGCTGGCAGCGCACGGCCGACCAGATGTGGCAGCTCGGCGACCAGCTCGGCCGCGGCTTCCTCATCGGCGCCACGGCCGGCCGTACGACGCTGACCGGTGAGGGCCTGCAGCACGCGGACGGCCACTCCCCGGTGATCGCCGCGACCAACCCGGCGGCGCTGACGTACGACCCGGCGTTCGCCTACGAGATCGCCGTGATCGTCCGTGAGGGCCTGCGCCGGATGTACGGCGAGGCCAAGCCGGGTGAGGACCAGGACGTCTTCTACTACCTGACGGTCTACAACGAGCCGCTGCCGCAGCCCGCCAAGCCGGCCGGCCTCGGGATCGACGAGGGCATCGTCAAGGGCCTGTACCGCTTCAACACGGCGGAGTCGGCGGGGCTGGCCGCGGCCGCGAACGCGCCGCGCATCCAGCTGCTCGGCTCCGGTACGGCGATCCACTGGGCCCTTCAGGCGCAGAAGCTGCTCGCCGAGGAGTGGGGTGTGGCCGCCGACGTGTGGTCCGCGACCTCCTGGACCGAGCTGCGGCGCGACGCCATGGAGGCCGACGCGGCGCTGCTGCGCGGCGAGGAGCGGGTGCCGTACGTCCGTCAGGCGCTGCAGGGTGCCGAGGGGCCGGTGCTGGCCGTCTCCGACTACATGCGTCAGGTCCCGGACCAGATCGCGCAGTGGGTCGAGCAGGACTACTCCTCGCTCGGCGCCGACGGCTTCGGCCTGTCGGACACGCGTGACGCGGCCCGCCGCCACTTCGGCGTCGACGCGCAGTCGATCGTCGTGGCGGCGCTGGCGCAGCTCGCGAAGCGGGGCGAGGTCAAGGCGACGGCCGTGAAGGAAGCCCGCGAGAAGTACGGCCTGTAGGACATCGAGGCGCCGCTGCGGCGGAGGGGAGTGCCTGGCCGGTTCTGGGCCGGCACACTCCCTTCCGCCGCGGCGGCGCCGAGCTGTGTTCAGCCCTCTGCCGGAGGGATCCTCGCCTCGTCCGGTTCAGGGCCCGGATCGGGGTGGCGGCGGAGTTGGATGATGGCGGCGGTCAGGCCGCCCCATACGATCAGGATCGCGATGATCATCATGATGACGGCGCTCGCGGACATCAGCGGTCCCCCTCTCCGGGCCGTCGGTGCTTTCGATGGGCCTCCGCCTCGTCGGCGGTCTCCATGTCGAGGTCGATGAGCCCGCCCCGGGCCGCCTTCCAGGGGATGAGGGAGAGCAGCACGCCGACCAGCAGCGCGCCGATCGCCACACTCCAGCCGGCGCCCAGCAGGAACTCGGTGGAGTAGCCCTCGTAGTTCTCGTCGAACTCGTCGCGCAGGCTGTCGACCATCATCCAGCCGAGGACCACCGGGGTGATGACGCCGAGGCAGATCCGCCACCAGTGGTTGAGGTGCACGGCGGAGGTGGCGTCGGCGTCCCGCTGGAGTTCGGGCAGCTTCCGCATCAACCAGGCCACCGCGATCACGCCGACGAGTGCGGCCAGCGCGATGCCGTACTGGTTGATGAAGTGGTCGGAGGCGTCGAGGAGATAGACGCCCTCGTTGGTCGGGAACAGCAGGATGGAGGCCACGGCCACGGCGCCGCCGACGCCGAAGACGGCGGGGATGCGGTGCATGCCGGTGCGGTCCTGCACGGCGGAGACGACCACCTGCACGATGGAGATCAGCGAGGACAGCCCGGCGATCACCAGCGACACGAAGAAGATGACGCCGAAGAGCCCGCCCAGCCACATCTCGGAGATGATCGTCGGGAAGGCCACGAAGGCCAGGCCGAGCCCGGCGGTCGCGACCTGGTCGACCGGCACGCCCGCGCTCTGCGCCATGAAGCCCAGCGCGGCGAACACGCCGATGCCGGCGAGGATCTCGAAGGAGCTGTTGGAGAACCCGGCGACCAGCGCGGAGCCGGTGAGGTCGGCGCGGCGCCGCAGGTAGGAGGCGTAGGTGACCATGATGCCGAAGCCGATGGACAGCGAGAAGAAGATCTGGCCGTAGGCGGCCACCCACACGCTGCCGTTGCCGAGTTCGGACCAGTCGGGCGTGAAGAAGGCGTCCAGGCCCTCCGCGGCGCCGTCCAGGGTGAGCGCCCGGATCACCAGGGCGACGAAGAAGACCACCAGCAGCGGGATGAAGACCTTGTTGGCCTTCTCGATGCCGCGCCGGATGCCGAACGCCAGGATGACCAGCACCACCACCCAGACGGCGATGAGCGGCCACAGCACGCCGGAGACGTATCCGGAGACGAAGCCGGGGCTGTCGGCGGCCTTGAGGAAGGTGCCGAAGAGGAAGCCCTCGGGGTCGTCGCCCCATGCCTGGTCGGCGGCGAAGCCGACGTAGCGGACCGCCCAGGCGATGATCACCGCGTAGTAGGTGGCGATCACGAAGGAGATCGCCACCTGCCACCAGCCGAGCATTTCGGCGGGCCGGGCCATCTGGCGCAGCGCGGCGGGGGGTGAGGTCCGGTATCTGCGCCCGATCGCGTATTCCATGATGAGCAGCGGGATACCGGCCGTGAGCAGGGCGATGAGATACGGCAGGAGGAAGGCGCCGCCGCCGTTGTCGTAGGCGACGGCCGGAAAGCGCCAGATGTTGCCGAGTCCGATGGCGGAGCCGATGGCCGCCAGCAGGAATCCGGTGCGGGTGGCCCACTGCTCTCGGGGCTGTCGCGCGGGGTGGTTCGCCGGTTGTTTCGCCATATGCGTGTCCTCGTTCAGGGACGTCCCGATTGAACCGCTGAACTGTGAAACCTTGAAGGGAAACCTGGATCCTGATCGACGTTAACAGCGGTTCAGGGTCTGCCACAGGGTGTGTGCGGCCAGGCAGGTGACGCACCCGGCAGAATGACGGTCATGCGTGCCGCGCGGCTCATCAGGATGGTGCTTCTGCTGCAGTCCCGGCCGTCCATGACGGCGGCCGAGCTCGCCCGGGAGCTGGAGGTGTCCGAGCGGACCGTGACCCGGGACGCGCAGGCGCTGTCGGAGGCGGGGGTGCCGGTGTACGCCGACCGGGGGCGGGCCGGCGGGTACCGGCTGGTCGGCGGGTACCGGACGCGGCTGACGGGGCTGGCGCGCGGTGAGGCCGAGGCGCTGTTCCTGTCGGGGGTGCCGGGGGCGCTGCGGGAGATGGGACTTCAGGACGCGGCGTCGGCGGCGCGGCTGAAGGTGTCGGCCGCACTGCTGCCGTCGCTGCGGGACGCGCCGCGCAGTGCGGCCCAGCGGTTCCATCTGGACGCGCCCGCCTGGTTCCAGGAGCCCCGGACGCCGGAGCTGCTGCCCGTGGTCGCCGAGGCGGTGTGGGACGACCGGCGGATCGGCGCCCGCTACCGGCGCGGGGACGACGCCGTCGAGCGGGAGCTGGAGCCGTACGGGCTCGTACTGAAGGCGGGCGTCTGGTACCTGTGCGCGCGGGTGACCGGCGGCACCTCCTTCCGTACGTACCGCATCGAGCGGTTCACCGCCGTGGAGCCCCGCGAGAAGCGCTTCGGCCGGGACGCGGACTTCGATCTGCCGGCGTTCTGGGAGGGGCAGGCGGAGCGGTTCGCCCGGTCGATCCTGCGCGCCGAGGTCGTCGTACGGCTGACGGAGTCGGGGGTGCGCCGGCTGCGGCACACCGTCGATCCGCTCGCCGCGCGGGAGGCGCTGGCGGCGGCGGGCGAGCCGGACGCGGACGGGTGGCTGACGGTGACGCTGCCGGTGGAGTCCGAGGAGGTGGCGCACACCCAGCTGACCGCGCTGGGCCCGGACGCGGAGGTGCTCTCCCCGGCGTCCCTGCGCGGCCGGATGCGGGACGACGCGGCCCGGCTCGCCCGGTTGTACGGCCGCGGCTGAGGGATTCCCCGGCACTTCCGGGTGCGTACCACGGCCGGAGGGACGATGCTGTAACCCGTGATGGACGAGACGGAGTTCTGGGAGCTGGTGGACACCTCCCGCGAGGCCGCCGAGGGCGACCCGGAGGAACAGGCCGACGTGCTCGTGTCCCGGCTGCTGGAGCTGGACCCGGACTCCGTGCTGGACTTCGCCCGTCACTTCGAGTCCCGTTACAACCGCGCCTACCACTGGGATCTGTGGGGCGCCGCCTGGGTGCTCCTGGACGGGGCGAGCGACGACGCCTTCGACTTCTTCCGGTGCTGGCTGATCGGACAGGGCCGCGACGTCTTCGAGAGCGCCCTGCACGACCCGGACTCGCTCGCCGACCTGCTGGACGACTTCGACGAGGAGATCGACGGCGACGGCGAGGAACTGGGGTACGCGGCCGACGAGGCGTACGAGCAGCTCACCGGCACCGTCGCCCCGGACCTCGGCATCCCGCCCGCGACCGCCGAGCCCGAGGGCACGCCGATCGACTTCGAGAACGAGCGGGTGCTCGCCGAGCGCTACCCGAAGCTCTGGGCCCGCTTCCGGGACTAGCCCTGGCTAGGCCGCGCCGCGGCGGCGGGTGGTGGTGTCCGCCGGGATGTACGCCTGTGTCCGGTCGGCCATGACCTCGTGGTGCAGCGGGGCCTTGTTGGCCTGGTCGAGGGCGGACGCGGTGGTGGCGGCCGGGCCCAGGACGACCGCCGCGACGGTGCAGAGCACCGCCCAGGTCCGGCTCACGGTGCTCGTACGGTTGCTGTTCATGGTGGTTCCCCGCCCTCCGGTCGGCTCGTGTTGTGCATGACCGTAGGGGGCGGGGATGGGAACAGCCTGAACGCCGGCTGAGGCGTTCCTGTGAACGGCGTCCGGCCCTGCAGCCGTGCCGCATCGCGTCTGATGTCCGGGAGGCGGGCCAACAGGGCGGCGCCGGGGCAGCTCGTCAGGTAGCCGTCGTCGTGGCCGGTCACCACGGGCAGCCGGGCGGTGGTGCCGGCGGGGTAGCGGCTGAGGCTGTTGCTGGAGGTGAGGCGGACGGTGGTGCGCGGGTCGATGCCGGACAGGCCGAGCTTCCAGGCGGCCAGCGCGGCGATCGCGTCGGTCATCGCGCGGGGCACCGGGACACCGGCGGTGAAGGTGCCGAGGGCTGCGATACCGGTCGTGCGGTGGTTGAAGCCCTGGGTGTGGGCGCCGGTGACGGGCCGGTCGGGGCCCCCGGCGCGGCCCTCGTAGATGGTGCCGCAGCGGTCGACGAGGAAGTTGTAGCCGATGTCGTCCCAGTCGCGGGCACCGGTCTGGCCTGCGTAGAGGTGGCGGATGATGCGGGGCGCGTCGGCGCAGTCGTAGCCGTTGGGCGAGTCGGTGTGGTGGACGAAGACGGCGACGACCGCGTCGTCGTAGCGCGGGGGCGGCTGGGCGTGCCGGGTGAGGTCGTCGAGCCAGGCGGAGCGCGGCACGATGCGCGGCCGGGGGGCGCTGTGCGTCGGGGCGGGGCGGACGGTGGGCGACCGGGCGGCGACGGCGGAGCGCGCGACCTGGTCGACGCCGCCCGCGCAGAGCGGCAGGGCGAGCAGGGCGGCGAGTCCGGGCAGACAGCCGAGCACGATCAGGGCCGGCCGGGGAAGCCGTCCGCGCGGCCGTGTGCGCAGCCGTATTCGCATGATCCCACTGTGGGGGTGTTCCGGTCCGTCCGCGATGTGTGCTGTGCCACCCGGTGGAACCATCGTCCCGGTCCATGACGTTTTCCTCAGGTGCGCACGCGCGCGTGGCCGGTTCCGGTTCCTCCGGGTGGCACGCGCGCGTGGCTGGCTGATCACAGGGCCCCTCCCCCACGTACTAAGGGGTCCGAGAGAAAGGCGGCTACGTGGACCTCCTCGACATCCTGCTGGTGCTGGTCGTGCTGGCCTACGCCGGTTCCGGCTACCGGCGCGGCCTGCTGGCGGGCTGTGTCTCGCTCGCCGGTTTCGTCGGCGGCGCGGCGCTCGGCGTGTGGGTGCTGCCGTGGGTGATGGAACTGGTGACTCCGGGGAGCACGGCGGCGACGGTGACCGCGGTGTGCACGGTGCTGGTCCCGGCGGTGGTGGGGCACGAGCTGGCGGGCCGGCTGGCGCTGCGGCTGCGGCGGGAGCTGGACCGGGGTCCGCTGCGGGTGGCCGACGGGGTCGGCGGGGCGGTGGCCAACGGGGTGGCGGTGCTGATCGTGGCGTGGGTGGCGGCGAGTGTGCTGGGCGCGTCCTCCTCGCCGTTGGTGACGTCGGCGATCCGGGACTCCAGGCTGCTGGGCACGGTGGAGGACGCCATGCCGGACACCACTCCGGCGTGGTTCGCGCGGGCCACCTCGGCGCTCACCGAGGCGGGCTTCCCGCAGGTGTTCAACCCGTTCGAGAACGAGTCGACGGCCGAGGTGGCCCGCCCGTCCGGGGACAGCGTCACGGCGGCCGCGACCGAGGCGGCCCGGCGGAGCACGGTGAAGATCGAGGGCGTGGTCGGCGACCAGGGCCGCGAGGGCAGCGGATTCGTGTACGCGCCGGAGCATGTGATGACCAACGCCCATGTGGTGGCCGGCATCGACCGGCCCACGCTGCGCGTGGGGGGCGTCGGGCGGTCGTACGAGGCGCGCGTGGTGCTCTTCGACCCGGAAAAGGACGTGGCCGTGCTGTACGTGCCGGAGCTGCGCGCCCCCGTGCTCTCCTTCGACGCGGAGGCCCGTCGGGGCGACCAGGCCGTGGTGGCCGGCTATCCGCAGGACGGCGACCTGAATCTGCAGGCGGCGACGGTCGCCAACCGCGTGAAGGCGACCGGGCGGAACATCTACAACGACGCGGCCGTCACCCGCGAGATCTACTCCATCCGCTCCACGGTCCGCCCCGGCAACTCCGGCGGCCCCCTGCTGACCACCGAGGGCCGGGTGTTCGGCGTGGTGTTCGCCCGGTCCACCTCGGACGCCGAGACGGGCTACGTCCTGACGGCCGCGGAGGTCGCCGACGACGCGCGCCGGGCGGCGACCGCGACGGCACCGGTGAACACGGGCGACCTCGTCAGCTCCTGACCGCTCTCAGAGCCGCTGCCCCATCATCACGTCGTCCACGTACTCCCCGCCGAGCAGGAACTCCTCCGGCAGGACGCCCTCCACCACGAAGCCCTCCGACTCGTAGAGCTTCCGGGCCGGGGTGTTGTGGCCGAGGACGCGCAGGGTGAGGCGGCGGGCGCCACGGCGGCGGGACTCGGCGACGGCGGCCCGGATCAGCGCGCGCCCGACGCCCCGGCCGCGCGCCTCCTCGGCGACGGCGAGGCCCTGGATCTGCAGGACGTGCGCGTTCGAGGCGAGCGGGGTGGGGAAGCCGAGGCGGACATAGCCGACGGGCCGGCCGCCGGCCTCGGCGACGAGGCAGTTCCCGACGGGGTGCCGCTCGTCGAAGAAGGCCGGGTACGGCGGCTGCGGCTTCGGCATCACCGCGTGCAGGGTGGACCAGGTGCGGCGGTCGAGCAGCGCCAGCTCCTCGTCGTCTCCGGGCAGGGCCCCTCGTATGCGAAGTTCGTGCGGCTCTGGCATGCGGGTCAGCCTAGGGCGGGAGTCGCGTGATCAGACATGGGTTTTACGGCGGTGGGGAGCAGGATGGGCGCATGCGACGCATCGCGGTGGCCGGGGCTTCCGGTCTGATCGGCAGCGCCCTGGTGCGGTCCCTGACCGCCGACGGGCACGAGGTGGTGCGCCTGGTGCGCCGGGCGGCCCGCGGCGGCGACGAGGCGCGGCGGGATCCGGAGCGGGAGTACGTGGATCCGGCCGGGCTGGCCGGGTGTGACGCGGTGGTGAATCTGGCCGGTGCCGGGGTGGGCGACCGGCGCTGGACGGCGGCGTACAAGCGGCGCATCCACGACAGCCGGGTGCTGGGCACACGGGCACTGGCCCGGGCGGTGGCCGGGCTCGACGAGCGGCCGCGGGTGTTGGTGAACGGCAGCGCGATCGGCTTCTACGGCGAGACCGGAACTCGGGTGGTCGACGAGGGCGCCCCGGCCGGGTCGGGGTTCCTGCCGGAGGTGTGCGTGGCGTGGGAGGGCGCGGCGGCACCCGCCGAGGCGGCGGGGGTGCGGACGGTGTTCGTGCGCACCGGGCTGGTCGTGGCGCGCGGCGGCGGGGCCTGGGCGAGGCTGTTCCCGCTGTTCCGGGCGGGGCTCGGCGGGCGGATGGGCGACGGGCGGCAGTACTGGTCGTACATCGCGCTGCACGACGAGGTGGCGGCGATCCGGCATCTGCTGGACCGGGACGATCTGTCGGGGCCGTTCAACCTGAGCGCGCCGGAGCCCCTGACGAACCGTGAGATCACCGCGGCGATGGGGCGGGTGCTGCGCCGGCCGACACTGGTGGCGGTGCCGGCGCCGGTGCTGCGGGGGGTGCTGGGCGAGATGGCGGGGGATGTGCTGGGCAGTGCGCGGGTGGTGCCGCGGCGGCTGCTGGAGTCGGGGTTCAGCTTCGCGTTCCCGGGGATCGAGGAGGCGATCCGCGCCGCGTGAGGGTCTCCGTGCGGTCGCATGACGCTCCTTCAGCCCCTATGCGACCGTCGTGCGACCGTGCTCTGTCCATGCGCGACTGTTCCTGACCGGGCGCGGCGCTGACACTCGACCCGACTCGGGTATCCGGGACGCCCGTTGGGGGCATGACGTCTCCACCGGCCGCGCAACCTCGAGGAGGGGCACGTGCTAGAGCCCGCGTACCAGGCAGACGTCGTCGTGGTGGGAGCCGGAGTGGCCGGACTCTCGGCCGCCCATCGGCTGACCGGCGCAGGTGTGACGACCGTGGTCCTGGAGGCCGCCCCGTACGCGGGCGGCCGTATGTCGACCGAGAAGATCGACGGCTTCCGGCTCGACCGCATCGGACAGCTGCTGTCCACCGCGTTTCCCGAACTGGGCCGGACCCCGGGGCTGGACGCCCTGGTGCTGCGCCCCTTCGCCCCGGGTGTCCTGCTGCACAGCGACGGACGGCACCACCGCGCCGGCGCACAGGCGGGCGCGGGAGGCGCAAGGGGCGCACTCCACGTGGTGCGCGCCCTCGCCGGCGCGCCCCGGGGTTCGGGGCTGGCCTGGGGGACGGGGGTGGCCCGGGGGGCGGGGGCGGCCCGGTCGTCTCTACCGCGACCGTCCGGGGCGCTCCGGGCGGCCGGGGCGGCCTGGCCGCCCGGGGTGGCACGGCCGGCCGTCCTGCCCCGGCAGCGGGTGGGCGCTCCGGCCGGTGGCCGGGCGGGGGCGCGCGGGCCGGTGCCGCCGCCGAGGGTGCGGCCGGGTGCGCCGCTGGGCACGGCCGTGGACCAGGCCCGGCTCGGGGCCGCGCTGGCCCGGCTCGCGGGCATGCCGGTCGAACGGCTGCTGGCCCGACCGGAGTCACCGGCCGGGCAGGCCCTCGCCGCCCGGGGGCTGCCGGCCCGCACCGTGGACGGCTTCCTGCGGCCGCTGCTCGCCGCCCTGCTGTGCGACCCGGAGCTGACGACCTCCAGCCGGTGCGCGGACCTCGCGCTGCGAGCCTTCGCGACCGGGCGGCTGTGTCTGCCGGAGGGCGGCGCGGAGGTGCTGCCCGAGCTGCTCGCACGGACGCTGCCGCCGGGCACCGTGCACACCGGCGTCCGCGTCACGTCGGTGTCCACGAACTCCGTGACCACCGCCGAGCACGGGGAGTTCCGCTGCGGGGCGGTGCTGGTCGCCACGGACGCGCGTACGGCGGCGGAGCTGCTGCCGGGGCTGCGGGTGCCGGAGTTCCACCCGGTGACGGTCGTCCACCACACGCCGGACGAACCGCCGGGCACCGGGGCGGCGCTGCTGCTGGACGCGGACCGGGGTGGCCCGGTCGCGCACACGGCGGTGGTCAGCGAGGTCGACCCGAGCCGGGCGCCCGCGGGCCGCACGCTGGTGTCGTCCACCGTCCTGGGCACGCCGCCCGCCGGGATCGACACGGCGGTCCGTATGCACCTGGCCCGGCTGTACGGGGTGCCGACGGACCGCTGGGAGACCCTGGCCATCCACCACACCGCCGAGGCCGTCCCCGCGATGCGGGCCCCGCACGATCTGCGGCGCCCGGTGCGGCTGCTGGCGGGCCTGTACGTGTGCGGCGACCACCGGGACACCAGCACGGTCCAGGGCGCGCTGCACTCCGCCCACCGGGCGGCACGGGCCATCCTGGCGGACCTGGGGGCGGCGGGCTCGATGCATTCGGCCGACCCCTTGCCGACGACGCCGAAGGCCGCGTAGGGCGGGACACGCCGGGGGTTGCGGCCGCTTCGGCACCACCCTGCACCGTCGTAGCTGAGCGCCGTCGCGGGGGAAAGGGCGCGGCGAAAACAGAACGGCGGGGCAGGGAGGCGGCGGCACAGGGAGGGGCGGCGGGCAGGTGGGCGGCTGAAACACGCAGGAGGCCGGTGCCGCGGCCCCGAGGGGCCGCAGCACCGGGGGGACGCCACCGGGGCACCGCACCACCAGGGGCGACACGCCACCCGGGGGGACACGCCACCGGGGCGCGGCCCCCTGGGAGCACTGCGGCGCCGGGGCTGGCGTCGGGTCAGCCCAGGGCTGCCGTCACCCTGTCGCGGTAGGTGCGGACCGCTGCCGCGTCCTTGTAGGGCTCCAGGCGGCGTTCGAAGTCCCTCACGTACTCCACCGCCCGGACCGAGCGCATCTCCGCCGCCTGGCCGGCCGCCTCGGCGGCGAGCTGGCACGCCTGGTCGAGTTCGCCGAGGCCGAGGCGGGCGGAGGCGAGGACGACCCGGCAGAACAGGCGGCTGCGGGCGTGCGCGGCGGGGCGGAGCTGGAGGGCGCGTTCGGCGTGCTGGGCGGCCGCCCGGAACTGCTGGAGGTCGCGGTGGCAGTGGCCGAACTCGTCGGCCAGCTGCGCCTCGTCGAAGAAGCGCGCCCAGAAGGGCACCTCGTCGCCCGGCTTGGCCGCCTCCAGGGCGCGTTCGGCACGCACCAGCGAGCCGGTGCAGGCCCGCACCTCGCCCAGCACCCCGTGCCCGCGCGCCTCGATCGCGTGCAGCAGCGCCTGCACGGTCGGCGGGGCGCTGGTGCCGATGCCCTGCTGGGCCACCCGGGCCAGCTGGACCGCCTCCCGGCCGTGGCTCAGGTAGACGGCCTGGCGGCTCATGGTGATCAGCACATAGGCGCCGTACGCCCGGTCCCCGGCGGCCTGGGAGAGGCGCAGCGCCTGCACGAAGTAGCGCTGGGCGAGCCCGTGCGCGGCGATGTCGTACGACGTCCAGCCCGCGAGCCGGGTGAGGTCGGCGGCGGCGGCGAAGAGCTTGCGGCCGGTCTGCTCGCCGTAGACGCCGCGCAGCATCGGCTCGCACTCGTGCTCCAGGTAGCGCACGAGGGCCTGGCGGGCGTGGCCGCCGCCGTACATGTCGTCGAGGGTGCGGAAGAGGTCGCCGACCGAGCGGAGCGCGCTGATGTCGCCGCTGGTGACGCGCTGGCCGGGGCCGCGCTCGCCCGCGCCGCGCGGCCGGGCCGGCGGCACCCCGGCCACCTGCGGCTCGGCGGGCGTCGGGGGCAGCTTGGCGGGGCGGGTCTGCCCGGGGACGCGGGCGACGGGCAGCTCACCCCGGGCGACCCGCTCGTCGGACCGGCCGATCAGCCAGTCGCGGCTGGGCACGACCAGTCCGGCCGGGGTGAAGGCGATCTTGCGCAGTTCGGCGTGGCTGCCGGAGTCCTTGCGCCACAGCCCGCTGACGATGTCGACGGCCTCCTCGGGGGTGCCGGCGAACTCCAGGCCGGCGTACACCGGCGCACAGGCGTCCAGGCCGAGGTCCTGGGCGGTGAGGCGGCGGCCCAGGCGCCGGGTGAAGACCTCGGCGATCAGGGCGGGGGTGGTGCCGCGCGGCTGCTGCCCGCGCAGCCAGCGGGTGACGGACGTCTTGTCGTATCTGAGGTCCAGCCCGTGTTCGAGGCCGAGCTGGTCCACGCGCCGGGCGAGACCCGCGTTGGAGAACCCCGCTTCTGCGATGAGCGCGGCGAGTTGGCGGTTGGGAGTGCGCTGCGCGGGTCGTTCCGTCATGGTGCGGTGCGGTCTCCTGCCTTCCGGGCCTCTGAAGTGCCCGGATTGCCTGTGAGCAGCCCTTATGGCCTCGTGGACGGCGCGAATGTAGCTGAGCGTAAGCAGGCCGTCGCACATTTCCGCGCTCGTTCATCCGATCGTGTGAGAATTGCCCGCAGGGCTGACGTCCGCCGGGCAGTCGTACAGTGGCGTGGGCGTGTTTCATGCCTTACGACTTCGAGGAGGCGCTTGCCGTGAGTGAGCTGCGGTTCGTCCGGATGGGCTTCGGCGCGGACATGGTCGACTACCGGGTCGCGTGGGACGAGCAGCGCCGGGTGCACGCGGCGCGGTTCGCCGACGAGATCACGGACACCGTGCTGCTCCTGGAGCACCCGCCCGTCTACACGGCGGGCCGGCGCACCGCCGACAGCGAGCGCCCCCTGGACGGCACCCCCGTCGTCGACGTGGACCGCGGCGGCAAGATCACCTGGCACGGCCCGGGCCAGCTGGTGGGCTACCCGATCCAGAAGCTGCCCCGCCCGGTGGACGTCGTCGCCCACGTACGGCGCCTGGAGGAGGCGCTGATCCGCACGTGCGCGGAGTTCGGCCTGGAGACCAGCCGGGTCGAGGGCCGCAGCGGGGTGTGGGTGCTCGGCGACCCGGTCGAGCGACGACCGGCGCTCGGCGGGCTGTCCCTGGACTTCGACCCGCGGCTGACCGACGAGGAGTTCGACCCGCGCCTGAACGGCCCGGAGTACGCCCCGTCCAACGCCGGCCAGCGCCGCGAGGACCGCAAGATCGCCGCGATCGGCATCCGCGTCGCCAAGGGCGTCACCATGCACGGCTTCGCGCTGAACGTGAACCCGGACAACGCCTGGTTCGACCGGATCATCCCCTGCGGGATCCGCGACGCGGGGGTCACCTCCCTGGCCAACGAGCTGGGCCGGGACGTGACGATCGAGGACGTGCTGCCGGTCGTCGAGCGGCACCTGAGGGACGTACTGGAGAACGCGGAGCTGAAGCCGCGGGAGATCGAGCGGGCCTCGGCGTAACCGGCGCCGGGCCACCAAATCCACGGGCGTACCCTGGGGAACGCCGAAGAATCAAACGCTAGGGAGCCGACGTGTCCGCAGTCGCACCGGACGGACGCAAGATGCTGCGCCTGGAGGTCCGCAACAGCCAGACCCCCATCGAGCGCAAGCCCGAGTGGATCAAGACCCGGGCGAAAATGGGTCCCGAGTACACCGAGATGCAGAAGCTCGTGAAGAGCGAGGGGCTGCACACGGTCTGCCAGGAGGCCGGCTGCCCCAACATCTACGAGTGCTGGGAGGACCGCGAGGCGACCTTCCTCATCGGCGGCGACCAGTGCACCCGGCGCTGCGACTTCTGCCAGATCGACACCGGCAAGCCCGAGGCGCTCGACCGTGACGAGCCGCGCCGCGTCGGCGAGTCCGTGGTCACCATGGACCTGAACTACGCCACCATCACCGGCGTCGCCCGCGACGACCTGGAGGACGGCGGCGCCTGGCTGTACGCGGAGACGGTCCGCCAGATCCACCAGCAGACGGCCGGCCGCGCGGCCGGCCGCACCAAGGTGGAGCTGCTGGCCCCGGACTTCAACGCCGTCCCGGAGCTGCTGCGGGAGGTCTTCGAGTCCCGCCCCGAGGTCTTCGCGCACAACGTCGAGACCGTCCCGCGGATCTTCAAGCGCATCCGCCCCGGCTTCCGCTACGAGCGCTCGCTGAAGGTCATCACCGAGGCCCGCGACTTCGGGCTGGTCACCAAGTCGAACCTGATCCTCGGCATGGGCGAGACCCGCGAGGAGGTCAGCGAGGCGCTCAAGCAGCTGCACGAGGCGGGGTGCGAACTGGTCACCATCACGCAGTACCTGCGGCCGAGCGTGCGCCACCACCCCGTGGAGCGGTGGGTCAAGCCGCAGGAGTTCGTGGAGCTGAAGGAGGAGGCCGAGCAGATCGGCTTCTCCGGGGTCATGTCCGGTCCGCTGGTGCGGTCGTCGTACCGTGCCGGGCGGCTTTACCAGATGGCCGTGGAACAGCGTCATTCAGCTGCTCCTCAGCAGGAAGGCTCCTTCGTCGCGACCCAGGCGGTGTGAGCCCGCCCCGTGTGAATTCACGCACAAGCAACTACCGGCCAGTAGTGTCCGGTTCGCTGCGGCCCCGACCGTCCTCGCAGATGAGGGCACCGGTCGGGGCCGCGCCCGTGTTGCGGCGCCCCGAATCCACCCGTATCAAGGCTTCATTGGTGTTTGACCGGTCGGTCACGTCCTGGTAACACCAGACAGTGACGCTGGGTACCTCCCATCCCGCAGCCTTAGGGGGATCACATCATGCAGGCCGCGCCCGTCCGGGCCACCGCCATCCCGTCCTTCACCACCGCCCTGCGCGCCGTGGAGTCGCTGCTCATGAGCGGCGGTCAGCGCACCGCCCGGCGCAACGCCTGGACCTCCGTCCTGGAGGACCGCCGTCGCGCCAAGGACCGCGTCGAGACGCAGCGCGTCCTCGAAGAGGTCAGCTCCGCCCGTCCGTGACCGACCCCGCCCCCTCCCCTGCCGGGGGGCGCCCCGGGACACTGCCGTCGTCGGCACTCCGGGGGCCACGTAGACTTCGTGGCATGGCGAGGAAGGACAACGCGGCCGAGGCCGCGAACCCCGGGCGACTGAAGCAGATCGCCCTGACCTACAAGATGACCCGCAGGGCCGACAAGAAGATCGGTCTTGTACTCGCGGCTGTCGGAATCGTCACCTTCGGTGTCTTCCTCGCGATCGGCTTCTTGATCGGTCACCCCATCTATCTCGGCATCCTGGGCCTGCTGCTCGCCTTCCTCGCGACGGCGATCGTGTTCGGGCGCCGGGCCGAACGGGCCGCCTTCGGCCAGATGGAGGGTCAGCCGGGCGCCGCCGCGGCCGTGCTCGACAACATCGGCCGGGGCTGGACGACCACCCCCGCGGTGGCGATGAACCGCAGCCAGGACGTGGTGCACCGGGCCGTCGGCAAGGCCGGCATCGTGCTGGTCGCGGAGGGCAACCCGAACCGGGTGAAGAGCCTGCTGGCCGCCGAGAAGAAGAAGATGAACCGCATCGTGGCCGACGTGCCCGTGCACGACCTGGTCGTCGGGACCGGCGAGGGGCAGGTCGAGCTGAAGAAGCTGCGCACGACGATGGTCAAGCTGCCGCGGGTGCTGACGGGGCCGCAGGTCACGGCCACCAATGACCGGCTGCGGGCCATGGGGGACCTGATGAGCAACATGCCGTTGCCGAAGGGGCCCATGCCGAAGGGCATGAAGCTGCCCAAGGGCGGGCCCAAGGGACGCTAGTCCGCTGTGCGACTGGGCCCCGGGGAACCTTCGCGGTTCCGCCGGGGCCCTTTGTCGTTTCGTTCGCGGGTGCGGGTGACTGTGGCTGGTCGCGCAGTTCCCCGCGCCCCTGGTGGGTCGGACTCAGATCCGCACTTCTACCGTGCGGGCCAGTCTGTCGTGCAGACCCCGGCCGTCCCGGTCCCAGATCAGGGCAGGGATCGCCAGGCACAGCAGGAAGGTGCGCAACAGGGCGCGCAGGGGGTTCACGGTGCCGGTCTCCAGGCTCAGGACGCGGATGCCGAAGAGGCGCTTGCCCGGGGTGAAGCCGACGGTGCCGACGGTGAGGGCGCTCATGGCGAAGAAGACCAGGAGGGCCCAGTTGCTGGTGGCAGGGGTGTAGCCGTCTGTGATCAGGCCGTATGCGATCAAGACGCACAGACCCCAGTCGACGGCCAGGGCGCCGAGGCGTCGGCCGGGGCGGGCGAGGGAGTTCGGGCCCTCCTCCGGCAGACCGAGCTGCTCACCCCGGTAGCCGAAGTCGGCACCGGCGTCTTCCATGGCCGCGCGCGGCCCGGAGAGCCACGATCCGATTGCTTGCCTGTTGTCCACCCGCCCACGGTACTGCGGGCGCATTTGACCACTGCACCGCGGGGTGTCCTGGGGCTAGGCTCGGAGCGGGGGCGGTTAACTTCTGCGAAACAAATGGGTCACGCACGAGAAATCACCCGTCCCTAGGGTCGACGACAGCGTGTGCCACCGCACTGGCCGCACGAACGAACTACCACCCCGGCATGGCGGTCGGGAGTAGGAGGAGCTGGATGTTCCAGAACGCCGACGAGGCCAAGAAGTTCATCGCGGACGAGGACGTCAAGTTCATCGACGTCCGCTTCTGCGACCTGCCGGGCGTCATGCAGCACTTCACGGTGCCCGTCGAGGCGTTCGACCCGGACGAGGAGCTCGCCTTCGACGGTTCGTCGATCCGCGGCTTCCAGGCCATCCACGAGTCCGACATGGCGCTGCGCGCGGACCTGTCGACGGCCCGTGTCGACCCGTTCCGCCGCGACAAGACGCTCAACATCAACTTCTTCATCCACGACCCGATCACGGGCGAGCAGTACTCCCGTGACCCGCGCAACGTGGCGAAGAAGGCCGAGGCGTACCTGGCGTCGACCGGTATCGCGGACACCGCGTACTTCGGTCCCGAGGCCGAGTTCTACGTCTTCGACAGCGTCCGTTTCGCCACCTCGGCGAACGAGTCCTTCTACCACATCGACTCCGAGGCCGGCGCCTGGAACACCGGTGCGCTGGAGGACAACCGGGGTTACAAGGTCCGCTACAAGGGCGGCTACTTCCCGGTCCCGCCGGTCGACCACTTCGCCGACCTGCGCGCCGAGATCTCCCTGGAGCTGGAGCGGGCCGGCCTGAAGGTCGAGCGCCAGCACCACGAGGTGGGCACCGCCGGCCAGGCCGAGATCAACTACAAGTTCAACACGCTGCTCGCGGCCGCCGACGACCTGCAGCTCTTCAAGTACATCGTGAAGAACGTCGCCTGGCGCAACGGCAAGACGGCGACCTTCATGCCGAAGCCGATCTTCGGCGACAACGGCTCGGGCATGCACGTCCACCAGTCCCTGTGGACCGGCGGCCAGCCCCTCTTCTACGACGAGGCCGGTTACGCGGGCCTGTCGGACACCGCCCGCTACTACATCGGCGGCATCCTCAAGCACGCCCCGTCGCTGCTGGCCTTCACCAACCCGACGGTGAACTCGTACCACCGTCTGGTCCCGGGCTTCGAGGCGCCGGTGAACCTGGTCTACTCGCAGCGCAACCGCTCCGCGGCCATGCGCATCCCGATCACGGGCTCCAACCCGAAGGCCAAGCGCGTCGAGTTCCGCGCGCCCGACTCCTCCGGCAACCCGTACCTGGCCTTCTCGGCCCTGCTGCTGGCCGGCCTGGACGGCATCAAGAACAAGATCGAGCCGGCCGAGCCGATCGACAAGGACCTCTACGAGCTCGCCCCCGAGGAGCACGCGGGCGTCCCGCAGGTCCCGACCTCCCTCCCGGCCGTCCTCGACTCTCTGGAGGCCGACCACGAGTTCCTCCTCCAGGGCGACGTCTTCACGTCGGACCTGATCGAGACGTGGATCGACTACAAGCGCGCCAACGAGATCGCGCCGCTGCAGCTGCGTCCGCACCCGCACGAGTTCGAGCTGTACTTCGACGTGTGACCGGGCCGCGCACGCGCCTCGCGTGACCGGTACGACGCCCCCGTTCCTGTTTCTCAGGGCGGGGGCGTCGGCGTATCGTTCCAGTAATACTGTTGTTCGACAGGGTTGTGCGAGAGGGTCACGGGGGTGGCTGCGGAGATGTCCGGACAGGACGACAACGAGCGTGAGTTCGATCTGCGCTGGGCCGACTCAGCCGAGCACAAGGAGCCGTCCGCGCGGGCGCGGATGCTGGCCGCGCGGTGGAAGGAGAACCCTCCTGGGCCGGTGCCCTTCCGGGGAGAGCCCGAGGGCAGGGGACGTCGGCTGCGGCCCCGGTCGCCCTGGTGGTCGACGGCCCTTGTGCTGGGCTGTGTGGTCGCGGTGATCCTGGTGCTGGGGTATGCGGGCTTCCCGCGGTCCTACTAGGAGTGCCCGCGGGTAGCACAACGCAATGTCAGGGGCGGGGATGCGTGAGGACAGGTGGGGCGGGGAGGCCGCCGTGGCGCGGCTTCTGGAGGGGGCCTCGCTGGAGGAGGCGCTCGACGCGGGGGATCCCGCCGCGTGGACCGCGCTGGACGAGGGCGTGCGTGACGTCGGCTGGTACGGGCGTGAGCTGCTGCCGACCCGCGCGTGGGTCGTAGGTCATCACCCCGAGCACACCGCCGAGGCGCGTCTCGCACTCGCGCTCTGCCACCCCGACGGCCGGGTGCGGGAGGCCGCGGTGCGGCGGGCCGGCGAGTACCCGGCGCTGCTGCCGCTGGTCGTGATCCGCGCCGCCGACTGGGTCGAGCCGGTGCGTGAGCGTGCGTGGGAGCTGCTGCGTGAGCGGCTCGACGCGGGTACGGCGGTGCGGCTGGCGTCGCTGGTCCTGCGTGTCGGGCGGCGGGAGCGCGGTGCCTTCGCGGTCGAGGTGCTGACACAGGTGCTGCGCGGTGCGCCGACAGCCGCCCTCCTCCAGGACACCGACCGCGCCGTGCGCCGCCTGGCCTACCGCATCGCCGTCGAGGAGCGCTCCCTCTCCCCCGCCGAGCTGGCCCGTGTGGCGGCCCAGGACGCGGACGTCGTCGTACAGGACCTGTGCGCGGAGGCCGCCCTGGCCGCCGTACAGCCGGACGGCAGTGCTGACGACGTCCTCACGCCCCTGCTCCGCGCGCGCAGTCCGCGGGCCCGGTCGGCCGGGGTGACCGCGCTGCGGCGGGCCGGGCGGTTCGAGCGGGCGGAGGGGTTCCTCGCCGACCGGTCGGCGCTGGTGCGGGCCTGTGCGCGGTATGTCGTACGGCAGGGCGGGGGCGATCCGGTGGCCTGGTACCGGGCGCGGTGCGCCGACCCCGGTGGTCCCGGGGTGCCGCCGGGCGCGGCGGTCGGGCTGGCCGAATGCGGTGACCGTGCGGACGCGGAGCTGCTCTGGCCGCTCGTCGGCCACCCGGTGGCGGCGGTGCGGGCACGGGCGGTGGCCGGTCTGCGGATCCTGGACGCGGCGGACGTACGACGGCTGTGGCCGCTCCTGGACGATCCGGCGCCCGGGGTGGTGCGTGAGGTGACCTCGGCCGTGCTGCCGTCTGCGGCGCTGGTGCCCGAGGAGTGGCTGAAGGAGCGGCTCGGAGCCCAGTGGCCGGCCGCCGCTCGGGTCGCTGCGGTCCGGTTGCTCAAGGCCCGGGGCTGAGCCGGGGGCGCGCCCGGCGCTGGGGGAGGCACGACTGCCCGCAGCATGTCGGGGAACTGTGCGACCGGCCCGGCAGGGACCTTTTGCCCGGACTGGGGACGTTCAGGACCGCGTCATGGGGACCGGACGGTGCACACTGGCAGTGGGGCGAGTGCCTGACTGCGGGGTGGTTCAGATGCGGAGCCGTTTCCGGAGTGATCGGCGGTTGACCGTTCGGATGACGGTCACCATGTTTTTGCTCGGGTTGTTGTACGTCGCGTTCGTGGCCGCGCTCGTCGTGCTGCTGAAGTCGTGGGTGCTGGTCGTGGTCGTCGCGGCGGCGCTGCTCGGTGCCCAGTACTGGTTCTCGGACCGGATCGCGCTGTTCGCCATGCGCGGGCGGGTCGTGGAGCGGGAGGAGTATCCCGAGCTGCATGCCGTGGTGGACCGGCTGTGTGCCATGGCGGACATGCCGAAGCCGACCGTCGCGGTGTCCGAGATGGACATGCCGAACGCGTTCGCCACCGGGCGGAACGCCGACAAGGCCGTCGTGTGTGTGACGACCGGCCTGCTGCGGCGGCTGGAACCGGGCGAGCTGGAGGGCGTGCTCGCGCACGAGCTGTCGCATGTGGCGCACAAGGACGTCGCGGTGATCACGATCGCGTCGTTCCTCGGTGTGATCGCGGGGCTGATCGTGCGGTTCGCCTTCTACTCGCAGCTCTTCGGGGGCGGGCGCAGGGACCAGAACACCGCGGTGGTGTTCATGGCGGTGATGGGCGTGTCGGCCGCCGTGTACGCGCTGTCGTTCCTGCTGATCAGGGCCCTGTCCCGGTATCGGGAGCTGGCCGCCGACCGGGCCGCGGCGCTGCTCACCGGGCGGCCCTCGGTGCTGGCGTCGGCGCTGACGAAGGTGTCCGGTGACATCGCGCGGATCCCGACGAAGGACCTGCGTACGGCCCAGGCGTTCAACGCGTTCTACTTCACCCCGGCGACCGGCCGGGAGCCCGGTGTCGAGCGGTTCTTCTCCACCCACCCGCCCCTGCAGCAGCGGCTGGAACAGCTGGGGCGGATCTCCGGCGAGCTGGGCGAGGCCGCGGCGCCCGACAAGGGGTGAACGGGAAGCATGGGGATTCTGGACATCCTGCTCGGTCGTTCGAAGCCGGTCGCACCCGATCTCGATCAGCTCTTCGGGCTGCCGTCGGCGGCGATCACGCTGGAGGCGGCCGCCGGGTTCACCCCGACCGGGCAGGGCGCGGTGTGCTTCGCCACGGTGGAGGGTGGGGCCTTCGAGCAGACGCACCGGGAGGTGCGGGCGCTGCTGGACGCGGACACCGGGCGCACGGGTCCGCCGGTCGAGCTGACCCGGGACGACTACGGCTACTCCTGGCTGGTCTCGCACCGCTCCCCCGACCAGCTCGTGGAGCTGGTCAACGATCTGCACGCGGTGAACAGCGCCCTGGAGGCGGGCGGCTTCGGCCCGCAGCTGCTGTGCTCGCTGGCGGGCTTCCGGGACGCGGACAACGGTCAGCGGCGGCTGGCGCTGGTGTACCTGTACAAGCGGGGGTCCTTCTACCCGTTCGCGGCGCGGCCCCGGGCGGGGGCGCGGGGCGGGCCCCCCCACGGCAAGCCGGGGTAGGGGGGGCGGGCGCCCCCCCCCGGGATCGGGCAGGCCCCCCGGCGCGGGGTGGCCGGGGGGGGGCGGGGCGGCTTACCGGGGCGGGGGGGGGGGGGGGGGGGGTGGTGTGGGGGGGGGGGGGGGCGCCGCCGGGGGGGGGGGGGGGGGGGGGGGGCGCCCCCCCCGCGACAACTCACTGGAACTGCAGGTGAAGGCGGCTCTGGCGAACGACCTGAGGATCGAGCAGGACCTCGGGCGCTGGTTCCCGGTGTGGGGCGCCCCCGGCCTGTGATCCGCTCCGTACGAGGCTTGCCGTACGAGGCTTGCCATACGAGGCTTACAGGTTGCGCTCGCGCTTGTAGCGGCGCTCCCACTTGGCCTGCTGGTCGCGGCGGTCGCGGTATGCCTTGTACGTCGTCGGGGCGCCGCCCGGTGCGGGCGCCGAGGGTGTCGAGGATGTCGTCGAAGGTGTCGAGGACGTGTCGCGGGCGGATCGCGCGTACAGGTACAGCACGGCGATCGCGGCGAGCCAGTAGAGATGGTTTCCGAATCCGAGGACGACCAGGACGGCGGTCCCGGAGAGTACGACGGTGCTCATGACGGACCTCCCTGGGCGTGAGTGCGGTGGCGGAAGGGGCTTCCGGTGACTCCGGTGCCTGACACGCCTTCAGGGTAGAAAGCCGGGCGGTCGCCGTGCAGCTCCTTTTCCGCGGGCCGGTGCTTCGCTGACGCAGGCTCATGCTCCCGGTGCCGCCGTGACCACGCCCGCCGCGACGGCCGCGCCGAGGGCCGCGTGGTCGGCGGTGGTCTGGTCGGCGTAGTCCAGCGCGAAGTCGGTGACGGCGCGTTCGAAGGTGTCGGCGGAGCCGAGGTAGGCGGCGATGGCGATGCGGTCGCCGGAGCGGGCGTGGGCGCGGGCCAGCGCCGTACCGCACAGGCGGGCGTAGCCGAGCAGGTCGGCCGGGCCCATGCCGGCGACGTCGGCGGAGCCCTTCGTGTCGCGCAGCTGACGCCAGTAGAAGGCGCGGCCCTGAGGGCCGGTCATCCAGCCGAGGAAGATGTCGCCGGTGGCCTGCAGCAGCCGCTGGCCGGCGACGACCCGGTGCCCGGGGTGGACATAGGGCCCGCTCGGCAGATGCGCCTCCAGGACGGACGGGCTCGCCTCCTTGATCTGCAGGAACAGCGGGTCGTCGCAGTCCCGTCCGGTGAGCAGGACGACGAAGCAGCGGGTGCCGACGCTGCCGACGCCGACGACCTTGCGGGCGGCGTCGACGAAGCGGTAGCGGTCGAGGAGGAGGCGGCGCTCCTCGGCGAGGGTGGAACGGTAGTCGTTGAAGATCTTGCGCAGAGCGGCGGCGTCGGAGGCGCCGGCGGGTTCCAGCAGCGGCGGGTCGTGGACGATACGGCGGCGTCCGTCGACGACCTCGGTGAGCTTGCCGAGCGCCTGGAGGCTGGTGCGGCGGCGGGCGCGGGTGAGGCTGGACTCGACGCGGCGGCGCCGGCCGGCGGAGCGGGCGAGGGCGCGGAGCTGGTCGGCGTCGATGGCCGTGTACCAGACGGCGAGTTCGCCCTGCCGGGCCAGCCGCCGCATGGTGGTGCGGTAGGCGGCCGCGGACTCACGGGCGGCGTGGCGGACCTTGGTGTCCTTGTGCCCGTTCTCGCGTCCGGCGACGGCGATGGAGGCGGCGAGGCGTTTGACGTCCCACTCGAAGGGGCCGGGGTAGGTCTCGTCGAAGTCGTTGAGGTCGAAGAGGAGGGTGCGCTCCGGGGAGGCGTACAGGCCGAAGTTGAGGAGGTGGGCGTCGCCGCACAGCTGCACGGTGAGGCCGGTGTGGGGCTGGGCGGCGAGGTCGGCGGCCATCACGGCGGCGGCGCCGCGCAGGAAGGCGAAGGGGGAGGCGCTCATCCTGCCGTACCGGATCGGCAGCAGCTCGGGCAGCCGGTCCTGCCCCTGCCGTTCCAGTACGGCGACGGGGTCGGCGCGGTCGACGGGCGGGAGCCAGAGGGCGTGCCCGGAGCGGGGGACGCGCTTGCGGGCGAGTCGGCCCTGGTCGGCCCGGTCGGCGGGGGTGGTCATGGGGTGGGCCGTCCGGAGACGGGGCGGGTCCGCGTCCGCGTGTGCTGCTGCCGTGGCGTCATCCGGTCCGGCCTCCCTGTCCGCGGGCACCTCCCTTATGGCAGCAGTGAAGGGCGAGTGGGGGCGTGGCGCATGCGGAGTACGGCAGATGGGTGAGGGGGCGGGGGTGTGGTGGGGGTGCGGGTGGGTGGAGGTGCGTTGTCAGTGGCGGCGGGCAGGATGGTGGCAGGCGCGGGTGGGCCTCGGTCGGCCCGGCGGGGCTCGGGCGGGGGACCGGACGGAGGGGTGGCATGGGTATCAGTGAGGCGCGGCGGTACGTCGATGGGGCCGAGCGGCGGGCCCGGCTGGCGGTGCGGCACGGGCTGGCGGGGAGCGCGCGGGCGGGGAGTCCGGAGGAGGTTGCCGAGGCGCTGGTGGCGTTGCACGGCTCGGATCCGGCGACGGTGTACCTGGCGATAGGCGCGCGCCTGGCGGACCCCGCGGACACCGTGGTGGAGACGGACCGGGCGCTCTACGAGGACCGCTCGCTCGTGCGGATGCATGGCATGCGGCACACCGTGTTCGTGTTCCCGACCGCGCTGACCGCGGTGGTGCACGCCTCGACGGGCCTCGATGTGGCGGGGCGGGAGCGGGCGGCGCTGGTGAAGGACATGGCGAAGGCGGGGGCGCCGGACGCGGTGTGGCTGAAGGAGGTCGAGGAGTCGACCCTGGCCGCCCTCGACCGGCTGGGGCAGGCGACGGCGGCCGAACTGGCGCGTGAGGAGCCGAGACTGCGCGAGCAGTTCGTGTACGCGGCCGGGAAGAGCTACGAGGGCGTGCACACGGTGTCGACGCGGTTGCTGCGGCTGCTCGGGACGGAGGGGAAGGTGGTGCGGGGCCGTCCGCTGGGCTCGTGGACGTCGAGCCGGTTCCGGTGGGCGCCGGCGCCGGAACACCCGGAGCTGGACGCCGCCGAGACCCAGGCGGAGCTGCTGCGCCGCTGGCTGGCGGTGTGCGGTCCGGCGACCGAGGCGGACCTGAAGTGGTGGACGGGGTGGCGGGTGACGGACGTACGGCGGGCGTTGCGGGCGTCCGGGGCGCGGGAGGTGACGGTCGACGAGGGGACGGCGTATGTCGTGGCCGGTGACGAGGAGGCGGTGACCACCGGCCCGGCGGAGCCGTGGGCGGCGCTGCTGCCCGCGCTGGATCCGACGGCGATGGGCTGGCGGGAGCGGGACTGGTATCTGGCGCCGGAGTCACGGGGCGCGCTGTTCGACCGGAGCGGGAATGTGGGGCCGACGGTGTGGTGGGACGGGCGGGTGGTCGGGGGCTGGGCGCAGCGCGCGGACGGGGAGGTCGTGTGGCGGCTGCTGGAGGACGTGGGCCGGGAGGCGGAGGCGGCGATCGGACGGGCGGCGGAGCGGCTGAGGGGCTGGGTGGGGGCGACGCGAGTGCGGCCGCGCTTCCCGACGCCGCTGGACAAGGAGCTGAGCGCCGCCGGGGGGTGACGAGGCGCCAGGATCCCTTCTCAGGTCGGTCACCGGCACCCCGCCACTGCCCACAGCGCGGCACGCGATCCGGCTGCCCGCCTGCGACGCCGCCCTTCCGGTGGTCCTCGACCGGTACCGGCTCACGGAGCGCAAGAGGCAGCTGCCGTTCGCACCGTGAGCCGGGTGCGGCCGAGCCTGACTCAGCGGCTGTAGCGCATCAGGGCGCGGACCATGTGGCACGTCGTGTCGGACGGCGGGTGGACGCCGATCCGTTCGGCCGTGCTGCGGATCTTCTCGTTGCGGGCCTGGTTGGGCAGGTACACCCCCGAGTCGAGGAGGGCTATGGCGAGGCGCATGGCCTTGAGGCGGCGGTTGTGGGTGACGTACCACTCGCGGGGACGCCCGGGCGGCAGCGGCCGCTTCTGCACGGGCGCGCACGGCAGTTCGAGCAGGACGGGTCGCTTGGCGGTGGACTGGGTCGGCAGCGGCTTCGGCTTGGTTGCGGCAGCGGGCACAGGCATCCTCCTGTCGCGGTCAGGGCTCCGACCGGAAACCCCGGCGGAACCCTCGAACACAGCTTCAATTCTACCGCCCCCCACTGACAAAAGGCCCTGGCCAGAAGCCACTTCGGGCCTCGCCGCAACGGCGAGATGCGCGGCCGTCGCCAAGGCGGGGACCAGTCGCCGGCGCAAGCACGCGAGTAGCGTGGGCGACATGGAGATCTGGATCAACCCTGCCTGTTCCAAGTGCCGTAGTGCGCTCACCCTGCTCGACGCGGAGGGGGCCGACTACACCGTCCGTCGCTATCTGGAGGACGTGCCGAGCGAGGACGAGATCCGGGAAGTCCTGGCCGGGCTCGGGCTGGAGCCGTGGGACATCGCGCGGACGCAGGAGGCCGCGGCCAAGGAGCTGGGGCTGAAGGAGTGGCCGCGGGACGAGGCGTCCCGGGAACGGTGGATCGAGGCGCTCGCCGCACACCCGAAGTTGATCCAGCGGCCCATCATCACCGCGGACGACGGTTCGGCCGTCGTCGCGCGTACGGAGGAGGCCGTGCGGGACGCCCTCGGCCGGAAGTGACCGTTCCTAGTGCCGCATCAGGCAACGTTCGCCCTGTCGACCACGGCTCGTAGCCGTTGATCGGCGGCGTGACGGTTTCGCCAGATGATGTAGCGGCGG
>NZ_JBIRZZ010000021.1:0-117474 GCF_044391385.1 Streptomyces sp. NPDC018693 | reverse complement strand
CAGCGTCCCCTACGCGAAGAATGGGAATGACTTCTTCGTCCACGGAGTCATCGTCGCAGACCGCCCAGGGCGAACGTTGACTGATGCGGCACTAGTAAGTCTCCCCAGGGCGGTGTCGCCCCGTCCGTTGTGCGCTTGGTGAGGTTGTCGATCGAGGCGATGTGGATCACGGCCTCGGAGCTGGCGAGCAGGGTCTCGTAGTCTCGGGCGAAGCGCCGGTGGGGAGTGCGAATCCAACGGCGGATCCGAGGATCGTGGAAGAGACGCCAGGCGACTGACACCGCGGCTCTGCCCGCCAAACGTTTGGCGGACCGAGCGGTTGCGCCGCCGCTGCGTCAGCAGAACGTGCGGCCGGCCGGGCATACAGCCGTCCGGCCGGGCCGCCGTGCAAGTCGGAGAGAGTCAGCTTCCCGTCAGGGTGACCGCCAGGGACGTGATGTTCAGCGGGAACCGGAAGATAGGAGTCGGTTCACCGGTGACCAGGTTGATGCTGTAGAGCGTCGGGGTGCTCGCACCGTACGGGGTGAGCGAGGCGAACGCGGCGACCGACGTCGTCTTGCCGCCTGTCAGGTAGCTGAAGATGTCCAGTCCCGCGTTGGACTGCGCGTCGAAGCCGAGGGAGCCGACCGTGGACAGGGTGCCGTTGTTGGCCGGCGCCTGCAGGACGAGGTTGTCTGTCGTGGTGTCGATGCCGTACAGGAGCGTCCCGGTGGCGGCGACCAGGTCGTTGTTCGTGTAGCCGGACGCGGTGACGCCCCGCGACGGCCCGGTCAGCGGCGGGGTGGTGAGGGTCGTGTCCTCGACCGTGGTGTGGTCATTGAGGTTGTGCCGCAGGTTCTGGCCGTTGTCGCTGACCACGCGGAGCCGGTCGGCTGCCGGGTTGAAGTCGAAGCCGAAGTTGTTGCCGTACAGCGGGACTTTGAGCTGCGAGACCTTGGTGACCACCACGTCGGAGGTCTGCGGCGGTGTCTTGATCGTGTAGATGCCGCCCTTCTCGCCGAGGCCGTACATCAGGCCGTCCTGGACCCGGTGGTCGACGGCGAGCAGCCTCGTGTCGCCGCTGAGGCCGGTGATGACCCGGACCCAGTCGAGCACGTCCGGCCGGTCGGTGGTGAACTTGGCCATCAGGGTGCCGTCGCCGGTGATCCCGAACGCCCGCAGGCTGGGCGTGGCGGTGGTGGCCGAACCCGCGCCGGGCGCGCTCACCAGCAGTGCCGCGGAAACGGAGAGGACCGCGGCCGCCGCCGCGAGTCTCTTTCTCATTCCTGCTTTCATCAGTGTTCCCCTCCCGTTCGATCGAATGCCACGAGGAAAATTGCACACGCGACACAGATCTCCGCGAATGCAAATTTCGGCGTGTTGACGACTCCTATTTAGCCGCCTTCACCGCAGCTCCACAACCGGATCGAGGCACAACTCCGCCCCGGTGCGGGAAATTTGCGCACCGTGACAAATGCCCGGGCGCGGCAAAGGACGTCGATTCACGCGAAGTGACAAACCATGTCCGGATTCCTTCTGTCCGCCCGCTCACCTGCGATGGCAGGCTCCCACCCATGGGGACCCTCTTCGCCGAACTGGCCCGGCAGGCGCCGACCAACGCCCGCCGGGAGGTCGAGACGTATCAACGCGAGATTCCGGAGTTCCGCTCGTGGGAAACCAACCCCCGGGCCAAGGACGAGACGATGGAATACTCGGTGTGGCTACGGCGCCGCACGATCGAACTCTCCCCGGACAACAGCGAGCTGACCGACGAGGACCTCCGCTACATCGCGGCCATCGGCGAGTTACGGGCAAATGCCGGAATGTCCTCGGATTCGCGGCAGCAGGTACTGCAGGTACACACCACGCTCATGCTGCGCGACATCCAGGAGGCGTCCGAGAGCCTGCGTGGCGGCGATGTCGAGGAACTCATGCAGGTGATGACCTGGTTCGCCCCGCAGGGCGACCGCGGCATCGTTGCCTACCGACAGGGATTCGTGACGGTGCTGCGCCGCCGATTGCCGTATGTCGAACAGGTCGCCCTGCTGGCCAGGTCACTGCTGACCGGTGACCCCATGGCCGCGGACCTCGCCACCGCCCTCGACCTGGAACAGCCCGAATTCTGCGCCGTCACGGTGATCCGCGTACCGGACCACCCCTTGCGCGACCGTGATCTGGACATCGAGATCGAAACGCTCGTGAAGACACACCGGGTGCCGGCCGCCTGGTACCCGGAGAGCGGCACGAGGGGCGGTGAGCTCATCGCTGTTGTTCCATGCGCCGACGAGGCGATACCGCTGTCCTCCGCACCCGACGCAGCAGCGGGCCTCGTTGGGGACTTCGCCGAGGCACTCGGCCGCCCCTGCGCCGCCGGCACCGCCACCGCACCGCTCGACGGACTCCCCGACGCCCTCGAACGGGCCCGCCGGATCAGCAAGTCGGCCCCACTGGGCAAGCCGTCCCGCAGATTGCGGCCGTACACGATGGCGGACGTTTTCGTCGAACTCGCGGTCGCGGACGTGCCGTTCATCGACGACTGGCTCCAGACGCTGGCCCGGAGCCTGGAACCGGGCCCGGACCTCGTGACCACGCTCGATGCCTACTACCGCCACGACATGAACCGCGGCGCGGCGGCAGCGGCCCTCAACGTCCACCCGCGCACCCTGGACTACCGCCTGCGCCGGGTCGCTGAGCTCACCGGTATCGACCCGGGCTCGGCGCACGGCATACGCACCCTCAGCGCCGTTGTGACGCGGCGGCTGTCCGGCGCGTGGGTCCGACGCCGCACCGAGTGACACCATCACTCCCCCACCGGCATCGCAACCAGTGTCCACGGCCTGGTGCTCGCTGTCGGTGACGAAACCGAGCCGCCGCACGTGCGCGTACTCGTCTCTCCAACGCACCGCGCGGCGCGGCCTACGCAGCCGGCGGCGTCGGCCTCGGCTTCTGATGTGCAGAACCAGCTCCAGCCGTCCCCAGGCGAGCAGGCCAGCAGCGGTACAGCCGCTCGCCAGGCGTCCGCACGAGTCGAGTGAGCCGCCGGCCATGCATATGCGTCGACGGCGAGGGACCCGTTCGGGCGCTTGAAGCGGAAGCCCATGGAGGAGATGTTTTCGTGGACGAACTCCCCTCCTTCCCGGTCCTCCGCTGCGCTCACGACCTCGTCGGGCAGAGCCGCCTCGTCGTACACGCGCTGCGCCTCGCCTTTGAGTTCACCTGCAACCGCGTCAGGGTCCACCGCTGGTACGGCGTGCCGTTCCAGTTCCGTGGCACGCCACCGGCACTGCTACGGGCCGCAGCGCGTGGTGCATGGCGAACCGCTGGTCGCGCG
Source organism: Streptomyces sp. NPDC018693 (assembly GCF_044391385.1). Classification (NCBI taxonomy): domain Bacteria; kingdom Bacillati; phylum Actinomycetota; class Actinomycetes; order Kitasatosporales; family Streptomycetaceae; genus Streptomyces; species Streptomyces sp. NPDC018693. The sequence goes on along the minus strand of NZ_JBIRZZ010000021.1, from coordinate 114,164 downwards.
GTCTCGACTTTTGGCCCGTCCCGTCCGGCGGTGGTCAGCCGCTCATCCCATCCGCCGCCCTCGCACAGAGGCCACCCCTCGGTCTGCAAGGCTCTTGCTCCGGAGGCCGAGTTGTGGCTGACTGGCAACGGCGCCGAGGGGGAGTTATGGGGAACTGGGTCGTGATCGCGGAGTACTACAGCGACGTGTACAGGACCGAGTTCATCTGCCGTGGGCTGGAAACGAAGGACCAGGCACTGAAGGCACTCCGTGCAGCCCTCCACACGTATGTACCGAGCAAAAGTATCGTCGAGAAGCGGCGTCACGTGTACCGCTTCGCCGACCGGGAGACATACCTGGTGGTGATCAAAGGCAGGCTGACGGAGTGGGAGTGCACCCTGCGCATCGCGGAGCTGGTCTCGGACTCGACCGACCCGGCCGTGGCCAAGCGGGCACAGATGGAGGACGGCGCGGCAGAGGTGGCTGACGGGCCGCAGGACCGGATCCCGCCCGGCTACTGAGCGGCGGACCGAACTCCGCTCAAGCCAGTCGCCCCACTGAAACCGCAGCCTTGTGTTCAGCCAGGTCAACTGCGGCGCTCAAGCGGCCAGCTCAAGCACTCAGCGGTCAGATCCGCCGCTCAGCCGCAGCCCAAGTGGCGTAGGACTCAGGTGGCCAACAGTCGCTGCGCATGGCCAACTAACGCTGAGTGTGACTGAGCGCGGTACCTGGCCCGGACGGACAACTCCGATGCGAACCCGCGTCTCGACCGGGGGGTCCTACGCCGGCATAAGGGATCAGCGCAGCAGAAGAGCGCCGGGCGCCTGCTCGTCGAAGATTGTGGACCGTGTTGCCGATGCGCGCCCGGCCAGGCTTGCTGTGCGTCGGTGACGGCCTGCCGTCGCAGTCCTCGCACCAAGGCGGCCTGGGCTCTTGGGTGGCGCCCCAGCGGACGCGCTCGACCGCCCTCCACCGTTCGTCAGTGAAGTCGGCACCGACAGTTGGTGCAGTCGTCGCACAGGTGCGGTTACCTGGCAGGTCGATGTGTGCCGATCTTGGTGTGGCGCTCTGTCAGCGCTGGCGGTCGACTGCTGCTGTGGCCAGTTCGGCGAGCTGGGTGGAGTCCGGGAGGCCGGTGAGTTCGGCGCGTGCCTGTTCGGCGCAGGCGGATGCCATCCGGGTCGCCTTGGTGAGAGCGCCGGTGCGTTTCAGCACGGCGAGGATGTCCCGGTGTGCGGCGAGGGGGTCGGTGCCGCAGCGGAACAGGGCGGTCAGGCGGTTGCGGTCGGCTTCGTCGGCGGCTTCGTAGGCGAGCAGGACGGGCAGGGTGGGTTGGAGGTTGGCGACGTCGCTGGTGGCTGTCTTGCCGGTGATCCGGTCCTCGGCCGTGTAGGGAAGCAGGTCGTCACGGATCTGGAAGGCCATGCCGAGCAGTTCTCCGTACCGGCGCAGGGCCTGGTGCTGCGGCGGGGTTGCTCCGGCCAGGATCGCCCCTGCCTGGCAGGAGGCGCCGGTCAGTGCGGCGGTCTTGGCTTGCATGATGTTCAGGACGGTCGGGACTCCGCAGGTCAGGTCACCGCGGATTTCGGTTTCGCGCATGATGCCTTGACACATGTGTCGCAGGGCCTCGATGGTGACGCGTGCTGCGTGCAGCACAAGCTCGGCGGGGCCGGAGCTGAGCAAGGCCGCGATTCCGGCCATCGACAGTCCATCGCCTGCTGTCAGGGCTTCGGCGAGGCCGTACTGTTCGGCAGTGGAGGCCCGCCCGCGGCGTACCGGGTCCTGGTCGATGATGTCGTCGTGGACGAGGCTGGCGACGTGCAGGCATTCGATGCCGGCCGCGAAAGCCAGCACCTGGTCGGCGCCACTGCCGACGGCTTTGGCCGACTCCACGCACAGGACGGGGCGCAGGAGCTTGCCCGGGGGGAACAGAGCGTCCAGGCAGGCCAGTTCCAGCAGGCTGTCACCGCTGCCCACCCAGCGAAGCAGCTCGGCCTCCAGAAGCGGAACGTATGGGGCGCCGGCGGGGATCGCAACAAGAGACATGGCGCGTCCTTTCACGGGTCAGCAGGGGATCACGGCCCGCATGCGGGGCCGCCACGCATTGAGCAACGTTCCCAGGGGTGGCTGCACCGGTCGGTGGAGGACGTCCTGGCCTGCGGCCAGCACCGCAGCGATGAGCAGGGCCAGATATTCACGATGGGCCTGCCAGAGGGCGCTCATGGGACCGTGGTCCGCTTCAGCGGCCTGGTGCAGCTGCTCGGTGACACGCTCGGCCTCGAACGCGATGAGGTCGGCCACAGCCGGTGTCCAGCGTTTGGCCTTGATGTCCTCGGCGCGCACTGCGAATCGGTCGAGGTCCTCCAACGGTAGGTAGAGGCGCCCATCGTCAAGGTCTTCCGACAGGTCGCGCAGCACATCCGTCAACTGTGCGAAGACGGAGAACTCGCGTACCAGCAGCTCATGGGCGGGTTCGGTCGCGGCGCCCGTCATCCGGAAGATCATGGCCATCGGGCCACCGGTCATCTGCATGCACCATCGGCGCAGTTCTGTGAAGGTGGCGAAGTCGCGGAAGTCGAGGTCCCGCTGCATCGCTGTGAACATGTCCTCAACCACCGACAGCGGCAGACCGAAGGTCCGGTAGGTGTGGACCGTGGCGTGCAGCACGGGGTCATGGGAGCCACCGGCGGCGAAGGCTGCCCGGGTGGCCTCAACAAATTGGGTGAAGCGGCGCTGGCGGTCTTCCACCGGACCGCTGTCCACGCAGAGATCAGCACGACACCCGTGTGCGAGCAGTGCCGCGGTATGAGGCCGAGCAGCTGCGGGAGCGCTGCGCAGGCCCTGCCAGCGGGCGGTCCCTCCGTCGGTGCCGGCCAACTCGCGCACGCACACTGTGTAGCAGTGCCGAAGGACGGAATCAGTGATCCCCGCAGCGTCCAGCCATCGCCTTACCAGCATCTGTGGGCCCTTTCTGCTCAACCGGCTCCCTTCCGGGGCCAGGACTTCCCTCGGCGATGCGGGTGCGAGCGTCCCCGTAGGGCGCCTTGTGAGCCCTCGCACCCAGGACACTTGTTCAGCGGGGCGTCGACGTAGCCCGGGCCGGGCGCGCAGGTTGCCGGTCCCTGGGTGGCCAAGGCAGACGGAAGGATGGCCGTGCGGTCAGGGCGTCTTTGGTACGGCGGTGAAAGGCGAACAGGCCCAGGAGCGCGGCACCGGCGAACCAGAGCATCTGGACGGCCAGATCGCCGGGCAGGGATTGGTGGGTGAAGCCCGCGGCGGTGGCGGCCTGCATGGTGCCGTAAGTGGGCAGGAGCTGCACGGCCGCGCTTGTGGTGCCACCGCCGGCCAGAGGGCTTTGCAGGCCGACATCGACGAGGCTGGTCATGACCAGGGCGAACATGCCCTCCACTTCACGGCGCAGCAGGGAGCCGAAGACGACGCCGAGTGAACCGTAAGTCATGGCTCCGCAGAACAGTGCCGCGGCGAGCTGCACGGGCTGGCGCGGACTCCAGGCGGTGCAGATCACCGCGGTGGCATAGACGGCGATGGTGCCGGAAGCCATGGTCAGGGAGGTGGTCTTGGCCAGGATGAGATGGATGCGGGGGTAGCCGGCCATGGCCAGGCGGCGGTCGAAGCGTCCGCCGTTGAACGTGACGGCGAACATCATGAACGCGGTGATGAGGGTGACGGCGTTGATGGCGCCGGTGATCTGCGTGATCTGGTTGCCTGCCGGTGCCAGGAGTCGGCCGGTCGCGCGCAGCCTGAACGTCACGGTCCTGCTGGGGATGATGGCGTAGGCCAGGCTGATCCAGGAGGGGATGAACAGGGCGACCAAGATCATGGCGAGCCTGTTGCGGGCGTGCTCGACCAGGTCGAAGCGGGTTGCTGTGAGGTACAGACGCAGGTGTCGACTCACGCCGGCACCGCCTTTGCGGGGTGCAGGACGCCATCCTGAAGCCGCCACAACTCGTCCAGGCGTTCGGCGTCGTAGGCCAGGTGCGAGACGACAAGGACAGAGCGGTCCGCATCGCGTAATCGTGCGGCCAAGTCCCAAAAGCGCTGGTAGGTGTCCCAGTCGAAACCCTGGTAGGGCTCGTCCAGCAGCAGCACCCGCGGGTCGTGCATCAGCGCCAAGGTCAGGTTCAGCTTCTGACGGGTCCCGCCACTGAGCAGGCCGGCACGCTCATCGGCGTACTCCGTCAGGCTCAGCACCTCCATGACCTCCCCGGCATGCCGCAGATCCGGCAGTCCCCGCGCGACGCGGAAAAACTCCAAGTGCTGACGCACTGTCAGGGCATCGTTGACGACCACGTCCTGCGGGCAGTAGCCGAAGTGGCCTTCATGACGGACCGTGCCATGCTGCGGGCGCAGCTCACCAGAAAGAATCCTCAACAGTGTGGACTTGCCTGCGCCGTTCTCCCCTACGATCCCGGCCAGCACACCAGGCCGCAGATCAAGGTCCAAGCCACGCAGAACCGCACGACGACCGTACGCGTGACGTACACCCCTGACCTTCACCGCACCCCCCGGGCTCGTAGACGGTGCCACTCGCTGCTGACCACTCGCCGTCACTGCAAGGCTAGGCATCACACATGGTCAAAGACGCAGCTGAAGCCGCTGAATAGCCCGCACGAGTGAAGACCGCGCCGTAAACGCGGCCGAGAGCTGAGCCAGGACGCGGCGGGAACGGCGTTGTTGAACACCAACAGGACGGGCGGGCGCGTGGCATCACCGGACCAGGTGGACGAAGCCGTCCAGCAGGTGCGCCACATCGGCCGCTCACGTCCGTCGGTGTCCTTCACCTTCCGTCTGAAGAACCGGGACCGGCCCGGGCGGCGCGTCGACAGCGGCCTGGGCGGCTGCCACGGAGAGCCCCGACCCGAATATGGCCCCCAAGGCACACCACTGACTCAGCGTCGTCCGGCAAACGTGACCGAACCGCAGGGTCTGCACCCGAAGGACGTCAAGGTTCTCGGGCCGGGGCGGCGGCTGCCTCAAGCGGGCCGGAGATCCCGGAGGTGATCCAGCCAACCTGGGTGACACTCGCTGCTCAGCGCCTTCTTCATCCCCGAGTCGTTACGCCGGGTCGATGCGGGAGACGCTGCCACCCAGGTCGAGGACGTACAGCTCGCCATTGCCTCCCTGCACGAACGAGACGACCCGGCCGCCGTCGACTCCGAGGTCGCTCACGCCGGTCACCTCGCCGTTCTCCAACTGCAGAGCGCGGACGGTGCCGTCGCAGAAGTCGCTGAACACGTACTGACCCTTGAGGTCCGGGATCGCCTCGCCTCGGTAGACGTATCCGCCGGTCACCGAGCAGCCAGGCCCGCTGCGGTCGTACTCGTAGACCGGCGGTACGTGATTCACGGGCTCCGTGCCGCCCCGGAAGGGATGGTTGCCCTCCATCTGGGACCAGCCGTAGTTCTCACCACCGTTGCTGGCTGCCGGGGCCCAGTCGATCTCCTCCCAGGCGCTCTGGCCGACGTCCCCGATCAGCAGGTCGCCCGTGCCTGCGTCGAAGGAGAACCGCCACGGATTGCGCAATCCGTACGCCCAGATCTCATCCCTCGCGTTCGGGTCGTCCACGAACGGGTTGTCCGGCGGGATCGCGTACGGCTTGCCGCCGCTCGGGTCGATCCGCAGTAGCTTGCCGAGCAGCGTGTCGAGTTTCTGCCCGTTGCCGTGCGGGTCGCCGCCCGAGCCGCCGTCGCCGAACGCGATGTAGAGGTAGCCGTCGGGGCCGAACGCGATGTCGCCGCCGTTGTGGTTGGCGTAGGGCTGTGTCTGGGTGAGGACGGTGCGCCGGGTGTCCGGCTGGATCTTGCCGTCCCGCACCGCGAACTCGTCCACTGTGCTGGTGCCTTGGAGGTTCGTGAACGAGATGTAGAAGTGCGCGAACTCCTTGTCGAACGCGATGCCCAGCAGGCCGCGTTCGCCGTTGGTGGTGGTCTCGCTGGATATGTCGAGGACGGGCTCGCTGAGCCCCTCATCGTTCAAGGCCCTTACCGTGCCTGCGCGTTCGGCTACCCAGACCGTGCCACCGGGACCGGCGGTGCCGGCGGATGGATTCCGGGCCGTGGCCACTTTCTTGAGCACGACCTTCGCCGCCTGACCTGGGGCGCTGAGCTCGTCGGCAGACGCCGTGGTCAAAGCGAGGGAAGCGACGAGGCAGAGGGCGCCGATGATCGCCGAGCTTCTGGTGCGAACTTTCACCGTGATCCTCCTAGAGGCGGCGAACGGGCGAGGTCACCCGGCTGCTAGGGGCAGAGATAGGTGGGTGTAGTCCACGCCGGCACGCAAACCTGGGGGGTGGGGGGATGGTGCGCTACTGGCCACAGGTGAGGCTACCGGGACAGGGGTTGTTGAAATAGACCACACTTCGCCACCCCTTTACCTCCGCTCAGCTGTCCGTCGCGCTCTCCCCGGTCCCCGGCCCCGGCACTCTGCCTCGTGCGAGGCCCGTGTGTTGACAACAACGCCGAAGCACGCTGTGCAGCCCGCACGATGATCGAGGCACTCTCGCCACAAGAAGACGGCTGGCTGGGCAAGCTACTCGCTCCCTCTCGTGGGCGAGTCATCACCGCAGACATCCGCGCAGCGGCCTCTTAGAGGTCGTCAAGTCCGTTTCTAGTAGTGGCCTGGTCCGGGTTGGGTGAGGAAGCCTCGGCGCCCGAGGCGGCCGCGGGCGACGTTCGTGTCTGGGCCATCGGTGGGCAGGCCGAATAGTCGTGCCGCTTGCAGACCCTGAATGCCTGGTCGGGGTGCTGGTTGAAGGCATGAAGGACCTCCTGGTAGGCGGTGCCTTCGTCATGAGGGCCGGACCTGGATCGGATATTCGGTGTTCTGCCCGCCCCATGAGGACACAAGATGGTGCGCATGACTTTGGGCACCCCCGTACTGCACACCGCTCGCCTGCGACTGCGCCCTTTCACCGACGCCGACGCGGACCCCCTCTTCGCGCTGCACAGCAGCGCCTATGTGCTGCGCTATTGGGACTCCCCGCCGTGGACCGAACGGGCCCGCGCCGAGCGGTTCATCGCGATGTGCCGGAAGATGGAGGACGAAGGCACCGGGGCGCGGGTGGCCATCGACCGTGCTTCTGATGGGGCCTTCGTCGGCTGGTGCGGTCTGACCGGATGGAACCCGGACTACCGCAGCGCGTCGTTGGGCTACGTCCTCGGCGAAGCGATGTGGGGCCACGGCTACGCGCCGGAGGCCGCGCACGCCTTGCTGCGGTGGGCGTTCGACACACTGGACCTGAATCGCGTGCAGGCCGAGACGGATACGCGCAACATGGCATCTGCCCGGGTCCTCGAGAAGCTCGGATTCGTGCGTGAAGGGACGTTGCGGGAGGACTGCGTCGTGAACGGCGAGGTTTCCGACTCGTGGGTGTTCGGGTTGATCAAGCGAGAGTGGCGGCCGTCGGTTGTGCCGATTCCAGCCCGCGAAGAGCGGCGTTAAGGTCCGTTTCTTGTAGCGGCCTCGTCCGGGTTGGGTGAGGAAGCCTTGGCGGGTGAGGCGTCCAAGGCGGCTTCGGGTGACGTTCAGGGCCGGATCGTCGGTAGCCATGCCGAGGAGTTCGTGCAGTTCGCGGACCCGGAACGGCTGGTCGGGGTGCTGGTTGAAGGCGTTCACGATGGACTGGTAGGCGGTGGCCTGTTCGGGCGGATCGGGTTCGGCTCCGGCCGGCGCGAGTTCGGAGATGACCTTCCGGGCGGTGGTCAGCTCCGCGAGACGTGCTTCGGTCTCGGTGAGAGCGGCGGTGAGGTGTTCGATCTGGTCGCGTAGTTCGACGGCCCGGGCGGTGGCGTCGTCCTGCTGGGCCTGGAGGGCGGCCAGGAGCTCGGTGCTGTTCACGCGACCGCCTGGAGGGTGTCGCGCCAGGTTGGGGTGGGCGTGGTGAGGCGGCGGGTCATGTTCGCGGTGGAGGCCCAGGAGACGCGTGAGGCGGAGTTGTCGGGCCGGTGGTCGTACTCGCGGGCCAGACGCCGGTGGGCGTGTTCCTCGGCCTGGACGTCGGCAAGACCGCTCACCATGGCCACGGACTGACCCCGGCCGGCAAGAAGGTCTTCGACAAGCAGCTGCCCAACAGCGAGCCGAAGCTGCGGGCCGTCTTCGACAAGCTGGCCGCGAAGTTCGGCACCGTGCTCGTCATCGTCGACCAGCCCGCCTCCATCGGCACCCTCCCGCTCACCGTCGCACGGGACGCCGGCTGCCAGGTCGCCTACCTGCCCGGACTCGCCATGCGCCGGATCGCCGATCTCTACGGGCGAGGCGAAGACCGACGCCAAGGACGCCGCGGTCATCGCCGACGCCGCCCGGACGATGCCGCACACGCTGCGCTCGCTCGAGCTCACGGACGAGATCACCGCCGAACTGACCGTGCTGGTCGGCTTCGACCAGGACCTCGCGGCCGAGGCCACCCGCACCTCCAACCGGATACGCGGCCTGCTCACCCAGTTCCACCCCTCGCTGGAACGCGTCCTCGGCCCCCGCCTGGACCACCCCGCCGTCACCTGGCCGCTGGAACGCTACGGCTCCCCGGCCGCCCTGCGGAAAGCCGGCCGCCGCAGACTCGTCGAAGCGATCCGGCCCAAAGCCCCACGCATGGCCGCCCGGCTGCTCGACGAGGTCTTCGACGCGCTCGACGAACAGACCGTGGTCGTTCCCGGGACCGGCACCCTCGACGTCGTCATCCCGTCCTGGCCCGCTCCCTGGCCGCCGTCCACGAACAGCGCCGGGCTCTGGAAGCCCGGATCAAAGCCCTGCTGGAGGAGCACCCTCTTTCCAAGGTCCTGACCTCGATGCCGGGGGTCGCGGTCAGGACCGCCGCAGTTCTGCTGGTCGGCGACGGCGACGGCGACGGCGACGGCGACGGCGACGGCACCGGCTTCCCCAACGCCGCCCACCTTGCCTCCTATGCCGGACTCGCACCGACAACGAAGTCCTCCGGGACCTCGATCCACGGCGAACACGCACCCCGAGGCGGAAACCGGCAACTCGAACGGGCCATGTTCCTCTCCGCCTTCGCTGCCCTGCACGACCCCGCGTCCCGCACCTACTACGACAAATGCCGGGACCGGGGAAAGACCCACACGCAAGCCCTCCTCCGCCTCGCCCGCCACCGCATCAGCGTGCTCTTCACCATGCTCCGCGACGGCACCTTCTACGAACCACGAGACCCCGAAGCAACCGCCGCATGACCAGCTCAGCTGACGCACTGACTGCAGTCCTGGAGTGGTGGCGCCGAGCCACTCCAGGGGGAGCACGCCAGGGGCCTTGCGGTCCCACCCATGGCTGGGACCGCAAGGCCGGCACAGGACTTTCGCCGTATGGCCCTTGAGCCTTGCCTACCGCGTGAACGACACGTCGTAATAGGTGTCGACCGGTGTGCCGGAGGCGGTGTAGCAGCGCACCTGGATGCCGGTGCTTGGGGTCCAGTAGTCCACGTTGCAGTGCGCGGAGCTGGAGCCGTAGGCGGTCACCTGCACATTGCCGTAGCCCAGGGGCATTCCAGGGGTCCAGACGCGGTAGATGCCGACACCGAGGCGCGTGATCCGGTTGGTGTAACCGGCGGAGTTGTACTGGTACGCGGTCGACGGCGTGTACGAGCCCGCAGTCGGCTGGTTCGCCCAGGCGTACGCGGCGGGCGTGGTGCGCAGAATGCCGTTGTCCCGGACGTAGGTGAGGCTGAACCGTGTGTCGCGCAGGGCGCCACCAAGGGTGAAGCAGCGGACATTGACGAGCTGGGCGGTTCCCGACGGGTACCAGTTGACGACCTTGCAGCGCGCCAACACATCGCCGTACGCCGTCACCTGCACATGTCCTGCCGCGGAACCGATGGCGGGGAGCCGCACCGTGTATTGGCCCACGCCGGCCCGGGTGATGGTGTTGGTCGCTCCGGCCGAGTTGAACTGGTACGTCGTCGACGGCGTGTACGAGCTCGCGGTCGGCTGGTCGGCCCATACGTACCCGAACCTGCCGCCGAGATAGGCGGTGTTGACGAAACTGACGGTGAATCGGGTGTTGGCACGGGAACCGGCCGGGGTGAAGCACCGCACGTGCACGTCGAGCCGGTCACCGACGGGTGACCAGTAGGCGACGTTGCAGGAGTTCGATGTCGCTCCATAGGCGGTGACGTGCACGGTGCCGCCGAGCATCCCCAGCCTGGGCATGCGTACGGTGTACTGGCCGGTGCCCGTACGGACGACCGAGTTCACGGCGCCGGTCGAGTTGCGACTGTAGGAACCGGACGGTGTGTAGGGCGTGTTGAGCGGCGCGGACGCCTGGTTCGCCCACACGTAGGCGAAGCCACGACTGGGAGCGGCGTGTGCGGTGAACGGCACGAGAGCGGTCATTCCGACGGCCATCGCGACCGTCATCAGGGCGCTCAGGATTCGACCCGGTCCCCCCGTGCGATTTCCACGGACTTTCAGGTGCATCTCTTTCCTTCTCTGTACCTGGATCGGCGATCAGACGGTGCTGGGGCATGGCGGGCCGCCAGCGAAGAAACCATTGCGGCTCGCCGCTTCCCCGTTGTTCCCGGGAAACGTCGAGGCGCATGGTGCTGGTGGAGTGGCATCACCGGAACACCAGAAAGCGGAGGCCGACGTCCGATTCGCTGACGTGGGTCGGCTACTCCCGCCGACTGTCTGTAGCAACGAGGCATGTCCCCGTGATGCAGGAACTGCTGAACAGTACGGAGTCAGTGGTGCGGCTCGAACTGCTGCGTCTAGGAGCTGCTGTGACGACGAAGAACCGGTCACATCGCCGGGCTCCCCCAGACTGCCGAACCACCGCACCTCGGATACACGAGCCGACTCCGCCTGCTGGTCTAGCCCCCAATCCCTTTTACATGGATGCCCTATTGGAACTCCCGACGGAATCCGATGGCATCAGGCCAGTCCGGGCAATCAGAGAGTTACACATCACCGATCGGGGGGCCACTGTTTCAAAGGGCAAAGGAGAGGTGAAGGAGAGGTGAAAGTACTGCGGAGGGGGCGTGCGCAGTGATCGCGCGCCCCGATGTGTCTCCCTCTTCACACGCGGGCTCCTCGCCGATTTCCCACTCCCCTGAGGCGCGAGCTCACCCATGGTGTGCCGGCGGCTGTGCGCGCCTTCTGCGCCCGGAACCGAGCAGCGTGGAACGACCCCTTCGGGAAGAGTTCTTCCGCAACGGGTACCGTCCCGATACCGCCGCGTGTGCGGCACCCTGATCCGGCCGGGCCCTGGCCGAGATCGACGGGCCGCCTGCCTGCCGGCCGACTTCCCGAAGGACCCGGCGAACAGCTCCACCCATTCGTCGACGCGTCCTGCGGCGGTGAGGCGCAGGTGCTCGGCCAGAGTGTGCTGGGCAGCGCGGCGGGCGGCGTCGTCTTTCTCACCGCCAGCCGTCGCGGTAGTCGAGCAGAGGTATATGCCCGGGGTCTCGGTCCGGTTCGCGTAGACGATGGCGTCTGGGAGACGTCCGTTCGGCGGCGGCCCGGCGACCTTCACCACCGCCACCACGTGCTGTGCGCCCTCGGCTCCATCGCGGCGGCGGAACGTCGCCAGCCGGCCGCTGGCGGCGCGGGCCCGCCGCCGGGCGTGCCGGCCTTCCACGAGGGAGCAGTGCTGCGCCGGATGCGCGCGCTGGGGCATGCCGCGCTGTCGGAGCGGCGGACGGGGGTCGCGACGGCGATGCTGCCGACGGCGGGCGCGGTGCTGGCTGCGGCGGACGCCACGTACGACTTCGCGGGCTGATTCCTCACCGTCCTGGGCCACTGAACGGCCACCGAACGAACACTCGGGCGCTTCCCCGTCCCCCACGCCGCGACACACCACCGTGTCACGGCGGTCCGTGTGCTGTGGCGCGCGGAGCCGACGCTTTCAGGCAGCGCCGACGGGCGATCAGCGGGAGGCGGCCCGGCGCCTCCTCCGGCCGCTGCCGCGCCGCCCGGTCGTGGCGTTCTTGGTGTTGTTGCGGCGGGCGCGCAGGAACTCGATGGCGATGGGGATGACGGACAGGGCGACGATGCCGACGAGGATGAGCTCGATATGGGCCTTGACGAAGGCGACGTGGCCGAGGAAATAGCCGAGCACGGTCACCCCGGCACCCCACAGTGCGCCGCCGATGATGTTGAACATCACGAAGGTGCGGTAGTTCATGCGGCTCACCCCAGCGATGATCGGGGTGAAGGTGCGCACGATGGGCACGAAGCGGGCGAGCACGATCGAGCGCGGCCCGTACTTCTCGAAGAACTCATACGCTTTGGCCACGTTCTCCTGCTTGAACAGCCGCGAGTCGGGGCGGCGGAACAGCGCGGGGCCGACCTTCCGACCGAAGAGGTAGCCGACCTGGTCGCCCACGATCGCCGCCAGCACCACCAGCAGGCACACCAGCCACAGCGGCTGGGTGAGGTACTGGTGCCCGGCCACCAGCAGTCCGGTGGTGAACAGCAGCGAGTCGCCCGGGAGGAAGAAGCCGATCAGCAGCCCGGACTCGGCGAAGACGATGGCGAGGATGCCGGCCAGGCCGAAGGTCGAGATCAGGTAGTCGGGGTCGAGCCAGGTGGGCATGGGCAGAAGGCTCCTGACGGTGGGTCAGCGCACGGGCGGGCGATGCACGGTGCGAACGGGGGCGGCGACGCTGGAGGCCGCCCCCGCCGTTTTCCGGCGCGGCGGGGACACGGGGCAGCCAGGCTGTGGGGCGGGCGGTGAGGGCGGGTCATGCGTGGACCAGGCCGGTGCCCAGCCTGCCGAGCAACAGCACGCCGCTGACGATCGGGTAGACGACGAAGGGCATGGAAGGAGTGCTTGGCGATGAACTTCAGCAGCCAGGCGATCGAAGCGTAGGCGACGACGAACGACACCGCAGGCGACCGTGGTCGATCCGCACCCGCTTGGAGCAAGCACGGCACCGACACAGTGCCGAAGGCGGCGCGAAGGGCCTGCGCCGCTATGACGGGGCCTGGATCCGCATCGGCACCGGCGGCCACCGCCACGTGCCCCTCCGAAGGCGAGCTCCCCGGTGCCCCGGTTGCGGTGTTCCTCCCTTGGACCTACTCCAGCGCCCGGAGTTGGGTGATGGCCTCGGCAAGGGAGTGTTTGCAGAACGCCAGGTGGTCGGCACCGTATCCGCGAGGGCCGCATTCCACGACGAGCAACAGGCCCAAGTAGAGGCGGTAGAGGGCCAGCCGGTGCCGGAAGGCAGGCGTGAAGTCAAATCTGCCGCCGGCGTCGCTGTATCCGGCGACGAGGTCGCTGTCCGGGCCGGCGTCGCCGCCGAAGGCCAGGGAGACCAGCTCGGCGGCCGGGTCGCCCCAGAACGCCCGCTCGTGGTCGATGAGTCCCGTGACCCGGGGTTGTGCCCCGTCCCTGGCGACGTCGACGAAGATGTTGCCGGGCCACAGATCGAAGTGGACCAGCCGGGGCTCGGTGACCTCGTCGAGCGCGTAGCCCCCTTCGGCCACCAGGGTCAGTATCTCGGCGGGCGGCACACCGAGCGGGGACTGCCAGCGCTCGGCGTCGTCGAGGAGCGCATGCACCATGGCGCTGAAGGCCGTACGCCAGTCGGATGCGGACAGCCCGGACTCGGCCGCCGGATAGCCGAACCGGCCGTCCTCCGGCGCCAGGGTGTGCAGCTGTGCGGTGATCGCACCGAGTTCGCGGCGCAGCGCCGCCTGCACAGCCGGCGACACGCGGTCCGCCGCCTTGTCCCACGGGGTGCCCTCCAGAACGGACACGGCCAGGAACTCCTCACCCGCGTACAACAGGGCGGGCGTCGGCACCCTGTCTCCGGGAAGCGCCTCGATGCGCCGGTAGACCATCGCCTCCGTGGACATGATGCCGAGTTCGTAGCGAAGGACCGCGACATCAGCCGGCGGGGCGAGTTTGACGACGGCCGGCCGGCCGTCGTCAAGAACGACGCGGTAGGCGGTGTTGAACCAGCCGTCGGTCAGTTCGGACTCCAGACGGCAGCCGATTCCAGTGGATGCGCGCAGCAGGGCGTCGAGCTCGCCCGGGGACAGACGGCGCTTGGTCTGACTTTCCATAGAGGCACACTTTCGGATGGTCCGAAGGCGGACAGTGAAAGGAGTGGGAGCGCTCCCATCATGTCGATCACCCGCGACTCCGTCCAGAGGGATTCACGGCCGGAAGTCGTGTGGTCTGTCCAGACCGTCCTCAGACGGTCTGACCAGTGCGGAGCCGCCGCACGTCCCTCACGAGGGTGTGCGAAGCGCTGAGGAAGATCACGGCTCCAGCCACGAGCCAGAGGACCGACGCCCCGGAGCGGTACTCAGGAACGGCAAGAACGAGCAGCATCACGCTGGCAAGGACGCCGAAGGCCGAGATCAGAGCGCTGATGCGGTGAGTCACACGGACATCATCCACGGTGACCTCGGCCGGCGGAAGTGATCCAAACGAACAAGAGCCCAGGCCCGTTGCGAAAGTGGATCTTGTTTTGTTGGTGATCACGTCTTGTGGGACGTGGGGAGCTGACGATGGGCAGTGGGCCCGGCTTGAGCCGTTGCTGTGGGATCGAGTCCATGACTTGTTCTGGCGTTGGCAGCGGCCTGTTCGGCTGGTGGTGAGCCGTCAGCCGGCCGGTCACCCATCTCGGGTGGTTCTGGAACCCACCGACCACGGGCTGCACACTGTGTCCGCGCCATTGAGCGGCTACTCGCTCGTGAACCGGTCGAGCAGTGCATCCAGCCCGGCCGCCAGGCCCTCCGGCCCGCCTCGCGTGGCCAGCGTGGCGGCCGTCTCTCGGAGGGTGGGCAGTTCCTGCGCCGACAGGCGGTGCAGGCCGAGACGGAAGGCGGGGTCAGGCTCGTCCGGGTTGTCCGCCGTGGGGCTCAGCTCAACGGAGACGTAGCCGAGCAGCCAGGCGGTGAAGGCCCGGAAGACGTCGGACACCCGGGTATCGCCGAGCCCTGCCTCCCGAAGCAGCCGGAGCACCCGTTCGTGGTCACGCAGCACCGCGGCCGGTCGCCGCGCGAGCGGGACCGCCAGCATGCGGGTGGCGAGCAGCGGCACCACCTGAGGGTGGGCGAGGCAGACGTCGTACGTCGCCCGCGCGATGCGATGAAGCTCGGTGCGCCACGCGCGTGGAACGGCCCCCGTCGGCGCGGCGGGCGCGGCATCGGCGGCCAGGCGCTCCTCCAGTTCCAGGTAGAGAGCCTCGACCAGACCGTCCAGCAGCGCGTCCTTGCTCGACGCGTACCGGTAGAGCGCCATCGCCTCCACGCCGAGCTCGGCGCCGAGGCGCCGCATGCTCAGGGCCGACAGGCCCTCCTGGTCCACCAGCGCCAGCGCGCTGGCCATCACGCGTTCCCGGCTGAGCCGGCCGTAGTGGCCGCGATCACTCGCGCGACGTGCGGGGCCGGCGTCGGCTCCCTTGTCCTTGCTCCGTGCCCCGGTCTGCTTCTTGGCCATGCTGTCCTCCAGACGTCGGGTCGCCGCGCGTTCCGGTCGTTCGTGTTGACTCTGGGTACTCCCCGTAGGACAGTGTACGTATACGACGTACATATACGGAAATGTCCATGTTCCGAGGAAACGTCGTAAACGTACACTGTCTGTCGCTTCAGGAGCCGGCATGACGCGCAGTGCACCCGCCGACGGGCCAGCGGACCTGGTGACCATCGAGCGCCACCTGGCCCGCATCTCCAGCGGGAACGTCGTCCGGGCGACGCAGATGGGCCCGGTCTTCGGCAGCCCCTCCCCGCGCCGCACGGTGGACGCGAAGACGTTCGTACTCGCCCTCCCACTCAGGGGGAGGGTCCTCCTCTCCCTGATCACGCTGTGCTGGGCCGCAAGCTTCGTCTGGTTCTGGTCCTGGTGGCTGGAGCCCCAGCACAGGGCGAGCTGGGCCGGTCTCCTGATCAACAGCGCGCTGCTCCTCTACCTCACCGCGCTGCCCGCCTACTTCTTCGTCACGGCGCTGAGGGTGCGCCGGATCAACCCGGCGCTGGCCGTTCCCCCGGTGCGGGTCGCCTTCGCCGTGACCCGGGCGCCCTCCGAGCCGTGGCAGACCACCCGGCGCACGCTGGAGGCGATGCTCGCCCAGGACTATCCGCACCCCTACGACGTGTGGCTGTGCGACGAGGTGCCGACGGAGGAGGCGGAACGGTGGTGCCGGACCCACCGCGTCCGCCTGTCCACCCGGCAGGGGGTGGATGCCTACCACCGCCGGTACTGGCCGCGCCGTACGCGCTGCAAGGAGGGAAACCTCGCCTACTTCTACGATCACTGGGGCTACGAGTGGTACGACGTCGTGGCACAGCTCGACTGCGACCATGTGCCTGCTCCCACGTATCTCGCCGGGATGGTGCGCCCCTTCGCCGACCCGGCCATCGGCTACGTCGCCGCGCCGAGCATGTGCGACGCGAACGCCGGTGTGTCCTGGTCTGCCCGGGGACGACTGCACCGCGAGGCGGTGTGGCACGGCGCCGTCCAACTGGGCCACTGCGACGGCCTCGCCCCCATGTGCATCGGATCGCACTACGCGGTGCGCACCAGGGCCCTGCGTGACATCGGCGGTCTGGGGCCGGAGCTGGCCGAGGACTTCTCCACCACCTACCTGCTCAACTCGGCGGGCTGGCACGGTGCGTTCGCCATCGACGCCGAGGCGCACGGCGACGGTCCACTGACCTTCGCCGACATGGCGACGCAGGAGTACCAGTGGGCGCGAAGCCTGACGACCATGCTCCTGGACCTGCTGCCCCGGCATCTGCGTCGGCTTCCGTTCCTGCTGCGGCTGAGGTTCACGTACGCGCTGGCCTACTACCCCCTCCTCGGCATGATGATCGTCGCCGGACTGGTGCTGCCTCCGGTGGCCGTGCTCTGCCAACTGCCCTGGATGCGTCTCAACTACTTCGACTTCCTGGCCCACTTCTGGTTGATGCCTGTCTGGCTGATACTGACGCTGCTCGTTCTGCGGCGGCACGGACTGCTGCGACCGGCCGACGCCCCGCCGATCAGCTGGGAGGTCTGGCTTTTCGCGCTGACGCGCTGGCCGTTCGTGATCTGGGGGGTCGTCAGCGCCCTCGTACAGCGGATGCGGCCCCGACCGATCACGTTCAAGGTCACTCCCAAGGGAGCCAAGGCCCCCAGACAGCTGCCGGCGCGGCTGGTGGCCCCGTTCGCGGCACTCTCCGTGTCCCTCTCCGCAGTAGCCCTCTACGGCGAGCAGGCCGGCCCGTCCGTCGGCTATGTCTTCCTCTGCCTGCTCGCGGCGACGACCTACGCCGCCGTCGCGGTCGCCGTACCGCTGCTGCACCTGCGGGAGGCGGCCCGCGGAGCCCATCGGCCGCTGACCGCCGTACTGCCGACGGCCCGCGTGCCGCTGGCCCTCGGTCTGTTCTCCACGCTCCCCGCCGCGGCCGCCGTGGTGCTGTACCCGCAGTACGCGGCGACCGTCCTGGGCTGGTGAGGGCGATGGACGCCATACCGCCGTTCGAAAGGTCTCGGACCATGAGCACACCGTCGACGGTCCTCGTCACCGGCGGGGCGGGCTTCATCGGCAGCCACGCCTGCGTGGACCTGCTGGACCACGGCCACGAAGTGATCGTGGTCGACAACTACTCCCACAGCAAGCCCCAGGTTCTCACCCGGGTGGAACGGATCGCCGGGCGCTCCGGCGGCGCGGTCTACGAGCTGGACATCCGGGACCGGCGGGCCCTCTCGGCCGTCTTCGCCCGGCACGCTGTGGACGCGGTGGTGCACTTCGCCGCCCTCAAGGCCGTGGGCGAGTCGGCACGGATGCCCGTCGAGTACTACGACACCAACGTCGGCGGTATGACCGCCCTGCTGTCGGCGATGCGGGAACACGACGTCCACCAGTTGGTGTTCTCGTCGTCCTGCTCCATCTACGGCGACGCGAGCCGAGGCCCGCTCGACGAGTCCGCTCCGGCCCGGCCCACCAACCCGTACGCGAACTCCAAGTGGCTGTGCGAGCAGATCCTGTCGGACGCCTGCCGGCACTGGCCGGAGCTGGCGGTCCTGTGCCTGCGCTATTTCAACCCCACCGGAGCCCACCCCAGCGGACTCCTGGGTGAGGACCCGTGCGGCACACCCGACAACCTCATGCCGTACGTGGCGCAGGTCGCCGTCGGACGTCGGGAGCGACTGCGGATCTTCGGCGGCGACTACCCCACCCCCGACGGCACCGCGATCCGCGACTACCTCCACGTCATGGACGCCGTCGAGGCCCATCGCGTGGCACTCGGCCACCTGGCCGACGAACCCGGTATGCGCGTGTTCAACCTCGGCACCGGCACCGGCAGTTCGGTCCTGGACCTGGTCGCCGAGTTCGCGGCGGCGTGTGGCCGGCAGATCCCGTACGAGATCGTCGGACGCCGCTCGGGTGACGTCCCCGAACTGGTCGCGGACGCGAGCGCGGTCGCCCGCGCCTGGCGCTGGCGCCCTTCGCGGGACCTCACCGCGATGTGCCGGGACACCTGGCGCTTCCAGCAGCTGAACCCTGACGGGTACGTGGCGCCCGCCCGTCGGCCCAGAACCCAAGGAGTGACGTCATGCGGATGACAGTCATTGGCACCGGATACGTGGGAACCGTGCACGCCGCCTGCATGGCGGACCTCGGCCACGACGTCCTCGGCATCGACATCGACCAGGACCGCGTCGCCTCCCTGGCGTCAGGGCGCCCTCCGGTGCACGAAGAGGGACTGGACGGACTGCTCACGCGTGCGGTCGCGTCGGGACGGTTGCGCTTCACGACGTCGCTGGCCCACGGCGCGCGCTTCGCCAGGATCCACTTCGTGTGTGTGGGCACACCGCAGCGGCCGGACAGCTGGGCGGCAGACCTGCGCCACATCGACGCCGTCGTCGACGGACTGATTCCGCACCTGCGCCCCGGCAGCCTGGTCGTCGGCAAGTCGACGGTGCCGGTCGGCACCGCCGCCCGGCTCGGCCGACGCGTCATGCGGGCCGCGCCCGACTGTGAGGTCGCCTGGAATCCGGAGTTCCTGCGCGAGGGTTCGGCGGTGCACGACACCATGTACCCGGAGCGGCTGGTCGTGGGTGTGTCCTCGAAGCGTGCCGACGCGGTTCTGCGAGCGCTCTACCGTCCCATGCTGCAAGCAGGCGTGCCGTACTTCAGCACCGACCCGGCCACCGCGGAACTGGTGAAGGTGGCGGCGAACTCCTTCCTCGCCACGAAGATCTCCTTCATCAACGCGATGTCGGAGGTGTGCGAGACGGCGGGCGCCGACCCGCTGCTCCTGGCCCGGGCCATCGGCGCCGACTCGCGCATCGGCCCGCTGTTCCTCGAACCCGGCCTCGGCTACGGGGGCAGCTGCTTCCCCAAGGACATCCGCGCCTTCACCGCCCGCGCCGAGGAACTCGGGGCCGGCGCGGCGGTGGCGTTCCTGCGCGAGGTGGACCGGATCAACACACGGCAGCGGCAACGTACGGTCGACCTGGCCAGGCGACTGGTGGGCGGCTCCTTCAGGGACCGCCGCGTCGGGGTGCTGGGCGCCGCCTTCAAACCGGGCAGCGACGACGTGCGCGACTCGCCCGCGCTGGCCGTGGCGGCGGCTGTCCAGGCCCAGGGCGCCGCCGTCCGCGTCCACGACCCGCAGGCCCTGGACAACGCACGCGCGGCCTTCCCCGAACTGACCTGTGTGCTGGACGTACCCAAGGCGTGCGAGGAGGCCGATCTGGTCCTGCATCTGACGCACTGGCCGGAGTACCGCGCGGTCGACCCCGCGGCCCTGGCCGCGGTGGTGTGCCGACCGCAGCTGCTGGACGCCCGCAACGCGCTCGACGAGGAGTCGTGGCGCACGGCCGGCTGGACCGTCCACGCGCTGGGCCGGGTGTCCGGAGGGAGAGTGTCATGAAGGTTGTGGTGACGGGCGGCAGCGGGTTCCTCGGCTCGCATCTGTGCGAGGCGCTCCTGCGCCGAGGAGACACGGTCCGGTGCCTGGACAACCACTGCACCAGCGAGGCGCGGAACGTGTCCCACCTGCTCGGGCATCCGAGGTTCACCCTGGTCCGCACGGACGTGACCGCCCCGTTCGACGTGGCGGAGCCGGTGGACGCGGTGGTCCACCTCGCCAGCCCCGCCGCGCCGCCGGACTACCGGCGGATGCCGCTGGAGACGCTGTCCGCGGGCAGCCACGGCACGGAGAACGCCCTGCTGCTCGCGCTGCGCTGGGGGGCGCGGTTCCTGCTCGCCTCCACCAGCGAGGTGTACGGCGATCCGGCCGTGCACCCGCAGCGCGAGGGCTACTGGGGCAACGTCAATCCGGTGGGGCCGCGCAGCGTGTACGACGAGGCCAAGCGGTACGCCGAGGCCCTCACCACGGCCTACCGCGAGAACCTGGGCGTCGACACGGGCATCGTGCGGATCTTCAACACCTACGGGCCGCACATGCGCCCCCATGACGGGCGGGTGGTGTCGACCTTCCTGCGGCAGGCGCTGGCGGGCGCGCCGCTGACGGTGTACGGCGACGGCAGTCAGACCCGCAGCTTCTGTTACGTCGACGATCTGGTCCGCGGTCTGACGGCCATGCTCGACTCCCCCCACGCCGGCCCCATCAACCTCGGCAACCCGTCCGAGTACACCGTCCGCCGACTGGCCGAACTCGTGCTGGCGGTGACCGGGTCGCCGTCGGCCGTGGTCCACCGTCGCCTGCCCGTCGACGATCCCGCCCGTCGGCGACCTGACATCAGCCGGGCCCACGCCCTGCTGGGCTGGGCGCCCGAGGTCCCTCTGGAGACGGGACTGCGCCGCACCGCGGACTGGTTCACACGGTTGCCGGCACCTGTCTTCCCTGGCGCGGCCGAATCCGTCGAGGTCTGATACCGATGGCCGGCCGTGCCGCCGTGGCCCTGGCGGGAGCACTCCTCGCAGGTGTCACCGCCGGCTGCGTGTCCCTGCCCCACTACGCGCCGTCGGTCAGGACGTACTACGTCAGTGCGGACGGCGACGACTCGGCGGCGGGCACCTCGCCCGACCGGGCGTGGCGGACGCTGGCCCGAGCCGACAGGACGGCGCTGGAACCGGGTGACCGGCTCCTGCTGCGCGGGGGGACCCGCTTCGCCGGCACCCTGACGATCGGCGCGGACGAGGCGGGCGACGCCGACCGGCCGGTGGTTGTCGGCTCCTACGGCGAAGGCCGGGCGACCGTCTCGGCCGGGTCCAGCCCCGGTGTCTCCGTGCACAACACGGCGGGCGTCGAGATCCGCGATCTCACCGTGGTGGGACCCGGGACGGCCGAGAGCGACCAGGCAGGCGTCAACCTGTACAACGACGCTGCGGGCGGCGAGCGTAAGCGTCACGTCCTCGTCACCGACGTCAACGTCTCCGGTTTCCGGGTCGGCGTCGCCGTCGGATCGAGTGTGGTCGGCTCCGGCTTCCGGGACGTCACAGTCCGCCGCGCACAGCTGCACGGCAACCGGGATGCCGGGCTGCTCACCTACGGGCCCCGCCTCGATGCCGCACGCCCCGCCTACGCCCATGAGAACGTCGCCCTGGAACGGGTCGACGCGTTCGACAACGCCGGCGATCCCTCCGTCAACAACCGGCACACCGGTAGCGGCATCATCATCGGTGGCGTACGCGGTGCCACGGTGCGCGAGAGCAGGGCGTACGACAACGGCCGCCGCTCAGGCCCGCGAGCCCCCGTCGGGCCCGCGGGACTGTGGGCCTACGACTCCACGGGCGTGCTCATCGAGCACAGCGCCGCCTACCGCAATCACACCGGCAACAACCTGGACGGCAGCGGCTTCGGCCTGGACTCCAACACGTCCGACTCGACAGTCCAGTACAACCTGTCCTTCCACAACGACGGACCGGGCTACTACGTGTTCCAGCACGACCGCAACGGCCGGCACCGGAACAACACCATCAGGTACAACATCAGCAGCAACGACGGGCGGAAACTGCCCCACCACGGGGCCCTGACCGTCTACGGCATCGACGTGCGCGACTTGACCGTCCACAACAACACCGTGGTCATGCGTACGTCACCGGCGGGCCCGGGGACCGTGATGCTCGTGCACTCCAGGATCCACGGGGTCAGTATTCGCAACAACATCCTGGTCTCGGACGGATATCCGCTGGTCACCTCCGAGGCCGCCACCACCGACCGAATCGTGTTCCAGGGCAACCAGTACCATGCCACCGGTTCGTGGACAGTGAGGTGGCCCGACGCCGAATACCGGAGCCTGGCGGCGTGGCGGGAGGCAACCGGCCAGGAACGCGTCGGGACAAGGGCGTCGGGGACGAGCGCCGACCCGTGCCTGAGCGGCGGCGCGCTGCCCGACATCACCTCGCCCGCGAACGCGGCTGCGATCGTGCCGCGTTGCCCCCATGCCGGACTCGACCTGCGCTCGCTGTTCGGGACCGACCCGGGACCCGTCGACTACTTCGGGCACCGGCTCACCACCCCGCCGGTCATCGGGGCCGCCCAGCCCTGGAAACGCGCCGACCGCGAGGAGCATCGTGCGCGTGTACGACACATGTCCACCTTGGCGCCGGTGATCCGGCAATGATCGGTGCGGATACCGTCAAAAGCCCGGTCGACTGGCTGTGCCTCCCCCGCTTCGACTCGGAGTCATGCCTGGCCGCACTGCCGGACACGCGGGACAACGGCTTCTGGCGGGTGGCACCGATCGGCGACACCGCCGAGGGAGTGGCGCTGGTCACCGACTTCAAGCCGCCGCATGCCCAACTGCCGTGCATTGCCCGCGTCCTCGAGGGCTCGGCCGGTGCCGTTCCCGTGCGCAGTGAACTGCGCCTGCTCACCCTCATGACGCAGGGCGGACAGAGCACCACTGCCGCCCTGCCCCGCGGCCTGGACCCTCCCATCCGGGGGCCGGCCCAGATGATCCGAGAACCCCTATCGACCCCGAGGACCTTGACGCCGTCGAACCTGTCGGGATCGTCGTCGTGGGGCGCCAACCGAACGGTTCGTGCGCCAACTGTCGGGGCACGGTGTCGCGCCGCGATCGCTCGCTCCCGCAGCGGCGGCACCACGCGTCGGGCCCGACCACGCGGCAGGCCAGGACAGTGCGGTCTGGGGCGCGTATCGAGTCGTGATCATCGGGTGGTCCTGGTGAGGTCTTTTGATCCAGATCATCGAGGCGTGCAGGTGGAGACTGGCGAGGTAGCTGTCGGGAGTCTCGTCGTATCGGGTGTCTCACCGTCCCAGTTCCGGCCTCCTGGTACGTCATGCTCTGGGGCGGGTGAGGCACGTGGAGCCGACGTGAGCCGACCGGTGCACTGATGTCCGGGCGGGGACTCATGGGACATGGCCCGGCACCCGGCTCAGGTTCCGGGGAGGATACGGCGCGTCTCGTAGGCCCACATCGCGATCTCGACCCGGTTGCGGGCGCCGAGTTTGGCCATCAGGCTCGCCAGATGCGTCTTCACCGTGCTGAGGCTGATGTGCAGCGCGTCGGCGATCTCGGTGTTGGTCAGCCCGCGGGCGACGGCGAGGAGCACCTGCTCCTCGCGGGCGGTGACGGGGGAGACCGGCTGGGCCGCGGGCCGGCCGGCGGGCAGGTCCGCGAACGCCTGGAGCAGACGGACGGTGACGCTGGGCGCGATGAGCGCCTCACCGTCGGACGCCGACCGTACGGCCTGGGCCAGAAGGTCCGGTCCCGTGTCCTTGAGGAGGAATCCGCGTGCGCCGGCACGCAGTGAGCCGTAGACGTACTCGTCGAGGTCGAACGTGGTGATGACGACCACGGCCAGCGGGTCGGCGACGCCCGGACCGGCGATCAGCCGGGTGGCCTCGAGCCCGTCGAGCACGGGCATGCGGATGTCGAACAGGCAGACGTCGGGGCGCAGTTCGCGGGCCAGACGTACCGCTTCGTGTCCGTCGGCGGCCTCGCCGACCACCTCGATTCCGGGCTGGGCGTTCAGCATGATCCGTAACCCGGTGCGGATGATCGTCTGGTCGTCAGCGACGAGAACGCGAATGGACACCGCTCTCGCTCCTCGCTCTCGGCAGTTCGGCTTCGACATGCCAGCCCCGGTCGGTACCCGGGCCGGCTCGTAGTGTGCCGCCGAGCAGGGTCGCGCGCTCGCGCAGTCCGGTAAGTCCGTATCCGTCGCGACCCCGGCCGGTGCGCCGGCCGTTGTCGCGCACGCTCACCCGTACCGTGTGCCGTCCCGCGGCGACCCGGACGACGAGCTCGGTAGCGTCGACCGCATGGCGCAGCGCGTTGGTCACCGACTCCTGCACGATGCGGTAGACGGCCGCGTCCAAGGCCGGTGGCAGCGCGTCCAGTTCGCCGTCGAGTCCCAGGTCGACCTTGAGGCGATCACCCGGCGTGCGCACCAGGCGCTCCAGATCCGCGACGCCGGCAGGCGGCGCCAGCTCGGCGCCGACCCCGCGGTCGCGCAGCGCGGCGACCATGGCGCGCATTTCCTCCAGCGTGCGCGCCCCTTCCTCCTCGACCCCCTCCAGCGCCTCGACGGCGGCGGACGGGTCGGTGCCCGCGAGCACCCGGCCCGCCTGGGCGATGATCACCATGGCCGACACGTGGTGGGCCACCGTGTCGTGCAGTTCCCGGGCGAGCTGCTCGCGCTCGCGTGAGCGCACCTGCTCCAACTGCCGCTCGCGAGCGGTCACCCGGAACCGCACGGCAGCCCCGACCACGCCGGGCAGCAGCAGGAAGACCAAGCCCACGACCTTTTCGACGACCGGGCTCTCGACCATGACGACACACAGCGCGCCGACCGCGACGATCACCGCGCCGCCCAGCACGATCTCCCGTCCCGATCCCCACCGGGGCAGCGCGTACACCAGCACGAGCACGACCGCGCCGGTGTCCAGGCCGACGGGCTCGCGCGATGCGGCGACGAGCGAGGCCACCTGCAGCAGCAGCACCGAGCCGAACGCCAGCGTGACCATCGCCAGCGGGCGGGTCCGGCGCCACAGGGGCAGCAGGAACAGCCATACGGTGAAACCCACCGCCACCGGCCGCCACACGACGTTCTCGCGCAGGGTGGCCTCCAGCACCACACCGCCCAGGCCCACGGCGAGCAGCGCCCAGTCCCGCCACACCCGGGCAGGCGCGTCGCGCGGCCGGGGTTCGGTCCACAGGGTTCGCAGGTCGTCTCGCAGCACGGTTCTCAGCGTAGGGACCGCGCCGTGCCGCGCATCGGCCGAAAGGACGGGCCGTCACTCCGACTTGGGGCCGACGGATCCGTGGCCCGCGAGCCGATGCCGCAGAGCGCCGTGGCGACGAGCCTTACGCATCGGCGGCCGTACAAGGACGGCCGACGAGGTGGTTGGAGGACCCGATGCTCTCGAAAGCCCTGTTGCGCCTGGGCGCAAGCGCCGCCCGCCATCCCGTGCGGGTGATCGCGGCATGGCTGGTCGCCGTCACGCTCGCCGTCCTCGCCGCCGTCGCCTTCGGCGGGCGGAATGCGGATTCGATCACCGCTCCGGGACTGGACTCCCAGCGGGCCGCGGAACTGATCGAGCGGGCCGGCACCGGCCAGGAGGGGATGACCGCCCAAGTGGTCGTCACCCCCCTCGACGGTGCTGCGACATTCTTCGACCACGACAGCGCGCGCACCGCTCTCACGCGGCTGCAGACCGAGGTGAAGCGGCTGCCGCACGTGCTCGGCACGAGCGACCCGGCGGGGGCACTCGACGCAGGCGGGGACACCGCCGTGCGCGGCGGCCTCGTCTCGGCCGACGGGCGGATCGCGGTCGTCCGGGTGCAGTACCCCGACCAGAGCCGGCTGTCGGCCGAAGACCTCGACGCCCTCGTCGATCTCGGCGACCGGCTGCGTGCCGAGCTGCCCCTGCGCATCGAGATGGGCGGGGACCTCTTCTACGCCTTCTCCGACCCCGACGGCGGCGTGAGCGAGTTGATCGGCCTCCTCGCCGCGGCCGCGATCCTGTTCCTGGCGTTCGGTTCGCTCGTCGCCGCCGCGCTGCCGATCGGCATGGCGGTCTTCGGACTGACCGTCGGGGTCGCCACGATGACGGTACTGGCGGGGGTCACGGACGTCCCCACCTTCGCACCGGTCCTGGGCAGCATGGTCGGGCTCGGAGTGGGCATCGACTACGCGTTGTTCGTGCTCGCCAGGCACCGGGAGTACCTCGCGCGCGGGCTCGATCCCCGCGAGGCGGCCGGACGAGCGGTGGCCACGGCGGGGCGGCCGGTGGTCTTCGCCGGCGGCACCGTCGTCGTGTCGATCCTCGGCCTGGCGGTCGCGAACGTGCCGTTCATGACGGTGGGCGGGCTCGCCGTCTCGATCGTCGTTCTGACCATGGTTCTCGCGTCGGTGACGCTGCTGCCGGCCTTCCTCGGCGCCGCCGGCCCACGCCTGGCCCGGGTCGGCCGGATCGGCCGGGCTCTGCAGACCAGGAAGCTGGGTCTACTCGCACGGCGGCGGGACCCGGCGGCAGGCGCCGCCCACGCCGCCGGGTGGCGTCGCTGGATCGGGCACGTCAGCCGGCACCCGGTGCCGTACGCGGTCGGCGCGGCGGGGCTGCTGCTGACCGCGACGCTGCCCGTGCTCGGCCTGCGCGTCGGCCTGCCCGACGACGGCTCACTGCCCCACAGCCGTACCGAGCGTCGGGCCTACGACCTCGTCGCCGAGGGGTTCGGCCCGGGCACCAACGGTCCCCTCGTCATCGCCGCGGACCCCACCGGTGATCCGGGAGTGCTGGACCGACTCGTCGGGGCGGTCGCGGCGGATCCTGGCATCGCATCCGTTGCGCCGACGCACATCGATCGGGCCACCGGCATCGCGACCCTCGTGGTGTTCCCGACCACCAGCCCGCAGGACAAGGCCACGGCCGACACCATCGCCCGGCTGCGCACC
Organism: Streptomyces sp. NPDC018693; assembly: GCF_044391385.1. Taxonomy (NCBI): domain Bacteria; kingdom Bacillati; phylum Actinomycetota; class Actinomycetes; order Kitasatosporales; family Streptomycetaceae; genus Streptomyces; species Streptomyces sp. NPDC018693. The sequence continues at coordinate 87,388 of NZ_JBIRZZ010000021.1, read as the reverse complement.
GACGTACTGCCCACGGCGATCGGGCACGGCCCGGCCAGGGCCCACGTCGGCGGCGCCGCCGCGAGCCTGTCCGATGTGGGCCAACGCACCAGCAGGCGCCTGCCGGTGTTCGTCGCCGCCGTGCTGGCGATGTCGTTCCTGCTGCTGATGCTGGTCTTCCGCTCGATACTCGTACCGCTCAAGGCGGTACTGCTGAATCTGCTGAGCATCGGCGCGGCCTACGGCATCATGGTCGCGGTCTTCCAGTGGGGCTGGGGAGGCGCACTCATCGGGCTGGAAGCGACGGTTCCGATCGTGTCGTTCATCCCGATGTTCCTCTTCGCCATCCTGTTCGGCCTGTCGATGGACTACGAGGTGTTCCTCCTCTCCCGCGTACGCGAGGAGTACGTGCGCACCGGCGACAACGGCACGGCGATCGTTGAGGGCGTCTCGGGCACCGCCCGGATCATCACCTCGGCCGCCCTCATCATGGTGGCGGTCTTCCTGTCCTTCGCCGTCGCCGAGGACCCCTCCACCAAAATGTTCGGGCTCGGCCTGGCCACCGCGATCCTCATCGATGCCACGGTCGTACGCATGGTGCTGGTACCGGCGACCATGACACTCCTCGGCCGGACCAACTGGTGGCTGCCGAAGTGGCTGGACCGGATGCTTCCCCGCGGCCCGGTCGGCACCGACGACACCGACGCGGAATCCACGGGTGAGGCCCCGCGCCCACGGCTGGTCGACCGTTGACCCAACCCCTGCCCACCCTTGGCGTGCGGCACCTCAGCGCGTCATCGGGTGGTCGCCTTGATACGGCGTTTGCGCAGGTGGGCGCGGTTTCCGCGGGACGAGTACGCCTGGTCCCCGGCGACCGCGTCCGGCCGGATGCGGGGTCGGCCGACGGGCCCGCGTACCCGTACCTTCTTCAGGACGGGGATGAACTGCGGGCTGTCCGCTGCGTGGCCTGTGGTCAGGATGAACGCCAGCGGGCGGCACTTGCGGTCGGCGGCGAGGTGGACCTTGCTGGTCTGCCCGCCTCTGGAACGTCCGAGCAGGGCGGCCTTCAGCCGGAGTTTCCGCCGACGCCGGATGCGTCGTCGTTCGTCCAGCGCGGGATCACTTTCGACCTCTTGCCCGTTTTGCTCTTCGAGGCCGCCCCCTCTGACCTGACCTTCTCCTCCTCGGCCGCGGCTTTCTCCAGGGAGGTGACGACGTCCTCGTCGAGGTGCATCCCGGCCGCGTCGTGGTGGGCTCGGGCGGTGGTGGAGTCGATGCTGACCAGGGACAGGTCCACCTCACCCCGCTTCGCGGCTTCCGTGATCAGGCCCTGCAGTAGGGCCTCGAAGACGCCGGCGTCACGCCACTGCCGGAAGCGGTTGTGGACGGTCGACCAGGCGCCGAACTCCGTCGGCATCCCCCGCCGCTGCCCGCCCCGTCTTGAACCGCCAGATCACGCCCTCGAACTGCTGCCGCAGTCGCTCGGGGCGCCCTGGGAGACCTCGACCTCTGCGCGGCCCTCGACGCGCCGACCTCGGCTGCCCGGATCGACGTCACAATGCGTACTCCCTCAACTGTGAAGAGCCGGCTTCCTAACCGCCCGGGGCCCGAGGGCGCTGTCCGCCGTCCGTGAGATGCGACGACTGGATCACGGCGGCTTCCTGCGGCGATACCTGCCTGGGGTGCTGTCCGGAGGCGTGGGATCGGTGTCGGCCCAGGTGGCCCCGAAGAGTTCGGTCAGCTGCGTGAGGTGCCCTGAGTCGGCACACGGTGGTGTCTGCGATGTAGGGCATGTCGCCGCAGGGGCCGGAGACCCAACCGGTGCCGCCGGCATGTGGGGGGCGCACCGGACAGCGCTGCACGGTCGGTGGCAGCCCTGGTCCGGCCAGGCAAGCGGCCCGCCCACAGCCGCCGGCCAAGCGCACCAGAGCCAAGGCGCCCTTCCAGGGCAAGCCACTTGGTCCGCTACGCGATCCGGGAGCGGGGCGAGAGGTGATGGCCGGGCCTTCGAGCGGTCTTTTCTGGACTGCGGCCGAGAGCGTCGGCCGCATCACGACCGTGCGGGCTGGTTCGCGATCAGCAGGGTGGTGTCGGCCGGGCGGAAGCCCAGGCGGGAGTAGATGCGGGCGACGTGGTCGTCCGCGTAGGCGAGGAAGAGGGTGCGCACCCCGTGGTCGCGGGCGTGGGCGGCCAGGGCCGCCGTGACCGCGGCGGCCAGGCCCCGGCGGCGGGCGGTCGGGAGGGTGCCGACGCCGCCGATCTCGGTGGTGGCGCCGGCCGGGTGGTAGTGGCCGACGGCGAGCGGGGTGCCGTCCGCTGTGAGGGCGGCGACGAGTTGCTTGTGTCCCGCGCGGATGCAGGGGCGGACGGTCTCGACCGCCCCCTCCGCGGTGATCCGCGCAGCCGCCGCGGAGAGTTGCGCGCGGCCTGCGGTGCTCTGCTCGGCGAACGCCAGGCGGGGCAGGGCGAGGGCCGCGGGGAGGGCGGGGTCGTCGGCTGTCAGGGCGCGGATCGTGACTCCTGCAGGCAGGGGCTGCGCAGGAATGTGGCAGTGCGGGTCGAGGACCATCAGCGGGCGCCGCGCCACCGGGAGGCCGGCGGCTTCAATGCGGGCGCGCAGGGTCGGGGCGGTCTCGGCGAGCCACTCGAATGCCTCCGGCACACCGAGTTCGCGTTGCCGGGCACGCACCCGGGCGATGTCGGCCCCGGTGACGTACCCGCTGCTCTCGGTGGTGGGTTGAGCGTGGCTGGGGCCGCCGTAGTACGGGGTTCCCGGTTCCTTGCGTACGAACAGGCGCAGCGGGCCGTGTTCCTCGGCGTCGGCGAACAGCAGGGGCACGGTGGCGTAGTACTGCTCGATCCGAGCGCGCAGCGAGTCGGTCATGCGGCGCATCCCACCACGGGGCGGCGGCATGCCGCATCCGGAAAACGCCTGTCAGGTCAGCAGCAGTGCGCTGTCCCATGACCTGCCCGCGGCTCCTTCCAGGAAGCCGGGGCGGTCCAGGGGACGGGGGGCGAGGGAGTGACGGTAGCGGAAGCCGAACGGGGCCTCGGCGTCGAAGCCGGCCAGCACTCGGGCCGCCAGCCGGTCGGCGTGGGTGTCGTAGTGCGGGTCGGCGCTGTCGTGGGCCATGCGCAGCACGATCTGCAGCAGTCCGGCCCAGCCGTGGCAGAGCGCGGAGTCGAGGATGAGATCGTCGCTCGCCGCGGTCAGTGCACCGCGCAGCGCGGCATGGGCGTCGGCGCGCCAGTCCGCCCGGTCGAGTGCGGCGCCGGCCAGGTACACGGCACGGGCGGTGCCGGCGGCGCCGTAGCACCAGGAGTCCCGTCCGCGTTCCGGCGTTGGTCCGCTGTCCAGGTGGGACCGTGTCACCAGGTGCGGCCAGCGCGGGCCGGCCTCGTCGGTGGTGCGCCAGCGGGTCAGCAGCGCCATGATCCCTTCGATGGCCTCGTCCTGCCGGTCCACCCGGAAACCGGCCCGCCAGGCGACGGAGAGCAGCGCGAGCGGCCCGCAGACGCCATGTGCGAGGCCGAGGTTGACGTGTTCGGACAGCCCGTGGTCGAGACCTTCGGTGATCCACCAGGCGGGCAGCGGGGTGCCGTGGCGCGTGATCTCGTCCGCGGTCGCGGCGGTCACCAGCGATTCGAGGACGTCGGTCAGCGCGTCCGCCGCGGCCTCGTCGGCCGCCGCCTCGCAGCGGGCCAGCAGGTAGCGGCCGATTCCGGCGGTGCCGCCGAGGACGTCGTAGCGGTCCCACGCGGCGACCGGCTCTCCGGCGCGCAGCCGCTCCCGGTCGGCTCGTGCGCGGTCGCGTACCTGGCCGGTGATGTGCCGGTCCAGTCCGGCGAGCATGGTGGCGTAGCCGCCGAATCCGGTGGCCGCGGTGTGTCCGGCGAACGCGAGGGCCACCATGCCGCCGTACAGCGACTGCGGCAGCAGCCGGATCCCGCTGCCGAGCGCCGCGGACAGGTGCGCGTGTGCCCGGCCACGCGCCTGCGGCGCGCCCGTGGCCGGCTCGGCGAACAGCAGGGCGACTCCGGGGTGGCCGTCGGAGAGCAGCAGCGGATCCCACACCGGTTGCGGGTCGCCGGGGTAGCGCATGAGGTTGTCGGGCGCGCTCGCGATCTCGGCGACCCGGTCGGGCTCCGCCAGCCGGTCGGCGATCTCGGCGACGGTCCTCGCGGCCCTCTCCCGGTGGGCCGGGATCCGGTCACTGGGTGACGGAGCGGGTGACGGCACGGAAGCTCTCCAGTTCCTGCAGCAGGTGACGGACCTCCGCGCGCTGGGGCACGGGCAGTTCACCGACGCGCACCACCTCGCCCGCCTCCAGCCGGGCCAGCACCGCGAGCGCCGCGACACCCGCCGGGCCGGCGGAGGCGTTGCCGTTCGCGGCGTATCTGCGGGCGCCGTCGCCGGGCGCGGCGAGGAGGCGTGCGCAGGCGTGGACGGGGGTGTCGTCGTCGAGCGGGGCCGGGTTCGGCGGGCGGCCGGGTCGGCCAGAATCCGCCGGCCGTCCTGACCCGCAGGGCGAGAGCGGTGGCCCGGTCGGTGAACGAGTCCGGGTCCAGGCACCGGGCGAACGCGTCCACGGCATCGGCGAGGGCCGTGGGCAGCTCGCCGGACAGCTGCCCGTCCGGGCCGGCGTCGTGTCTTCTCACGGTTCCACATGTACGTGATGCGCCTGCCCGCCTCCGGCCAGTCGAAGCCGACCTGGCCCTCGGCCGGACTCTGCAGATGCAGCCGTACGCCCAGCGCGGGATTGGTGACGATGTGCTCGGTCACGTCGTCGAACACGTGCTCCACCACGTCCCGGAGTGCCACGCCCAGACCGGCGAGTTCGAGGTTCTCGCCCTGGAGCAGTGCCGGCAGCGGGGGCCAGCCGCCCTCGGGCTGCGGCCGTGCCGCGACCCGGGCCGTGGCGAACGGCCGGGGAGGCGGCTCGACCCGCAGTACCGGCCCGCCGTCCAGCGAGCGGACGAAGTAGGGCACGTCCATGCGTGGGAGCTGGTCGAGTTCCACCCGGTCGAAGTGGACGTCCGGTTCGGCGGGAACCGGTGCGGCGCCGCCGCCGGACAGCCACCGGGGCACCAGGGCGTCGAAGCACCGGAACGTGGGCGGTCGTAGCACCCGTACGTAGGACTACCCGGCAGCGGAAACGTCGCCCGAGCAGTGGCCCAGGGGTGGAGCTCCGCAGGGCACGATGTGCTCCTCGGTTCGCGTCGGTCAAGGTCGTCACCACCGGTCGCTCCGCCCAGGCGCCTTCCGCCACCCCGCCGCTTAGAACACACGCGCCACATGTGTCATACTCGGCGCCGCTCATAGCACAAATCCAGTCGGGGGGAAGCCGGGTGCACGCCATTTCCCTGGACGCCCCCTACCTGGACACGGACGCGGACCAGCTCTGCCTCTCGCTGGATCTCGGCGAGCGGCCGGCGCTCGCCGAGCGTGAGGTGACCGTGCGCGGGCTCGCCGTGCGGCTGCGGTTGCTCGGCGCGTCGCACCAGGTCTTCGCCGGGCCCGTACGCGAGACCGTGGCGTGCCTGCGGGGCGCGGTCAAGGGTCTGCCGGCCGCGCACACCCGGCAACTGCCGGGCTGGACCTACGACTTCACCGCCACCACGCGCCGGCTGCCGGCCGCGGAGTTCAGCGCACGGGTGGCGCGGATCCTCGGCCGGGTCGCCGGCCACGAGGAGAGCCTGTGCGGGATCTTCCCGGGCTCCCCGGAGGCGCTGACGGCGGTGCTCGTCGCCGGCGGGCCGCCCGGCGGCGGACTGGTCTGGCGCACCTGGCACACGTATCCGCAGAACGGCCAGATCGTATCGACGCACACCCGGCTGGAGGCCCGATGAAGAGCACCCGACTCATCCGTGCGGCGGTGGCGCCGGCCTTGGCCGTGGTTCTGCTGACGGCCTGCTCCAGCGACTCGGACAACGCGGTCCCGCGCGGCTGGATCAACAAGACGTACACCTCGGGCGGGGCGGGTTGGCTCGACCCCGACAGCTCCCCCAGCGCGGTCGCCGACGCGATCCACGACCACCGCGGGGCGCTCGACCGCGCCACCGGCGGACGCACGCAGTTCCTGCGGTACGGCGACGACATGGTCACCGTCTCGCCGTACCGGAGCGGCAGCCTCATCGAGATCGAGGACTACCGCAACGGCTACCGCCGCCATCACCAGCATCTCGGCCACTGGCCCAACCCGGACAGCCAGAGCTTCCGCGGCGGCGGCCCCGGCGAGGGCAAGTGACCGGCCGTGGACGGCCACGTGCCCGCGTTGACGACACCCCGACCGCGCTGACCCCGCCCCCGACCACGCCCTGAAGAAAGGCAACGCAGTGACCGAGATCTTCGAGTCGACCGGCCAGGCCCTGCTGTACGGAGTCGTGGGCCTCGCCGTGATGGCCGTCGGCTTCATCGCCCTCGACCTCGTCACGCCCGGCAAGCTCTTCCATGTGGTGTGGACCGACCGCAACCGCGGCGCGGCCGTGCTGCTGGGCAGCCAGTCGATCGCGGTGGGCCTGGTCATCATGGAGGCCATCCGGGCGAGCGAGTCCGAAAAGGGCCTGGGCCACGGCCTGATGAGCACGCTGCTGTACGGGCTCGCCGGGGTGCTGGTGATGACCCTGGTGGGCATCGTGATCGGCGCGCTCACCCCTGGCCAGATGGGCGCGGTCGTCCTCGACGACAGCGACGGCCGTCCGCACCCCGCCGCCTGGGTCCAGGCCGGCATGTACCTGGGCACCGGGTTCATGGTCGGCGCGGCGCTCTCGTAGCGGTTCGTCCCGTCCCCCCTCATGAGTACACCCGTCCTGCCCGGCCGCGACACCGCGGCACCCGCCCGCCCCCCGGCCGTCCGGCACACCCGGGGGGCGCGTTTCCTTCTGCTGTTCTCGGTCTTCCTGTGCGCGGCCTGCGGGCTCGTGTACGAGCTGGCCCTCACCGCGCTGGGCAGCTATCTCATCGGCAACTCCGTGTTGCAGACCTCCGTGGTCATCTCCGTGATGGTGTTCGCGATGGGTCTCGGCTCGCTGGCCGCGAAGCCGCTGCGCCGCCGTCCGGTCGGGGCGTTCGCGCTGGTGGAGGGGGCGCTGGCGCTGGTCGGCGGCCTGTCGGTGCTGATGCTGTACGCGGCGTTCGCCTGGCTGCGGCTGTACACGCCGGCGATGGTCGTGGTCGCGTTGGCGGTCGGTCTGCTGATCGGGGCGGAGATTCCGCTGCTGATGACGCTGCTGCAGCGGATCCGGCGTCAGGAGGCGGGCAGCGCCGTCGCCGACATGTTCGCCGTCGACTACATCGGTGCGCTGGTGGGCGGGCTGTGCTTCCCACTGCTGCTCCTGCCGACGTTCGGCCAGTTGAAGGGCGCGCTGGTGGTCGGCGCGGTCAACGCGGTGGCCGGTGTCCTCGTGGTGCTGTTCATCTTCCGTCGGCAGACCCGGCGTTGGGTCCAGGGCGGCCTGCTGGCCGGTGTGACGGCGGTGCTGGCGGTGCTCGGGACGGCGTACGTACTGGCGGACGACCTGGAGGTCACCGCCCGGCAGCAGATGTACCGGGATCCGATCATCCACGCCGAGACCAGCCCGTACCAGGAGATCGTCGTCACCCGTTCCACCGCCTTCACCGGCGACCCGGACATGCGGCTCTTCCTCAACGGCGACCTGCAGTTCAGTTCCGTCGACGAGTACCGCTACCACGAGTCGCTCGTCCATCCCGCGCTGTCGGGCCGCCGGGACAGTGTGCTGATCATGGGCGGCGGTGACGGGCTCGCGCTGCGTGAGGTGCTGCGCTACGACGATGTGCGGCAGGTGACGCTGGTGGAGCTGGATCCGGCGATGACCCGGCTGGCGCGCGGCTTCGGACCGCTGCGGGAGCTCAACGGCGAGGCGCTGGACGACCCGAGGGTGCGGGTGGTGAACGCGGACGCCTTCACCTGGCTGCGGGACGCCCGGGAGCGGTACGACGCGGTGGTCATCGACTTCCCGGACCCGGACACGGCGGCTCTGGCCAAGCTGTACTCGGTGGAGTTCTACCATCTGCTCGGCCAGGTGCTCACGCCGCAGAGCAAGGTGATGGTGCAGAGCGGGTCGCCGTTCTTCGCCCCGAAGACGTACTGGTCGATCGCGGCGACCATCGAGGCCGGGGGGTACGCGACGACCCAGTTCCAGGTCGATGTGCCGAGCTTCGGCAACTGGGGTTTCGTCCTGGCCGCGCCGGGCGGCACTCCCCCGCCGCTGCGGCTGGCGCCGGACGCGCCGCGGCTGCGGTACCTGGACGAGGCGGTGCTGAGGGCGGCGACGGTGTTCCCCGTCGACCGGCGCCGTCAGGACGTACGGCCGAGCACCCTGATGGATCCCGCGGTGCTGGACTACGTGCTGGACGAGTGGCGCAACTACTGAGCGGGCGGCCGCCCACCGACGACTCGCTGACCGGGGCGGCGGACGCGTTCCAGTGGGTGCGTCCCCAGCTCTTCGCCGGCCGGAGTGCGGTGCTGGACGGCGGGGCGTTCCCGGCGAGGATCACCACGCGTCTGGTCGTCAATGTGTCGCAGTCGGCGCGGGTGGGGCGTGAGGCGTACGTGGGGCCGTGGCTGTCGTAGCCCGTGGACACGGTTGCGATCCGCAGAGCGGCGCGGAGCACGGCGAGGTGCTGGAGCTGGCCGTGCTGCTGGTCCTGGAGCGGCTGAATCCCGTGGAGCGGGCGGCCTGCGTTGCTGCGGGAGACGTGTGGAGTGCCGGTGAGGCGCTCCCTCAGCGCAGGGCGATGCGGGCCTGGACCGGCAGGTGGTCGCTGCCGGTGGCGGGGAGGGTGTGGATGTGGGTGACGGTCGCCGAGCGGGCCATGACCTGGTCGATACGGGCCAGCGGGAGGGCGGCGGGGAAGCTGAAGGCGAAGCCCCGCTCGGGCGTGTTCATCCGGGAGGTGAGCGGGGTCAGCCCGCGGTCGTCGACGGTGCCGTTGAGGTCGCCGAGCAGGATCACCGTGCTCGCCTGCTCGTCGGCGACGGCCTGGCCCAGCAGGTGGGCGCTCTCGTCGCGCCAGGCGGATGCGAGGCCGCTCGCCCGGATGCGGATGGACGGCAGGTGCGCGACGTACGCCGCGATATCGCCGTGCGGCGTGCGGACCACGGTGCGCAGCGCCCGGCTCCAGGGCCCGGGGATCCCTTCGGGTTTGATGTCCAGCGGGCGGGCATCGGTGAGAGGGTGCTTCGACCAGAGGCCGACGGTGCCGTGGACCGCGTGGTGCGGGTAGTCGGGGGCGAGGGCCTTCTCGTAGGCCGGCAGTGCGGCGGGCACCAGCTCCTGCAGGGAGATGAGATCGGGCCGGGCGTCGGCCAGGGCGCGGGCGGTGCCCGTCGGGTCGGTGTTCTCGTCGCTGACGTTGTGCTGCACCACGACCAGGTCCCGGGGGCCTGGCTGCGGCCCGGGCAGCAGCAGCCCACCGAACTCGTGCGTCCAGGCCGCCACCGGCAGGAGCAGCGCCAGCAGGGCGGTGACCGACCGGCGCAGCAGCGCCAGGCCGAGCAGGACCGGGATCACCAGGCCGAGCCACGGCAGAAACGCCTCCAGCAGGCTGCCCAGGCGGCCCACGGAGTTGGGCACCGCCCGAGGGAACGCGAGCAGCCCGCCCGTCAGCACCGCGATCGCGGCGAGCGCACGCCCCCGCGTCCTCATCCACCGGCGCCTCGCACCGTCCGTCCCCCGCCGGCCCGGGCGCCACCGTTCGGGCCGGAGGCGCGCCCTCGCGGGCACCGCCGACGTCACGCCACTGCCCGCCCGCTCCACCTGGCTCCCCATCCGCTCGTCATCGTTCTTCATGACGAGTCGCCGGGTGAATCGGTTTCCCCTCCTGGAAAATGGTTGCGATATCGAACCATCTGGTTGTACTGTCGAACCATGTCCAGGGATCAGAGGGCCGATGACCCGGTCGCGCTCCAGCAGGCGCTGGGGAGTTTTGTGCGTGCCTTCGGTTTGCATCAGCCGGAGACAACCCCGTGCGGCCGGCCGATCTCGGTGTCCGAGGCGCATGCGTTGAGCGAGCTGGCGCAGGAGGAGGAACTGCGGCAGGTCGAACTCGCCCGTCGACTGCGGTTGCAGAAGAGCACCGTGAGCCGGCTCGTCGGACAGCTGTCGGCCCGCGGCTGGCTGGAGCGCGCCCCGGCTCCCGGCGACGGACGCGGCGTCGTGCTGCGACTCACCCCGTCGGGGCGGCAGGCGGCGCGCGGTCTCGCCGAAGCGCGACGGGAGCGGTTCTCCCGGCTGCTCGACGCGATCCCGGCCCATGAGAGAGCGGGCGTACTGCACGCCCTCGACGTGATGGTGGAGGCATTGGATGAGTAGGGGAAGGCGCCGGGTTCTGCTGGCGGGTGCGGGACTGATGACCGTCGGGGCGGTGACCGCCGTCGTGCTGGCGGTCGGCGGGGGTCGCACGGATCCTCGAGAAGGCGGGACGGCGCGGCAGGACCTGGTGGCCGAGCGGGGCAGGACCGTGATGCCGTTCGACCTGGAGGAGACCACCCACCGCTTCACGCCCACCGCGACGGGCGGCGTGCAGGATGTCGTGGCCGACCGACGCGGTGACACCGAGCAGATCGGCCTGATACGCGCTCACCTGCGTGAGGAGGCGGCGGCGTTCGGCCGGGGGGACTTCGGCGATCCCGCCCGGATCCACGGTGACGAGATGCCGGGCCTCACCGAACTCCGGGACGGATACGACCGTGTCCAGGTGCGCTACGCGGACCGGGCCGACGGCGCCACCTTGACCTACAGCACCACCGATCCCGCACTGGTCGACGCTCTGCACGACTGGTTCGAGGCCCAGCTCGGCGACCACGGCGCGCACGCCGAGCCGGGCCACTGAAGCGGCCGCCGCCACGTCGGACGATCACACACCGGCAGCGGTCAGAGCCTCTCGGAAGGTGAGCGCGACCAGCAGTGCCGCCAGGACGAGGAGTCCGCTCGTCCAGAGCGGGCCCAGGTTCCCGAGTGCCGTGTCGAGGGTGGCCGCGGCGACGAGCGGTCCGATGGCGGCGCCGAGGTTGAGGGCCGCGGTGGCGTACGAGCCGGCCAGGGTGGGGGCGCCCGCGGCCTCGTACAGGACCCGCCTGATCAAGGTGCTGCCCAGGGCGAACGACAGCGCGCCCTGCGCGAAGGCGAGGGCGAGCAGAGCGACCGGCTCGCCGGCCAGGACGGCCAGGGCCGGCCAGCCGATCAGCAGCAGCGGACCGCCGGCTGCGACCACGAGGCCGGGCCGCTGGTCGGACAGACGTCCGGCGACGGTGACACCGGCGAGGGAACCGGCGCCGAACAGCACCAGGGCCCCCGGGGACCCACAGTTCGTCCAGCCCGGCGGTGTCGGTGACGACGGGGGCGAGGAAGGTGAAGCTGCCGAAGGTCGCCGCGTTCACCAGCGCGCCGAGCAGCATCACCAGGATCAGCCGGGGGCTCCTGAGCCGCGCGACTTCCGACCGCAGGTCCGGAGCACTTCTACCTGGACCCCGGCCTGCAGGGCAGTGCGGCCCAGCGGCTGTACGAGCGGTACCGATTCAGGGTCGAGGCGGAGGGTCCGGTGGACGTGTTCATGGTCCGCGAGCCGGTGACCCGGTCGCCCCTCACTCGGTGAAGGCGCGGGCGAAGCCGGCGAGATTCCGCGGGCACGCCCATATCTCGCGCGTCATCAGCGCTTCGTACCAGGGCTGCGAGTCCTCCTCGGGCCACAGGTCGTCATCGGCCAGGTCCGCTTCATGCGCTGCGTCCCGCTCCGGGTGGGCCAGCATCTCCAGGACATGACGGAAGTTGTCCAGCTCCATGTCGAGCGGCATGTCGTCGCACGGGTGGGCCGCATGGGCGCAGGGCTGATCCCCCAGCGCCCCTACGACCGCGCCCATCGCCTCCAGCACGCGGGCCTCGGCCGCCGCGTCCGGGCGGGCGTACATCACGTACGGGCCTATCAGCACCAGCCCGAGCGTCCACAGGGCGGTGTCCGGTCCGCCGTTCGCCACGCTCGCCCGCAGATTGCGGGCGCATGCCATGACCGTGCTCGGCGCATCGCCGTAGGAGTAGCCGTGCCGGATCCCGTCCCACTCCTCGATCAGGCGGTCCCACTCGGCGGGGGTGGTGGGTGCCGGGGTGGAGGTCGACTCCTCGTCCTCGTACCGCTCTTCGACCGTGTCTGAATGCGCCATGATCCGAGGATGACACGAGTGTCTGACAACGGGCGTCGGCCGCTGCTGTTCCTCGACGTGGACTTTACCGACCGTGGGTAGTGCCGCCCGTGATGTCTGTCTGGGCTTGTGACTTGGGCGTCACGGCCTAGTGGGGGCGGCTCAGCCCCGCGACGAGGAGTTCGACCAGTCGGCGTGCGTCGTAGCGGGGGTCGGTGTCCGCGCCGATGCAGAGGTTGCCGACGCCGCGCATGAGTTCGTAGGCGCCGATGCCGGAGCCGATCTCGCCGGCGGCGGACGCGGCGTCGAGCAGCTGGGCGCAGACGGGCACGAGGCGGTCGAGGAAGTAGGCGTGCAGGGCGTCGAAACCGGCGTTGTCGGACTGCAGGACGCCGGCGAGTCCGTGCTTGGTGACGAGGAAGTCGACGAAGAGGTCGATCCATTGCGTCAGAGCGGCGTACGGGGTGGCGGCGCTCGCGAGCAGGGCCGGGCCGGCCTCGGCGCAGGCGTCGACCTGGTGCCGGTAGACGGCGATGATGAGATCCGCGCGTGTCGGGAAGTGGCGGTAGATCGTGCCCACTCCGACGCCGGCCTCGGCCGCGATGTCGCGTACCGGCGCGTCCACGCCCGATGTGACGAAGACCGTGGCCGCCGCGTCGAGCAGGGCCTCCTTGTTGCGCCGGGCGTCCTTGCGCCGGGACGGGGTCGCGCGCCCCGCGCCCTCGCCGCTGTCACTCACCGTGCGACTCCTTCTGGTGCCGAGCTCGTGCCGAGCCTGTGCCGAGCTTGCCAAAGCGGAACGCCGTTCCGTATCGTCGAAACGGAACGAGGTTCCGTTTGCTCATGATGCCAGAGCCGGGACCCGTCACCAACCATGCGTCGCCACCCTCGCTTCAGCCACTTCGGAGGAACACGGTCATGCAGTACCGCACCTTGGGCCGCACCGGTGTGCAGGTCAGCTCCCTCGCGCTCGGCGCGATGAACTTCGGCCGGATCGGGCGCACCAGCCAGGAGGAGGCGACCGCCATCGTGGACGCCGCCCTTGAGGCCGGGATCAACGTCATCGACACCGCGGACATGTACAGCGACGGTGAGTCGGAGGAGATGGTCGGCAAGGCCGTCGCCGGACGCCGTGACGACATCGTGCTGGCCACGAAGGCGAACATGCCGATGGGCGACGAGCGCAACCACCGGGGCAGTTCGCGCCGCTGGCTGGTCACCGCGCTGGACGACAGTCTGCGCCGGCTCGGCGTGGACCACATCGATCTCTACCAGATCCACCGGTGGGACCCGAACACGAGTGACGAGGAGACGCTGTCGGCCCTGACCGATCTGCAACGCGCCGGGAAGATCCGGTACTTCGGCTCCTCGACCTTCCCCGCCTACCGCATCGTGCAGGCCCAGTGGGCGGCCCGTGAGCATCACCTGGGTCGTTATGTCACCGAACAGCCCAGCTACTCGATCCTCCAGCGCGGGATCGAGGCTCATGTCCTGCCGGTGACCGAGCAGTACGGGCTCGGTGTGCTCGTCTGGAGTCCGCTGGCGTCCGGCTGGCTGTCGGGGGCGGTCCGCGAGGGCCGGGCCATCACCACCAGCCGCTCGGCGTTCATGCCGGAACGCTTCGACACCACCCTGCCCGCCAACCGGGCCAGGCTCGACGCCGTCGAGCGGCTGGCCGGGGTCGCCGACGAGGCCGGGCTGACGCTGATTCAGCTAGCGCTCGGTTTCGTGACCGCGCATCCCGGCGTGACCAGCGCGCTCATAGGCCCCCGCACGACGGACCATCTGCACGCCCAGCTCGCCGCCGCGGACACGGTGCTCTCCGCCGACGTCCTCGACGCGATCGACGACATCGTCGCTCCCGGCACCGACCTGGCCGCGCACGAGAAGTACGACACTCCGCCCGCGCTGCTCGACCCGTCGCTGCGGCGCCGCTGACCGTCCCGACGGCGAGCAGGAGCCCTTGCCCTCGCTCTGCCGGTCCCCCACCGCGCCGGTGTGGCGCGGTGGGTCGCCGACCGGCTCGTCACCGCGTCGCTAGGCGCGTTGCCCGGGTTCGCGCCACATGGCCCACAGCGTGGGCCCTTCCCCCGGTAGCCGTAGTTCCTCGCGCACGGTGAAGCCGAAGTGCTCGTAGAAGGGCACATTGGAGGGCTTGGAGGACTCCAGATAGACGGGTCGGCCCGCCGCGTCGGCCTTGGCCAGTCCCGAGCGCAGCAGGGCCGCGCCCTGTCCCTGGCCCTGGGCGGCCGGGTCGGCGCCGATCACGGCCAGGTACCAGTGCGGTTCCTGCGGTGTGTGCCGGGCGGCCGTCTCGACGGCGGCCCCGAACAGCGGGGCCCGGTCGCCGAGGATGTTCTGGAGTTGCTGGACGGTTTCCGCGTCGGGTACGGCCTTCGCCTGTGCCTCCGGGGCCACCCAGAACGCGGCGGCCGCCTCGGTGCGCTCGCACACACCGTGGTGGACGTACTGACGGGCGAAGATCGTGGCGAAGTAGCGGCCCAGCGCCGCCTCGCGCGACGCGTCGTCGGGGAAGAACCAGCGCATCATCGGGTCGTCGTCGAAGGCTCGGGCCAGGATGCCGCTGAGCAGGGGTGCGTCGTCGATCGTCGTCGTCATCGGCGTGTTCGATATCGGCATACGGTCATTCTGCACGCGGTGATCTTGGTGGTCGGAGGCGGGGTCCCAGTCCGTGCGCGGGGCACGGGGAGGCAGCATCCACCGGGAGACGGTCGGGGTGACCGCCTCCCTCGGGGACGGCAGTAGTCCGCTGTTGGTCCACCGGCTCGTCGACCTCGAAGGCGCCGACCAGGAGTTCGTTCACCCGGTCCGCGCAGAGCCGCCGTAGCACCTTGCCGTACGCGCGGTCGGTGCGGAACGGTGCCTGGGTGAGCCGGCCCGTGACCAAGCCGTCGATCTCACTGCGCGCCGGTGAGTGCGTCGGCGAGGGCGAGCACGTCGGGACCGGAGTGCTTCACGCCGGTCTTCCCTGGTGCGTCGGCAGTTCCAGCGGCTGCTCGGCCGGCGTGTGGGACGGATAGAACTGGGCGTACCAGCGGCGCAGCGCCTTGATGCCCTTCTCGTGCGGGAGCAGGACCGGGCGCGGCTGGTGGATCTTGTGGTCCCAGATACGGACCTCCTCGCGGACCTCGCCCAGGGCTTCGGCGCGGAAGACGAGCTTGAGGGCCGGGGTGAGGAACGGCAGTCGGGAGTGCTTGCGGACGTAGAAGAGCATCCGCAGCTCGCTGGTGCGGTCGTCGACGGGCGTGGTGAGGGCGACGGCGGTCACCGAGAGGACGGGGCCGTGGGCACGGACCACCATGACGCCCGGTCCATACATGAAAGCGTCGAACGTGTTGTCGATGTCCCAGCCGAGGACCCGGCGGCGGATCCGGCCGCGGACCTCGGCGAAGGGACCGTCGGGGACGAGGTTCTGGACGGGGGGTTGGCTCTGGCCGTGGATGAAGTGGAAGTGGGACTCGTCCACGATGTTCTCGCGCATCTCCTGGATGTGGATGCGCGCTCGGCGGGTGTCGTCGATCGGCCTGGCGAAGTCCCGGGACATGGTCTCCGGGATCTCCGGCACCTCCCAGGACGGCTCGCCCGGTCCGGCGTAGGCGAAGACGAGGCCGCTGTGCTCGCGGACCGGGAAGCCGCCGAGGGACACTTTCGGAGTCCGGGTGGCGAACGGGGCCTCGACGCACCGGCCGTCCGTGCCGAACCGCCAGCCGTGGAACGGGCATTGGACGGTGCCGTCGACGACTGCGCCGCCGACGCCGAGGTGGGCGCCGTAGTGCGGGCAGTGCGCGTCCCGCACGGTCGGCCGGCCGTCGGTTCCGCGGAAGGCGATGAGGGCGCGCCCGAAGTAGTGCAGGCTGACGACCCTTCCCGGTCTCAACTCGGCGCTGCGGAGCAGGGCGTACCACCCGTGGGGCACGGGCGGCATCGGGTAGGCGTCGGCTCGGGGGTCCCGCGGCAGGGCGTCAGCCTTGTCATGACTGCGACTAAATAACATGTGCCGAGGCTAGCCCGGCCGCGGTGTCCGCCGCGGGCTCTGACGGTACGTCAGGATTACCTCGTCGGGTGTCCGGTACCCGGGTCTCGCAGAACGGCCGGTTACGGGGCGTCAGGCGGCGCGCCACGCCCAGTTGCGACGATATTTCCCACCATAGTGGGGCCTCATGAGCAGGGAACCGATTGAACAGCCTCAGCCGGCGGAACCGACCGGCGCTCCTGTGGCGGGCGGACCCGACCACGCCCTCGTCGGTGTCGGGATGGCCGCCGTCGTGGCCGTGGTCCTGTGGGCCTGGCTGGGCGAGGACAACTTCGACAGCGTGTCCGCCACGAGTCTGTCGTGGGCCCTGAACAACTTCGGCTGGCTGTTCGTGGTCGCGGCGGACGTGTTCCTGGTGCTGTGCCTGGTGATCGCGTTCAGCCGGTTCGGCCGGATCAGGCTGGGCAAGGACGATGCCGAGCCGGAGTTCGGCAACCTCGCCTGGATCGCGATGATGTTCAGCGCGGGCATGGGTATCGGTCTGATGTTCTACGGCGTCGGTGAGCCGCTCACGCACTATCTGTCGCCGCCCCCGGCGAGCGGTGCCGAGGCCCGGTCGCCCGGGGCCGCGCGTACGGCGATGGAGTACTCGTTCTTCCACTGGACGCTCACCCCGTGGGCGATCTACGGGATCGCGGGCCTCGCCCTGGCGTACGCGGGTTTCCGAAAGGGGCGCGGCAATCGGCTCAGCGCCGCCTTCGTGCCGCTCATCGGGGCCCGGCGGGCCGCGTCGTGGCAGGGCAAGGTGATCGATCTGCTCGCGGTCTTCGCGACCGTCTTCGGTACGGCGACGAGTCTGGGACTGGGTGCGCTCCAGGTCGCGAAGGGGCTGGACCTCACGGTGGGGGTGGACGCCACCCGCAACACGGAGCTGGTCATCATCGCGGCCCTGTCGGCGGCGTTCGTCGTCTCCGCCTTCTCCGGGCTGCACCGGGGCATCAAGTGGCTGTCGACGCTGAACATCGTGCTCGCGGCGGGTCTGATGGTGTTCGTCTTCCTGTTCGGTCCGACCGTCTACATCCTGGACACGATCCCGGCGTCCGTCGGTGGCTATCTGCAGAACCTGCTGCCGATGGCCACCCGCACCGGTGCCTTCTCCGACCATGACTGGCTGGGCGCCTGGACGATCTTCTACTGGGCCTGGTGGCTGTCGTGGGCGCCGTTCGTAGGGACGTTCATCGCGCGCATCTCGCACGGCCGGTCCATCCGCGAGTTCCTCATCGGTGTGCTGCTGGTGCCGAGCGGGGCGACCGTCGTCTGGTTCTGTGTGATGGGCGGCTCGGCGCTGCGGCTGCAGTCGACCGGGCAGGCGGATCTCGCGAGCGCGGTGGAGGAGGGCGCGGAGGCGTCGCTGTTCACGATGCTGGACGCGCTGCCCATCGGCACGGTCACGTCGTTCGTGGCGATGGTCCTGGTCATGACCTACTTCGTCACCAGTGCCGACTCGGCGTCGCTGGTGATGGGTTCGCTGACCAGCCGGGGCTCGCTGCACCCGCCGTCGTGGCTCGTGGTGATGTGGGGCGTGCTGATGGCGTCGGTGGCGGCGGTGCTGCTGGTGGTGGGCGGGCTCAGCTCGCTGCAGACGGCGACGATCCTCGTGGCGCTGCCGTTCGTGGCCGTCATGCTGGTGCTGTGCTGGTCGCTGCTGAAGGAGCTGCGGGAGGATCCGGGTGCGGGGCCCGCCCGGCACCACCCGTGGCACGGGCTGCAGGACGTCGTACGGACGATGGTCGGGGACGTGGTCACCCGGCAGGGTCCGGCGCGTCACCACCGGCTGCGGCGGGTGGCGAAGGCGCGTGGCGAGTCGGACGAGCAGACGTGACGTGCGGCGGGAGCGGTCGTCTCAGGGCAGGGGCTGTTCGGGTCAGGGCAGTGGCTGTTCGGGTCAGGGCAGGGGCTGTTCGGTCCAGATGATCTTGCCGTGGGGGGTGTAACGGGTGCCCCAGCGTTCGGTGAGCTGGGCGACGAGGAAGAGGCCGCGGCCGCCCTCGTCCTCGGTGCGGGCGCGGCGCAGCCGGGGTGAGGTGCCGCTGCCGTCGCCGACCTCGCAGATCAGGGCGCGGTCGCGCAGCAGGCGCAGCTGGATGGGGCCGGAGGCGTAGCGGATGGCGTTGGTGACCAGTTCGCTGACGACGAGTTCGGTGGTGAAGGCCAGGTCGTCCAGGCCCCAGTCGGCGAGCCGGTCGGTGACCGCCGAGCGGACACCGGAGACGACCGCCGGGTCGGTGGGCAGGTCCCACTGGGCGACCCGGTCCGGTCCCAGGGCGCGGGTGCGGGCGACGAGCAGAGCCACGTCGTCGCTGGGCCGGGCCGGCAGGAGTGCTTCGAGTACCGCCTCGCAGGTGTCCTCGGGCGGGCGGCCGGCGCGGGCCAGGACGGCGCGCAGCCGGGCCAGGCCGGAGTCGATGTCCCGGTGCCGGTCCTCGATCAACCCATCGGTGTACAGCACCAGTTGGCTGCCCTCGGCGA
This sequence comes from Streptomyces sp. NPDC018693, assembly GCF_044391385.1. Lineage (NCBI taxonomy): Bacteria > Bacillati > Actinomycetota > Actinomycetes > Kitasatosporales > Streptomycetaceae > Streptomyces > Streptomyces sp. NPDC018693. The sequence continues at coordinate 68,728 of NZ_JBIRZZ010000021.1, read as the reverse complement.
GCTCCAGCTCGGCCGTCTCGAAGGGCATGCCGCCGAGTCCCAGGGGCGGTCCCGACGGCAGCTGCACGAAGTCCGCGGTGCCGTCGGGGCCGACGACGGCGGGCAGCAGGTGCCCGGCTCGGGCGAGGGTGCAGTGCCGGGAGACCGGGTCGTAGACGGCGTACAGGCAGGTGGCTCCGACGATGCCGGAGTCGGGGGCGTTCTTCGCCGCCCAGCCCTCGCCCCGGTCGAGCCGGCCGACGAGGTCGTCGAGGTGGGTGAGGATCTCGTCGGGTGCCAGGTCGAGGGAGCAGAAGTTGTGCACGGCGGTGCGCAGCCGGCCCATCGTCGCGGCGGCGTGCAGTCCGTGCCCGACCACGTCGCCGACGACCAGGGCGACACGGGCGCCGGACAGCGGGATGACGTCGAACCAGTCGCCGCCCACTCCGGCCTGCGCGGGCAGGTAGCGGCAGGCGACCTCGACGGCGCTCTGCTCGGGGCGGCCGCGGGGCAGCAGGCTGCGTTGCAGGGCGAGTGCCGTGTGGTGTTCGCGGGTGTAGCGGCGCGCGTTGTCGATGCAGATCGCCGCGCGGCCGGCCAGTTCCTGGGCCAGGGACAGGTCGTCGTCCTCGAAGGGGGCGGGCTGTCCGGAGCGGTAGAAGCTCACCAGGCCGAGGGTGACGCCGCGGGCGCGCAGCGGCACGGTGATCAGGGAGTGGATGCCCGCCGCGAGGGCCCGCTCGCTGCCCACCGGGTCCTGGGCTACCCAGCTCGCGGCCTCGGCCAGGACGGGTTCGAGGACGGCCTGGCCGGATTCCAGGGAGCGGGCCTGCGGGGTGTCGGGGACGTACTGGACGGCCTCGCCGATCTCGTACAGGAACGGTTCCCGGTGGACGGTGCGCAGCGCGATCCGGCGCAGCGGTGTGTCGGCGAGGAGCCGGCCCGGTTCCTCACCGCGCAGGACCGAGTCCGGCAGGTCGACGGCGGCGACGTCGGCGAACCGGGGGACGGTCACCTCGGTCAGCTCGTCGGCGGTACGCGGGACGTCCAGGGCGGTGCCGATCCGGACGCTCGCGTCGTGCAGCAGTTCCAGCCGTCGGCGGGCCAGGACGGCCAGCCGTCCGACGCCGGGTTCGCCGACGAGCAGCAGCCAGCCGTCGGCGCCCTTGGCCTGTGCGTCGTCGCGCCCGCCGGTCGGCGGCCGCGGTTCTCGACGGGGTGCCCCGGCTGTCCGGGGGACGGCCGGAGCGGCGGTGGGGGCGGTCCGCACCGGGGGCGTGACGGCTACGGGGGCCGGTGGCAGGTCACCGACGACGCGCGCCTCGACGACGACGCCCAGCTCGCCCGAGGGGCCGGCGACCGGGCGGCGCAGCAGCGTCGCCGTACGACCGCTGGACAGGGGCACCTCGTCGAAGGTGCCGTGGGGTGCGGCGAGGAGTTCCTCGGCCCGCTCCCGCAGGACGGCCAGGTCGATCCGGCCCAGGCCGGAGGTGTCGGAGCCGGACCAGTGGTCCAGGGAGGGATGGTCGGGCTGGGACGGCCAGTGCGCGGCCGTGCCGTCCGTGTCGCCGCTCGCCCGCCGGTACGCGGCGAGCAGCGCCCGTTCGCGTTCCGTGGCGTGCTCCAGCAGTCGCGCCTCGATGGTGTGGACGGCCTCGCGCACCAGCCGCAGCATCGCGGGGTCACCTTCGTCGCGCAGACAGGTGAGGTCGACGACGGCCTCCACGCGTCCGCTCAGCGGGTCGCGTACGGGTGCGCCCGCGCACGCGAAGGGCTGCAGACAGTCGGCGAAGTGCTCACGGCCGACCACGTAGATCGGGGTGCGGCCGGCCAGGGCGGTGCCCACCCCGTTGGTGCCGACGGCCTGCTCGGAGGCGTCGAAGCCGGGGGCGAACCGCACCTCGTCCAGACGGTCGCGCAGCCGCCGGTCGCCGACGTACCGCTGGACCATGCGCCCGCGGGCGTCGCACAGCACGATGGCCATGTTCACGTCGCAGAGGGAGTCGGCGAGTTTCCTGAGCACCGGTTCGGCGGCGCGGCGCAGCCGGTCGCCCAGCGTCACGTCCGGGGTGTAGGGGATCAGCAGGCGGTGCGGCTCCAGTCCGGCGGACCGGCAGCGCTTCCACGAGTCGAGCACCGAGGAACGGACATCCGCCTCGACGCGTGCGCCGGCCAGAAAGCGCTCGTGAGCATCGACGAGTCCGCCGATGTCGTCCCAGGCGACGGACACCAGGACCACTTCCCTCACCTGGAGGCTGCCTGGTCACACGCCGCCGTTCGGCCCATCGGGGAGGCAACCTCTGTGGCCTTCACAGTAGAGCCACTATGACGCACATCACAATATGTGAGGGTATCCGCACATCGGCGACGCGGGGCCGGACACCGTCACTGGTCGGTCCCGGGGACGCCGAGTTCGCGGCCGCGGTAGAAGCCCTCCCGTTCCTCGACGACGTACGGCGCCATGGCCGCACGCCGGCGGGTCTCCGACTCGGAGGTGCGCCACGCGTCGCAGTCCTCCCGGGAGGACCAGAAGGACACGCCGGTGATCTCCTGCCCGTCCTCGGACCAGTAGGCGAAGGCGCGGTGCAGGCCCTCGGGGGCGGGCTCCGGCTGCCATGCCCTCCGGAAGTCCTCCAGGGTGCCCGCCCGCAGGCGGCGCGTGGTCACCCACACGAAGTGCTCGTCCATCACTGCCTCCTCGGCGTACCGCTCGGCGTCCTGCGTCTCTTCGACCACCGTAGGTCCGCGGCCCCGCTTCCGCCCGCGGTGATCAGGGAGAGGCGGAGCTTGGGCGGGTGCCGGCCGGGTACTCGCCGTAGTCCGAGGGGCCGAACGGGTGACGGGGTGCTGTCGCCGGGGCGTCGGCACGGGAGGTGTGCGCGATGAAGGCGACGTTCACGCTGGGGCGTGTGGCGGGGATCCGCGTCGGTGTGCACTGGAGCGTGCTGTTCATCTTCGCGCTGATCGTCTTCGGGCTGGGCGCCGGACGTCTGCCGGACGCGCACCCGGGGCGCTCCGCCTGGCTGTACACGGCGCTGGGTCTGGGCGCCGCGGTGGTGTTCCTGTTGTCGCTGCTGGCCCACGAGGTGAGCCATGCGATCGTGGCACGCCGCAACGGTGTGACCGTCGAGGACATCACGCTGTGGCTGCTGGGCGGCGCGGCCCGGCTCAGGAGCGAGGCGCCGAGCCCGGCGGCCGAAGTGCGCATCGCCGGCGTCGGGCCGCTGGTCAGTCTGCTCCTGGGCGTGGGGTTCGGGCTGCTGACCTTCCTGTTCGGGCAGGCGTTCGGGGCGGGTCCGCTGGTGGAGGTGCTCGCCTGGCTGGCCGCCATCAACATCCTGCTGGCGGTGTTCAACGCGCTGCCGGCCGCGCCGCTGGACGGCGGTCGGCTGCTGCGGGCCGTCGTGTGGTGGAGGACCGGGAACCGGCTGCGCGCCACCGCGGTCGCCACCGGCGCGGGCCGCGCCTTCGGCTGGCTGCTCGTCGCCGCCGGGGTGTACCTGGTGTTCGCCGGCGCGGCCGTGGACGGCCTGTGGATCATGCTGATCGGCTGGTTCATGATCGCCATGGCGACCGCCGAGGGCGGGCAGGCCAAGCTGCGGGAGCTGCTCGGTTCCGTGCCGGTCCGGGAGGCGATGACCGCCGATCCGGTGACGGTGCCGGACACGGCGACCGTCCAGGAGTTCCTGACCGGCCCCCACTGGCTCTACCGGCACTCGGCCTTCCCGGTCATCGACCCCATGGGCCGCCCCACGGGGGTGGTCGGCGTCAATCGGGCCGGCCTGGTGCCCGTGTCGGAGCGCGGCGTGACGACGGTCGCGGCGGTGATGACGCCCCTCGACGACATTCCGACCGCCGCCCCCGAGGACCCGCTGGTGGACCTGGTGACCGAGCTCGACGCCAGTCCCGCCCGCCGTGGCCTGGTCCTGGCGGCCGACGGCCGGCTCGTCGGCATCGTCACCCAGTCCGACGTCAGCCGGGTCACGGCGTGGCTGACGTCCGCGACCCGGGGGCGGGCCGGCAGCCCGCGCTGAGCCGCCGACGGGTTCCCTGACGGTACGGGCCACGGTGGGCCGTGTACGTGCCGAGCAGGCGGGCACTCGGCGCAGCGGAGTCCCAGGGGGCCGGCGGTGCGGTCCGCACTCCGCGGGCAGCGCTCCGGCCGCACCAGCGGGAGGCAACATGATCAGCCATCAGCAACTGGTGGAAGACGTGTCGGCGCGGGCGCGACTGGACGACACGGAGGCCGCCGACGCGGCCGTTCACCTCGTCCTCGCGGCGGTGAGCCGCCGTCTCGACGAACCGCGTCGGGAGCATCTGCGCCAGGCCGTGCCGACGCACGAGCACATCGCCCTGGTGTCGGGCGGAGCCGGTCCGACGGAGCGTTCCGCCGGGCGGCTGACCGATCTGCTGGCCGAGGTCGCCCGTCCCGCGGGCGGGACGCCGGAGCAGGCTCTCTTCCTGTCGCAGATCGTGCTCTCCCGGGTCACCGCCGACGACACGAGCCTGGAGGCCGACCTGCGGAGCTGTCTGCCCGACGAGTTCGGCACGCTGTTCACCGAGCCCGGTCCGCCTCCCGAGCGGTAGGGCCGCGCCACACCGGCTCCGGCACCGCTCGGCGCGGACGGGATCACCGCGGCGCCGCGCCGGCGGCCCGGCGGTGGAACACGCCGCCGCGGGCCTATACGGCGGCCAGGTCGGCGATGTCGTGGTAGCGCAGCACGGCGCCCAGCCCGTCGGCCAGAGCTGCCTCGTCGGGCGGCAGCACGACCAGGTCGGCCCCGGTGGACAGGACGGCGGACAGCAGGACCGCGCCGGCCGGCTCCTCCGCGACGGCGCTCGCCCCGTACGCCTCCAGCTCGGCCGCGGACAGGGCCAGCCGGCCCGCCTCCGAGCCCGTCCACAGCCGCTCCGGGAGCCGGGTGGGCAGGCTGAGCAGCACCGCCTGGGCCTGGCCGCGCTGCAGGGCGGTGACGACGGCCCGGACGCCTTCGGACCGGGTGCGGTGGCGGGCGCGCTGGGCGAGGAAGGCGTCCACGACGCGCTGGTCGCCCTTGCTCAGCCGCCCGTGCAGCACCCCGGCCAGGTGCTCCTCGATCAGTCCGCGGCCGGTGTCGGCGCCGATGTCGGTGTCCTGCTCGTCCTCCACGACCACCGTGGCGTTCTGGAGGTGCCGGGGCAGCCGGTTGACCAGCAGGCCGGACAGCCATGCGTCGTGCGCGTCCCGGCGCAGCACGACGGCCTCGGCGCGGCAGCGGTCGGCCGCGTCCGCGAGTTCCCCGGCGAAGCGGCGGGCTGCCTCCTGCCAGTCCTCCAGCCGTGCCAGGTGAGTGGTGCGTTGCCCGGGGGCGACCCTGCTCATCGGCCACCGGCCGGGCTCGTAGGCGAGCAGTATGTCGTGCACCGGGCGGTTCTCCCCGATGGCCTCCAGGAGGGGGTCGTCGCGGGTGAGGGCCACGGCCAGGTAGGCGATGTCGGGTGCGTGCTGGACGGCGAGGGGCAGGGCGTCGGGCAGGCTGCCGAACCGGGCGGAGTCCCGCTCGGGCGGTTCGGGCAGCGGCTCGGCGAGGACGAGGTGCCCGCGGGTGGCGAAGAGGGCCTGTCCGTGCCGGCCGGGCAGTTCGCGGTCCGCTCCGACGGCGTCCCCCAGGGCGGCGACGGTGTCCGGGTCGGCGCCCTCGGCGCGCAGGACGTCCCGCTGGTGCCGCCAGCGCAGGGCGATCGCCCGGTCGGGATCGTCGATGTCCCGGGAGGTGTCGAGGTAGACGCCGGCCCAGGGACCCGGCTCGGTCAGGGGTTGCAGGAAGGACAGCTTCATCGCCACACCACCAGCGGGGGTCGTCGCGTACGCCGCCGGACGGCGCCCCACCTGGGTACCCGGGGCGCCTCCCGGCAATCACGGCGTACCCCGCGCCCGCGCGCCGGGCCCGGGCAGGCGCCGCGGGGTCGCCCGTCACCGACGTCCCGGACGGCGCACCTAGCCGGCGACCGTCAGCACGATCTTGCCGGCCGTGCGTCCCCGCTCGCCGATCTCGTGGGCCTTGGCCGCCTCTTCGAGGGGCAGCACGGTGTCGACGACGGCGCGCAGCCGGCCGGCCTCGATGAGCGCGGTGATCTCCTTGAGGGCGCCGTGGTCCGGTTCGACGATGGTGAAGCCGGCGCGCAGGCCCAGCGGTTCGGCGGCCTCGGCGAGGGCGGCCTCCTCGGGCGAGGCGAGCGAGACCACGAGGCCGCCGGGGCGCAGCGTGCGCAGCGACCGCGGGCCGTACTCACCGCCGATCGTGTCGACGACCACGTCGATGTCGCGGACGGTCTCGGCGAAGTCCTCCCGGGTGTAGTCGATGACCTCGTCGGCGCCGAGGCCGGTCACGAAGTCGTGCTTGGCGGCGCTGGCGGTGCCGATCACATACGCGCCGCGCTGCTTGGCGATCTGCACGGCCAGGTGCCCCACGCCGCCCGCCGCCGCGTGCACCAGCACCCGCTGTCCCGGCCGGACGTCGGCGGTGTCGACGAGCGACTGCCATGCCGTGAGCGCCACCAGCGGTACCGCGGCGGCCTCGGTGTGGGTCAGGTTCGTCGGCTTGCGGGCCAGGTGGCGGGCCGGGGAGACGACGTACTCGGCGTACGTGCCGGCCGGCTGCGGCAGTCGCGGCATGCCGTACACCTCGTCGCCGGGCCGGAACATGGTCACGCCGAGCCCCACGGCCTCCACCACGCCGGACACGTCCCAGCCCAGCCGTATCGGGCGGTCGTACAGTCCGCCGGTCTGGCGGTGCCAGTAGTCGGTCGGGTTGACGCCGGCGGCGTGGACCCGGACCAGGACCTCCGAGATGCCCGGCTCGGGGCGGTCGACCTCGACGACCTTCAGGACCTCGGGTCCGCCGAGCACGTCCTGGCTGATGGCACGCATGTCTGTCTCCTGACAGGTCAAAGCCCTTGGAGCAGGGCCTGGTTGAAGTGGCTTGCGTGATCAACTCTGCCGGGGACGGGTCACCCCATCGAGTGTCCGGATCGCCAACATGTGCAAGGATCTCGCCATGCATCGTGTCGTGGTTCTGGCGCTCGAAGGCGTCTATCCGTTCGAACTGAGCATTCCGGCCCGCATTTTCGACACGGCCGTCGACGCCGACGGCCGGCCGCTGTACGAGGTGGTCACCTGCAGCCTCGACGGGCGTGCCGTGCGTACCAGCGCCGACTTCTCGGTCGCCGTCGAGCACACGGCCGAGGTCGTCGCGACCGCCGACACCCTGGTGATCCCGCCGTTCACCTGCGGCCCGGACGAGGCGGACCAGGACTGGCTGCCCGCTCCGCTGGCCGACGCGCTGGCCCTGCTGCGGCCGGGCGCCCGGATCGTCTCGTTCTGTTCCGCCGCGTACGTCCTGGCGGCTGCCGGGCTGCTCGACGGCCGCCCCGCGACCACCCACTGGCACGGGGCCGAGGCGTTCCGGGCCCGTTTCCCGCAGGTGGGGCTCGATCCCGATGTGCTGTTCGTCGACGACGGCGATGTGCTCACCGCCGCGGGTGTCGCGGCCGGCATCGACCTGTGTCTGCACCTGGTGCGCCGTGACCACGGCAGCGAGGTCGCCAACCATGTGGCGCGCCTGTGCGTCGTCCCGCCGTGGCGTGAGGGCGGGCAGGCGCAGTTCATCGAGCGTCCGGTGCCCCCGCCCACGGACTCCGGCACGGCCACGGCCCGCGAGTGGGCGCTCAGGGAGCTGCACCGCCCCATCACGCTGGCCGAGTTCGCCGAGCGGGCCCGGATGAGCACCCGGACCTTCTCGCGCCGGTTCCGGGACGAGGTGGGCATGACGCCGGGTCAATGGCTGATCCGGCAGCGCGTGGAGCAGGCCCGCAGGCTTCTGGAGAGCACCGACCTGCCCGTCGACCAGGTGGCGGAGCGCTCCGGGTTCGGCACGGCCGCGTCACTGCGGCAGCACCTGGCCGACGCGATCGGCGTGCCGCCCTCGGCGTACCGGCAGACCTTCCGCAGGTCGGAGGTCGCGGTCTGACCGCTCCACGGCGATCGCGTCGACGTCGTTCAGGGAGTGGCGGCGCAGGGCTGCGGCCAGACGGCCGGCCCTCCTCCGCGCCACTCGATCAGCGGGGTCCTCCCCGCCTCCTCGTGGTCGAGGTCGATGCCGACCCGCTGTACCACGGTCAGGACGTCCGCCACGCTGCGTGCCACGCCCACCGGCCGCCCCCCGACGGACACCTGCCGGCCACCCGCGCCGGTCGGCTGGTGCACGACCACCGGAGCGGTCCTCCCCCGCGAGCGCCCCGGAGGCTGCGGGCAGTCCCAGGGGCCGAGCCCCGGTCCCGCCGATCTCGTACGCCGCTCTCCGAACGCGTCCGCCATGTGCCGGTGTCCCCCCACGTGTTCGCATGACCGTCTGTTCAATTCTTGCACAATGCAAATGAGCCCGGACGGGACGGGACACGGAATCAGGGGATCATGTGCCGCGGGACGCCGGGACGTCGACCGCCCAGCCCAGCGGGTGCGGTTCCGCGTCGTCGGCCGCCGGGGCGGGGGGCTCGCCGCCCGCCCCGTTGAAGGCGGTCAGGGCCTCGACCAGGGCCAGTCGCTGGGCGGGGTCGAGCCTGGCCACGATCGCGGCGATCTCGGCGCGGCGCCGGGCGGTGACGTCGGCGACCGTGCGCCGTCCCTCGTCCGTGAGCTGGAGCAGCGTCTCACGGCGGTTGCCGGGGTTGAGGTGCCGCTCGGCGAGTCCGGCCGCGATCAGCCGGTCGACCATCCGCATGGCGGTGGACGGCGCCACCTGGAGCAGATCGGCGAGCGTGACCAGCTTGGCGGTGCCGCGGGTGGACAGCACCACCAGCATCCGGAACTGCGGCAGTGTCACCCGCTCCTCGACCGCGGAGAGGGAGCGGGCCGAGACCGCGACCAGCAGGCGGGACGCGGACAGCACGGCACGGGTCACCGCATCGACATCGTCCAGCGCCCCCGCGGGGGTCTCACGCTCCGGCATGTGTCCTTTCTACCGCGCCGGGGCCCGCGCCCACTCACCCGCCGGGAAGCGGTTCTTCCCTGTCCACGACCGTGGTGCCGCCTCCGTGACCGTGGTAGCGCAGCAGGAGCATCGCCGCGTCGTCGTGCGGCGGACCGCCGGTGTGCTGGGCGATGTCCGCGCGCAGGGACTCCAGGGCGCGGTGCGCGTCGGGATCCTTCAGCAGGTGCGCCCGCTCGCCGACGGGGTAGAAGAGGCCGTGCTCGTCGCGGGCCTCGGTGACGCCGTCGGTGTACGGCAGGAGCTTCTCGCCGGGTGCGAAGTCCCTTTCGGGCCGCAGGCCGACTGGTACCGGAATCTGCGCGCGCAGCCGAAGACCCTGAATCCAGAGCGGCAACAGCCGGCACACCGTCACGGCCCGCTTTCCGACACCCGACGAGGGCGCCGGGATCATGGCGGACTACGCTCGCCGGCACCCCCGGACGGCCTGTCGGCTGTGCGCGTTCATGGGTCTGCCCACCGACAACGGCGAGGCGTCGTACTGTGAGGCGGGCCGAGCCGTCTCCTTCGTCCGCCTCGAAGCCGCCGGCGGGGAGCGCCTGACGCAGAGGGAAAGGTGAGGACCGTGACCGATCGACAGCCGGACGGCGGGCGAACACCCGGGGAACCGGACGGCACACCGTCCGGCGCCGAGGACGTGTGGCTGAAGTTCCTGACGGACAGCGAGCACGCCATCCGTACGTCGGCCCCCAGGGAGCCCTCGGCGCGCGAGAGGGCGCAGGAAGGGCGTCCCGGGCCGCTCGGCGCCGAGCGGGCGGCCGACCGCGCGGCGGACGCGGTCGGCGACCTCTGGCAGCCGGAGGACCCGTGGGCCGGCCCGGCCTGGCGCGATCTGGACGGCCGGGAGAGGCTTCGGCGGATCGGCCGGGTCGTCGCCACAGCCGCTGTGATCACCGTCGCGCTCGGGGCGTGGTCCTGGCTGTCCACCGGAGCGGGCGCGCCGAGCGGCGGACCGGGCGGCACCACCGCGCAGCATCTGGAGGAGGCACCCGAGGAACTTCCGTCGGGGACCCGCTTCCCGACCGGCCCGGCTCCCTCCCTGCGGGTTTCGTCGTCGCCGACCACCGGCTGACCAGCGGTCAACCAGGGGCGACCCGAACTCCGGAGGATCCATGTCCACGTCCCCGGCCCGCCCTCCGGCGCTGCCGGCCGGCGCCTGCCGGCGGCCTGCGGCAGCTCATCGGACTCCGCGGGCAAGGCGGCCGCCGCGCCGAGGTGACCGTGGTCGCCTCCACGGGCCTGTAGGGCGACATCGTCACGCGGATCGCCGGCGACCCGACCAGGACCCGCACTCCTAGGAGGTTGACACCCGCGACCAGCTGGTGCTCTCCAAGGCCGAGGTGGTCCTGGACAACGGCGGCGGATACGACGACTTCGTCGACCGCATGCTCGAGAGCGCCGGCAACTCCTCCGCCCAGGTGATCGACGCGGTCGAGGTCTCGGACCGACCGCCCCCGCGGGCGGCGAGGCTCAACGAGCACGTCTGGTACGACCTCCCCACCGTCGGCAAGGTCGCCGACCGCATCGCGGTGGCCCTGGCCGAGGCCGACGGATCAAGGCGGAGCGCAGCGGCGAGGCCGTGGCCGTCACCGGGCCCGTGCCGCTGTACCTGCCTGCTGACCGGCCAGGTCGTCGCCGTCGACACCCCGCAGCCCCGATCCGGACCTCGCCGAGGCCCGCGGGGTGCCGGTGCGGGCCCTGCCCTTCCTCTTCGTGATCGTGCCGGGCCTGGCGGTCGCCCTCTCCGTGCGGGTCGTCGGCGCCCTGCTGGTCCTCACCCTGGTGGTGACTCCACCCCGATCGAGGGCGGCATCCTGTCGGCCCTCGGCAGCAGCATCCCGATCAGGCGAGTTCCGCGAAGGACTCCACCGCGTGCGTCTTACCGGTGACGACGATGACGTCGCCCTTCTGGACGACAGTCTCGGCGGTGGCGTAGGTGAAGTCCTCGCCGGGACGTTTGATGCCGACGACGGTGACGCCGAACCGGCTGCGGACCTGGCTGCGGCCCAGAGGCACGCCGGTGGCGACGTCCGGGGCGATGGTCTTGACCAGGGCGTAGTCGTCGTCGAACTCGATGAAGTCCAGCATGCGGCCGGTGACGAGGTGGGCGACGCGCTCACCCATCTCGTGCTCGGGCAGGACGACGTGGTGGACGCCGAGGCGTTCCAGGATCTGGCCGTGCTGCCTACTGATCGCCTTGGCCCAGATGTTGGGCACGCCGGCCGCGAGCAGATTGGTGCTGACCAGGATGCTCGCCTCGACGGAGCTGCCGATGCCGACCACGGCGCTGGTGAACTCGTGGACACCGAGCTGGCGCAGGGTCTCCGGGTCGGTGCAGTCGGCGACGGCGGCATGGGTGAGGTTGTCGCTGTACTTCTGCACGAGCCGGGCGTCGGTGTCCAGACCGAGGACGTCCCAGCCGCGCCGCATCAGTTCACTGGCCAGGGAGTAGCCGAAGCGGCCGAGGCCGATGACCGCCACCCGCTGGTCTCCGGTGACCCTGGTGAAGCTGTCGGCGAGGCGCTTGCGGCGCCGCTGGCGCAGTGCGTGCAGGTAGTTAACCAATGACGGGTCGCTCCTCGGGCAGTTCGTAGCGGCGCGTGCGCTCCCGCAGAGCGAGCGCCGACACCAGGGTGATCGGGCCGAGGCGGCCGATGAACATCAGGAGGGTCAGCAGCAGATGCCCGGCGGCGGGCAGGTCGGCGGTGATGCCGGTGGACAGACCCACCGTCCCGAAGGCGGAGACGACCTCGAACAGCACCGCCTCCGTGGGCTCGTCGGTGAGGGTGAGCAGGAAGAGGGTGGCCCCCATGACCAGGCCGACGCCGAGCAGGGCCACGGTCAGCGCCTGGCGCAGGGTGTGCGGGGCGAGCCTGCGGCCCAGCATGGACGAGGTCGGCTCGCCGCGCACCTCGGCGTACATGGCGGCGGCCAGCACCGCGAAGGTGGTCACCTTGATGCCGCCGGCGGTTCCGGCGCTGCCGCCGCCGATGAACATCAGGACGCAGGTCGTCAGGAGCGTCGAGGCGTGCATCGCGCCGACATCGACCGCGTTGAAGCCGGCCGTGCGGCTCATCGCCGAGTGGAAGAAGCCGTCGAGGATCTTCTCCGGCACGGTGTGCGAGCCGAGCGTGCCCGCGTTCGACCACTCCAGCAGGCAGGTCAGGACCGTGCCCGCGCCGAGCAGCACGGCGGTGGTGATGACCGTGAGCTTGGTGTGCAGGGTCCAGTTGCGGCGCCCGGTCGTGCGCCTGCGGTGGCGGTGGCGCAGGACTTCCAGGAGGACGGGGAAGCCGATGCCGCCGAGGATCACGGCGGCCGCGACCGGCAGGCTGACCCAGGCGTCCTGGGCGTAGCGGGTGAGGCTGTCGGCGTGCAGCCCGAAGCCGGCGTTGTTGAAGGCCGACACGGCGTGGAAGTAGCCGAGATACACGGCGCTGCCGATGTCCTCGTCGTATCCGAAGCGGAACCGCAGGGCCAGCAGGGCGCCGACGGTGAGCTCGACGACGAGGGTGGTGCCGGCGACGCCGAGCAGGACGCGTCGTACGTCTCCGATGCCCAGGCTCTTGGTCTCCGCCTGCGCGGTCAGCTGCATGCGCAGCCGCAGCCGTCCGGAGACGAGCAGGGCCAGCAGGGACGCCATGGTCATGATGCCGAAGCCGCCGACCTGGATCAGGGCGAGGATGACGCCTTCGCCGAAGCCGCTCCAGTAGGTGCCGGTGTCCACGACGACCAGGCCCGTGACGCACACCGCGGAGGTGGCGGTGAACAGCGCGGTCTCGACTCCGGTGGCGCCGCCGTCCGCCGAGGCGATCGGCAGGGTCAGCAGCGCGGTGCCGACGAGGATCACCAGGGCGAAGGCCACGACGACCGCACGGGCGGGGTGTGCGGCCAGCAGCGACGGCCACCACAGCCGTACCCGTCGCGCCAGTCCCGCCACTACCGTCCCCGTCACGCCGGAAGCCGCCAAGATCTCGAACGGTCACCCTACCCCCGGGACCTTCCCGCGGCGCCGAAGCCGAGTACGCGTACTCAGGCGCGTCCCGCGCCCGGTGCCGATGATGGCGATCATCATCGTCGTCGTGTCCAGGAGAACCCATGCTCGGCCGTCTTGCCCATACGCTCGTCCCGACCGCCGGGCGGCTGACCGTCACGACGGAGCCCGGGGCCTGTTTCGCGCCGGGCAGCATCATCGCCGCGAACCACACCTCCCTCGCGGACCCCGCCGTGGTGCTCGCCGCCCTGCACCGCCTCGGCATCCGGCCGACGGTGATGGCCGCGGCCGGGCTGTGGCGGATCCCGGTGCTCGGCGGACTGCTGGCCCGTGAGGGGCACATCCCCGTGCACCGCCACGACCGGCGCGCCGCGGTGGCGCTCCGGCTCGCCGTCCAGGCGCTGGAACAGGGGCGTGTACTGCTCATCTATCCGGAGGGGTGCCTGCCGCGGCGTACCGATTCCGGGGAGGGCGCTCCCGGCGCGTTCCGCAGCGGCCTGGCCCGGCTCACCGAGCGGACGGGCGCGCCCGTCGTCCCCCTCGGTCAGGCGGGCGCCCGCCGCATCGTCTCCGGACGGCCCGCCCAGCAGCTCGCGGGGCTGCTGACCTCTCCCCTGCGCCGTCCCCGCGTCCATGTGCACGCGGGTGCGCCGCTCACCCTGACCGGGGACCGCCGTACCCGCACTCTTCAGGCGCACTCGGCGGTCACCGCAGCCTGGGGCACGGCGGCCGCCGGTCTGGGGGCGGGCCGCGCTACTTGATGGTGTAGGTGCAGCCCTTGGGGTCCTTGCCCTCGTCGTTGTCGGCGACCTGCTTGCCGTCGACCTTGATCACGCAGGGGGCCTGCTGGAGCGTCCCGTCGGCCGCCTTGACCGAGCCGGGGAGGAGGGTCACAAGGTAGCCCACCCTCTGCTCGGCCTCGGTGAGCCGGACCGTCTCCGTCCTGGTCCACGGCAGCTGCTCCTGGGCGAAGCCGTCGCTCTCGGCGTGGTACATGATCTGGGTGGAGCCCTCGCCGGCGACCTCCAGGGTCACCTCATGGGTCGCGCCGCCGCCCGCGGCCGGCGGCGCGGCGCTCGGGGACGCCGTCGGCCGGTCGTCGCCCGTGCCCGTGTCACCGCTGTCGCCGCCGCATCCCGTCACCAGCACGGCCGCCGAGACGAGCAGGGCCGCACCGGTCATGGTCCTTCGCATGTTCCCCGTTCCCGACTTTCCTCGTTCTGTTCCTGTTTCCTGCAGTGAAGGAACCGTCGCCCTCACCGGGCAGATCCAATCACCTGACCGGGGCAACACACCAACCAGGTCACCGCGTTCGCCGCACATCTCCTCCAGACACGCGCACCGGCTCCACGGGTGGTGCCGGTTGCGGCAGCGACCGCGGCGCGCGCACTGTGGATCGGGGCCGTTCAGCACTGGTCAGCGGGCCTGGGACGCGGTTTCCTGAGAGGGTCGCAGGAGGCTTCCATGAGTGGCGAAAAACCGGCTGCGCGCCTTCGCGGGCGCGTCCGCATCCTTCTGATCCCCGCGCTGGCCCTGCCGCTCCTGTCGGTCGGGGCCTGCGACTCCAACTCCACCTCCGGTGCGTCGCCGACCACCACCTCACCGCCCGCGCCGAGCACGCCGACGGGTACGTCCACACCAGCGGAGACCGGTACCGGCGCCGGCACCGACACCACCGCCCCGGGAACGCCCCCGGCGGCCTCGCCGCCGACGAGCAGGCCCCCCGAACCCACTCCCCGGCGGGTGAGCACGGCGGTGTACTTCATGCACGGCGAGTTCGTCTCGGCCGCGCCACGCACGGTCACCGGCCCGGCCACCGCCGCGGGTTCCCTGCGCGCCCTGCTGGCGGGCCCCAGCGACTACGAGAGCCGGCACGGGCGGACGACGGCCATTCCGTCGGGTACGACCCTGCGCTCGCTCTCGGTCCGTGACCGGGTGGCGACCGTCGACCTCTCCGGCCGCTACGACGACGGCGGCGGCACCCTCTCGATGCGGGCCCGGCTCGCGCAGGTCGTCTTCACGGTGACCCGCCACCCCACCATCGACAAGGTGCGCTTCCAGCTCGACGGCAAGCCCGTCACCGCGTTCGGCGGCGAGGGCATCGTCCTCAACCGTCCCGTAGGACGGGCGGACTTCGAGGATGTCGCGCCGGTCGTTCTGATCGAGTCCCCGCTCATCGGCGACAGCATTCGTACCCCTGTACGAGTGTGGGGCAGTGCCAACACCTTCGAGGCCGAGTTCCGGCTGAAGGTCACGGACGTCAACGGTCGCACGGCCGCGGACGTGCAGGTCATGGCCACGTCCGGCAGCGGGACGCGCGGCACGTTCGACGTGACGTTCCCGTACCGGGCCGGCGGCAGCGGTGCCGGTGTGCTGACGGCCTACTTCTACTCACCCGAGGACGGCAGGCCGGTCACGGTCGACACGGTGCCGCTGACCGTGAACCGCTGACCGCGCCGCACTGGACGCGCCACGCGCGTGGACGCAGCCTGAGAAGTGGGGGAAACCTGCACGGAGGCGATGACAGTGGAAGACAAGCAGTGGACCGTGGAGATCTACATCACCGAGGACGGCGACGACACACGCGCGCGTGCCGTGCTGAACACCCACGGCACGTCGACCATCACCGGCCGGGGCGCCGCGCGGCGCAACCCGATCGACCGTCCGATCCCGGAGATCGGTGACGAACTCGCCGCCAGCCGGGCCCTGGAGGACCTCGCCATACGGCTGCACGACGTCGCCGCCGACGACATCGTGGAGACGGCGGGTCCCCTTCGGGCGTGACGCCGCCGACCGTTCGACGGGGAGTGAGCAGCACGGTCGAGGAGCGGCCGGTCGGCCGCCGCGCCGGGCCGACCGGCCCTCCGGACCCGCGCACGCGGGGCGCGCGCGTGCTGCGGTGAACTCTGCATGCGCCCCTCCCGCCCCGGGGAGAATGCCGTTGTCCGTGATCATGTGTCGCGCCCCCACGCGCACCCTTCGGGAAAGCAGGTCGGCCGCTGTGCTGTTGCGTGTGCCCACGTCCGTGTCCGAAGTGCAGGAATGCGTCGCCGAAGGGGCGGTGCCGATAGGCGGCGCGACGCTGCTGTGGGCGACGTTCCAGCGGGACGGGTTCCCCCAGCAGGTCATGTCGCTGCGTCAGGTGCCGGAAGCCACCACGGTCGGGCCCGAGGAGCTGGGCTCGGCCGTGCTGCTGAGCGAGGTGGACGAGCGGGTCCCCAAGGTGCTGCGCCGGGCGGCCGGCACGGTGGGCACGGGCGCCGTACGCCGGACGGCCACCGTCGGCGGCAACCTCGTGGGCAGCACGCTGCGCTGTCTGCTCCCCCCGGCTCTCGTCCTGGACGCCCGGGCGACGGTCGTGGACCAGAACGGCGTCTATGACACCGACCTCGCCGAGGTGGTGGCGAAGCGCCCCGTGCTGCTCCGCATCCGCTGGCGGGAGCCGCTGGCCGGCACCTACTTCAAGGAGCCCGGTGAGGTGGGCGGGCCCCCGCCGCTGGTGGTCGCCGCCGCCGTGCACGCCGAGGACGGCTCGCGGCGGCTCCGGGTCGCCGTCCGCGACGGCTACGACGTCCTCACCGCGACCCTCGACTGCGACGGCGCGGACACCGCCGCGGTCCTCGCCTCTCTCGCGGACACGGACCTCGGCTCGCTCCCCGACGAGGCCCGCACGGTGGTGCACACCAAGGTCACGGAGGTGCTGTCGCGTCTCTGAGCGCGACCGACTCCCCTCGACGCACGCGGAGTTCGCGCCCCGCACCCCGTCCCGTCATGTCCGCGTCGCGCCATGGTCGTCCGCCGACAGCAAGATCATCGATTGCTTGTCATGCCTTCGACCATGGAGTGACCTCATGTACCGCATGCTGAGACACCGCCGAAGCGCATTCACCCTTCCCGCGGTGGCGGCCGCGCTCGCCCTGCTCGCCGCGGTGCCGGGCACCGCGGACGCCGACGAGCCCCTGCCGGCCGTCCAGCCGCGGGTCGAGACACCGACCCTGTACGACGACGAGGCGGGCGGCGACGCCGACGCCGACGACCCGGCGATCTGGCGCAACGCCGCCGCGCCCGACCGCAGCCTCGTCGTCGCCACCGCCAAGCAGGGCGGACTGCGCGTCTACGACCTGGACGCCCGCCTGGTGCAGTCGATCCCCGCCCCGGCGGGCCCCGGCCCCGACGACGCCCCCGGCCGCTTCAACAACGTCGACCTGCTCCACGGGGTGCGGCTCAGCACCGGCCGTGCCGATCTCGCCGTCACCACCGACCGCGGCAACGACCGGCTGCGCGTCCACCGCATCGACCCGAACCGGCCCGACCGCCCGCTCACCGACGTCACCGCCCCGGGCGCCGCGCCGGTGTTCTCCGCCGACCAGGCCGAGATCAACGAGCAGCGGACCGCGTACGGCCTCGCCACCTGGACCGACCGGGCCAGCGGCCGCTCCTACGCCCTGGTCAGCCGCCGCGAGCGCACCACGATCGCCCTGCTGGAGCTCACCCCCACCGCCGACGGCCGCGTGGACTACCGCACCGTCCGCACCCTGAGCCTGCCCTCCGCCTTCACCCTCCCCGACGGCACCACATGGTCCCCCTGCGCCGAGCCCGGCGAACTCCCCCAGGTCGAGGGCATGGTCGTCGACCCCGCCAACGGCATGCTCTACGCCGGTCAGGAGGACGTCGGCATCTGGCGGCTGCGCGCCGACCTCAAGGGCACGCCGCACCTCCTCGACAAGGTGCGGGAGTACGGCGTCCCGGCCGTCTACGACGAGGACACCGAGGAGTGCGAGGCCGGTGCCGACCCCGGCTACGGCGGCTCCCGCCTCACCGCCGACGTGGAGGGCCTCACCCTGATCACGGAGTCCGACGGCGACGGCTATCTACTGGCCTCCAGCCAGGGCGACGACAGCTTCGCCGCCTATGACCGTGAGCTGAGCGACCGCAACGAGTACGAGGGCGGCTTCCGCGTCACCGCGGCCTCCGCCGCGCTGGACGGCTCGGAGGAGTGCGACGGGGCTGCCGCGCTCAACAAGCCGCTCGGGCGGAGGTTCCCGAACGGCCTGCTCGTCGTCCAGGACGGGCATGACGCGCCCGACGACGGCGACCGGGACGCCACCAACTTCAAGTTCGTCGACCTCGGCGACGTCCTGGACGCCCTCGACGACTGACCGTGCCGGCCGGCGAGGTGCGGCCCCCGGGCCCGCCTCGGCCTCGGTCACATGGTTTCCCGTACCCGCGCCGGAACGCGTTCCAGGACGCCGCCCGCGAACACGTCGTAGAGCGGCAGGGTTTCCAGATGGACGTAGCCGATGTGGCAGTCGCAGACGGCGAGGGGGCAGGGGCGGGGGCGCAGGGCCGCGCGGTAGGAGCCGTCGTAGAGGTTGCCCAGTTCAGTGCGGACGAAATGGCAGCGGCGGACGGTGCCCTCGCCGTCGACCGAGAGCACCGACTCGCCGGTGCGGCAGGGCAGCCCGGCGCTGGGGTGCGGGTGGCGGCTGTAGGGGAAGAGCGGGTCGAGGGCGGTCCAGCGGGCGGCTTCCTCGTCGTCGTAGGTGCGGCCCTCGGCGGCGTTCACCCACAGGTAGATCCGATCGGGCAGGTCGGAGCGGAGCCGACGGGCCGTGTCGAGGTGTTCGGGCAGGCCGACGATGCCGACACTGAAGCGGATGCCGCGTTCCGCCAGGTCGTGACACTTGGTCAGGAAGCGGTCGTAGGGGGTCTGTCCGGGGTGGTGGGTGCACCACAGGGCGAGGGTGTCCGGGTCGGCGTCGGTGAGCCAGTCGGTGCGGCAGCTGAGGTTGGTCTGGATCGCCACGCGCCGGATGTGGGGCAGGTGGGACAGCCGGACCAGGGCTCGCCGGTACCAGGAGCGGACCAGGCCCTCGCCCCATGGGGTGAACAGGAGTGACAGGTGGTCGCCGGTCTGGTCGGCGGCCCAGTCGGTGAAGCGTTCCAGCGCGGCGCGGTCGGCACGCAACTGGGCCGTGCTGTCGCGCCGCTTGGCGAAGGGGCAGTAGGGGCAGTCGTAGTCGCAGGAGGCCAGCGGGCCCCGGTAGAGGAGGGTGAGGTCCATCGCGGGCCGCCTACTTCCGCTCGTACTCGGCCATGGCGGCCCGTACGGCCGGGGAGAACAGCTCGGGGCCGATCGCGTCGGAGTGGGCGAGCCCCTCCGGGGTCAGTCGCAGCCGGCTGCCGTCCTGCTCCAGCCAGCCTCGGTCGGCGAAGCGGTCGAGTTCGGGGCCGAAGTCGTCGTGCGGGAGCCTGCCGAAACGGGCGCGGTAGTCGTCGACGGGCAGTCCCCCCGCCTGGAGCAGGGACTGCAGGAGGTGACGGCGGCGTGCCTCGTCCGCGTCGATGCGGCGGCCGTGCTCGGCGTGCGCGAAGTCGGCGCCGGGGCGGGAGACGTAGTCGTCGATGATGGCGCGTATCTCGTGCATGCCGACGGCGTAGTCGAAGCTGTAGTGCCGCTTCGCCGTGTACGACCGGGCGCCGCAGCCCAGGCCGATCATGCCGTCGGTCTGGCAGGCGTAGTCGTCCGCGCCCTGGGGCGGGGCGTCGGCGCGGCGGAACATGCGCATCGAGTGCTGCACATAGCCGTGTGTGAGGAGGTGGTCGCGGCCGAGGCGGTACAGGCGCAGCCGTTGCTCGTCCCAGGCCGGGTCCGGTTCGGACGGCCGGCGGCGGTCGAGGCCGGTGAGAGGGCGGACGTACAGCGGGTAGAGGTAGAGCTCCTCCGGGCGCCAGGCGAGCGCCGCGTCCAGGGAGTGCCGCCAGGTCTGGTCGGTCTGGCCGTCGATGCCGTAGATCAGGTCGATGTTCAGCACGGGGATTCCGGTGTCCCGGATCCGGGTGAGGGCCGCCTCCACGTCGGTGCGGCGCTGCGGGCGTACGGCGGTGCGGGCCTCGGTGTCCACGAAGCTCTGGACGCCGAGGCTCAGCCGGGTGGTGCCGCGCGCGGCCAGGACGGCCAGGCGGTCGGCGGTGGCCGTGGCGGGTGACGCCTCCACGGAGAGGGGAATGCCGCGCAGGTCGGCGCCCATCCGGTGCTCGGCGATGTCGCAGAGCCGCTCCAGCTCGGTGGCTGTGAGGAAGGTGGGCGTGCCGCCGCCGAACGCGGCGGTGGCGAAGCGGACCGGGTCGGTGTCGCCGAGGGCTTCACGGACGGCGGTCGCCTGGCGGTCCAGGGCGTCCAGGTAGGCGGTGGTCAGGCCGTCCGGGGCGCCGATGCGGGTGAACAGGTTGCAGAAGCCGCAGCGGACCTCGCAGAAGGGGATGTGCAGGTAGAGGGAGAGGGAGTCCTTCGGCTCCCGCGCCCACAGGGCGCTCAGCGACGGGCGGTCGTCCAGACGCCGGTAGGCCGTCTTGTGGGGGTAGGCGTAGACGTAGTGCTGGTACGGGGAGGTCGCGGTCGTCATCGGGTGGCCTCGGCGGTGGTGCGGCTTTCGGGATCCAGGAAGAAGTGCGCGTAGGGCACGGTCCAGACGGACTCGTGGCCGAGCCGGTGGCCGGTGTAGCCGCCGTCGCCGTAGGCGGTGCCGTGGTCGGAGCAGACGATGGCGAGGCAGCGGCGTCTGCTGCTCGCGGCGGTGAAGAGGCGGCCGATGTGCCGGTCCACGTACTCCAGTGCGGCGGCGTGGGTCTCCCGGGTGTCGCCGGCGTCGCGGGTGGCGCCGGGCAGGTGGAACCAGTTGGGCTGGTGCAGGGCCGAGACGTTGACGAAGAGGAAGAGGCGCTGTTCGGCGGGGAGTCGGCGCACGACACGCTCCGCGCAGGTCACCTGGGACTCGAAGGAGGTGGGCGAGGTGACGCCGAACTCGGGTTCCCAGTGGGACTCCTGGAAGAGGCCGGGCAGGACCGAGCCGAGCGGGGCCTGCTTGTTGAAGAATCCCACTCCCCCGATGCAGACCGTGTGGTAGCCGGCCTTCGCGAGGCCGGAGACCAGGTCGGGGGTGTCGTACACATAGGTGCCGTCGGCGGTGGTCTCGCTGCCGGCGAAGCGTGCGGCGAACAGCCTGGGGTGCGGGCCCGGGGCGGCCGGGGTCGGCAGGAAGCCGGCGAAGATCGCCTGGTGGGAGGCGTAGGTGAAGCTGCCGGGGGCGTGGCGTTCCTCCCAGTGGCCGCCGGGGAGGTGGCGGGCCAGGTTCGGGATGCGGCCGGCGGCCGCGAGTTCGGCGGCGACGTCGTGGCGCAGGGTGTCGAGGGTGACGAGGAGGAGGTCGTGGCTGCCGACGATCCGGTTCATGTCCGGCCGGTTCATGTCCGGTTCAGGCGATCGCATGGGCGTCCGTTCTGTTGTGGTGCTGGTGGTGCCAGTGGCGCTGGTGAAGCTGGTCGTCCTGGTCTCGCGACGGCACGTGGTGGCTCAGGACGGCGGCGACCTGCGCCGCGTAGGTGTCGCGTCCCTCGGCGCCGCTGCCGGGCAGTCCGGTCAGGCGGGGCAGCAGGTCGCCGAAGGCGTTGACCTCGCCGACGGCGACCCGGCGCCAGCCGACGGCGGGCAGCAGGTCGACGCCTACGCACAGGGTGCGCGGGAAGCAGGCCGCGGCCCGCTCACAGACGTCGAGGACGTCCGTCCAGCGGGCGCCCGCCGACTCTACGGCGGTGCGCGCCGCGTCGAGGTCGCCGCGCCGGCCGCCCAGGTGGAGGTTGGTGAGCGGCGAGGTGCTGGTGCGCACGACGGCGTGGGTGGCGCGGCCGGCCACCACGACGACGCGCAGGTCGGCGGCGCGGCCCCGCTGGGACGCCTTGGGCAGCCAGCGCTCCAGGTGCAGTGCGTCCGGGGCGAGGGCGTCGACGATGGCGGCGATGTCCCGCTCGTCGTGGTAGCGGCGGACGCGCAGGGAGTTGAACAGCCGTCCGTCCTGGGCGAGTTCGACGGAGGTGGTGGCGCGGATCCGGCCGCCGCCGGCCGCCTCCACCGCGAGCACGCCGGAGGCGGAGGAGCCGTGGGCGGGCTTCACGAACAGCCGGGGCATGCGGTGTTCGCGCATCAGGGCGCGTACGTCGTCCCAGCCGCGCACCGGCGGCGCGGCGGCGCCGGAGGTGGGTGAGGCGGGCACGGGCACGCCCGCGCCGTGCAGGACGGCGTGGCAGCGGCGCTTGTCGAACAGCACGGCGAGCTCGTCCGGGTCGTCGAGGCGGACGCCGCCGCGCAGGCCGTGCAGCGCGGCGGTGAACGCGGTGTACCAGCGGGCCGAGCCCTCGACCCGGGTGGGGTCGTCGGTGCCCCGCAGCAGCCGGTCGACGTGGGCGTTCTCGCCCGGGGAGTCGAGGCGGACGAGCTCCTCGGGCGCGAAGTCGGCGCCGCCGGCGGTGAGTACGTCCGCCCAGGCGACGACGCGCGGTCCGGGCAGTCCGGCCGCGCGTACGGCCTGGGTGAAGAGCGCGACGCGGCGGTTCTCGGGGTTGCCGACCACCGCGAAGCGGGCCTCGCCGGGCACGGCCGTCACTCGCCCACGGCGACGTAGCGCCACACCGTGCCGTCGTCGTCCTCGTCCCAGTCGGCGTCGTCGCGGTCGAGGTCGACGTCGACGCCCGCCGGTTGGAGGGTCTGCCGGATGCGGTCCACGAGGGGCTCGCTGAGGTAGTGGTGGTGCAGGTCGAGCTTCTTGAGGTGGGTGAGGGGCTGGCCGCCGAGCAGGGCGGCGGCGCCCTCGTCGGTCAGGACGCCCAGGGACAGGTCCAGCACCTCCAGGCGGGCCACGACCGGGGCGGAGGCGAGGGCCGCGGCGACGGCGTCCTGCATCTCGCTGTTGCGCAGGCCGAGATGACGCAGGCTCGGCAGGCGGGCCCCGGAGAGAACGGGCTCCAGGTCGGCGGCCTCGCTGTCGCCGCCGTAATCGGGGGTGCCCAGCCACAGGTCCAGGTGCTCCAGCGCGGGCAGGTCGCTGGCACCGATGCCCCGCACGGCCGCCACGGGCAAGCCGCCGGTCTCGACGGTCAGCTTCCGCAGCGCGGTGTGGCGCAGAGCGGTGAAGGCCAGCCCCGACCCGCCGCGCACACCGAGCTCCTCCAGCTCGGGGAAGCCCGCCAGCAGGGGTGCGACATCGGTCTGGCAGATCCAGGAGATCTCGCACTCCTCGGAGGTCATGTCGCCCAGGAACACCGCCCGCAGGGCGGGCAGCCGGTCCCGGGCGGCGAGCAGCGCCTCGATGACGGAGGAGGAGTCGTGCTCGTACGCCTCCTGCCAGGCGCCGACGATCAGGGCGCCGACCTTGGTGGTGTCGACCGCGTCGAGGAAGCGGGCGAAGGCCGCCTCCCACTCCTCGTCGGCGTCGTACACATCGCTGGTGATGCGCCAGGCGACGGAGTCCGGCTCGGGAAGGCGCCCGTCCTCGGCCTCGTCCGGGCCGGGGAAGGTGTGGGCGGGCAGCCGGTGGAACTGGTCGAGGTGGTTGCCGAGGGTCATACGGCTGCTCCCAGGATGGTGCGGATGCGGTCGGTGATGCCGCAGTTGTACCAACAGCCACTGACAACGGCGGGCGGCGGGGCGGCGTCCGGGGCCGTTGTCAGTGGCGGGTCGTACGGTCGTGGTGTGGAGGCGGTGCGCGGTGTGCCGCCGGGAGGGGAGCACCCATGTACCGGCAGGGAGATGTCCTGCTCGTGTCCGTGGCCGAGGAGGCGGTTCCGCCTCATGTCGCGGGCGCGCCGAGGGAGCCGCGCGACGGGCGGGGCCGGCTGGTCCTGGCGCTGGGCGAGGTCACGGGCCATGCCCACGCGGTGGTCGGACCGGGTGATCTGGTGCGCGAGCCGGGGCCGTTCGGGCCGATGCTGCTGCATCTGCCGAAGGGCGGCCGGGTGGTGCACGAGGAGCACGCGACGATCACTCTGCCCAGGGGGTGGTACCGGGTGATCCGGCAGCGGGAGTACGTGCCCGGTTCCGTGCGGATCGTGGCGGACTGAGGGCGAGGGAGCGGACGGTGACTCAGGTGAGGGTGCGGGCGACGGTGGATGCGGTGGCCGAGTGGCGGGGGTGGGCGGCCTCGACGGCTCCGGCCGACCGGGCGCGGGCGGAGGCCGGCATCCGGCTGGCGTACCGCCGGGCCGGGCTGGCGGAGCCGGAGCGGGTGGTGTGGGCCGCGTCGCCCCGGGAGGGGGTCGCGCTGGTGCGGGCCCTGGAGGATCCGGGTCCCGGTGTGCGGGAGGCGGTGCGCAGTGCGCCCTGGGCGCGGGAACGGCGGCGGCTGCGTGAGCAGTTGGGTGCCGAGGGCTGGGCCGCTCACTGGGCGGCGACCGGCGGGCGGCTGTGGGATCTGACGCAGGCGCTGGTCGACCGCATCCGCGCGGGTGTGCTGGACGAAGCCGGCGGCGGCGCGGCGGCGGAGGTGCGGCTGGTGCTGCTGGACGCCGTGCTCGGGCAGCACGACGCGGCGTGGCTGGCGGCGTTCCCCACGCGGGAGTCCGCGCTCGACGGGCTGGCCGAGGTGTGCCGCAGCGCGGGCTGGTGGTGGCCGTTCGCGAAGGTGGCCGTGGTGTGCGAGCGGCCGGTGGCCCTGCACCGGGACGAGGCCGGACGGCTCGACCGGGGTGACGGCCCGGCCCTGGCCTACTCCGACGGTTTCGCGCTGCACGCCTGGCGGGGCATGCCGGTCCCGGCCGCCTTCCTTCAGGAGCTGCGGACGCTGACCCCGGAGCGTATCCGCTGCGAGGAGAACGCCGAACTGCGCCGGGTGATGCTGGAGTTCTACGGCTATGAGCGCTATCTGTCGGACTCGGGCGCGCGTCCGGTGCACCGGGACGGGACCGGCACGCTGTGGCGCATCGACCTGGACGGGGACGAGCCGGTGGTGATGGTGGAGGTGGTCAACTCCACGCCCGAGCCGGACGGCACCCGGCGCACCTACTGGCTGCGGGTGCCGCCCACGACCCGGACGGCGAGAGAGGGGGTGGCCTGGACGTTCGGGCTGGACGCCGCGGTGTACGCCCCGTCGCGGGAGACCTGAGCCGGTCAGGCCAGCTCGACGAGCAGGTCGCCGCCCTCCACCTGCTGGATGCGCTGGATGGCCAGCCGGGACACCCGCCCGGCCTTGGGGGCGGTGATGGCGGCCTCCATCTTCATGGCCTCGATGGTGGCGACGGTGGCCCCGGCGTCCACCTCGTCGCCCTCGGCGACCGCGAGGGTGACCACCCCGGCGAAGGGCGCCGCCACATGCCCGGGGTTGGTGCGGTCGGCCTTCTCGGTCACGGGGACGTCGGAGGCGGCGGCCCGGTCGCGGACCTGGATGGGCCGCAGCTGGCCGTTGAGGGTGGACATCACGGTACGCATACCGCGGGCGTCGGCCTCGCCGACGGCCTGCAGCTCGATCAGCAGGCGCACGCCGGGCTCCAGGTCCACGGCGTACTCCTTGGCGGGCCGCAGGCCGTAGAAGAAGTCCTTGCTGTCCAGGACGCTGGTGTCGCCGTAGGTGTGGCGGTGGGTGTCGAAGTCTCGGGTCGGGCCGGGGAAGAGCAGCCGGTTGAGGGTGGCCCGGCGGTCCTTGTCGAGACCCTCGCGGTCCTCGGCGGTGAGGTCCGGTACGTGCCGGGTCTCGGGGCGACCGCGCAGCGCCCGGGTGCGGAACGGCTCGGGCCAGCCGCCGGGCGGGGTGCCGAGCTCGCCGCGCAGGAAGCCGATGACGGAGTCGGGGATGTCGAAGCGTTCCGGGGTCGCCTCGAAGTCCTCCGGCGCCACGTCGGCACCCACCAGGTGCAGGGCGAGGTCGCCGACGACCTTGGAGGACGGGGTGACCTTCACCAGGCGGCCGAGGATGCGGTCGGCGGCGGCGTACATCGCCTCGATCTCCTCGAAGCGGTCTCCGAGGCCGAGCGCGACGGCCTGGGTGCGCAGGTTGGAGAGCTGGCCGCCGGGGATCTCGTGGTGGTAGACGCGGCCGGTCGGGGAGGCCAGGCCCGCCTCGAAGGGCGCGTAGATCCTGCGGACGCTCTCCCAGTACGGCTCCAGGTCGCCGACGGCCTGCAGGTCGAGGCCGGTGGGCCGGTCGGAGTGGTCGGTGGCGGCGACGATCGCCGACAGGGAGGGCTGTGAGGTGGTCCCGGCCATGGCGGCGACCGCGCCGTCCACGGCGTCCGCGCCGGCCTGGATCGCGGCGAGGTAGGTGGCGAGCTGGCCGCCCGCGGTGTCGTGGGTGTGCAGATGGACCGGCAGGTCGAACTCGTGGCGCAGCGCGGACACGAGCTTCGCGGCGGCGGGGGCGCGCAGCAGCCCGGCCATGTCCTTGACGGCGAGGACATGGGCGCCGGCCTCGACGATCCGCTCGGCGAGCCGCAGGTAGTAGTCGAGGGTGTAGAGCCGCTCGTTCGGGTCGGACAGGTCGGAGGTGTAGCACAGGGCGACCTCGGCGACGGCGGTGCCGGTGGCCCGCACGGCGTCGATGGCGGGGCGCATCTGGTCGACGTCGTTGAGCGCGTCGAAGATGCGGAAGATGTCGATGCCGGTGGCCGCGGCCTCCTGCACGAAGGCGTCGGTGACCTCGGTCGGGTAGGGCGTGTAGCCGACGGTGTTGCGGCCGCGCAGCAGCATCTGGAGGCAGATGTTGGGCACGGCCTCGCGCAGGGCGGCCAGCCGCTCCCAGGGGTCCTCGGCGAGGAAGCGCAGCGCGACGTCGTAGGTGGCGCCGCCCCAGCATTCCAGGGACAGCAGCTCGGGCAGGGTGCGGGCGACGGCCGGGGCCACGGCGAGGAGGTCCTTGGTGCGCACCCGGGTGGCGAGCAGCGACTGGTGGGCGTCGCGGAACGTGGTGTCGGTGACGCCGATCGTGGGTGACTCCCGCAGCCAGCGGGCGAAACCCTCAGGGCCGAGGGTGACGAGCCGCTGCCGGGAGCCGGCGGGCGGCTCGCCGTCGGGCAGCGCGGGCAGCTTGGAGACCGGGTCGATCAGGTCGGGCCGCTCGCCGTGCGGACGGTTCACGGTGACGTCGGCGAGATAGGTGAGCAGCTTGGTGCCGCGGTCGGCGGAGGAGCGGGCGGTGAGCAGGTGCGGGCGCTCCTCGATGAACGAGGTGGTGACGCGTCCGGCCCGGAAGTCGGGGTCGTCCAGCACGGCCTGGAGGAACGGGATGTTGGTGGCGACGCCCCGGATGCGGAACTCGGCGACCGCGCGCCGGGCGCGGCCGATCGCGGAGGCGAAGTCACGCCCCCGGCAGGTGAGTTTCACCAGCATCGAGTCGAAGTGCGCGCTGATCTCCGTACCCGCGTGGGTGGTCCCGCCGTCGAGGCGGATGCCGGAGCCGCCCGGGGAGCGGTAGGCGCTGATGCGGCCGGTGTCCGGGCGGAAGCCGTTGGCGGGGTCCTCGGTGGTGATGCGGCACTGCAGGGCCGCGCCACGCAGGGTGATCGTTTCCTGGGACAGGCCGAGGTCGGCGAGGGTCTCCCCGGCGGCGATGCGCAGCTGGGACTGGACCAGGTCGACGTCGGTGACCTCTTCGGTGACCGTGTGCTCGACCTGGATGCGCGGGTTCATCTCGATGAAGACGTGGTTGCCGTCGCGGTCGAGGAGGAACTCGACGGTGCCGGCGTTGCGGTAGCCGATCTCGCGGGCGAAGCGCACGGCGTCGGCGCAGATCCGGTCCCGCAGTTCCGGGTCCAGGTTGGGCGCGGGGGCGAGCTCGATCACCTTCTGGTGGCGGCGCTGGACCGAGCAGTCACGCTCGAACAGGTGGATGACATCGCCCTGGCCGTCGGCGAGGATCTGCACCTCGATGTGGCGGGGGTCGACGACCGCCTTCTCCAGGAAGACGGTGGGGTCGCCGAACGCGGAGGCCGCCTCGCGGGACGCCGCCTCGATGGCCTCACGCAGGTGTGCCGGGTCCTCGACACGGCGCATACCGCGCCCGCCGCCGCCGGCGACCGCCTTGACGAACACCGGGAAGCCGATGCCGTCGGCGGCGCGGACCAGTTCGTCGAGGTCGGTGGAGGGGGCGGTGGAGCCGAGCACCGGTACGCCGGCCGCCCGGGCGGCGGCCACCGCGCGGGCCTTGTTGCCGGTGAGTTCGAGGGTCTCGGCGCTCGGTCCGACGAAGGTGATGCCCGCCTCCTCGCAGGCGCGGGCCAGTTCGGGGTTCTCGGACAGGAACCCGTACCCGGGGTAGACGGCGTCCGCGCCCGCGCGGCGCGCCGCGCCGACGATCTGCTCGACGGAGAGGTAGGCGCGCACCGGATGGCCCGGCTCGCCGATCTCATGGGCCTCGTCGGCCTTCAACCGGTGCAGCGAGTTGCGGTCCTCGTGCGGGAAGACGGCGACGGTGCGTGCGCCGAGTTCGTAGCCCGCGCGGAACGCCCGGATCGCGATCTCGCCTCGGTTGGCGACCAGCACCTTGCGGAACATGCGGATCCCTTCAGCCTGCCGGTGACGGGACCATGGTGTCGGTGCCGGGCCCGAATGGCCATGTGAGCCAGGCCACTGCGGGGCGGCCCCGTGGTGTTCCGGCTCCGGCCGGCGGGCGGTCAGCGGTCGCTTTCGTCGTGGTGGCGCGCCGGAAGGCGGCGTCCCCGGCGGCGGCGCGCGTCACGGGCGCGGCAGGGCCTTCTCACGGCCTTGCTCCGTCCGAGTGGTCGCCGTCGCCCGGGCGTCGTAGCGTCGGCTGTGAAGCGCCGTCGGCCGGTAGCCGGCGGCGGGTGCCGGATCGGGCGGCCGGGAGCGGACATGCGCAGACACACCACGACATCGGCGGTCACGCTCTGTGCCGCCCTCGGGCTCCTCGCGTCCCTCGGCGCGGCCACGGCCTCCCCCGCCGTCCCACCGTCGACGGCCGCCGCGGCGGGCGTCACCGCGCGGTCCACGGAGGAACCCGTGCTCGTGGACTGCTTCTGGCACCGTCAGGTGCGTCCCGTCGAGTTCATCCTGGCCTGCGGCGACGGCAACAGCCGGCTGGCCTCGCTGAAGTGGAAGCAGTGGGACGGGAAGGCGGCGGTGGCCACGGGCGTGAACTGGCTCAACGACTGCGATCCGTACTGCGCGGCCGGCACCTTCCACGCCTACCCGGTGGTGGTCCGGCTGGACCGGCCGCAGGCATGGAAGAAGCACCCGGACGAACAGCGCTTCGGGCGGATCAGCCTCACCTACACCGACGAGCGGCCGGAGCGGCTCGCGCGGACGGTGACCTACCCGCTGTGGGACTGACCGGCGCCGCTCACTCCATCAGGCCGGCGGCCAGCGTCGCGCCCAGCTCCCAGCACGCCTCCACATCGCTCCTGGCGGGTGCCCCGGTGACCGTCACCGGCTCGGCCGCGCGGCGCCAGCCCAGCCCCGTCGTGATCGCCTCGATGCCGCGCACCGCGCCCGTGACGTCGTTGCCGCCGTGCACGCAGTAGCCGAAGGGCCGGCCGCGGGTGGTGTCCAGGCAGGGGTAGTACACCTGGTCGAAGAAGTGCTTGAGCGCCCCGGACATGTAGCCCAGGTTGGCCGGGGTGGCCAGGAGGTATCCGTCGGCGTCCAGGACGTCGGAGGCGGTGGCGGCGAGGGCCGCGCGGCGCACCACGCGGACGCCCTCGATCTCCGGTGCGGACGCACCGGAGACCATCGCCTCGAACAGCGTCTGGCAGTTGGGCGAGGGCGTGTGATGGACGATCAGCAAAGTGGCCACGGCACCGAACCCTAGAGGCACCCGGACGGGAAAGGCACCTGACAGATCGAACCGCGCGTGGTTATGCTCGCCGCGATGACTACTCCTTCTCTCCGCAGATTGGGGGAACCGTCCACGCAAGGTGAGTGCTGATGACCACTCACTTCGCGGACGAGGATTCCCGCCTTTCCTTCTGGCGGCGCGTGCGTGCGTACGCCGTGCCGCCCTCCATGATCGAGACCGCGACCGCCCGCCGCCGTGCCGGCGACTGGGCGGGGGCCTGTGCCGCCGCGGGTGTCGATGTCGACCTGGACCTCCGAGCTCTGGCCCGCACACACGGCCGGGAGCTCACCGCGCGCGTACGGGAGGACCTGCGCCACCTGGCGCCCGACCTGCTGCGCTGGCACCTGCCGAGAATCGCCCCGGACGGGCTGCTGCGACCGGGTCTGACCGTCCCGCTGGCCCGGTACGACGCCGCCGGGCCGGACGGGCGGAGCCCGGTGCACCTGGTGGTGCGCACCCCGCCCGCCTGGGCGGACGCCGGTCAGCGCGTCGGTCTGGCGCTGTGGGACGGGTCCCGGCCCGACGCCGGAGCCGGCCGCCATCCGCACCCCCGGCCCAGTCGGCGGTTCCGGCTCGACCTGCACCGCCATCTGTGGGACGTACGGCACAGCGCCGAGCTGCGGGTGCGGTGCGGCGCCGACCGTCCCTGGGACGACGGGGTGCCCGACGCGCAGGGCTGTGCCGTGGACCGCTGGGCGGCCGAGGCGGGGCTCCTGCTGCACGCCGAGGGGCGGTCCGACGGGGCCGTCGCGGTGCGTCTGGGCGCCCGGCAGCGGCTGGTGCTGGACCTGGTCGCGGACAGCGACGGCGGCGCGCCGCCCGGGCCGCGCATCGCGGCGGTGTCCCCGGCGGGCCGCCGCGCCGGCCTGCCGGTCCTGCCGGACGCGGCCACCTGGGTGCTGCCCGACCTGGAGCTGCTGCGCGCCGGGGCGATCGGGGCCGACGGGCTGCACCCGCTGGTCGCCTCGGCGCTGGTGCCGGGCCATGTGCCGGTCGGTCCCGCACCGGTCGCGGAGCCGGCCGGGCAGCCGCGTCTCGTGGACTGCCGCGGCGCCCGGCACCGCATCGGCCTGGTCGACGGGGTGCTGGTGCCACTGGACCACGACCCCGACGAGATCCGGCGTGAGGAGCTGCTGGCCGCGCTGACCGGCACTCCCCTGCCCTGCCTCCAGGCGATCGACCGGGCGCACCGCCGCCCGGACTGCCTCACCGGCGTCCGTGAACGCCTGGTCCACGGCGACATCGCCGGCGCGCTGGCCGTCGTCGAGGACCTGCTGGGCCCCGGCGCCGCGCTGCGCGACGGACCGCTGCGGGACGCCCTGGAGGAGGCCGCGCGACGCCGGATCGCCTACGGACTGTTCCGGGCCGGCCTGACCGATCCCGCGCCTCGCCGGAGCGGATCTCCGGGGCGGCGCCGCCGCACGGGCGCACGCCGGGAGCGGACGCGCCACGCGACCTTCAGCTGACGATCAGTCAGCCCTTTCCCTTCTTCTTCCGTCACGAACCCCAAGGTGATCTCCCATGCCCTTTTCTCAACTCGCCGTAGCCGACGAGCTGTTGACCCTGCTGCGTACGACCGTCACCGAGCCGCGCCCCGACATGCAGCTGGAGGCGCTCACCCTGGCCGTCGCCGCTGATCTGCCCGTCCTGCTGTGGGGTGAGCCCGGGATCGGCAAGACCGCCGCCCTGACCCAGCTGGCGGCCTCCCTGGACCTGCCGCTGACCACGGTGATCGCAAGTGTGCACGAGCCGTCCGACTTCTCCGGCCTGCCCGTCGTGGGGGACGATCCCGCCACCCAGGGCGTGCCGATGGCCCCGCCGGACTGGGCCGTACGTCTGGTGCGGGCCGGGCGCGGTCTGCTGTTCCTGGACGAGTTGTCCACCGCGCCGCCCGCGGTGCAGGCCGCGCTGCTGCGCCTGGTGCTGGAGCGGCGCGTCGGTGCCCTGCAACTGCCGCCCGGGGTGCGGATCGTGGCCGCCGCCAACCCGCGCTCGTCGGCCGCCGACGGCTGGGAGCTGAGCCCGCCACTGGCCAACCGGTTCGTGCATCTGCAGTGGACCCATGACCATGAGGTCGTCGTACGGGGCCTCGGTGGGACGTGGCCCCGGGCCACCCTGCCCCGGCTCGACCCGGAGCGGCTGCCCTCGGCCGTGGACTTCGCGCGCCGCGCGGTGTGCGGATTGCTCGCCGCCCGTCCGACGCTGGTGCACCGCCTGCCGGACAGCGAGACCCGCCGGGGCGGTGCCTGGCCGTCTCCCCGGAGCTGGGAGATGACCGTGCGGCTGATCGCCTTCGCGACCGCGGCCGGCGCGTCGCGGGACGTCCTCTCCCTGCTGGTCAGGGGCACGGTGGGGGACGGACCCGGGCTGGAGCTGCTGGCGGGCGTGGACCGTATGGACCTCCCGGACCCCGAGCTGCTGCTCGCCGATCCGGCGGGTGCGGTCCTGCCGGAGCGGGGCGATCTGCGCCAGGCCGTCCTCGACGGCGTGGTGGAGGCCGTCCGCGCCCGCCCGGACAGGGCCCGCTGGGACGCGGCCTGGGCGCTGATGGTGCGGACGCTGGAGGAAGGCGCCCCGGACGTGGTGGTGGTCCCCGCGACCACCCTGGCCTCGCTGCGGCAGCAGGACTGGGACGTGCCGGCCGCGATCGAGCGACTGGCCGGCGTGGTCTCCCTGTCCCGGCGCGCGGACAAGGCGGCGGCCCGGACGGCGGCGGTCGCGGCGAAGGCGGTCCGATGACCAGGGGCACGCCGGGGACACCGGGCACGACCTGGGCGTCGGCCCTGGACAGGGGACCGAGCGCACCGGCCCGCGCGGGACTACCAAGGACACCGCACCACGGCGGAACCACAAGGCCCGCGGACGGCAACGGACCACCGACCCCACCAGACCACGGCAGAACCCCAGGGTCGGCAGGCGGCGACCGCCAGTCAGCCGCAGCAGGCCCCGGCAGAACCCCAAGGCCGGCGGACCGCGACGGACCGCCCACCCCACCAGACCACGGCAGAACCCCAGAGCCGGCGGGCGGCGACCGCCGGTCAGCCGCAGCGGGCCCCGGCAGAGTGCACGGCTCGCCGGATCACGCCAGGTCGCCCAGGTCACTGGACCGCGACAAGCTCTTCGCCGCCCGGCTGCACGCGGCCCGGGTCCGGCCCTACCTGGCGACGGCACTGTTCGCGCTGCACGTCGTGGAGTCGCCGCGGGTGCCGACGATGGCCGTCGACCGGCACTGGCGGTGCTATGTCTCGCCTGCGTTCGTGGACGCGACCCCGGAGGAGGAGCTGGCCGGGGTGTGGGTGCACGAGGTGTCGCATCTGCTGCGCGACCACCACGGGCGCGGTGACCGGGTCGCGCGGGAGCGCGGGCTGACCGGGCCGGGGGAACGGCTGCGGATGAACATCGCGGCGGACCTGGAGATCAACGACGACGTGTACGGCGAGGGTCTGCTCCGCCCGGAGGGCGCCGTCGAACCGGCCTCGTTGCAGCTGCCCGAGGGGCAGCTCATGGAGGACTATCTGCGCCAGTTCCAGCTCGGCCCGCACCTGCGGCACCTTGCGTGGCTGGACTGCGGCAGCGGCGCCGACGGGCTGGAGCGGGAGTGGGATCTGGGGCCGGGCGGCGCCCATGGGCTCAGTGCGCAGGAGCAGGACGCGGTGCGGTTCCGGGTGGCGCAGGGCATCGCCGCCCGGCCGGGCAGGGCCCCACGCAGATGGCGGCGCTGGGCGGAGGAGGTGTTCCATCCGCCGCAGCCCTGGCGGGAGCTGCTCGGCGCGGCGGTGCGCTCGGCGGCCTCCGGCCCGGGCGCGGGCGAGGACTACGTCTACGGCCGCCCGGCGCGGCGTTCGGCCGCACTGCCCGGCGTCGTACTGCCGAGCCTGCGGCGCAGGCCGCCGAAGGTCTTCGTCATCATCGACACGTCGGGCTCGGTCAGCGACGCCGAACTGGGCAGCGCGCTGCTGGAGGTGGCCGCGATCTCCCAGGCCGTGGGCGGCCGCCGCGACCTGGTCACCGTACTGTCGTGCGACGCGGCGGCCGGACTGGTGCACCCGCTGTGCCACGGCGAGGGCATCCCGCTGCTGGGCGGCGGCGGGACGGATCTGCGCGCGGGTTTCGCCACGGCGCTGCGGGCGCAGCCGCGCCCGGACGTCGTCGTGGCCCTCACGGACGGACAGACGCCCTGGCCCACCGCCCGCCCGCCGTGGCGGACGGTGGTGGGTCTGTTCCCCCGGCCGCGCACGGGCCGGCCGTACGACGAGCGGGACCCGGACTACGTGCCGGACGCGCCGCCGGACTGGGCGCGGGTGGTCACCATCGGCTCGTCGCCCGGAGGCCGGTGATGCCCGCTCAGGGCTGTGTCACCGTCCGCAGGTAGGCGCCGAGGCGTTCGATCGCCGACGGGTTGCGGGGGCTCTCGACGAGGTCGACGTAGTCGAGGACGAAGATCCGCTTGTTCCTGACGGCGGAGACGTCCCGCAGCGGCGCGTAGGAGAGCAGGAACTCCTTCTTGCGCTCGGCGCTGACATCGCCGTAGTCGCAGATCACGATGACCTCCGGGTCGCGCTGGACGACGCTCTCCCAGCCGACGGTCGTCCAGGAGTCCTCGACGTCGTGCATGACGTTGACTCCGCCCGCCTCGCTGATGATCTGCTCGGGGGCGGCGTAGCGGCCGGAGGTGAAGGGCTGGTCCTGGCCGCTGTCGTAGAGGAAGACCGTGGGGCGGGCGTCGCCCCGCGGGGCCTGCGCGCGCACGTCGGCGATCCGCCGCTTGAAGTCGGCGACGAGCGTGGCCGCGCGCTCCTCGACGCCGAAGAGTCTGCCGAGGTTGGTGAGGTCGGCGTAGAGGGCGTCCAGGGGCGGCATGATGCCGCGCGCGGTCTTCGTACGGCCGTTGCGGCAGGACTCGGTGAGGATGTACGAGGGGATGCCGAGCTTCCTCAGGGCGTCGGGGGTGAAGCCGGCGTCCTCTCGGAAGCCGTAGTTCCAGCCGGCGAAGACGAGGTCGGCGCGGGCGTCGAGGACGTCCTCCTTGGTGAGCTGGTCCTTGGACAGCCACTTCACCTTGTCGTAGCCGTCCTTCCAGGGCACGCCGGTGAGGTCGCCCTTGTCGTCGGGCATGGCGAACCCGGCCATGCGGTCCTCCAGGCCGAGGGCGAACATCAGCTCCGTGATGCCCACGTCGTTGGTGACCACGCGGCGCGGGACGGGGTCGTACGTCACCTCCTGGCCGCAGTTGGTGAGGGTGACCGCCGCGCCCTTGGCGTCCTCGGCGGTCTCGACCGTGGCGCCACAGCCGGTCGCGGTGGCGGCGAGGGTCAGACAGAGGGCGGCGGCCGACAGCTTGCGCATGGGGTTCCTTACGGGAGCAGGTCGAAGAGGAGCTGGACGGCACCGGTCTCGGGGTGCCGTACGGGGTGGGCGCGGACGCCGAACACCCCGGCGAGCAGCGTGGGTCGGAGGACGTCGTGCGGTGGCCCGGAGGCGACGATCCGCCCGCCCGCGAGGACGTACAGCCGGTCGCAGTGCGCGGCGGCGAGGTTGAGGTCGTGCAGGGCGGCCAGCGCGGTCAGGCCGCTGGCCCGGACCAGGGACAGCACGTCCAGCTGGTGGGCGATGTCGAGGTGGTTGGTGGGTTCGTCGAGGACCAGCACCCGGGGCTGCTGGGCGAGCGCCCGGGCGATGAGGACGCGCTGCTTCTCTCCGCCGGACAGGGCGAGGAAGCCGCGGTCGGCGAGGTGGGTGACGCCGGTGCGGGCCATGGCGTCCGCGCAGACCGACCGGTCGCCGGCGGCCGTGCGGTCCCGGTGGGGCAGGCGGCCCATCGCGACGACCTCGGCGACGGTGAAGTCGAACTCCGCCGACGACTCCTGCGGCAGCGCCGCCAGCACCCGGGCGGCGGCCCGGGGCGGCAGGGCGTGCACGTCGTCGCCGTCGAGCCGGACGGCTCCCGCGGCCGGGCGCAGCGCCCGGTACACGCAGCGCAGCAGCGTCGACTTGCCGCTGCCGTTCGGTCCGACCAGCCCGACGAAGGTGCCGCTGTCCACGGCCAGCCGGATGTCCTCGACCAGCCGGGCCGCGCCCGCCTCGACGGTCACACCGTCCACGTCCAGTCGCATGGACGTTCCCCCTTCTCGGCCCCCGCCGACATTTCGTCCGCCCGCATGACCGCTCGCCGAATCACCGTCCGCCGCGTCACCGGCTGCCGGATCGCCGCGAGCAGCGCCAGCAGGACCACCGTCGGCAGCGCCACCATCCGCCCGCATCGCCGTCGGCGGGGTCACCGTCCGCGTCACCACCAGCCTCGTCACCACCACCCTCGTCACCGCCCGCCGAACGCATGGCCGCCGCGTCGCATCAGCAGCAGGAAGGCGGGCACGCCGACCACCGCGGTGATCACCCCGACCGGTAGTTCGGCGGGGGCGAGCAGCAGGCGGGAGAGTACGTCCGCCCAGATCAGCAGGGCGGCTCCGGCGAGCGGTGCCACGGCCAGCACGCGGCGGTGGTCGGCGCCGACCAGCATCCGTGCGAGATGCGGCACCATCAGACCGACGAACCCGACGGCCCCGCTGACGGCGACCACGGTCCCGGTCACGGCGGCGGTGACCAGGAACAGCTCCCGGCGCAGCAGCCGGGGCTGCACGCCGAGCGCCGCCGCCGTCTCGTCGCCCATCGCGAGGGCGTTCAGCGCCTCGGCCCGCCGGCGCAGCCACGCCCAGCCGGCGACCACCGTGACGGCGGCGAGCGGCACCTGGGTCCAGGTCGCGCCGCCGAGGCTGCCGAGCAGCCACATCATCGCCGAGCGAGCCGCCTCGCCGCGGGCCGCGCCGAACACCATGACGGTGGTGAGGGCCTCGAAGCCGTACGCCAGTGCCGTGCCGGTGAGGATCAGCCGCAGCGGGGTCAGGCCGTGCGGCGAGCGGGCCACGGCGTACACCAGCGTCATCGCGGCGAGCGCGGAGACGAACGCCGAGGCGGACAGCGCCCACACGCCGAGCCCGGCGAAGGCGCCCAGCAGGATCACGGCGTTGGCGCCCACGGCCGCGCCGGAGGAGATGCCCAGCACGAACGGGTCGGCGAGGGCGTTGCGCACCATCGCCTGGACCGCCACGCCGACCGTCGCGAGGCCCGCGCCGACGGCGGCGCCGAGCACCACGCGCGGCAGCCGGATCTCCCAGACGATGGTGTACGCGGCGGCGTCGGCGGCGTGCACCGTGCCGCCGGTCGCCCCGGCCCACAGGAACCGCAGGACGTCCGGCCGGCCGATCCCGGCGGCGCCGAGACCCACCCCGGCCACGGCCGACGCGCACAGCAGGACCGCCAGGGCGCCGACGAGGTGCGGCAGGGAGGTCCGGCCGGTGGTCGGGGGTCGGCGCACGGGGGCGGTCCTTCGCCTCGGGCCGCCTGCGGAGAAGCAGGGAGGCAGCCCGTACGGCGCTCCGGCCGCGCGGTCCCCCTCTCGCAGTCCACGGCGAGCAGTCAACGGGTCGCGCCACCCACGGGCGATCGGGCTCGCGCGGGACCACCGGGTCGCCGCGCACACCGTTGCGGGTCAGCGCCGGACTCTCACCGGACTTCCCCCACGGGAGGCGAGCCGGAGCCTAACAAACGGGGACGCCGGGTCCGCGCGCAGGTGGGCCCGGGCACCGTGCTCGTCGCGCGGCGCCCGGGCCCTGGGGCAGGAGGTCAGTCGCCGCTCAGGCGGGAGCGCAGGAGATCCTTGCCCAGTTCGGCGCCCTTGCGGCTGTCCGCCTGCGCCTTGCGGAACAGGTCCGCCACCTCGGTGTCCTTGTCGCGCTCGGCGTCCTGGATGTACGTCTCCAGGCGCAACGCGTTGTCCAGGCACGCCTCGACGTACCAGATCAGGTCGTAGTTCTTGTCCCGGGTACCGGTCACACCGCCGGTCTCCGTGCCGGTGGCCATACGGCTCTCCTCCCTGCGTTCGCTTCACGTGCAGCGCCCGACGGGTACCCCTCATCGGCCCGGCCGAACAGGGACGCGGAGATCGAACGAAACACGGTGAAACGCCAGGTCACGCCACCCCTTCCGTCAGATAGAAAGATCTACCAGCATGCATGTGCCGAGTCGGCGTCACGGACCGCGCCGCACGGAGCGCGGCCTCATGGACTCACACGGAGCCGGACATGAGCGATGCGATGTGGACACGCGGCGTGGAGTGGCTCGCCGCCGCCGCGACGGACCCGCGTGCCTGCAAGCGGGACTGGGACCAGGGCGAGGGGATCGCCCTGCTGGCGGCGGGCCGGTTCTGGGACGTACTGAGCGTGCCCGACAGGCTCGGACTGCTCACCCTGGATCTGCTGTGGCAGCCCGCGCTGCCCCTGCCCGGGCCGACGCTGGTCGACACCGTCGCGCACCGGGTGGGCTTCTTCCTGCCGCCCGACCCCGGCAGCCGGTGGATCGGGGCGGGTGTGCGGCACGCGGGCCGGGGGTCCTGGGTCGCCGTACCGCCGCCGTACCGGCCGACGCGGAGCCTGGAGTGGCTGATCCCGCCGGACGGGAGCGGCACGCTGCACGCGCCGACGAGACTGGAACGGGCCCTGCGCCAGGCCAACGGCACCCTGGCGGTGCTGACGCCACCGTGAGGACAGCCCTCGATCGGAGCCCGCGATCCGTGTGATGATCGTACGGCGATCATAGGGCGATCACCCCGTGACGAGCGAGTGTTTCGGCCAAGCACCGAGCACTTCCGGGCAGGCCAACTCACCCGGCCCGCACGGCAATTCGGTCAGTCGACGCAGAAGTGAACAGAAGGCGGGCGCATTCCGAGCGAAGTATCGCTCGACCGTGCGAGACCGATCGATGACGGTGTGTACTGTGCTCCGCAGCGCCCGGCACGCGGGACCCCCGGACGACCCCCCATGGAACCGTATCGATGATCGAATTACCGGACCTCGCCGTCGGCGGCCTCGCCGCCGGCACCCTGTCCGCGCTCGCTCTCGGCGGCGGGCTGCTGCGACTGCGGCGCCAACAGGCCCGGCAGCGCGCGGAGATCGCCGCGTTGCGCACCCAACTCGACGGCTCCTTGAAGGCGTTCACGGCCGAGGTCGAGCACCTGGCGGCCCGCCGGGTGCCCGCCGCCGCGCGCCAGGTGGCCCATCCGCACCTCGAAGTGCCGGGCACGCTCCAGCCGTTGACCGAGGGCACCCCCTTCGGTATCGCGCTCGACAACGTGCTTCGGGCGCTGCGCGCCGAGGTGGTCGCGCAGCGCACCCGTGTGGACGCCGCCGCGCAGGCCGGGATGCGAGGCGCCACCCGGGAGATCCAGGCGGCCCTGTACCGGCTGCAGGACGCCCTGCGTCAACTGCAACAGCGCTACGACGATCCCGAGTTGGCGCAGACCCTGTTCCGGCTCGACCACGAGAACGAGCAGTCGCTGCGACGGGCACAGGTCGCCGCCGTGGTGTGCGGGGCGTGGGTGGGCCTGGCGCGCGAGGAGTCCCACGTGGTGGACGCGGTGACGGGCGGTCAGGCCCGGCTCGCGGGCTACCACCGGGTCAAGGTCCACCATCACCTGGAGCCGGGCACGGCTCTTGTGTCGCACGCGGTGGAGCCCGTCGCCATCATCGTCGCCGAACTGCTCGACAACGCGCTGCGGCACTCGGCGCCCGACACCGACGTGGTGGTGAGCCTGGAGCACGTCCACCACGGTGTGTGCGTGACCGTCGACGACGTCGGGCTCGGCATGACGGAGGACGAGCGGGAGCGGGCGCAGCGGCTGGTGGCCGGCGACGACCCGATCCTGCTGACCGACCTCGGTGATCCGCCGCGTATGGGGCTCGCCGCGATCGGGCGGCTGACGCGCCAGTTCGACCTGCGGGTCGATGTGTCGTCGGCCTCGCCCTACGGCGGGGTGCGGGCGGTGCTGCGCATCGACAGCCACCTGCTCAGCCGTATCGACCCGGTGGAACGCCCCCCGGCGGCCAGCGCCCCGCGCACCACCCGCGCCCCCGAACCGGCCCACGCGTACGGCCCCGACGGCTCCCCGTACGAGGTGACCGAGCACCGTCCGCCCCCCGACGCCGACGGACTGCCCCAGCGGCGCCGCCGTCCTCGCGGCGGGCCCGCGCAGTCCCCCGACGTCCCACGGCCGCGCTCCCCGAGACGCCCCGCCCGCCGCCCCGAGGAGTCCGCGGCCGCCCTCGGCGCCCTCCAGTCGGGCACGGCGGCGGCCCGCGCCATGGCGACGGAGGCCGGCAGCGCCCACCCAAAGGGTGGCGGGGCCGCTGGGCGCGAACAGACGACGGCCGGCCCTGCGGTCTCCGACACGGCTGCCGACCACACGCACAGCCACGAGCACGTACAGAACGACTACGAAGGAGGCGCGGCCCGATGACCAGCCGCAACGCAGGCGACACCGCATGGGTGCTGGAGCCGATCCTGCAGGTGCCGCACGTCGTGGCCGCCGTCATGCTCACCCGGGACGGCCTGGTGACGGGCTACACCGACGCGCTGTCGCAGCCGTCGGCCGAGCGGGTGGCCGCGATCACCAGCACCGTGCAGGGTGCGTGCCGGACGGCGGCGGCCGCGTTCGCCGACGCCGAGCGGGCCGAGGTGCGGCAGGTCGTCATCGAGTCCGACCACGGTTATGTCCTGATCGTGCCGACCGACCACGGCACCTGTGTGGCCGCCTACGGGGACGGCGAGGTACGTCTGGACCTGCTGGCGCACCGGGTGCACTCGCAGGTGGCGCGGCTGGGTGAGAAGGCCATGGTGGCCGTGCCCCGAGGAGCCGACGACAACGCGCCGGCATGACCGGCCGCCCGGCCGGACGTCCCCTGGTTCCCGCGTATCTGTCGACCGGCGGTGTGGCCCGCCCCAGCCGGCCGCAGCTGGAGCGGCTGTCCGTGCTGGTCCGTGGCGAGGCGCCGGTGCCCGCCGGGCTGACCGCCGCCGAGCTGGCGCTGCTGGACGTCCTGGAAGGCGGTGCGCTGGCGCTGGTGGAGGCGGCGGCCCTGCTGCGGCTGCCGGTCTCCGCGGTGCGCGTGCTCGCGGCCGACCTGGCCGACCGGGACCTGGTGCTCGCCCGCGCGCCGATCCCGCCCGCCGAACGCTTCGAACCCGACCTGCTGAAGAGAGTGGCCGATGGCCTCCGCGCCCTCAAGCACCAGTGACTCGCCCGCCGCCGGCATCCATCTGCCCGACACCGCCCGCGACCTGGTGAAGATCCTGGTCGCCGGGCCGTTCGGGGTGGGCAAGACGACCCTGATCGACTCGGTGTCGGAGATCCGGCCCCTGCACACCGAGGAGCGGCTGACCGAGGCGTCCGCGCGGGTGGACGATCTGGCCGGGATCCGCGACAAGTCCACGACGACCGTCGCCATCGACTTCGGCCGGATCAGCCTGCCCGGCGGGGTCGTGCTGTACCTGTTCGGGACGCCGGGCCAGGAGCGGTTCCGGTCGTTGTGGGACGACGTCTCCTACGGGGCGCTCGGCGCGCTCGTCCTGGTCGACAGCCGTCGTATCGACGCGTCGTTCGACGTGCTGGGGCTGGTGGAGGACAGCGGGCTGCCGTACGCGGTCGCCTTCAACGCCTTCCCGGACGCGCCCCGCCACTACGGCGAGGACCAGCTGCGGCGCGCCCTGGACCTGGAGGCGGGCACGCCGATGGTGACGTGCGACGCGCGCGACACCGGCTCGTCGATCGACGCGCTGCTCGCCCTGGTCGACCATCTGATCGACCGCGACCCGGCGGAGGCCCGGTGACCACCTATCCCCCGGACCAGCACGACTTCTCGCGTTCCGCGCCGGTGCGGCTGTGGGAGGAGGCGTTCGCGGCGGACCCGGATCGCTACTACGCGGCGCTGCGCGCGCAGGGCCCGATCGGCTGGGCGGAGCTGGCGCCCGGTGTCCCGGCGTACGTCGTCACCGAGCGGCGGGCCGCGCTGGAGGTGCTGCGGGACCCGGAGACGTTCTCGCACGACCCGCGTGCCTGGGAGGCGACCGTGCCGGTGGACGCGCCGGTGCTCGGCATGATGCGGTGGCGGCCCAACGCCCTGTTCGCCGACGGCGCCGCGCATGTGCGCTACCGCCGCACGCTGCTGGACGTGTTCGACCTGGTCGAGCCGCACGACCTGCGCACGCGGGTGCACCGGGCGGTGCGGCTGCTGGTGGGCCGGATCGGGCCGAAGGGCGAGGCGGATCTGGTCGGGGAGTTCGCGCGGCCGCTGATGGCGCTGGTGTTCAACGACCTGTTCGGGCTGCCGGACAGTCAGGGCGACCGGCTCAACGAGGGCCTGTTGCGCATGATGGAGGGCGGCGCGCAGGCCGCCGAGGGCGAGGCCGAGTACGCCCGCTATGTGCTGGAGCTGATCGCCGCCAAGGCCGAGCAGCGCGGCGACGACCTGCCGAGCCGGCTGCTGGACCATCCGGCGGGGCTGACCCCGGAGGAAGTCACCTGGCAGGTGTTCCTCACGCTCGGCGCCGGCTACGAGCCGACCGCGAACCTGCTGTCCAACACCCTGTCGAGGGTCCTGGGCAACCCGGCCTACTACTCCACCCTCACCAGCGGCGCCCGGCCCGTGACGGACGCGGTGGTGGAGGTGCTGCACCACGAGACGCCGCTGACGAACTACGGCATCTACTACGCGCGCAGGCCGGTGGCCTTCCACGGGGTGTGGCTGCGGGACGCGATCCCGGTGGTGGTGTCGTTCGGCGCGCTCGCCCACGGACCCGGGCGGCACCCCAACGACGCCTCGCACCTGTCGTGGGGCGCCGGTCCGCACGCCTGCCCGGCCAGGCAGCACACCCTGCTCATCGTGACGGAGGCGATCGAGCGGCTCACCCAGTGGCTGCCCGACCTCGAACCCGCCCTGCCGCGCGAACGGCTCGGCTGGCGGCCCGGTCCGTTCCACCGGTCGCTGACCGCGCTGCCCGTCCGTTTCACCGCCCGCACCCCCGACCAGCCAGGAGTCCCTTCGTGACCATGACCGACCGCATCGCCCTCGATCCCTTCGGCGCCGACATCGCCGCCGAGAGCGCCCGGCTGCGCGCGCTCGGCCCGATCGTGCCGGTGGAGCTGCCGGGCGGTATCCCGGCCTGGGCGCCCACCGCGTACGACACCCTGAAGGCGCTGATCCTGGACCCGCAGGTCAGCAAGGACCCGCGCACACACTGGCGGCTCTGGCCGGAGATCGGCGAACACCCGTCCTGGGCCTGGATCCTGGGCTGGGTCGGCGTGGTCAACATGCTCTCCACGTACGGCGCCGACCACACCCGGCTGCGCAAGCTGGTCGCGCCCAGCTTCACCCAGCGGCGCACCGAGGCGCTGCGGTCACGGGTGGAGGCGATCACCACGGAGCTGCTGGACGCGCTGGAGGCGGGCGACGGCACCGGTGGGGACACCGCCGATGTGAAGGCCGCGCTCGCCCATCCGCTGCCGATGCGGATCATCTGCGAACTCTTCGGTGTGCCGGAGGAGTTGCGGGAGCCGACCGGCCGGCTCATCGCGGCCATCATGGACACCTCCGACCCGACCCCGGAGCACGCGGCGTTCGTGCAGGAGCAGATCGGCGCGGTGCTGGGCGGGCTCATCGCCCACAAGGTCGAGCACCCCGGCGACGACATGACCACCGAGCTGATCCGGGTACGCGACGAGGACGGCGACCGGCTCAGTGACGAGGAACTGCTCTACACCCTGCTGCTGGTCATCGGCGCGGGGTTCGAGACGACCGTGAACCTGATCGGCAACGCCGTGGTGGCGCTGCTGCGCCGCCCCGAGCAGCTCGCGGCGGTGCGGCGTGGGGAGATCTCCTGGGACGCGGTGGTGGACGAGACGCTGCGGGTGCATCCGTCGATCGCCTCGCTGCCGCTGCGGTTCGCCGTCTGTGACCTGACGGTGGCCGGGGTGACGATCCCGGCCGGGGACGCGATCATCACGACGTACGCGGCGGCCGGTCTGGACCCGGCGCACTACGGGGCGGACGCGGACGTCTTCGACGCGACGCGCGGCGCGGACGACCATCTGGCGTTCGGGATCGGGGTGCACCGCTGCATCGGGGCACCGCTGGCCCGGATGGAGGCGCTGACCGCGCTGCCCGCGTTCTTCGAGCGGTTCCCGAAGGTGCGACTGGCCGACGAGGCGAAGGAGCTGACGCAGGTGCCGTCGTTCATCGCCTTCGGCTGGCAGGAGATCCCGGTGCGGCTGCGCGGCTGACCGGTTGACATCGCGCGGCCGGCCCGCTGACGTTGCGGGCCTGACCTGCGGCGGGGACGCGACCGGTCCCCCGTTCCGGTCGCGTCCCCCCGGCTCTCGAAACATATGTGTACGGCGACGGTGTTGTGAATCGCGCCGGTGCCCACTCGTGGCGCCGTGGGACTCACTCGTGCACAGATGCGCCTGGAAGACCCCATTCCGCCGGGAGCGGGGCGGGTCCGTCCAGGTCGCGGGTGGCCAGATGGGCGAGGACGACCTCGTACAGGTCGCTGCCGGCGGCGAGGAGCTGGCGTTCCAGGACGGGCTCGGCGCTGCGGACGTGCTCGCGCACGGTCTGGGCGTGGACGCCGAGCAGCTGGGCGGCGCGTTCGGCGTTGGCGCCGGCGGCGAGCCAGGCGCGCAGGGTGCGGCGCAGATCGCGGGCATCGGTGTCGAGGCGGGCGAGCAGGGCGTGCGCCCAGCTGCGCAGCGCGCGGCCGGCCAGCAGGTCGGCGAGGCGGGCCGGGGCGGCGTCGGAGTCCGCGGGCAGGTCGTCGGCGCGGGTGGCATGGGTGTTGAGGGCCAGGTGGACGGTGGCGCGGACGGTGAGGTCGGAGAAGTCGGTGCGCAGCAGTGACTCGACGCGTTCCATGCGGGCGCGGACGGTGTTGCGGCTGACGCCGAGCACCTTGGCCGCGCTGACCGCGGTGAACTCCAGGCCGAGTCGGGTGGTGGCGAGGAGTTCGGCGCGGGTGTGGTGCGGGAGGGTGTCGAGCGGGCTGAGCAGCCGGGTCGTCCAGGCGTGCAGGGCATCGGGGTCCATCAGCCGTTCGGGGCGGGTGCGTTCGGCGTAGACGGCCGCCTTGTCGGTGCGGTGGCGGGCCACGGCGAGTGCGCTCACGGCCTGTCCGTAGGCGGTGGCGGTGCGGGCGAGGCTGAGCGGGACGCTACCGCCGAGGAAGGTGCCGGGGTGCCGGTCCAGCAGCGGGCGCAGCCGCCCGGCCACGGTGTCGTCGGGCGCGACGACGATGACATGGCCGTCCATCGCGGGGCAGCGCACGACCAGCGCCTGGTCGTCGGTGGCCGTCAGGCACTCCTGAGCGAGCCGGTCGCGGTCCTCGGGGCGGCTCTCGACGACGTAGACGCAGGCGGTG
The DNA here is from genome assembly GCF_044391385.1 of Streptomyces sp. NPDC018693. Taxonomy (NCBI): domain Bacteria; kingdom Bacillati; phylum Actinomycetota; class Actinomycetes; order Kitasatosporales; family Streptomycetaceae; genus Streptomyces; species Streptomyces sp. NPDC018693. The sequence goes on along the minus strand of NZ_JBIRZZ010000021.1, from coordinate 23,816 downwards.
TCGGTGTCGAGGAGGCCGGGCCAGCAGCCGGCGGCCACCCGGCGGGCCGCGACGGTGTCCTCCACCATGAGCAACTGCAGGATGGCCAGGCGCAGGTCGGCGGTGGCCCGCTCCAGGCGCCGGCCGGTGGCGGTGGTCTCCCGGGCGCGCAGCAGCAGGGCGAGGACGGCGGCGGTGCGGGTGACGATGTCGGAGGCGCGCCGGTCGAAGGGAGCGGTGCGGGACACGGCGAGGACGCAGGCCGGGCCGGGCTGCCGGTGGTCGATCCTGATCAGGCGGAGGTGCCGGCCGTCCGCCGCCCAGGCGGCGGAGGCGAGGCGGCCGCCGGCGACGTCCGCGACAAGACCCGGCTCCCCGGGGAGGTCCGGCCCCGCGAGGACGGTGCCGGTGTCGTCGCGCAGGGAGACCGTCGCGTCGACGGTGGCCGCGAGCCAGCCGACGACACGGCCGAAGTCGCCGTCGGCCGGGTGGAGGTGGTCGAGGAGTTCCTCCGCCCAGGTGGCGTCCGTGGGGCGGGGTGTTTCGTCCCGGCCGGCCATGTGGGTTTCTCTCCTCGTCACTGGTGCCGAACCCGTTGTCTCGGTCGGGACGTTACCGCACCGACCTGTGCCGCTCGTCCGGGCTCCACCTGCCGAAACGCGCCCGCCCGCGCGCCCTGGCCGCCGTTCACGGCATAAGCTCGGCGGATGGCGAAGTACTACGACGTGCACCCCGACAATCCCCAGCCGCGCACCCTCGCCCAGGTCGCGGCCGCCATCCGTGCGGACGCGCTCATCGCGTACCCGACGGACTCCTGCTACGCGCTGGGCTGCCGTCTGGGCAGCCGGGACGGCATCGAACGGATCCGCACCATCCGGCAGCTGGACGACCGCCACCACTTCACCCTCGTCTGCCAGGACTTCGCGCAGCTCGGGCAGTTCGTGCGGGTGGACAACGACGTGTTCCGGGCGATCAAGGCGTCGACGCCCGGCAGTTACACCTTCATCCTGCCCGCGACGAAGGAGGTGCCGCGGATGCTGCAGCACCCGAAGAAGAAGACCGTGGGGGTGCGCATCCCGGACCATGTCGTCACCCAGTCCCTGCTGGCCGAGCTCGGTGAGCCCCTGCTGTCCAGCACGCTGCTGCTGCCCGGCGAGGAGGAGCCGATGACGCAGGGCTGGGAGATCAAGGACCGGCTCGACCACGTGGTGGACGGTGTGCTGGACTCCGGGGACTGCGGCACCGAGCCGACGACAGTCATCGACTTCTCGGGCGGCGGGGCGGAGATCGTGCGGCGGGGGGCGGGTGACACGTCCCGGTTCGAGTGACGGTACCTCGGGACTCGCGGGAAAGGCTTGCACTCACCGTCCCCCGGCACGTAGACCCTCTCTCGATCAACATCCGTCACTCTGGGGGGAGTTGGCGCATGGAAGGTACGCTGCTGGACGCGCGGTCGTGGAAGGCCGGTTGACTGGCCCTCGGGGCCGCGTCGATCGGGTTCCAGGTCCGGGAGACCCTGATCCGGCTACCACGTCGGGCTCACCGTGCTCAGCCTCGCCGTGGCGGTGGTCGTGGTGGGCGTCGGCGTGTTCGTCGTCGGGCATCGCGGTGCCACGCCCCGGACAGCGGTCTGCGCGGGTGCGGTCACCGGTCTCGGGGTCGCCGCCATGCATCTGGGCATGGCGGCGGTGCAGTCGAACGGGTCGGTCGAGTGCGGCCCGCTCACCGTGGCGCTGTCGGTGGCGATCGCCGTCGGCGCGGCGACCGCGGCGCTGTGGGCGGCCGTCACCGTGCGCGGATTCATGGCCGGTCTGGGGGCCAGTCTGGTGATGTTCGACCCGCTGCTCGTCCTCGGCGACGGCGAGTGGAACCGCCAAACGCCCCCGGCGGACGGGCGGGACACGCCGGACGGCAGCCGGACGACGGTGCGGGCGCGGTCCCGGTGAGGCCCAACGGCCCTGCCTCTCAAGGCCGCTGAGGGATCCGGCCGTACCGTCCGCCCCGGATCGTTGTTACGGTGCCCACGTGTCTGACTCCTCGCGCGACACCGCGGCGGGCGCCGGCTGGGGCCCCGCCGACCGGGGCGCCTACCAGCAACTCGTGCCGGAACAGGTCGAGAAGGTCTCCTGGCTGGACCCGCGGATGCTGTGGGCCGCCCGCAACGGCGTGCTGGCCTCCTGGTTCGGCGACCCCACCGGCCGGACCCGTGCCCGGTGGGTGGCCCAGCGGGCGGCGGCCGGCGCGCCCGCCGACAAGGTGATCCGGCGCGATGACCCCGACCGCTTCTCGTTCATGGTGATCGGCGACACCGGCGAGGGCGACGAACCCCAGTACGCGGTGGTGCCGGGCTTCCTGAAAGCCGGTCAGGACACCAGCTTCGCGGTGCTGGCCAGCGACGTGATCTATCCCGTGGGCAGCGCCGACGACTACGACACCAAGTTCTTCCGCCCCTACCGGGACTATCCGGCGCCGATCTACGCGATACCCGGCAACCACGACTGGTACGAGGACCTCGGCGCCTTCATGCGGGTGTTCTGCGACGACGCCCCACCGGTGCCCGACGGGCCGCGGCCCCGGCCGCTCACCCGTGCCTGGCTGCGCTCCCTGCTGTGGCACCGGCCGCGCCGCGGGGACGGCGAACACCTCGCCGAGGCACGGAAGTCACGGTCGGCACCGGCCCAGCAGGCGGTCCAGCCGGGGCCGTACTGGGCGATCGACGCGGGCCCGGTGCGGATCATCGGCATCGACACGGGGCTGCTGGGCGGCATCGACGCCGAACAGGGCGCATGGCTGCGGGAGGTCTCGCGGGGCCCCCGGCCGAAGATCCTGATCACCGGCTCGCCGCTGTACGTGGACGGCGAGCACCACCCGTGCCCCGTCGAGGGCGGCGGCACCGTCGACGACATCGTGCGCGCACCGGAGCACCACTACGTCGCGGCGATCGGCGGCGACATCCACAACTACCAGCGCTACCCGGTGCGTCTGCCCGACGGCCGCACCCTGCAGTACGTCGTCTCCGGCGGCGGCGGTGCCTTCACGCACGCCACGCACACCATCCCCCGCGTCGACGTGGCCGGCGTCACCGAGGACGACTTCCGGTGCTATCCGCTGCGCGGCGACTCCCTCGCCTTCTACAGCCGGCTCTACGGCCGCCGGCTGCGGCTGCGCCGCTTCTTCTCCCTCACCGAGGACGAGGCGACGGCGGTGATCGAGGAGCGGCTGGGCATCCGACCGGGCCGCGCGCCGGGTCCGGGGGCGCGGGTGACCCGGCGGACCCGGCTGGTCGCCGGCCTGCTGGGCACGGGCCGCCGGCCCGACCGGCCCAGGCGGTTCCGGCTGCCCGTGCGCAAGATGTACACGCAGTTGTTCTCGCCGGGCTCGGCCACGTACAGCCCGCCGTTCTTCAAGTCCTTCCTGCGGGTGGACGTCTCCCCCGAGTCGGTCCGGCTGCGCTGCTACGCCGCCACGGGCAACCGGGCGCAGGAGGTCGAGCCGCCGGTCGAGGACGAGGTCACCGTCGCGCTGTCCGGTCACGGCCGTACGATCGACACCGAACCACCCCCCGGCACCCGGGTGTCCTGACCGACGCAGCCCTGGGCGGGAAACGGACGACGGAGGACCGACGGCATGGCGGAGCATGAGCGGCGGGGCTGGAGCTTCGCGTCGGCGCGCGAGCCCGCGTTCTTCACCGCCTGCGAGGAGACCGAGGCGCCGGGCACGGGACACGCGCTGAGCGCGGGCCGCACGCTGTGCGGCATCACCAGGGACCGGCTGACCGTGTACCGCAGCCCGTTCAACCCGCGCCGGACGACGGCCTGCCCGAGGTGCCGGGAACTGACGGACCGGGCGCCCGACGAACCGGGCGTCCAGGAGCGTCTGCACCACCGGGTCCGGGGCGCGGTCCCCGGGCCGCTGCGGGAGGAGTTGCTGGCGGCGCTGCGGCAGGGGGCCCGGGTCGGCCTCTGGGTCGACGGGCCGGCGCGGACCCTGGTGCGGCACTACGGGCAGGTGGAGCGGATCGTCGAGGGCGGCGGCCCCGTCGAGGCCGTGGTGCGCGACGACGGGCGTCTGGGTCTGGCGCGCGTGGTCAACGGCGCCCGTGAGTTCGTGGTGTTCCTGCCGGAGGGCGATCGCCCGTTCGTGACCCGCGCCCGGCCCGCCTGAGGTCCGCCCCAGGGCGTGCTTCGAAAGTCCCGCCTGCCCGCGACGCCTGGCACGCACGCTCGCACCGGTGGGCTCTACCAGCGGCCCGGCTCGGTGCCGACGATCGGCTCGGACGGCCGGCCGTCCACCCCGGCCGGCACGTCACCGGCGAGCATCACCCGGTGCATGGTCCGGGGGAAGCCGAGGTGGGCGGTGTCGCCGGGGGCGAGGTGGATGGTGGCCCGGTTGTCCCAGAAGGCGACGCTGCCCGGCTCCCAGCGGAAGCGGACCGTGTACTCGGGTCGCACCGCCTGCTCCAGCAGCATGTCGAGCACGGCCCGGCTCTCGGCGCGCGACAGATCGGTGATCTGCTCGACGTAGTAGCCGTTGACGTACAGGATCCGCTCCCCCGTCTCGGGGTGGACGCGCACCAGCGGGTGCACGGAGGCGACCTGGTGGTCGAGGAGGTGGCGCAGATAGGCGTCGTCGCCGGGGCGGGCCTGGTAGCCGACGCCGAGGCGGTGCTCGGCGCGCAGGCCGTCCACGAACCGCCGTACGGGGGCGGAGAGTCCGGCGTAGGCGGCGGCCAGGTTGGACCAGGTGGTGTCACCGCCGTAGGGCGGTACGGTCTCGGCGCGCAGGATGGTCGCGGCGGGCGGGTCGACGCGGGCGCCGTGGTCGCAGTGCCAGCCGCGCAGCAGGGTGTGCCGGCGGCGCTGGAGCCACTCGTCGTGGTCCATGCCGAAGCGGCCGCCCAGCTCCAGCCGGTCGGCGGTGGTCTCGATCTCGGGGACGTCGGGCGGGGAGGCGCTGCCGCGGCGGGGCAGCAGGACCGGTTCGCCGAACCGGCGGGCGAACGCCACCTGTCCGGCGTGGTCCAGCCGCTGGTCGCGGAAGAACACCACCTTCCAGCGCAGCATCGCCGCCCTGATCGCGGTGACCGTGGTGTCGTCGAGTGTGCCGGCCAGGTCGACGCCGGTGATCTCGGCGCCGATGTGCCCGGCGACCGGACGCACTTCCAGCCCGGCCGCCTTCGCTGCTGTCTCCCAGGTCATCGTCATGCGCGCGCTCCGCGGGTCGTCGTCGGGTACGGGTCCGGGAAGGATCGTGACAGCGAACGGGCGCGCAGGCGACAGGGCCTCGGTCCGCGCACCGCCGGGCACGGGCCGGGGCGCTATCACGTTGTCGGATCAACGCACCCTGTGATTAGCGGAGTTGCTGCCGGTTTCACGGTCCGGAGTTACGGTATGTCTCCCAGGTCGGCAGTCATGGAGTCGGAGCAGAGGCCCGGTTGATCACGTGACAGACTCTCGTCCCACGGTGGTAATCCTCACGGCACTGCGCCTGGAGTACGACGCGGTGCGGCAGCATCTCACCGACGTCGTTCAGGAGGAGAACGACTCCGGCACGGTTTTCGACTGCGGATGGCTCGCCGATACGGGCTGGTGGGCCGCGCTCGCCCTGATCGGGCAGGGAAACATCGCGGCGGCCGTGATCACCGAGCAGGCGCGGGCGAAGTTCCAGCCGACGGCGCTGCTCTTCGTCGGCGTCGCCGGCTCGTTGAAGGACGACGTCAAGATAGGCGACGTCGTCATCGGCGACCGTATCTACGCCTACCACAGTGAGAAGCACGACCCGGGGGTGAGTCTGGTCCGCCCCCGGGTGTGGGACGCCTCGCACCGGCTGCTGCAGCGGGCGCTGCGCGTGAACCAGGCGCCGGGATTCCAGGTGCACCACAAGCCGATCGCGGCGGGGGAGGTCGTCCTGAACGATCCCCGCTCCGCGCTCAAGGAACAGCTGGAGCACCACTACAACGACGCCGTGGCGATCGAGATGGAGAGCGCCGGGGTGAGCCACGCGGCGCATGTCTCGGGAGTGCACACGCTGACGATCCGCGGCATCAGCGACAAGGCCGACGGGCGCAAGCACGCCGCCGACGCGGGCGGCAAGCAGCGTCTGGCGGCGGAGCACGCGGCACACGTGGCCGTCGAGGTGCTCAGGGAGGCGCGCAAGGGGCTCGGGCCGCAGGGCGAGAACGCCCCGAAGCCGCCGCTGGTCTCCGAGCCGTCGAAGGCAGCGCATGGGGCAGGCGGCGGGCAGAGACCGACGCAGACGGTGGGGCTCCCCGCGGGCGCGCTCCCGCCACCACCGCCCGGAACCACAGGTGCTTCCCCGGACTCCACCGTCACCCGCCCCCTGAACGGCCCTTCGGCTCGGACCGCCCGCCGCGGCACTGGGCTGATGTCCGGCGTCACTCCCCCGTCCCAGTCGGCCAGCACCGACGAGCCCGACTCCGACAGCTCCTCCCAGCACACCAGACGCCAGAAGCCGGCCCGGCCGCCGAGTGAGCTCCTCCGTGCCCCGGCCCTGCTGTTCGCTTCCTGGCGCTGGCGCTCGGCGGCGCTGACCGTCCTGGGGATCGTCACGCTGACGCTGGTGATCGCGCTCCTCGGGGCCCTGCTGACGTCCGGCGGCGGAAAGGACGACGGTGACGACGGGGTCAACACCACCAGCGCGGTGTCCGCGCTGAAGCCGTGTCCCGCGGCCCAGGCCGATGTCACCCTGCGGATCGCCGCGTCCGTCGACCTGTCGACGTCGCTCGGCGAGGCCGCCGCCGGATACGGGGCGCGTCAGGCGGACGGCCGCTGTGTGAAGGTCGTCGTCGACGGCGTCAACTCCGGCACCGGCATGCGCGCGCTCGCCAGGGGCTGGACGGAGGACGACGGTCCGGAACCCGACGTGTGGTCGCCCGCCGGGCGCGACTGGCTCGCCCTCGCCCGGACACGGGCCACGCCCGAGGCCCTCAAGAAGCTGCCGGAGACCGCCGACCCGATCGTGACCAGCCCGCTGACCATCGCCATGCCCAAGCAGATGGCCGAGGCTCTGGGCTGGCCGGAGCAGCGGATCGGTTGGAAGGACCTCGCCCAATGGGCACAGGATCCGCAGGACTTCTGGGCCGAGCGCGGCCAGCGGCAGTGGGGTGCCCTGAAACTCGGCAAGACGAATCCGCACTACTCCACCTCCGGGCTCAACGCGACCGTCGGCGCCTTCTACGCCCGGACCGGGACGAGCGCCGAGCTGTCCCTGAAGGACATCGACGACCCCGCCAACCAGGCGCTGGTGCGGGAGATCGAGAAGTCGGTGGTGCACTACGGCGACGACACGCTGACGTTCCTGTCGAACCTGCGCGTCGCCGACGACGAGGGCGGTCCCGACCGGGCGGTGGACCACATGTCCGCCGTGACGGTCGAGGAGGCCGCGGTCGTCGCGTACAACCAGGGCTTCCCGTGCGGCTCGTACTCCACCGACAGCCGCCGCGAGTGCGCGCGGACGAGCCCGCCGACCACACCGCTGGTGTCGCTCTACCCCAAGGACAGCAACCCGGAGAGCGACCACCCGTACGTCGTCCTCAACGGACTGCCGTCGGTGAAGCAGACGGTGGCGCTGGACTTCCTCGCCCATCTGCACAGCCGGCCCGTCTTCGACAAGTACTTCGCGCCGTACGGGTTCCGCACCCATGAACGCGAACCGGGCTCCGCGGTCACCCCGGCGAACGGCGCCCTGCCCGAGACGGAACTGTCCGCCTACCGCGCACCGCAGGGACAGGTCCTCGACCGGATCCAGCAGGCGTGGTCGCGGCTGCGCCGGCCGGCGAACGTGCTCGTCGTCATCGACACGTCCCTGTCGATGGAGGACAAGGTGCCGGGCACCGGCAAGACCAAGATGGAGCTGCTGAAGGAGGCCGAGCCCGCGCTGTTCGGCGGGTTCTCGGACGCCGACCGGGTCGGGCTGTGGCGGTTCTCCAACGCGGCGAACATCGACGGCGAGCACCACTACCAGCCGCTGGTGCCCATCGGCCCGATGAGCGACGAGCTGCCCGGCGAGGGGGTGCCCCGGCGCGAACAGCTCACCAGGGAGGTCAAGGGCCTGGTCCCCAACGGGGCGACCGGGCTGTACGGCACGCTCGACGCGGCGGTGACCACCCTGCGCGCCGGCTACCGGGCGGACGCCATCAACGCCATCGTGCTGCTCACCGACGGCCGCAACGAGGGCGTGCCGGAGAAGCCGACGCTGCAGGACGTGCTCACCCGGATCGAGGGCCCGGGCGAACGGATCCGCGTCTTCACGATCGCCTACGGCTCCGACGCCGACGAACAGGACGCCGGCGGCCGCACGGTGCTGGAGAAGCTCGCCGCCGCCGGCGGCGGCCGCGCCTACGACGCTCACAACCCGAAGGTCATCAGCGAGGTCCTCACCAGCGTCATCTCCAACTTCTGACCCGCACACGCGCTTCCGTGAGGCGCGGGCCGGGCCGGCGCGTTGGCCGACGGGGGCTTTCGGGTACTCGGGGGCGGTGAGCACGAGGAGGCAGTTGTGGGCGATCGGCTGAAGGAGTACCGCCGTAAGCGGGATCCGGCGCGGTCCGGGGAGCCGGAGGGGCTGCGGAGTGGGGTGGGCGGTGGGGCGCGGTTCGTGGTGCAGATCCATGACGCGCGCAGGATGCACTTCGACTTCCGGCTGCAGGTCGATGACGTGCTGAAGTCGTGGTCGGTGCCCAAGGGCCCGTCCGACGACCCGCGGGACAAACGGCTGGCGGTGCCGACGGAGGACCATCCGCTGGAGTACGAGCACTTCGAGGGCGTGATCCCGCGGGGCGAGTACGGGGGCGGCACCGTCATCGTGTGGGACCAGGGCACCTACGAGCCGCTCAGCCACGACCGCCGGGGGCGTCCGGTCGACTTCGCCGAGTCCCTGGAGCGCGGGCATGCCACCTTCCGGCTGCACGGGTCGAAGCTGCGCGGCGAGTACGCCCTCACCCGGATCCGCGACGAACCCGACGACCAGGCGTGGCTGCTCGTCAGGGCCGGGCGCGGCCACGGGCAGGGCCACGGCACCCCGGATCCGCGCCGGGCCCGCTCGGTGCTGAGCGGACGCACGCTTCGCCAGGTGGCCGCTGCCGAGTGAGCCGCGCCCGGTCAGCCGGCCGGCAGGTGCTGTTCGGCCCAGATGGTCTTCCCGCCGGCGGTCTGCCGGCTGCCCCAGCGCTGGGTGAGCTGGGCGACCAGCAGCAGGCCGCGCCCGCCCTCGTCGAAGGCGTGGGCGCGCCGCAGGTGTGGGGAGGTGGAGCTGCCGTCGGAGACCTCGCAGATGAGGCTGTGGTCGCGGATCAGGCGGAGCCGGATGGGGGTCGTGCCGTAGCGGATGGCGTTGGTGACGAGTTCACTGACGACGAGTTCGGTGACGAAGGCGGTCTCCTCCAGGCCCCAGGCGGCGAGTTGCTCGGTGGCGGCCTGCCGGGCGACGGCGACCTGGGCGGGGTCCGGCGGGATGTCCCAGGTGGCGACCTGGTCGGTGCCGAGGGCGCGGGTGCGGGCGAGCAGCAGGGCGACGTCGTCGCCGGGCTCCTCCGGCAGCACCGCCTTCAGCACGGTGTCGCACAGGGCGTCGAGGGAGGCGGCGGGCGCGGTGAGCGCGGCGCACAGTTCGTCGGTGGAGCGGTCGATGTCGCGGTCGCGGTCCTCGATCAGGCCGTCGGTGTAGAGGGCGACGACCGCGCCCTCGGGGAGCTGGAGCTCCGTCGCCTCGAAGGGCAGCCCGCCGACGCCGAGCGGCGGGCCGGGGGTCAGGCCGACGAGGTGGGCCGTGCCGTCGGGGAGCAGCACGGCGGGCGGCGGGTGACCGGCGGCGGCGAGGGCGAGGCGTCGGTCGACGGGGTCGTAGACGGCGTACAGGCAGGTGGCGCCCAGTTCGGCGACCTCCTCACCGCCGCCGTCGTCGTCCGTGGCGAGGTGGGTGACGAGGTCGTCGAGGTGGGTGAGGAGTTCGTCGGGCGGCAGGTCCACATCGGCGAGGGTGCGCACGGCCATGCACAGGCGTCCCATGGTCGCGGAGGACGGGATTCCGTGGCCGACGACGTCGCCGACGACCAGGGCGACCCGGCTGCCGGACAGTGGGATGACGTCGAACCAGTCGCCGCCGACGCCCGCCGTGGAACCGCTGGGCAGATAGCGGTGGGCGACGTCGACGGCGGCCTGTCCGGGCAGGCCGCGGGGGAGGAGGCTGTGCTGGAGGGCGAGGGCGGTGGTGCGTTCGCGGGCGAACCGGCGGGCGTTGTCGACGCAGACGGCGGCGCGGCTGGCGAGTTCCTCGGCGAAGACGCCGTCGTCGGGGCCGTAGTCCTCCGGCTGTCCGATGCGTACGGCGACCGCGACACCGAGTGTGGTGCCGCGGGCGCGCAGCGGTACCGCCATCATCGAGTGCGCGCCGACGCGGTGGCGCCGGCCGGCGGGGGCGCGCGCGTTGCATTCGGCGACCCATCGCACGAAATCGGGCTCGCCGGCCTGGCTGAGGATGACGCGGCCCTCCCTGAGCGCCCGGGCGGGTGGCGAGTACGCGGGGTAGACGTCGGTGTCGCCGAGGTGCACGGCCGCTTCCGGGGTGCCGTCGGTGAGCGAGCCGTGGGCGACGCGGCGCAGCGCGATGTCCGCGGCGGGCATGGGCGGCTGCTCCCCCGCTCCCAGGACCCAGTCGAACAGGTCCACACTGGCGAAGTCGGCGAACCGGGGTACGACGACCTCGATCAGCTCCTCCGTCGTGCGGACCAGGTCGAGGGTGGTGCCGATGGTGGCCGCCGCCTCGTTGAGCAGGGCCAGCCGCCGTCGGGCCCAGTACTGCTCGGTGCTGTCGAAGGCGGCGAGGGCGGTGCCGATCACCTCGCCGGAGGAGTCGCGCACGGGCCACATGTCGGTGGTCCAGGCGTGCTCCCGGTTCAGGGCCGGGGCGCCGGTGAAGCTCTCGTAGCGCAGCGGCATGCCCGTCTCGGCGGTCTGGCGCAGGTGCCAGTGGAAGCCGCGGCTGTGCTTGGCGTCCTCCACGGTCTCCGGGAAGTGCCGGCCGAGCAGTACGTCCTCGGATACGCCCATCACCTGGCAGGCCGCCTCGTTGAGCCGGAGATAGCGCTGCTCGGTGTCGAAGACGGACATCGACATCGATGCCTGCTGGAACGCCCGCTCAGCGAGGCTCGGCTCAGGGTCGCCGGGCGGCTGTGCGGTGATGACATGGGCCCTGGGGGTCCCGTCCTCGCCGAGCAGGGGACACGCCGTGAGGACGAGGGATACGCGGGAGCCGTCGCGGTGACGCAGGACGGCGGGGGCGGTCCGGGCGCCGACCGCGTCCGGCGGCAGGGTCTCGGCGAGCAGATCGGCCGCCGGGCGACCCACGGCCTCCTCGGCGGGGTAGCCGGTGAGCAGCCGGGCGCCGTCGCTCCAGCCCGTCACGACGCCGGTGGCGTCCACGACGGCCACAGCGCCGACATGTTCCATATCACCCAGAATGGGCCCTCTTGGTTCCTGCATCAAGCGGCGGGCGACGCCGACGGGGCTATCCGGCGCGCCGCTCCCGCAGCACGGCGAGCGCGCGGTCCGCGTGGGTGTTCATGCGCAGCTCGCTGCGGACCACGTCCAGGACGGTGCGGTCCTCGGCTATGACGAACGTGGCCCGCTTGGTGGGCGCCAGGGAGAAGCCCCGCTTCACGCCGAACCGTTCCCGCACCGCGCCGTCGGTGTCGGACAGCAGCGGCATGCCGAGGGTGTGCCGCCCGGCGAACTCCTGCTGCCGGTCCACGGTGTCGCCGCTGATGCCGACGGGGCGCGCGCCGACCTCGGCGAACTCGGCGGCCAGGTCGCGGAAGTGGCATGCCTCGGCGGTGCAGCCGGGGGTGAGGGCGGCGGGGTAGAAGAAGAGGACGACCGGCCCGTCGGCGAGCAGCCCGGTCAGGCTGCGCGGGGTCCCGGTCTCGTCGGGCAGCATGAAGTCCTCCACGCGGTCGCCCGTCCGTATCGTCTCGCTCATGCCCTGCCCTCCGCCCGTGCGGCCACGCCGCGCGCCCACAGCACGAGCGGCACCTGCAGGGGCAGCCGGCCGAGGGCCGCCGCCTTCTGCGGGGCGGGCCGGTCGCGCCAGTCCAGCGCCATCTTCACGTTCGCGGGGAACACGCCGACGAAGAACGCCGCCGTGGCGCGTGCGGCCGTCCGCCGGGTGCGCGGCAGCGCCACCCCGGCGGCCAGCGCCAGTTCGGCGACGCCGCTGGCGTAGGTCCAGGCACGGGGCGAGCCGGGCAGGGCGCGCGGCACGATCGCGTCGAAGGGTCTCGGTGCGGCGAAGTGAGCGGCGCCCGCCGCGGCCAGCAGGCCGGCGAGCAGCAGGGGTGAGCGTTCGGACCGGGGCACGGTTTCTCCTCTGAGGGCCAGGCGCGCGATCCTACTCGACGGTATGCGCGGACCTGGAGGCCCCCCCTTGCACCAACTCCCTTGCGGGGACGGGCCATCCGCGCCGCTGGCGCCGATCCGACGTGCAGCCGGACGACCCCGGGAACGCGTCGGCCGCCGCGCGGGGCTGCTCCGCTGCTCGCCCCACCGCTGGTGGCCCGGCTGCTGCTGCGCGGGCCCCGCGAGCCGACACCGCCGAGATCGAACTCGGCGGCATGCTGCGCGGCGAGCTGACCCGGCCTGATGCTGCCGCTGGGGCGCGAACCCGGCTGGTGGCCCTGTCGACCCCCGTTCAGGGGAAACCGCACGTCGGCGTGCGTGGCCAAGCCCGGCCGTGTCGACAACTGAGCCGTGGAGCTGCCCCTGATCGAACCCATGCTCGCCACCTCGGGTGTCCTGCCGCCCGTCGCGCAGGACGCGCGGTGGGCGTACGAGACCAAGCAGGACGGCCAGCGGGCCGTGGTGTATCTGCCCGGGGACGGCGGGATCGTGCTGCGCGCGCGTTCCGGGGAGGACATCACCGGTGCCTATCCGGAGCTGCGGCCACTGGGTGCCGCGCTCGGTCGTACGGCGGCCGTGCTGGACGGGGAGGTGCTCGCGCTGGACGAGGAGGGGCGGGCCGACTTCCAGTTGCTCCAGGCGCGGATGGGGCTGGCGCACGCGCCCGCCCGTGCGGCGCGGCTGGCGGCGCGGGCTCCGGTGCATCTGGTGCTGTTCGACGTGATGCACCTGGGCGGGCGCTCGCTGCTGCGGCTGCCCTACGAGCGGCGGCGCGCGGAGCTGGAAGGTCTGGGCCTCGCGGGGCCCTGCTGGTCGACACCGGCCGCGCTCTTCGGCCACGGCCGTCAGGCCCTGGCGGCGACCCGTGAGCACGGGCTGGAGGGCGTGGTCTGCAAGCGGCTGGACTCGGTGTACGAGCCGGGCGTGCGCTCCCGGAACTGGATCAAGATCCGCAACATGCGGGGCGTGGACGTCCTGGTCGGCGGCTGGTCACCCGGCAAGGGCCGGCTGACGGGCAGCTTCGGCGCCCTCCTGGTCGGGCAGCGCGCCGGGTCGGCCCTGCGGTACGTCGGCAGCGTCGGCACCGGCTGGAGCGAGGCCGAGCGGGCCGACCTGGCGGCGCGGCTGCGCGACCTCGCGACGCCGGACTGTCCCTTCGACCCGGTGCCGCCGATCGCGGGCGCGCACTGGGTCGTCCCCCGGCTGGTGGGCGAGGTCCGGCACAGCACCCGCACCAGGGCGGGCCTGCTGCGCCAGCCTTCCTGGCTGCGACTGCGCCCGGACCTGACGCCGGAGGAGTCGGCGGCCGACGTGCCCGACGACCTCGTCTGACCGGGATCACCCAAGGATTGGGCCGCGGTTCACCACCGATACGCCCGCCACTCTTGGCATGGACGCGCCGAACCGGGAAGCTGAACCTCCTTTTCACCCACAGCCGTTCGGCTGCGCCCGGATCCCGAGGAGGACGCAGTGGCGTCACCGTCGTTCAAGGCCCACCGCAGGAGATGGCTCACCGGACTCGCCGGTGCCGCCGCGCTCGTGCTCGCCGTCCCCACCACGGCCTGGGCCGCACCGCCCCAGGCCCTGCCGCAGAACGCCACACAGGACGAGCTGACGTACCGTCCGGCCTTCGACTACGACACCGACGGCTGCTACTCCACCCCCGCCATCGGCCCCGACGGCACGATCAACGGCGGCCTGAAACCGACCGGTTCGCTCAACGGCAGCTGCCGGGACGCCTCCGACCTGGACAACACCAACAGCTACTCACGCGCCAAGTGCAACAACGACTGGTGCGCCTATATGTACGGCCTCTACTTCGAGAAGGACCAGGCGCTCCCGGGCAGCAGCATCGGCGGGCACCGGCACGACTGGGAGCACGTCGTGGTGTGGGTGCAGAGCGGCCAGGTGCGGTACGTGTCGACGTCCAACCACGGCTCGTTCACCGTGAGCACGGCGTCCTCGGTCCGCTTCGACGGCACACACGCGAAGATCGTGTACCACAAGGACGGCATCAGCACCCACTGCTTCCGCCTCGCGAACAGCAACGACGAGCCGCCGGAGAACCACCGGGGCACCTGGCAGTACCCGCCGCTGGTCGGCTGGGACGGCTATCCGGCCGGCCTGCGCGACAAGTTGAGCGCGTACGACTTCGGCAGCGCCCACTTCGGTCTGAAGGAGGGCAGTTTCGCCAACCACCTGGCGTCGGCGAAGCCGTCGGGGATCGCCTTCGACCCCTACGCCTGAACCGCGCGGCACCGCCTGAGGGAGACGGGCCCCTGGTCCGACCCGGACCGAGCACTCCATGATGGCGGGATGGATCATGCCAACGAACTCCCGCCGGCGGTGCCCGCACAGGCCCTGCTCACCCTCTCCGAGGACCACCACGCCCGCACCGCCCGCCCGCTGGGCACCCGTCAGGCCGCCGGGCACCTGGTGAAGACGTATGCCCTGGAGGCACCGGGCCGGACGGTGACCGCCGACGACGCCGAGGCGGCGCTGCGGATCGCCGGGGCCCAGCTGGCGCTCGGCCCGCAGCGGGGCTCGCTGGGGCTGGCCGTGCTGATCGCGCACGCGGGCGGGGACGGCGACTACGTTCTGGTCCACACCTGGATCGAGGGCTACATGTCGGACCTCGCCGTCTTCACCGGCCCGGCCGGGAAGCCCGAGCTGCTGCGGCCGGGCCGGTCGGGTCTCGCACCCTGTGTGTGGGAGGCGGCGCTGCTCGCCCACGAGCGGGAGGCGTTCAGCCGGCATGTCCTCGACGGCACCGGGCCCCTCGCCGACCGCCTCGCCGTCTGGAGCGAGGACACCCTGGAGGGGACCGTGCGATGAGCGACGCCCCCGTCGCCCGGCACGCCGAACCCGCCGAACCGGCCTTCCCCCACGCGGAGCACGACCGGCGGGGCGCCCGGGCCGAGGAGAAGGTGCGGTACTTCCTGGAGGTGGGACGGTGAGGGTGCCCGAGGGGCTATCGTGTCGCGCATGCCGTTTGCGGAACTGATCCGGATCGTCTCCCGTGACTCGCCCATGGCGCTGGCCCAAGTGGACCGGGTCCGCACGGAGTTGGCCGCCGCGCACCCCGGGGTGCGTACCGAGGTCGTCCCCGTGAAGACCACCGGCGACAAGTGGATGGGTGATCTGTCCAAGGTCGAGGGCAAGGGCGCGTTCACCAAGGAGGTCGACGCGGCACTGCTGGCCGGCGAGGCGGACCTCGCGGTGCACTGCGTCAAGGACGTCCCGGCGGACCGCCCGCTGCCGGCGGGCACGGTGTTCGCGGCGTTCCTCAAGCGGGACGACATCCGTGACGCCCTGGTCCACCCGGGCGGGCTGACCCTGGACGAACTGCCCGCGGGGACGCGGATCGGCACCTCCTCGGTGCGCCGGGTCGCCCAGCTGGCGGCCACGCACCCGCACCTTCAGTGCGTACCGTTCCGTGGGAACGCCAACCGGCGGCTGGAGAAGCTGGCCGCGGGGGAGGCGGACGCGCTGCTGCTCGCGGCGTCCGGGCTGGAGCGCATCGGCCGGACGGACGTGATCAGCGAGATCCTGTCACCGGAGACGATGATGCCGCCGATCGGCGCGGGCATCCTCGCCCTGCAGTGCCGGGAGGGCGACACGGCGCTGATCGACGCCGTGAGCGCGCTGGGCGACCCGGCGACACACCGGGAGGCAACGGCCGAACGGATGTTCCTGCACGTCCTCCAGGGGCACTGCAACAGCCCGATCGCCGGCTACGCCCAGGTCGACCGGGCCGGCGAACTGTCCCTGCGCGCCTGTGTGTTCACCCCCGACGGCAAGACCCGGCTGAACGCGCACGAGTGGGCGGGCCCGCTGGACCCGGCCACACTGGGCACGTCGGTCGCGGTGGCCCTGCTGCGGCAGGGCGCCCGGGAGCTGATCGACGGCATCGCGCACTGAGGCGCCGGCGCGTCAGGCGGTGCCCTCCTCGGCCTGGCGGCGCAGGAAGCTGCTCACCTGATGGGCGAGCATGTCGTGCGCCGCGCCGCCCGCGGGGGCGCCGACGGGCTCCCCCTCCGCGCCGAGGCCGCCGGTCCACAGCCGGCGGTCGCTCCACTCGTCGTCGACACGCAGCTGGACCTGCACATCCACCTGGCCGAGCGCGGCCTCCGGCCCGGCCGCGTACAGCACGGCGGTGGCCCGGCGCAGCGGGTAGACGTCGAAGCCCTCGATGAACTGCGTGTTGCGCCAGTCGACGAACGCGCTCTCCCCGTCGGGTCCGACCCGCACATCGACCTGTCCGTCCTCCAGATGGACGGTGAAGCGCCCCTCGCCGCGGTTCTCGACGGTGATCCGCAGCCGGAAGTACGTCAGCCCCTCGGCGGCGTCGTCGCGGCCGCGCGGCGGCTCTCCCCGCTCCAGTCGGTGGACGCGCAGACGCAGACCGGCGTGCTCCTCGTACTCCTGCCAGTCCCCGACCACGTTCGGCTCGTACACAGTCCGCCCTCTCGCCTGCTCCGGGCTGCTTCCTATCCGTGTGCTCAGCACACTGTCAAATGAGCGGAATGCGCTGTGGCCAGGGGAATCACCCCTTTTGATCGCCGATCAAGCGCTGCCCAGCGGGAATCCGCCGACGGGCCGCGCGCGGGCCCCGGCGGGCGTGCCGCACATCACGTCGGACGGCAAGATCGCCGAGACGGTCCCCGTTGTTTCAAACCACCCTGTCGGGGGAATCTCCCCTTCGTGCTTCGGACAGGAGGCACGTCCGTGGGATCCCGCGTGTACCGGGCCCCGGTTCTCCTGCACACGTTCCGAGCGCGCGCGTCCCCACGGTGTCCGTCCCACGGCACTTCCCTGAGGGAGGCGCGCCCAATGCGTCCCACCATCAGAACCCGACCTCACCCGCACGACGACGCTCCGGACACCGCCGCGGACTTCGCCCGGCTCGCCGGGCTGCCCGAGGGACCGGAGCGCCAGGCGCTCAAGGACGAGCTGATCGAGCAGTGGCTGCCGATGGCCGAGCGCATCGCCGTGCGCTTCCGAGGCCGCGGCGAGACGCTGGAGGACCTCTACCAGGTGGCGGCGCTCGGCCTGGTCAAGGCGGTCGAGCACTACGATCCGACGCGCGGCCGCGCCTTCGAGGCGTACGCGGTGCCGACGATCACCGGGGAGATCAAGCGTCACTTCCGGGACCACATGTGGACGCTGCATGTGCCGCGCCGGGTGCAGGACCTGCGCAACCGGGTGCGGCACGCGGTGAAGGAACTGGCCCAGACGGCCGGGGGCCGCGCGCCCACGGTCGCCGAGATCGCCGCGTACGCGCAGCTCAGCGAGGACGAGGTGCGCACCGGCATGGAGGCCCTGGAGTGCTTCTCCGCGCTCTCGCTGGAGGCCGAGCTGCCCGGCACCGACGGCTACGCCCTGGAGGACGCGCTCGGCGACCGCGACCCCGGCTACGACACGGTGGTCGACCGGGTGGCCGTGACGCCCTGTCTGCGGGCCCTGCCCGAACGCGAGCGGACCATTCTCTACCTGCGGTTCTTCCGCGGGATGACCCAGAGCGGGATCGCGGACCAGTTGGGCATCTCGCAGATGCACGTCTCACGGCTGCTCAGCGGCTGCTTCGACCGGCTGCGCGACGAGGTCCTCTCCGGGGCACGCTGAGCGGCGCTGCCGCCCGGTCACTGCTCCATCGGGGGCGCGCCCGGGATCTGGGTGGGGCCGTGCCGGTCGAGGGCGTCCTCCAGCGCGGCCCGGATCTCCTGGGGCAGCTGCCCCGTGCGTCCCCAGATGAGGATCAGCTCGGCGATGTTGCGCAGCTTGATGTTGGTGTGCTGGGAGACCTCCTTGAGCACCGCCCAGCCCTGATCGGGCGAGACCCGCCCGAGAGCCACCACCATGCCGATGGCCTGGTCCACGACGGCGTGCGAGGCCACCGCTTCCTTGAGCTGGTCGACCTCTTCGCGAAGCTCCTGCGTGCGAGCCGTTTCGTCGGGTGATCCCTGCGGTACTCGTGCCACCACTCCATCGTGCCACCGGCCCCCTCGGCAGGCGCCCCGGGCGGTTCGCGTCGGACACTGGGAACGGACCACGCCAGCCCCCAGCCGGCGGCCGACGAGATCAGGACACGAGGCCATGAACGACCAGTCGTCTCCCACCCCCGGCAAGCCCCGGATCGTCACCACGCACTCCGTGTTCGGAGCCCCCTGCTGGGTCAGCCTGACCAGCCGTGACCTGGAAGCCACCCAGGATTTCTACAGCGCCGTGCTCGGCTGGCGCTGGCGCAAGGGCCGGCTCGGCGACCGGTTCCGCATCGCGCTCGCCGACGACCTTCCGGTGGCGGGGATCGCCGCCGTCGCCGCCATGTGGCAGATGGCGGTCGCCTGGACGCCGTACTTCGCCGTGCCCAGCGCGGACGTGGCCGCGTCCCGGGTGCGCGAACGCGGGGGCACGGCCGCCGTGGGGCCGATCTCCCTGCCGCCCGGACGGGCCGCCCTGCTGGCGGACCGGGACGGGGCGACCTTCGGGGTCTGGGAGGGCGAGCTGATGGGCAACTGGGAGATGTGGAAGACCTCCGCGCCGGCCTTCATCCGGCTGCACACGCGTGACGCGTTCGCCGCCGCGATCTTCTACGGGGAGATCCTCGACTGGGCCTCGGACCTGCCGGGGTGCTGCGAGGTGCACTACGAGGGCGACGAGGTGGTGCTGCGCAGCCACGGGGACGTGGTGGCGCGGATCGTCTCGGGGGCGCTGGAGGCGGCTCCCGATCCCACGATCCGGCCGCACTGGCAGGTGCACTTCGCGGTGCCGGACGTGGAGGCGTGCGCGCGGGCGGCGGAGAAGCACGGGGGGAGTGTGCTGAGCGTGACGGACGACGAGGCGGTGTTGCGGGACGCGGACGGGGCGCAGTTCACGGTGACCTCGCGGCCGTTGCGCTGAGCCACCCATTCCGCCCTGCGGAACGGGTGGGCACAGCCGGCCACACCGCTCAGACCCTGCTGCGTGACGGGCGGGACAGGGCCATCAGGCTGCGGGGGATGACGCGTACCAGGGCCCCCGCCTTGTACTCGGTCTCGTCCGGGCCCCCGTCCGGTTCGGCCGTGTCGACGCGGACCGTCCAGCGGTCGCCGTAGGCCGCCGGGGGCAGGCGGAAGTGGGCCGGTTCCCAGTGTCCGTTGATCAGGAGGAGGAAGGAGTCGTCGACGACGGGGCGGCCGCGTTTGTCGGGTTCGGCGATGGCGTCGCCGTTGAGGAAGGCGGCCAGGCAGTGCGCGTCGGGCTCCTGCCAGTCGGCGTCGGTCATCTCGCGTCCGTCGGGCAGCAGCCACACCAGGTCGGGCAGCGGCTGGTCGGCGTCGGTGGCGGTCTCGCCGAGGAAGAAGCGGCGTCGGCGCAGCACGGGGTGGGCGGCGCGCAGGGCCAGCAGCCGGCGGGTGAAGTCCATGAGGTCGCGCTGTTCGTCGGTGAGCCGCCAGTCGATCCAGGACAGCTCGCTGTCCTGGCAGTAGGCGTTGTTGTTGCCGCGCTGGGTGCGCCCGAGTTCGTCGCCGTGCAGCAGCATCGGGATGCCCTGGGAGAGCAGCAGGGTGGCGAGGAGGTTGCGCTGCTGGCGGGCGCGCAGGGCGAGGACGGTCCGGTCGCCGGTGTCGCCCTCGGCACCGCAGTTCCAGGAGCGGTTGACGCTCTCGCCGTCCCGGTTGCCCTCGCCGTTGGCCTCGTTGTGCTTGTCGTTGTACGAGACGAGGTCGCGCAGGGTGAATCCGTCGTGCGCGGTCACGAAGTTGACGCTGGCGCGCGGCCGGCGCCGACTGCGGGCGTACAGGTCGGAGGAGCCGGTCAGCCGGGAGGCGAACTCGCCCAGCGAGCCGGGCTGGGCGCGCCAGAAGTCACGTACGGCGTCCCGGTAGCGGCCGTTCCACTCCGACCACAGCGGAGGGAAGTTGCCCACCTGGTAGCCGCCCTCGCCGACGTCCCACGGCTCGGCGATCAGCTTGACGCGGCTGATCACCGGGTCCTGCTGGATCAGGTCGAAGAACGCCGACAGCCGGTCCACCTCGTGGAACTGCCGGGCCAGGGTGGCCGCGAGGTCGAAGCGGAAGCCGTCGACGTGCATCTCGGTCACCCAGTACCGCAGCGAGTCCATGATCAGCTGAAGCACGTAGGGGTGGCGCATCAGCAGGCTGTTGCCGGTGCCGGTGGTGTCGTAGTAGTGGGCCCAGTCGCCGTCCACGAGGCGGTAGTACGAGGCGTTGTCGATGCCCCGGAAGGAGAGCGTGGGGCCGTTCTGGTTGCCCTCGGCGGTGTGGTTGTAGACGACGTCGAGGATGACCTCCAGGCCGGCCGCGTGCAGCGCCTTCACCATCGCCTTGAACTCGGTGACCTGCTGCCCTCGGGTGCCGTGGGCGGCGTAGGCGTTGTGCGGCGCGAAGAAGCCGATGGTGTTGTAGCCCCAGTAGTTCGACAGGCCGCGGTCCTTCAGCACACCGTCCTGGACGAACTGGTGAACCGGCATCAGTTCCACCGCGGTGACGCCGAGTTCGACCAGGTGGCCGATGACCGCCGGGTGGGCGAGGCCCGCGTAGGTGCCGCGCAGTTCGGGCGGGACGTCGGGGTGGGTGCGGGTCAGGCCGCGGACATGGGCCTCGTAGATGACGGTGTCGGCGTACGGCTTCCCGGGCGGGCGGTCGTCGCCCCAGTCGAAGGCCGGGTCGGTGACCACACCGAGCAGGGTGTGCCCGGTGCTGTCGGCCGGGTCGGGGCGGTCGCCGGCCCGCTCGAAGAGGGAGGGGTGGTTGTCGGCCTGCCCGTCGACGGCACGGGCGTACGGGTCGAGCAGCAGCTTCGCCGGGTTGCACCGGTGCCCGAGGGCGGGGGCCCAGGGCCCGTGCACCCGGTAGCCGTAGCGCTGGCCGGGGCCGACGCCGGGGACGTAGCCGTGCCAGACGAATCCGTCGACCTCGGTGAGCGGAACGCTAAGCCCCCGGCCGCCGTCGTCGACGAGGATCAGTTCGACGCGCTCGGCGACCTCGCTGAACAGCGCGAAGTTGGTGCCCTCGCCGTCGTGCTCGGCGCCCAACGGGTAGGGGTGCCCGCTCCACACGGGCACCCCTGCCTTCCGGTACCGTCGCGCGGTCACCGGGTGTCCCCCGCCGCGGCGGCCAGGGCGGCGACCGGTACCTCGCGCGGCACCTGGAGCACCTCGCGCAGGCTCGGCGCGGGCGCGACCGGGACCAGCGGGGCGCGATCGTCCGCCCGGGCCCGCTGCGAGAACCAGATGACGTTGCCGCCGCCGTCGGTGGCGCAGCAGCCCCAGCCGTCGCTCATCGCGGCGATGCGGCCCAGGCAGGCGCGCAGGTCCTGGTCCGGGCGCAGGTCCCGGTCGTGGCCGCCGACGGCCGTGATCAGGTGCTGGCCGTTCCACCACATCTCGATCGAGGTGTTCTTGTCGGTCGCGTGCTCGTCGATCGCCCTCAGCAGCATCTCGGCGCCGCGGCAGACGGGCTCGACGAGGGTGTCGAGGTCCCAGAACCGTAGGTGAGCGGCCAGGATGCGCCTGACCTGTCCGACCCGTTCCGGGCTGACTTCCACGTCGAGGTGGTAGTAGCAGGGCACTGCGGTCTTCATCTCGTGGGCTCCTCACCGCGAGGCTCTCGCTCCTGACCCGTCCGATGCGCCCTCGCCGGACGCGGACGGGGAGTGCGGAGCGTGAGCACCGATCGCTTCTGAGTCACCTCCCACGGTGCAGGGGTTAGTCCATTCGTGCAACACGAGCGACCGAGGGGACAGACGAGATGGTTGAAGCACCAACAAGACGCTGAGTCGTGATCCATGCACCATGAGTAGCCATGGAAGCTCGCGAGCCCCGGCAGGCGGAGGGCGTCATGCTGCTGCCCTCCAAGGCCGAAGTGACCCGGCAGTTGCGCCGGTACCGCACCTGGGAGCAGATGATGCTCGCCTCACCCGCCGACCGGGCGGTGCGAGCGGCCTTCGAGGACTCGGGCTACACCTTGTGCGTACTGATGGGGAAGCGGTGCGCACGCGAGGCCGCGGACGCCGCCGAGCACTATCTCGGCGGTGCCCGCCGACCCGTGGCGCACGGCGGCCCGGCGGGGCGCGCCCGGCCCGGGCCTCCGCCGATAAGGCGTTCCCCGGACACCCGGGCGGGGAGGTAGCCCCCGTCCGGGGCAGGACCCCGGCCCGAATCACGGGCCCGGACGCGACTACGGCGGAGGTGAGACCCATGAGCGTGACCCCGGCCATCGGCCGTATCCCCGTCCGGGACGTCCGTCCCGCGGTGGAGTGCGGCAGGCGTCCGGCGAAGGCGGTCGTCGGTGAGACGTTCCAGGTCACCGCGACGGTGTTCCGCGAGGGACACGACGCCGTCTCCGCCAATGTCGTCCTGACCGCCCCCGACGGGCGCCACGGCCCCTGGACACCGATGCGCGAACTGGCGCCCGGTACGGACCGCTGGGGCGCCGAGGTCACCCCGGACACCGAGGGCCGCTGGACCTACCGGGTGGAGGCGTGGAGCGACCCGCTGGCCACCTGGCGCCATCACGCCCGCATCAAGATCCCGGCCGGCATCGACACCGGGGTGGTCCTGGAGGACGGCGCCGACCTGTACGAGCGGGCGGCCGCCGGAGTGCCGGAGGGACCCGACCGTACGACGCTGCTGACGGCCGCGGCGACACTCCGCGACGACGTGCTGCCCGTCTCGGTACGGCTGGCCGGCGCGCTGGTCCCCGAGGTGGACGAGGTGCTGGCCCGCCACCCGCTGCGGGAGCTGATCACCGCCTCCGCCCCGCTGCCGCTGCTGGTCGAGCGGGAGCGGGCGCTGTTCGGGTCCTGGTACGAGTTCTTCCCGCGCTCGGAGGGGACGCCGGAGCGCCCGCACGGCACGTTCCGGACCGCCGCCCGCCGGCTGCCCGCCATCGCCGGCATGGGCTTCGACGTCGTCTATCTGCCCCCGATTCACCCGATCGGCACAACGTTCCGCAAGGGCCGCAACAACACGCTCTCCCCGGAGCCGGACGACGTCGGGGTGCCCTGGGCGATCGGGTCGCCGGAGGGCGGCCATGACGCCGTCCACCCGGACCTCGGCACCCTCGACGACTTCGCCTGGTTCGTAGGGCAGGCGCGCGAGCTGGGCCTGGAGGTGGCGCTGGACTTCGCGCTGCAGTGCTCGCCGGACCACCCCTGGGTGCACAAGCACCCGGAGTGGTTCCACCACCGCCCCGACGGGACCATCGCCTACGCGGAGAACCCGCCGAAGAAGTACCAGGACATCTACCCCATCGCCTTCGACGCGGACATGGACGGCCTGATCGCGGAGACCGTGCGCGTGCTGCGGCACTGGATGGACTGCGGGGTGCGGATCTTCCGGGTCGACAACCCGCACACCAAGCCGGTCGTCTTCTGGGAACGGGTGATCGCGGACATCAACCGCACCGACCCCGACGTGATCTT
>NZ_JBIRZZ010000020.1:0-119620 GCF_044391385.1 Streptomyces sp. NPDC018693 | reverse complement strand
TTTCCCTTCCGGCGGTTCCGACTCTATCAGATCCTCTCGGCGTCTGATTCCCAGTCAGGGGGGTTTGCCTTCCCGGCTGTTGGGCCGTTCCGACGAGTGAGACTTTAGCGGATTCCCGGGCCCCGAGCTAATCGGGGCTGCGTCCTCTCGAACGCGGATTCCTCATTTCGCAAATACGCACGCCAAAGCACACGGCGAACGTGTCGCCGATTGCTGGATGGTACTTGCGGAATGGTTGTCCGGGGACCGACCGCAGTCGGCGCTCACGTCGGACAACCCGGAGAACACTACGTAGCCCGCTCGCCTGTGTCAACCGGCGCCCCCGGCACCACGGTGGTGAAGGCGGCGCGGTAGGCGCGGGGGCTGGTGGCGAGGCGGGTTGCGAAGTGCTGGCGCATCGTGACCTCGCTGCCGAAGCCGGCTCGGCGGGCGACCTCGGGCATGGGGAGGTCGGTGCGTTCGAGGAGTTTCTGGGCGGCGGCCAGGCGCTGGTCGAGGAGCCAGCGGAGCGGGGTCGTGCCGGTCTCGGCGGTGAAGCGGCGGGCGAAGGTGCGCGGGGACATACCGGCGTGGGCGGCGAGATCGGCGACGGTGAGCGGTTGGTTGAGGTGGCGCAGGGCGTGCTCGCGTACGGCGGCGAGGGTGTCGGCGTCCCGGTCGGTGCGGGGCGTGGGGTGTTCGATGAACTGGGCCTGGGTGCCGGTGCGGAAGGGGGCGGTGACCATGGAGCGGGCGATGGTGGCGGCGGCTTCGGCGCCGTGGGTGCGGCGGACGAGGTGGAGGCAGAGGTCGATGCCGGCCGCGGTGCCGGCGGCGGTCCAGATGTTGTCGTCCTCGATGAAGAGGGCGTCGGGGACGATGTCGATGTGGGGGTGGTGGGTGCGTAGGAGGCTGATCAGTCTCCAGTGGGTGATGGCGCGGCGGCCGTCGAGGAGGCCGGCCTGGGCGAGGGTGAAGGCGCCGCCGCAGAGGGCGGCGATGGGTGTGCCGCGGGCGTGGGCGTGGCGGAGGGCGTCGAGGACGGGGGCGGGCGCGGGGGTGAGGTGGTCGTCGAGTCCGGGGACGACGATCAGGTCGGCGCGGGTGAGCCAGGTGAGGACGCGGTCGGGCTGGAGGCTGAGGCCGCCGCGCATGGGAATGGCAGTGGTGCGGTCGGTGGCTACGCGGCGCAGGTCGAAGGCGGGGGCGCCGCGATCGGTCCGGTCGGTGCCCCAGACCTCGGTGATGACGGAGACGTCGAAGGCGCGGATGCCGGGGAAGGCGACGAGGGCGACGCGGTACGGGGCGGCCACGGGTGGCAGTAAACCATCGATCGCTGTCTTCGGTACCTCTGGGGGCGGGGGCGTGGTCGGCGGCAGCATCGTGGTTATGGAGATCGCGGAGAACGCAGTGCTGGTGGTCGTCGATGTGCAGAAGGGCTTCGAGGAGGCCGGGTTCTGGGGGCGGCGGAACAATCCGGGGGCCGATGAGAACATCGCCGCCCTCGTCGACGTATGGCAGGGGTCGGGTCGGCCGGTCGTCTTCGTGCGGCATGACTCGACGAAGGCTCGGTCGCCGTTGCGGCCGGGGCAGGGGGACAATGATTTCAAGGAGTACGTGGAGCGGCGGCGCGGCAAGGGTGCGGGGCCGGAGCTGCTGGTCACGAAGACGGTGAACTCGGCGTTCTACGGGACGCCGGATCTGGACGCCTGGCTGAGGGCGCAGGGGGTCTCGCAGATCGTGGTGGTCGGGATCCAGACCAATATGTGCGTGGAGACGACCGCGCGGATGGGAGGGAATCTGGGGTACGACGTGGTGGTTCCGCTGGATGCCACGCATACGTTCGATCTTGCGGGGCCGTTCGGCTGGCGGCGGACGGCGGAGGAGTTGGCGCAGGCGACGGCCGTGTCGCTGCACGGGGGCGGGTTCGCGCGGGTGGTGACCTCCGAGGAGGTGGTGGCCGCGGCGAAGTGACCGCCCCCGGGGAGGGCCGGGTCAGTCCTTCTTGCCGGAGGCGAGTTGGCGGCTGCGGTCGCGGGCGGCTTCGAGGGCGGCGATGAGGGCGGCTCGTACGCCGTGGTTCTCGAGTTCGCGGATGGCGCTGATGGTGGTGCCGGCGGGGGAGGTGACGTTCTCGCGGAGCTTGACGGGGTGTTCGCCGCTGTCGCGGAGCATCGTCGCGGCGCCGATCGCGGACTGGACGATCAGGTCGTGGGCCTTGTCGCGGGGCAGGCCGAGGAGGATGCCGGCGTCGGTCATGGCTTCTACCAGGTAGAAGAAGTAGGCCGGGCCGGAGCCGGAGAGGGCGGTGCAGGCGTCCTGCTGGGACTCGGGGACGCGCAGGGTCTTGCCGACGGCGCCGAAGATCTCCTCGGCGTGGGCGAGGTGTTCGCCGTTGGCGTGGCTGCCGGCGGAGATGACGGACATGGCCTCGTCGACGAGGGCGGGGGTGTTCGTCATGACGCGGACGACCGGGGTGCCGGCGGTGAGGCGTTCCTCGATGAAGGCGGTGGTGATGCCGGCGGCGCCGCTGATGACGAGGCGGTCGGCGGGGACGTGTGGGGCGAGTTCGTCGAGGAGGGCGCCCATGTCCTGCGGTTTGACCGTGAGGATGAGGGTGTCGGCGGTCTTGGCGGCCTCGGGGTTGCTGACCGGGGTGACGCCGTAGCGGGCGTGGAGTTCCTCGGCGCGCTCGGGGCGGCGGGCGGTGACCAGGAGGTCGGCAGGGGCCCAGCCTGCTCGGATCATTCCGCTGAGCAGGGCTTCGCCGATCTTGCCGGTGCCGAGGACTGCGACTTTCTGTGTCATGGCTGGGGTGTCCTCCGGGGGTGTGCGCGTCGTCCGGGTTCATCCTCGCACCGAGGGGTGGGGTGGGGGGTGGGTGTCCGGTGGGCGGACGTGTGGGTGTCAGGTGGTGCGGCGGCGCAGGGTGGCTGCTCCGAGGCACAGGACCAGCAGGGCGCAGCCGACGACGACCAGGGTGTCGCGTACGAAGGCGGCGGTCATGTCGGTGTGTTCGAGGACTTCGTTCATGCCGTCGACCGCGTAGGACATGGGGAGGACGTCGGAGATGGCCTCCAGGACGGGGTGCATCTTGTCGCGGGGGGTGAACAGGCCGCACAGCAGGAGCTGGGGGAGGATCACCGCCGGCATGAACTGGACGGCTTGGAACTCGGAGGCGGCGAAGGCCGAGACGAACAGGCCGAGGGCGGTGCCGAGCAGGGCGTCGAGGAGGGCGACCAGGAGGAGGAGCCAGGGGGAGCCGGTGACGTCCAGGCCGAGGACCCAGAGGGCGAGGCCGGTGGCGAGGGCGGACTGGATGATCGCGAGGGTGCCGAAGGCGAGGGCGTAGCCGGCGATGAGGTCGCCCTTGCCGAGGGGCATGGCGAGGAGGCGTTCGAGGGTGCCGGAGGTGCGTTCGCGCAGGGTGGCGATGGAGGTCACCAGGAACATGGTGATCAGGGGGAAGATCCCGAGGAGGGAGGCGCCGATGCTGTCGAAGGTGCGGGGGCTGCCGTCGAAGACGTAGCGCAGGAGGGTCAGCAGGAGGCAGGGGACGAGGAGCATCAGGGCGATCGTCCGTGGGTCGTGCCGGAGTTGGCGCAGGACGCGGGCGGCTGTGGCGAGGGTGCGGGAGGGGTGCAGGGCGCGGGCGGGGCCGGCGGTGGGGGGTGCCGGGTGGGTGGTGGTGGGCGTGCTCATGGGGTCTTCTCCTTCGCGTCCTTCGCGCTGGTCGCCGCCTGGTCGACGAGGTGGAGGAAGGCCGCCTCGACCGTGTCGGTGCCGGTGCGGGTGCGCAGGGCGTCGGGGGTGTCGTCGGCGAGGATCTCGCCTTCGCGCATGAGGAGGAGGCGGTGGCAGCGTTCGGCCTCGTCCATGACGTGGGAGGAGATCAGGAGGGTGGCGCCGCGGGTGGCGGCGAGGTGGTGGAAGAGGTTCCAGAGGTCGCGGCGCAGGACGGGGTCGAGGCCGACGGTCGGTTCGTCGAGGACGAGCAGTTCGGGGGTGCCGAGGAGGGCGACGGCGAGGGAGACGCGGCTGCGCTGGCCGCCGGAGAGGTGACCGGCGAGGGCGTCGTGGTGGGAGGTGAGGTCGACCTCGGTGAGGACGCGGTCGACGTCGTGGCGGCGGTCGGCGGTGGAGGCGCCCGGGAAGAGGATCGCGGCGAAGTAGTCGAGGTTCTGGCGGATCGTCAGGTCGTCGTAGACGGACGGGGCCTGGGTGACGTAGCCGATGCGGGTGCGCAGGGTGGGGTGGCCGGCCGGGCGGCCGAGGACGTCGAGGGTGCCGGTGACCTTGGCCTGGGTGCCGACGATGGAGCGCATGAGGGTGGATTTTCCGCAGCCGGAGGGGCCGAGCAGGCCGGTGATCTGTCCGCGCGGGACGGTGAAGGCGAGGTGGCGGAGGACGGTGCGGGGCCCGCGGACGACGGTGAGGTCCTCGGCTCGGACGGCGGGGGTGGCGGGGGCGGCGTTCGGTGTGGGGACGGGGGTGGACTCGTCGGGCTCGTCGGGCGGGCGCGAATTCATCATGTGATGATTAAATTCCCTGAGTGGGGGGTGACGTCAAGTGCTGTGGTCGGCGTGGGCGCGCCGTCGGCGCGGAGGTGCTGCCGTCATGCGTCATCGCCCGGCGAGCGGTCCGGCGGCGGGGCTGACAGTCCTGGACCACGAGGCCGTCCACGGCTACGGCATCGAGGGTGCTCGGGGTACCGGTGCAGCTCGGGGACGGTGGTTCCCCGGCGGTGTCGGTGGCCGTCGTGCAGGGGATGCTCGCCGGGCAGGTGTACCCGGCGGCCGGTGAAGTGGACGAGCCTGTCGGGTCGGCGTGGGCGGGCTCGGTCCCGTGCCAGGACGGGGCGTGGGTGAGAAGGGCGCCTAGGAGCGGCGGCGCTTTTTCGACGGGTTGCCTGTGCGGCGGGAGGTGCGCTTCTCGTGTTGCTTGAGGGCCCTCTCGTACTCCTGGCGGTGGAGCTTCTCGCCGGGGGCCTCGGTGAGCGAGCGGACGAAGTAGGCGAGGAGGGTGCCGACGAAGCCGATGGCCAGCAGGCCGCGCAGGGACGCCTGGCGGTCGGGGTCGTGGCGCCGGGTGAAGCCGTCCCAGGTGTGGCGGAAGGCGAGCGCGCTGCAGATCGCGAACATGGCGACCATCAGGACGGTCACGAAGTCGCCGATGTCGGCGATCGCCAGACCCTCGTAGGCGAAGCGCAGGACGAGGCAGGCGGCCACGGCGGCGGCGAGGGAGCCGACGGCCACGCCGGCGCGCCGGGCCGGATAGCCGCTGTCGTGGTTCACCCAGCTGGTGCCGAAGAAGCGGAGTGGCTCGGGGCGGGGGCCCGAGGTGTCGCCGCCCTGGGAGCCCGCCCGGGTGTCCGAGGTGCCGTTCTCGTCGCTCACGGGACGATTATGGCGCCGGACGAGGGCGGGCCCGCGGGCGGGGCGGCGGGACCTGCCGCGCTCAGGAGACGCAGCGTGAGGCGACGAAGCCGTCGCTGCCGGTGCGCACGTAGGCGTCGGAGACGAACTCGCCGCTGGCGATGTTGTCCCAGATGTTGGAGGTGCCGTAGTAGCCCGACACGTTGGTGCCCGTCGTCTGGCAGTAGATCGGGACCTTGGAGCCCTCGGGCAGGACGCGGACGATGCTGTAGTTCGTGCCCGGGCCGCCGCGGACGTTCAGCCGGACGCCCGGAGCGATCGGGTAGAACGTCACGGCCACCGCCGACGCCGTTTCCAGGGCCTCCGACGCCTCACCGCTGCCGGCGGTCTCCTCGACACGGTCAACAGACATGGTTGTTCTCCCCCCCTCGCGCCCCATGAGTGTCATGGGGCCACGGTGATTCCCCTGAAACGCGACATGAAACACATGTACGCAACTCGTACGCGGAGGCTAGCAAGTCGTGTCGGTCTCGTACGAGTCATCGACTAGGCTCCGTGCGTCGCGCGCGCGAACGAACAGCACGGGGGTGGTCCATGGCGCCACGGCGCAACACCGGGGCGGGCGCGGAAGCGGAACTTCCCGAATACGCCGGCCACTACCTCCTGGAGTCCTGTCTGGGCTCGGGCGGCATGGGCGTGGTCCACCTGGCCCGGAGCACCTCCGGCATGAAGCTCGCGGTGAAGGTCGTACACGCCGAGTTCGCCAGGGATCCCGAGTTCAGAGGCCGTTTCCGGCAGGAGGTGGCCGCCGCGCGCCGGGTCAGCGGGGCCTTCACCGCGCCCGTCGTCGACGCCGATCCGGAGGCCGAACGGCCCTGGATGGCCACCCAGTTCATCCCCGGCCCGACGCTCTCCGACCATGTGAAGCGGAACGGACCCATGGCTCCGGGTGAGGTGCGGCGGCTGATGGCCGGGCTCGCCGAGGCGCTGCGCGACATCCACCGGGTCGGGGTCGTGCACCGCGATCTGAAACCGAGCAACGTGCTGCTCGCCGAGGACGGGCCGAAGGTGATCGACTTCGGCATCTCCCGGCCGAAGGACAGCGAGCTGCGCACCGAGACCGGCAAGCTGATCGGCACGCCGCCCTTCATGGCGCCGGAGCAGTTCCGGCGGCCGCGTGAGGTGGGTCCCGCCGCCGACATCTTCGCGCTGGGGTCGGTCATGGTGCACGCGGCGACCGGGCGGGGGCCGTTCGACTCCGACAGCCCGTACGTCGTCGCCTACCAGGTCGTGCACGACGAGCCCGACCTGGCCGACGTACCGCAGAACCTCGCCCCGCTGGTGCTGCGCTGCCTCGCCAAGGAGCCCGAGGAAAGGCCCACACCGGACGAGCTGATGCGCGAACTGCGGTCGGTGGCGGCGTCGTACGACACCCAGGCGTTCATACCCGCGCAGCGGACGGACGGCGCCGGTGTGGCGGTCGGCGACGGCGCGGCGGCGGACAGCGGTGGGGCGGCGGACAGTGCGGCGCTCGAGCGTGGTGTGGCGTCGGACGGCGGTGCGCACACGCCGCGTCCCCGGCGGCGGACGGCCGGGCGGGTGGCCCTGGTGACCGGGGCGCTGGTGCTGGTCGCCGGAGGGGTCTTCGGCTCGGTCCGGCTGCTGGACGGCCCGCCCGCGTCGGGAGTGGCGGATCCAGGTGCGTCGGCCGCGTTCGAGGGGTGGGAGGCGGGTTCCGTGTCCGGGGCGGCGTCCCTGCCGCAGTGCTCGTACGGGGCGCAGAAGCTGCTGTGCGCCCAGTCGGACGTCGTCTTCGCCCTCGATCCGTCCGACGGCGAGGTGCTGTGGCGGCACCCGGTGACGGCGTCGTACCGGCGTGAGCCACCGCTGCTGTCCGGGGGTCTCGTGCAGCCGCTGGCGGACCACGGCGGGCGGCTGGAGGCGCTCGACCCCGGCACGGGCGAGGCGCGCTGGGAGCAGGGCATGCCCGCGCACATCGGGATGCGGGCCGTCGGCGGCATGCTGATGGTCACCGCCGCCGACGGGACCGTCACGGGCCTGGACAGCGCGACCGGCGAGGAGAAGTGGCGGCACCGGATCCCGGGCCACGACGGCGCGCCGACCTTCTGCTCCTTCGCCGGGGATGCCCTGGCGTATGCGGTCGGCGTGTCCGACACGGGAACCACCAAGGTCACGGCCGTGGATCCGGACACCGGGTCCGTACGGTGGCATGCGGAGCTGAGCGGCACGCTGAAGCCCGTCGGCAGCGAGGACGGGGCGCTGTTCTTCCTCTCGCTCGACCGGAACACGGGGTTCACCGACGCGGTCGTCCGGTACGAGCCCGGGTCCGGGGCGTCCCGCCGGGTGGCGCTGCCGGTGTCCCGGCCGGACCCGGTGGCCGGTGTGCGGGGCGGGGTCGTCTATCTGCTGGCCACGGGTGGGTCGTTGGAGGCGTTCGACACGGGTGCGGGGAAGCGGCTGTGGCATCTGGAGACGGCCGTGACCCGGGGGTCGGCGCCGGTCCGCTCGGGTGACCACGTGTATCTCACGGCCCCGGACGGGCGGCTGCTCGCCGTGGACGCGCGCGACGGGCGGCTCCTCGGGCAGACGCGGCCCCGGCTCGGCGCGAACAGCGACCGTGTGGCGGACTCTCTGCCGGCTCCGGTGGTCGTCGGGGAGCGGGTCCATGCCGGGGCGCCCGACGGGACCGTGTTCGCGGTGGACGGGCGGAATCCCGGCGACTGGTGACGTGGCGTGACGTGGAGAGGGGCCGGCTCCGGTGGGGAGGCGGCCCCTCGTCGTCGTACTACGGCTGTCAGCCGAGCTTGGAGACGTCCCGCACCGCGCCCTTGTCGGCGCTGGTCGCCATGGCGGCGTAGGCGCGCAGGGCGGCGGAGACCTTGCGTTCGCGGTTCTTCGGGGCGTACGTGCCGCCGAGCGCCTGCTCGCGGCGGGCCAGCTCCGTGTCGTCGACGAGCAGGTCGATCGAGCGGTTCGGGATGTCGATGCGGATGCGGTCGCCGTCCTCGACGAGGGCGATGGTGCCGCCGGACGCCGCCTCGGGCGAGGCGTGGCCGATGGACAGGCCGGAGGTGCCGCCGGAGAAGCGGCCGTCGGTGATCAGCGCGCAGGTCTTGCCGAGGCCGCGGCCCTTCAGGAAGGACGTCGGGTAGAGCATCTCCTGCATGCCGGGGCCGCCCTTGGGGCCCTCGTAGCGGATGACGACGACGTCGCCGTCGGTGACCTGCTTGTTGAGGATCTTCTCGACGGCCTCCTCCTGCGACTCACAGACGACCGCCGGGCCCTCGAAGGTCCAGATCGACTCGTCGACGCCGGCGGTCTTCACCACGCAGCCGTCGACCGCCAGGTTGCCCCGGAGGACCGCGAGGCCGCCGTCCTTGGAGTACGCGTGTTCGACGCTGCGGATGCAGCCGTTCTCGGCGTCGTCGTCGAGGGCCTCCCAGCGCTCCGACTGGGAGAACGCCTCCGCCGAGCGGACGCAGCCGGGCGCCGCGTGCCACAGCTCGACGGCCTCGGGGGACGGGGAGCCGCCGCGCACGTCCCAGGTCTTCAGCCAGTCGGCGAGGGACGGGCTGTGCACGGCGTGCACGTCCTCGTTCAGCAGGCCGGCGCGGTGCAGTTCGCCGAGGAGCGCGGGGATGCCGCCGGCGCGGTGCACGTCCTCCATGTAGTACGTGCGGGTCTTGGCCACGTTGGGCGCGACCTTCGCCAGGCAGGGGACGCGGCGGGAGACGGCGTCGATCTGCTCCAGGCCGAACGGGACGCCCGCCTCCTGGGCCGCCGCCAGCAGGTGCAGGATCGTGTTCGTGGAGCCGCCCATCGCGATGTCGAGCGCCATGGCGTTCTCGAACGCCGCGAAGGTCGCGATGGAGCGCGGCAGGACCGTGTCGTCGTCCTGCTCGTAGTGGCGGCGGGTGATGTCCATGACCGTGCGGGCGGCGTCGACGTAGAGCTGCCGGCGGGCCGTGTGGGTGGCCAGGACCGAACCGTTGCCGGGGAGGGAGAGGCCGATCGCCTCGGTCAGGCAGTTCATCGAGTTGGCGGTGAACATGCCGGAGCAGCTGCCGCAGGTCGGGCAGGCGTTCTCCTCGATGCGGAGGATGTCCTCGTCCGAGATCTTGTCGTTCACGGCGTCGGAGATCGCGTCGACCAGGTCGAGCGTGCGGACCGTGCCGTCGACGAGCGTGGCGCGGCCGGCCTCCATCGGGCCGCCGGAGACGAAGACGGTGGGGATGTTCAGGCGCAGGGCCGCCATGAGCATGCCCGGGGTGATCTTGTCGCAGTTGGAGATGCAGACCAGGGCGTCGGCGCAGTGCGCCTCGACCATGTACTCGACGCTGTCCGCGATCAGGTCGCGGGAGGGCAGGGAGTAGAGCATTCCGCCGTGGCCCATCGCGATGCCGTCGTCCACGGCGATCGTGTTGAACTCACGCGGGATGCCGCCCGCCTCGGTGATCGCCTCGCTGACGATCCGGCCGACCGGCTGGAGGTGGGTGTGGCCGGGGACGAACTCGGTGAAGCTGTTCGCCACCGCGATGATGGGCTTCCGGCCGATGTCCGCACCGGGTACACCGGAGGCGCGCATAAGGGCGCGGGCGCCCGCCATGTTGCGGCCGTGGGTGACTGTGCGGGACCTCAGCTCGGGCATCGTCGCTCGCTCCTTTGGACTGGGCTGCCAGAAGACTGGGCTGCCAGAGATTTCTGACTGGAGTCGAGCGTACGCCGGTCATCCAGGGGGCGGGACGGGATGTCCGGTATGCGGGACGGTTGTCTCGGGGGCGGGGGCGGGGGTCGGGGCGGGAGTCGGGGGCAGGATTTGGGGGCGGGGTTCGGGGCGGGCGAGGTATCAGCGGCCGGTGAGGTGGCCCTGCACCACCGGGGCCACGCGCGCGATGATCTGTTCGATGTCCGCCGAGGCCAGCGGCTCCAGTTTGATCACGTACCGCATCATCGCGCACCCGACGAGCTGCGCGGCCGCCAGCTCGGCGCGCAGCTCCGCGTCCGGCACGTCCAGCTGACCGGCGACGCGGCGCAGCAGCTGGGAGGCGACCAGGTGGCGGAAGACGGCGGCGGCGGTCTCGTTGTTCACCGCGGAACGCAGGATCGCCAGCAGGGGTGTACGGGTGGTGGGGTTCTCCCAGACGCCGAAGACGAACCGGGCGAACCGCTCGCCGACCCCGTCCAGCGGGCCCTCGGCGATGGTGTCCGGCGCGTGCAGCGCGGGCGCGAAGGCGACTTCCACGGCCGCCTCGAAGACGCCCTCCTTGGTGCCGAAGTAGTGGTGCACGAGGGCCGAGTCGACTCCGGCGGCCTTCGCGATGCCCCGGACGGACGTCTTGTCGTAGCCGTGCCGGGAGAACTCCGCGCGGGCCGTTTCGAGGATGCGGTCCCGGGTGTCGGCGGGTTCGGTGCGGCGGGGGCGGCCGCGTCGGCGGGGGCGGGGCTCGGAGGCGGGGCCCGGCGTGGGGCCCTGTGGGGGCTGCACGTCGGTCACCGCCGGGGGACCTGCGCTGTCGAGGCCAGGTGCAGTCGGGTGAAGGCCAGTGCTTCGGCCAGGTCGGCCTCGCGTTCGGCGCCGGACATCGCGCGCCGGGTGTTGACCTCGATGACGACATGCCCGTCGAAGCCGGTCAGGGCGAGCCGCTCCAGCAGCTCGGCGCAGGGCTGGGTGCCGCGGCCGGGCACGAGGTGCTCGTCCTTGTTGGAACCCATGCCGTCGGCCAGGTGGACGTGGCCGAGCCGCTCCCCCATGCGGTCGACCATGTGCAACGCGTCCGTACGGGCGGTCGCCGCATGGCTGAGATCGATCGTGAAGTGCCGGTAGTCGTCCTTGGTCACGTCCCAGTCGGGCGCGTAGGCGAGCATCTCGCGGTCGCGGTAGCGCCAGGGGTACATGTTCTCCACCGCGAACCGCACATCCGTCTCGTTCGCCATGCGCCAGATGCCCTGCACGAAGTCGCGCGCGTACTGGCGCTGCCAGCGGAAGGGCGGGTGGACGACGACCGTGGTCGCGCCGAGCTTCTCGGCGGCGGCGCGGGCGCGCCGCAGCTTCGTCCAGGGGTCGGTGGACCAGACCCGCTGCGTGATGAGCAGACAGGGCGCGTGCACAGCCAGGATCGGGATGCGGTGGTAGTCGCTGAGGCGGCGCAGGGCGTCGATGTCCTGACTGACCGGGTCGTTCCAGACCATGACCTCGACACCGTCGTACCCGAGGCGCGCGGCGATCTCGAAGGCCGTCGCCGTCGACTCCGGATACACAGAGGCCGTCGACAGCGCGACCTTCGCATCCGGGATGCGCACCACTGGTTCTGCCACGAGGGACAGCGTACGGGCCCGCGCTGGGGGCCGGGGAGCCGGTTGCGGAGGGCGCGGTGTGGGGCTACGGCAATCGGCCACCCGTGCGTGGCCGGTTCGTCGCCTGGGCGTTTGTTGACCGTGGGCGGTCATCAGCGCCGGTGAGGGCGGGGGTGGGGGCTCGCGTCGCGTCGATGGTGGGGGGTTGGGGGAGGCGGCCGGGTGGTTGGGTGGGGAGGGCTCGGGGGTGGCCTTGGGGAGGGGCCTCGGGGGTGACGGGTGGCGCACTTCACGCGGTGGGGTGGGGCGCCGGATGCCCAAGAGGCACGGGACACCCAAGAGGCACGGGACGCCCAAGGTCCTGTGAGGCCCGGAGGCCCAAGAACCCCAGAGCCCGATCAGCCCGTCACCATGTGGTCCAGCCTCCGCAGGATCACGCCCTCCCGCAGCGCCCAGGGGCAGATCTCCAGCGTCTCCACGCCGAACAGATCCATCGCGCCCTCGGCGACCAGCGCCCCGGCGAGCAGCTGGCCCGCGCGGCCCTCGGAGACGCCGGGGAGTTCGGCGCGCTGGTCGGCGGTCATGCCGGCCAGGCGCGGTACCCAGGCTTCGAGGGACTCCCGCTTGAGTTCGCGCTGGATGTACAGGCCCTCGGCGGAGCGCGCGGCCCCGGCGATACGGGCGAGCTGCCGGAAGGTCTTCGAGGTGGCGACGACGTGGTCCGGCGCGCCGAAGCGGCTGAACTCACCGACCGTACGGGCGATCTGGGCGCGCACATGCCGTCGTAGCGCCCGTACGTCGTCGGGCTCGGGCGGGTCCCCGGGCAGCCAGCCGGCCGTGAGGCGGCCCGCGCCGAGCGGCAGGGACACCGCCGCGTCGGGCTCCTCGTCGATGCCGTAGGCGATCTCCAGGGAGCCGCCGCCGATGTCCAGGACGAGCAGCTTGCCGGCCGACCAGCCGAACCAGCGGCGTGCGGCGAGGAAGGTGAGCCGGGCCTCCTCCGCACCGGTGAGGACCTGGAGCTCGACCCCGGTCTCGGTCTTCACGCGCGTGAGGACGTCATCGGCGTTGGTCGCCTCCCGCACCGCGGAGGTCGCGAACGGCAGCAGGTCCTCGACGCCCTTGTCCTCGGCGGCCTGGAGCGCCTCGTGGACTACGGTGATCAGTTTGTCGACGCCCTCGGGGCCGATCGCGCCGCCGTCGTCGAGCAGTTGCGCAAGGCGCAGCTCCACCTTGTGCGAGTGCGCGGGCAGCGGGCGCGCGCCTGGGTGCGCATCCACCACCAGCAGATGCACCGTGTTCGATCCCACGTCGAGGACACCGAGTCTCATGTAGGGAACGCTACTGCCAGCGGCGCTGTCCTCAGACCTCCGTGCGGTGCCGGGAAGGGATCCGGGCGACTTACCCTGGACGCGTGCCAAAGACGAAAAAGGCGAAGGACGAAAAGACGCCCAAGACGGCGAAGACCGACAAGGCGACCAAATCGTCCAAGGTTCCCTCGCAGGCGAAGTCACCGAAGAAGGCCCAGCCGAAGGCCGAGCAGAAGGCCGACGAGACGGGCCTCGACTTCGCGCGCGCGTGGGTGGAGTTCCCGGATCCGGCGGACGACGAGCAGGTGTTCCGCTGTGATCTGACATGGCTGACCTCTCGGTGGAACTGCATCTTCGGCAGTGGCTGCCAGGGCATCCAGGCGGGCCGCGCGGACGACGGGTGCTGCAGTCTGGGCGCCCACTTCTCCGACGAGGACGACGAGAAGCGCGTCGCCGAGCATGTGGCGCGGCTCACCCCGGAGATCTGGCAGCACCACGACGAGGGCACACGGTCCGGCTGGGTCTCCGAGGACGACGAAGGCTCCCGCCAGACCCGGCCGTACAAGGGCTCCTGCATCTTCCAGAACCGCCCCGGCTTCGCCGGCGGCGCGGGCTGCTCGCTGCACATCCTCGCCCTGAAGGAGGGCCGGGAGCCGCTGGAGACCAAGCCGGACGTCTGCTGGCAGCTGCCGATCCGGCGGACGTTCGACTGGATCGACCGGCCCGACGACACGCGCGTACTGCAGGTGTCGATCGGTGAGTACGACCGCCGCGGCTGGGGCCCGGGCGGCCACGACCTGCACTGGTGGTGCACCTCGGCGACCTCGGCGCACGGCGCGGGCGACCCGGTGTACGTCTCCTACCGCGCGGAGCTGACCGAGCTGATGGGCAAGGCGGGCTACGACCGTCTGGTCGAGCTGTGCGAGGAGCGCCTGGCGTCCCGGCTCCCCCTGCTGGCACCTCACCCGGCGGACCCCACGGACTGATCCCCTCCGGCCCGGCCGCACGCCTCTACGGGGACGGCTCGGCCGGGGACGACGCGTTGGGCTCGGTGCTGCCGTCGGGCGGGGGCGAGGAGCCCGCCGGGTCGGACGGGGACGGGTCGGTGGGCGACGGCTCGGGGTCGGACGTCGGCGGTGGGTCGCCGGGCGTGGGATCGGACGTCGGCGGTGGGTCGGCCGGGGGCGTCGGCTCCGGGTCGGACGGCCAGGGGGGAACGTCGGGGCTGCCGGTTCCGGGGCCGGGCCGGCCGGGTCTGGGGGTGCCGGGGCCGGAGTCGGTCGGCCTCGGGTCGGCCGGGGCCGGCGCGGCACCGTGCCCCGTGATCGAGACGACGGCGCCCGCCGGGGCGATCGCCACGCGCGCGTGCCAGTGCCCGGCGGGTTCGCGCAGCTGGTCGACGTACGCCCGGATGGTCACCGACTCGCCGGGCATGAGGGTGCCCGAGGAGCGGCTCAGGTAGAGCCAGGCGTCGCCGGTGGTCGCCGACCAGCGGACCGGCCCCTTACCGCCCCGGGACGCCGTGAGGGTGATCAGCGTGGTGTCGCCGCTGCTGTGGGCGGTCACGGTGAGGCGCCCGGCGCCCTTCTCGTCGGCGCCCGGGACACTGATGACCTCCACGGAGACGTCGGGCTCCCTGTCGCCGAGGCCGGCGCCGAGGCGGGTGCTGGAGTTCCCGGTGTTCTCGTAGCCGCCGGCCTGTTCACTGTCGAGGCTGTCGGGGCCGCGCGCCTCGCTGGCGCTGGCGGAGCGGCCGTCGCCGCCCTCGGCGGTCGGCGCGCCCCGGTAGGCGGCCCACAGGGCGAGGACGGGCGCGGCGACGACGGTGGCGACGACGGTCGTCGTGACGGCACGCGCGCGGATGCGGTCGCGGCGGGCCGCGTGGTCCTTGGGGTCCATCGGGAAGCCGCGCCGGTCGAAGCGGGGCGCGGCCGCCCCGCGCACGCGCGGGAGGTGCGCCATGGCGGCGTGCAGGGCCGCGCGGGGCGCCTCCAGGACGGGCAGTTCGGCGGGCGTGACCGTGTCGCCGGGCCAGCGGCCGGGCCCCGCGCGGCCGGCGGCGCGGCGGCAGCGCGGGCAGTCGTCGACGTGCCGGACGAGTTCGCGGCGCAGGGCGGAGCTGAGGACCAGCTGCTGGTCGCCGGTGAGACGGGCCACGCCGGGGCAGCCACCGGTCTCGACGACGGCGAGCGCCGCGCGCGTGCGCTCGACCTCGCAGGCGGCGGAGGCGAGGAGTTCGCGGGCGGTGGCCTGGTCCATGCCGAGGACGGCGGCGATCTCCTGGGCGGCGAGGTGGTGGCGCACGGCGAGTTCGAGCGCCTCCCGCTGCTCGGGGCTGGTGCCGGCCGCCTCCGGCCAGGCCAGCAGGGCGAGTTCGCGCCGCCGCTGCTCCTGTACCTCCTCGGCGACGGGCGGGGCTGCGGGCTGTGCCGCCGACTGCCGACGGGCACCGTTCCGGCCGCCCCCGGCGTGCGAGGGATGACGTTTCTGCTTGGCCTCGGCCAGCTTGCGCAGACAGGCCCAGCGGGCCAGCGCGTACAGCCAGGCCCTGCGGTCCCCGGCGGCTTCCGGGACGCGGTGCCCACGCCGTTCGGCGAGCGCGAGGACGTCCCCGAGCGCGGCAATGGCCGCGTCGTGGTCGCACAGCACCGACAGGCAGTAGGTGAACAGGCCGTCGAGGTACGGCTCGTAGCGCGCGGGCGTGCGCTGCGCCGGCGTGCGCGCCGCGGCGCGGTCCCGCGCCTCCCGGTGCGCCCGGTGTGCGCCGGTCATGCGGGTCGAGGTCTCCGGGCTGCTGCTCATCACCCGTGCGACCGTAGGCGGCCGGGAACACCCTCTTCCCGCCGCTTGAGCCGTTTTAATCCGTACGGGTGAAACGATCCCTCATAAGGGGACAGGAGCCCGGCTTCGCTGGCTCGTTCGTGCCGAGACGTGGCCGATTCAGCACAGCTGCGACCGAGGCGGCCTGCGCGAGGTGCGGCCCGTCACAGATGATCGCCGGGGCAGCGGCGCCCCGTCGCGCCGGGCCGCGCACCCACCCGGCCCCGCACCGGCCCGGGCCGCGCCCCGGAACCGACGCCCACCCCACCGCCGTACCGCCACCGCACCCGCTGTCACACCCGGCCGCTACGGTTTCCCCATGGCTGCCCGTACCAAGACCACCAAGGACCGCCCCTCCTACCGCTGCACGGAATGCGGCTGGCAGACGGCCAAGTGGCTCGGCCGCTGCCCCGAATGCCAGGCATGGGGCACGGTCGAGGAGTACGGCACGCCCGCGGTCCGTACGACGGCGCCGGGCCGCGTCACCACCTCCGCCCTCCCCATCGGCCAGGTCGACGGCCGCCAGGCCACCGCCCGCTCCACCGGCGTCCCCGAGCTGGACCGCGTACTCGGCGGCGGCCTGGTCCCCGGCGCGGTCGTCCTGCTCGCCGGCGAGCCCGGCGTCGGCAAGTCCACGCTCCTCCTCGACGTGGCCGCGAAGTCGGCGAGCGACGAGCACCGCACGCTCTATGTCACGGGTGAGGAGTCCGCGAGCCAGGTCCGCCTGCGCGCCGACCGCATCGGCGCCCTCGACGACCACCTGTACCTCGCGGCGGAGACCGACCTGGCCGCCGTCCTGGGCCACCTGGACGCGGTCAAGCCGTCCCTGCTGATCCTCGACTCGGTGCAGACGGTCGCCTCCCCGGAGATCGACGGCGCGCCCGGCGGTATGGCCCAGGTCCGCGAGGTGGCCGGCGCCCTGATCCGCGCCTCCAAGGAGCGCGGGATGTCCACACTCCTGGTGGGCCATGTCACCAAGGACGGCGCGATCGCCGGCCCGCGCCTGCTGGAGCACCTCGTGGACGTCGTCCTGCACTTCGAGGGCGACCGGCACGCGCGCCTGCGCCTGGTGCGCGGCGTCAAGAACCGCTACGGCGCCACCGACGAGGTCGGCTGCTTCGAGCTGCACGACGAGGGCATCACGGGCCTCGCCGACCCCAGCGGCCTCTTCCTGACCCGTCGCGCCGAACCGGTCCCGGGCACCTGCCTGACCGTCACCCTGGAGGGTCGCCGCCCCCTGGTCGCGGAGGTGCAGGCGCTCACGGTCGACTCGCAGATCCCCTCCCCGCGCCGCACGACGTCCGGCCTGGAGACGTCCAGGGTGTCGATGATGCTCGCCGTCCTGGAGCAGCGCGGCCGCATCAGTGCCCTCGGCAAGCGGGACATCTACTCGGCGACGGTGGGCGGCGTGAAGTTGTCGGAGCCGGCCGCCGACCTCGCGGTCGCGCTCGCGCTGGCCTCCGCCGCCAGCGACACCCCGCTGCCGAAGAACCTCGTCGCGATCGGCGAGGTGGGCCTCGCGGGCGAGGTCAGACGCGTCACGGGCGTGCAGCGCCGGCTCGCCGAGGCGCACCGTCTGGGCTTCACGCACGCGCTCGTGCCGGGCGATCCGGGCAAGGTCCCGCCCGGCATGAAGGTCCTGGAAGTCGCCGACATAGGGGACGCGCTGCGGGTCCTGCCGCGCGCGCGTCGTCGAGAGGCCCCACGGGAGACGGAGGACCGCCGGTAGACTTTGCCCTGGTCTCGCCCGTCCGTACGAACCGAGTGCGCGAAACGGGAGCGCCCCAGAACCTGCGACCGGAGGAGTGCAGTGGCAGCCAACGACCGGGCGGCGGCTCCCGGCAAGTCCGGTGGGAGCGCCGGTTCCGATGGCCTGATGCGCGCCTCCCTGAGCGCTGTGGCACCCGGTACGGCCCTGCGTGACGGCCTTGAGCGGGTCCTGCGCGGCAACACCGGCGGTCTCATCGTGCTGGGCTCGGACAGGACCGTCGAGGCGATGTGCACGGGCGGTTTCGTCCTGGACGTGGAGTTCACGGCGACCCGGCTGCGTGAGCTGTGCAAGCTGGACGGCGGCATCGTCCTCTCCTCCGACCTGTCGAAGATCCTGCGCGCGGGCGTCCAGCTCGTCCCGGACCCGACGATCCCCACGGAGGAGACGGGCACCCGGCACCGTACGGCGGACCGGGTCAGCAAGCAGGTCGGCTTCCCCGTCGTCTCCGTCTCCCAGTCCATGCGGCTGATCGCCCTCTACGTCGACGGCCAGCGCCGCGTCCTGGAGGACTCGGCGGCGATCCTGTCCCGCGCGAACCAGGCCCTGGCGACCCTGGAGCGCTACAAGCTCCGCCTGGACGAGGTCGCGGGAACGTTGTCAGCGCTGGAGATCGAGGACCTGGTGACGGTCCGGGACGTCTCCGCGGTGGCGCAGCGCCTGGAGATGGTCCGCCGTATCGCCACCGAGATCGCGGAGTACGTGGTCGAGCTGGGCACCGACGGCCGGCTGCTCGCCCTCCAGCTCGACGAGCTGATCGCGGGCGTGGAGCCCGAGCGGGAGCTGGTCGTACGGGACTACGTCCCCGAGCCGACGGCGAAACGGTCCCGTACCGTCGAGGAGGCGCTGTCCGAGCTGGACGCGCTCACCCATGCCGAGCTGCTGGAGCTGTCCACGGTGGCGCGTGCGCTGGGCTACACCGGGTCCCCCGAGGCGCTCGACTCGGCGGTCTCCCCGCGCGGTTTCCGGCTGCTGGCCAAGGTGCCCCGGCTGCCCGGCGCGATCATCGACCGTCTGGTGGAGCACTTCGGCGGCCTGCAGAAGCTGCTCGCCGCCAGTGTCGACGACCTCCAGACGGTGGACGGCGTCGGCGAGGCCCGCGCGCGCAGCGTCCGCGAGGGCCTGTCCCGGCTGGCGGAGTCGTCGATCCTCGAACGGTACGTCTAGCCCCCGGCGCTCAGCCGTTCAGCCCCGACCAGACTCATCAGACCCGTTCGGCCCCGTTCGGACCGGCCTCGGTCGGGCCTCAGTCGGCCTTCAGCACGAACGACGTCCGCGCGTCCTCGAAGCCGGGCGCCTTGGCCTCCACCAGGTACGTGCCGGCGCCGGCCGAGCCCGCCGGAGGCGTCGCGCACTCGGGTGCGCTCGGCTTGCGGTCCCACTTCACGGTGTAGGTGAAGGTGCCGCCGCCCGGCACCCGGTACAGGGCGCTGCCGGACGCCTCGGGGCAGTCGGCCGACGACCAGTAGGTGTCGTCCTCGCCGGTCTGAGTGATCGTCAATATGGCGTTCTTCGGGCCGAGATCGACCTTGCAGTCGCTCGTGGAGCTGTTCTTGGCGGTCAGCCGGAAGGTGGGCGTCTGGTCGGGCGAGTACTCGTTGCGGACGCTGCTCAGCGTCAGCGTCACCACGCTGGCGGTGCAGTTGGGCAGCGGGGTGCCGGCCGGCAGGGCGCCGCTCGAACCGGCGCCGCCGCCGAGGCCGCTGCCGGAGCCGGTACCCGCGGAGGCGTGCCCCTTGCCGTCGTCACTCCCCGCGGAGCCGCCCGTACCGGCACCGTCGCCGGAGCCGGTCCCGGACCCGCCGGTCTCCTCGTCGCTCGACTCGTCACGCCCGCCCGGGTGTTGGGTGATGGCCGTACCCGAACCGGAGGGCCCCGGCGTGATCGAGGACGCGGGATTCTTGCCGTTGGAGCCGCCCGCGTTGTTCTTGCCGCCCCCGCCGCCCGAGGTGACGATCCATGTGAGCAGCAACGCCAACAGGGCCAGCACGGACAGCAGTACGGCCCTCCGACGCCAGTAGATGGAGGAGGGAAGCGGCCCGACCGGATTGCGCAGAGATCCCACGGCGCAAACTGTACGAGAGATCGTGCCGTTCGCTGTCCCCACCCGCCGCCGGGAACCACAACTTTTGCGGATCATCATCCTGGTCCCGGTCGTGTCGGCCCTCTCTCCCGCCGCCCGCCCGATCACTTGACTGCGCGCGGTGACGACGACGGCCCGCCGCGCACACTCCGTGATCGGCGGCGCGACGGGCGACGCCCACCCCGTCGGGTGACGGTACGCACGTGTGCACCCCCTGCCGTGGCAGGATCAAAGGGCCATGACTGCGCCCACGAAGCTTCCGCACAGCACTCCCGCCGACGCCGTCCCCGCCCCGGCCCCCGTCGAGCCGACGCGGTCCGGGGCGCACCTGCACTCCCCCGTCCTCGACTGGTTCGAGGAGAACGCCCGCGACCTGCCCTGGCGGCGCCCCGAGGCCGGCGCCTGGGGCGTGATGGTCAGCGAGTTCATGCTCCAGCAGACGCCGGTCAACCGCGTCCTGCCGGTCTACGAGCAGTGGCTGGCCCGCTGGCCCCGCCCCGCCGACCTGGCCGTGGAGGCCCCCGGGGAGGCCGTACGCGCGTGGGGACGGCTCGGCTATCCGCGCCGCGCCCTGCGTCTGCACGGCGCCGCGGTGGCCATAACGGAGCGGCACGGCGGTGACGTGCCGGCGGACCACGCGCAACTGCTGGCGCTGCCCGGCATCGGCGAGTACACGGCCGCGGCGGTCGCCTCCTTCGCGTACGGGCAGCGGCACGCGGTCCTGGACACCAATGTGCGCCGGGTCTTCGCGCGCGCGGTGGCCGGGGTGCAGTATCCGCCGAACGCCACCACGGCCGCCGAGCGCAGGTTGGCCCGCGCGCTCCTCCCCGAGGAGGAGCAGACGGCCGCCCGGTGGGCCGCGGCGTCCATGGAGCTCGGCGCGCTGGTGTGCACCGCGAAGAACGAGGGCTGCCACCGCTGCCCGATCGCCGCCCAGTGCGCCTGGCGGCTCGCGGGCAAGCCGGAGCACGAGGGTCCGCCGCGCCGTGCGCAGACGTACGCGGGCACGGACCGTCAGGTGCGGGGCAGGCTGCTCGCCGTACTGCGCGACGCCCACGCGCCCGTGCCGCAGTCCGCGCTGGACCGCGTGTGGCACGAGCCGGTGCAGCGCGCCCGGGCGCTGGACGGACTCGTCGCGGACGGTCTGGTGGAGCCGCTGCCGGGCGGCCTGTACCGACTGCCGCTGACCTGACGCGGCACCACATCCACCGCTGACACACAGCCACATCACAGGAGCACGGCCTCCGTCACACTCACCCGGATGGAAAAATCGCCTCATGGCGCCACATTCCGGTCCGCCCCTATACCCCATTCCGATCTTCGTTACACAACCGACGGACAGCTGAGCGCTGGCCGCAGGCTGCTTCGGACAGCCCCGTGACAACTCCTCCGTAGCTTCATTTCCGTGCCCGACGGGGGCGCT
Organism: Streptomyces sp. NPDC018693; assembly: GCF_044391385.1. Classification (NCBI taxonomy): domain Bacteria; kingdom Bacillati; phylum Actinomycetota; class Actinomycetes; order Kitasatosporales; family Streptomycetaceae; genus Streptomyces; species Streptomyces sp. NPDC018693. Next base: position 98,547 of record NZ_JBIRZZ010000020.1, on the reverse strand, counting down.
GGGCTACGGACCACAGGCAGGACACCGGCAGCGGGAACACCCGGCCGGCACGGGGAATCCACGGGGAAGCGGAGGCGGTTGATCATGGCGCAGGGCGAGGTGCTGGAGTTCGAGGAGTACGTCCGCACTCGGCAGGACGCGCTGCTGCGCAGTGCCCGTCGGCTGGTCCCGGACCCGGTCGACGCGCAGGACCTGCTGCAGACCGCGCTGGCGCGGACGTACGGCCGCTGGGAGGGCATCGCGGACAAGCGGCTCGCCGACGCCTATCTGCGCCGCGTCATGATCAACACGCGGACCGAGTGGTGGCGGGCGCGCAAGCTGGAGGAGGTGCCCACCGAGCAGCTCCCGGACGCCTCGGTGGAGGACTCCACCCAGCAGCACGCGGACCGCGCCCTGCTGATGGACGCGATGAAGGTGCTGGCGCCGAAACAGCGCAGCGTCGTCGTGCTGCGACACTGGGAGCAGATGTCCACGGAGGAGACGGCCGCCGCCCTCGGCATGTCGGCCGGAACGGTCAAGAGCACGCTGCACCGGGCGCTCGCCCGGCTCCGCGAGGAGCTGGAGGCTCGCGATCTCGACGCACGCGCGCTGGAGCGTGAGGAGCGGGAGCGTTGCGTGGCGGCCTGACCGAGGCCGGGCCCACACCGGCCCGAGGGAGCTTTCCGGCGGTGATCACGGCGGCGGCCGTGCTCACCGCCCTCGCCCTTTTCGTCTCCGCGTGCGCCACCGGGGGCACCGGTGCCCGTGACGAGGGCCCGGCGCACGCCGAGCCGGTCGCCGGTACCACGCCCTCGGCTCCCTCCGCGTACTCCGAGAACTCCGTCGGGGACCAGGTGGACGCCGTCCGGCTCGTCCAGGACGACCCGGCGGTGTCGGCGGAGGTCAAACGCGGGCTGAAGCCCTGCGTCGCCGACAAGTACCCGGTCGACGTGCAGTACGGCGACCTGACCGGCGGGCCCGTGAGCGACATCGTGGTGAACGTGTTGACGTGCAGCGACGCGGTCGGGGTGGGGGTCTATGTGTACCGTCAGCACAACGGCCGGTACGAGAACGTGTTCAAGGCCGAGGAACCCCCGGTCTACGCGGAGATGGAGCGCGGCTACCTGGTGGTGTCCAAGCAGCTCTACGACAGGGACGACCCGGTCTCCGACCCGTCCGGGGAGAACGTGCTCACGTATCGGTGGACCGATGACCGCTTCGTGGAGAAGTTCAAGGAGCACACCGACTACGGCAGCGTCACCGGCGAGGAGCCGACGCCCGTGCCCGAGGGCGGCTGAGCGGCGGGCGGAGACCGGGCTCGAAGAAAATCCCCGGCGGCGCGTGAACCGATCGGACCGCCCGAACGATAAAGGCTGTGAGGGCCCGAAGGCGGCACGGAGGTGAACGCATCGCCCGCCGCGGGCGTCCCCACCAGGGGCACGCACCCGCACAGGCCCCGCGACACCCGTACGACCCGCGTGGCACCCCTACGACCCACCACCCACCACAAGGACTGAGAGCACCGGGATGGCAGACCAGACCCACGTCCTGTTCGTCGAGGACGACGACGTCATCCGCGAGGCCACCCAGCTCGCCCTGGAGCGGGACGGCTTCGCGGTCACCGCCATGCCCGACGGGCTGTCGGGGCTGGAGGCGTTCCGGGCGAACCGGCCCGACATCGCACTGCTGGACGTCATGGTCCCCGGGCTGGACGGCGTGAGCCTGTGCCGGCGCATCCGCGACGAGTCGACCGTGCCGGTGATCATGCTGTCGGCGCGTGCCGACTCCATCGATGTCGTGCTCGGCCTGGAGGCGGGCGCCGACGACTACGTGACCAAGCCGTTCGACGGCGCCGTGCTGGTCGCCCGCATCCGGGCGGTGCTGCGCCGCTTCGGGCACGCGGGCGGCGGTGACCGCTCCGAGCCGGGCCCCGCGGCCACCGGCGGGGTGCTGACCTTCGGGGACCTGGAGGTCGACACCGAGGGCATGGAGGTGCGCAGGGCCGGCCGGCCCGTGGCGCTGACGCCGACCGAGATGCGCCTGCTGCTGGAGTTCTCCTCCGCCCCGGGCACCGTGCTCTCCCGCGACAAGCTCCTGGAGCGCGTGTGGGACTACGGCTGGGGAGGCGACACCCGCGTGGTCGACGTCCATGTCCAGCGGCTGCGGACGAAGATCGGCCAGGACCGCATCGAGACGGTCCGTGGCTTCGGCTACAAGCTCAGGGCCTAGGCGGGACGGGGTATCGGGGATGATCCGGCATCTCGTTCCGGCCCGCGTGGAGCGCGCGGGCATTCGCACCGGTCTGCGGTGGAAGCTGAGCGCGGCGATCGCGCTGGTCGGCGCGCTGGTGGCGATCGTGCTCAGCCTGGTCGTGCACAACGCCGCCCGGGTGTCCATGCTGGACAACGCGCGCGACCTCGCGGACGAGCGCGTCCAGATCGCCCAGCGCAACTACGAGTTGTCGGGTCGGCCGAACTTCCCCAGCATCAAGATCGACGATCCGGGACTGCCGGCGGAGCTGCGGAGCAAGGTGCGGGAGGGCCGCCGGGCGACGTACGTCTCGGACCGCGGGGGCGCGGCACCGGACATCTGGGCAGCCGTGCCCGTCAAGGACGGACATGTGCTGTCCCTGCACACCGGCTTCACCGACCGCAGCACGGACATCCTCAACGACCTCGACCGGGCCCTGCTGATCGGCTCCATCGCGGTCGTTCTCGGCGGCAGCGCGCTCGGCGTGCTCATCGGCGGACATCTGTCGCGCCGGCTGCGCAAGGCGGCCACCGCCGCGCACCAGGTCGCCAAGGGCGAGACGGATGTGCGGGTGCGGGACGCGATCGGCGGGGTCGTCCGGGACGAGACCGACGACCTGGCGAGCGCGGTGGACGCGATGGCGGACGCGCTGCGCCAGCGCCTGGAGGCCGAGCGCCGGGTCACCGCGGACATCGCGCACGAGCTGCGCACCCCGGTGACGGGTCTGCTGACCGCGGCCGAGCTGCTGCCTCCGGGCCGGCCCACCGAGCTGGTGCTGGACCGCGCCAAGGCGATGCGCACCCTCGTCGAGGACGTCCTGGAGGTGGCCCGGCTGGACGGCGCCTCGGAGCGGGCCGAGCTGCAGGACATCATGCTCGGTGAGTTCGTCACTCGGCGGGTGGCGGCGAAGGACCCGGACGTCGAGGTGCGGGTGGTGCACGAGTCGGAGGTCACCACCGACCCGCGCCGCCTGGAGCGGGTCCTGTTCAACCTGCTCACCAACGCCGCCCGGCACGGCAGGGCGCCGATCCAGGTCACCGTCGAGGGCCGGGTCATCCGGGTCCGCGACCATGGCCCCGGCTTCCCGGAGAACCTCCTCGCGGAGGGCCCGAGCCGCTTCCGCACCGGCAGCACCGACCGCGCCGGGCGCGGCCACGGGCTGGGCCTGACGATCGCGGCCGGCCAGGCCCGGGTGCTGGGCGCCCGGCTGACCTTCCGCAACGTACGGCCGGTGGGTGCGCCGGAGCACATACCCGCCGAGGGGGCGGTCGCCGTGCTGTGGCTACCGGAGCACGCGCCGACGAACACGGGCAGCTACGCGATGCTGCCGTAGCGCGCCGGAGGGGCCGGGTGGGACGTCAGCCGAAGTCCTTCGAGAAGTCCAGCGCCTCGCTGCGTTCGGTGAGCGAGTACCAGTTGCCGTTGTCGTCGCGGAAGATCGCCTCGACGCCGTAGGGACGCTCCTGCGGCTCCTGGAGGAACTCGACACCGCGCGACCTGAAGGTCTCGTAGTCACCGCGGCAGTCGTCCGTGCGGAAGGCTCCCGCTCCGATGACGCCCTTGCTGACGAGCTTCTTCAGCGCCTCGGAGGACTCGGCGTCCAGTCCCGGCCCGTCCAGGCTCATCAGGGCGAGCTCCACATCGGGCTGGTCCTTGGCGCCGACGGTGATCCACTTCATGTCGCCCATGGCCAGCTCGGTGCGGACCTCGAAGTCGAGCTTCTCGGTGAAGAACGCCTTCGTGCGCTGCTGGTCGAAGGTCCATACGGTGGCGATGCCCAGGCCCTTGATCATGGCTCTGTCCTCCCGGTGCGGTCGGTTTCCGTTCCTGTTCGTCACCGTAGGCAGCGGGGCGGTCAGGGCGCTTCCTCAGAATTGCTCTGCCGTGGGGGGCTGTCCGGCCGGCGCGGGAACCCGCCGGTCCACAGCATCGCGTAGCACCCGGGGATGAGGGCGGCGCCCCGGCCGACGTGCTTGGCCCGGTACTCGCTCGGGGTCAGGCCGGTCCGGGTCTTGAAGCGGGCGGAGAAGGTGCCGAGGCTGCTGAAGCCGACCAGGTGACAGATCTCGGTCACGGTGAGGTCGGCGCTGCGCAGCATCTCCTCGGCGCGTTCGATGCGGCGGTGGGTCAGGTACTGGCCGGGCGTCTCGCCGTACGCGGCTTTGAAGGCGCGCACCAAGTGGTAACGCGAGTAGCCGGCGTGGGCTGCCACCGCGTCCAGGTCCAGCTCGGGATCCGACCAGTCACGGTCCATGGCGTCCTTCGCCAGCCGCAGCTGCCGCAACTTGTCCATCCGCCGATGGTGACACGCCCCACCGACAGCCTCCTGACGGCCGACGTTCACGGGTACGACCTCAGGGGCGCGGGGCTGTGCTGATGCGCCTCCGCCGTGGGCGCGACGAGCCCCCCACGACCCGCAGTCGCACAAACAGCCTCCGCACCCCCCTTCAGGCGACTCAAACCGCTTCCACAACCGCCGCCTTCGCCGCCTCGGCCCCCTCCGCCTCCGGGCCCGCCCCCTTGAGCGGCACCTCCTTGACGAACACCGCCGACACCAGCGCGATGACGGCGACGACCGCGCCGAGCACGAACGCCGCGTGTGAGCCGTCGGACACGGCGAACTGGTACGCCTCACGCACCTCGGCCGGCATCTTCGCCAGGCTCGCGGCGTCCAGCTGCGCGGACTGCTCGGTGATCTGCGCGCCCAGCGCGCCGGCCCGTTCCGCCATGGCGTCCTGGACGCGGCTGTTGAACAGCGCGCCCATGATCGCGACGCCGAAGGAGGAGCCGAGGGTGCGGAAGAGGGTGGTCGACGAGGAGGCGACACCCATGTCCTTCATCTCCACGCTGTTCTGCGCGACGAGCATGGTGATCTGCATCAGACAGCCCATGCCGAGGCCGAGGACGGCCATGAACACACCTGAGGTCAGGCGTGAGGTGCCGGTGTCCATGGTCGACAGCAGGTAGAGCCCGATGATCATCAGCGCGCTGCCGACGATCGGGAACACCTTGTAGCGGCCGCTGCTGGTGGTGATCCGTCCGGCGACCATCGAGGTCACCAGCATCGCGCCGAGCATCGGCAGGAGCAGCAGCCCGGAGTTGGTCGCGGAGGCGCCCTGCACGGACTGCTGGTACAGGGGCAGGAAGAGGGTCGCGCCGAACATCACGAAGCCGGCGATGAAGCCGATGACCGACATGAGGGTGAAGTTGCCGCTGCGGAAGATGTGCAGCGGGACGATCGGCTCGGCGGCCCTGGTCTGCCGGAACACGAACCCGACGAGCGCGGCGACGCCCAGGAAGCTCAGCTCCATGATCCGCGCGGAGGTCCAGGCGTACTCCGTGCCGCCCCAGGTGGTGACCAGCACGATGGCGGTGATGCCGACGGTCAGCAGCACGGCGCCCAGGTAGTCGATGCGCGCCTCGGCCCGCTTCTTCGGCAGATGGAGGACGGCGCTGATCAGGCCGAGGGCGAACACGCCGAGCGGCAGGTTGATGTAGAAGGCCCAGCGCCAGCCCCAGTGGTCGGTGATGGTGCCGCCGACGAGCGGGCCGCCGATCATCGCGAGCGCCATGACGGCGGCCATCATGCCCTGGTACCTGCCGCGCTCGCGGGGCGGGATCAGGTCGCCGATGATCGCCATGACACCGACCATCAGACCGCCGGCGCCCAGACCCTGCACGGCCCGGAAGGCGATCAGCTGCCCCATGTCCTGGGCCATGCCGCTGAGCACGGAGCCGATCAGGAAGATCACGATCGAGACCATGAACGAGCCCTTGCGCCCGTACATGTCGCCGATCTTGCCCCAGATGGGGGTGGCCGCGGCGGTGGCGAGGGTGTAGGAGGTCACCACCCAGGAGAGGTGTTCGAGGCCGCCGAGCTCGCCCACGATCGTCGGCATCGCCGTGCCCACGATCATGTTGTCGAGCATCGCGAGCATCATCGTGATCATCAGTGCGAGCAGCACGACCCGTACGCTTCTGGGCTGTTTCTCCGGCACCGCGTCCGCGGTCTGTATGTCCGCCACGACTCCCACTCCCCCAGGACTTACTTGACGCCCGGCTAGTTGACTACACTGGGGAAAGTAGACCTGCAGCTAGCCGGGCGTCAAGTAAGTAACCGGTAAGAGCACCTATGAGAATGGGCGGCACCATGGACGACGGCACCAAGCAGCGACGGCGCGGGAACACCCGCCAGCGCATCCAGGACGTGGCGCTCGAACTCTTCGCCGAGCAGGGCTACGAGAAGACCTCACTGCGTGAGATCGCCGAGCGCCTGGAGGTCACCAAGGCGGCGCTCTACTACCACTTCAAGACCAAGGAAGAGATCATCGTCAGCCTCTTCGAGGATCTGACGAGGCCGATCGAGGACCTCGTCGAGTGGGGCGGGCAGCAGCCGCGCACCCTGGAGACGAAACAGGAGATCCTGCGGCGCTACAGCCAGGTCCTGGCCGCCGCGGCGCCGTTCTTCCGCTTCATGCACGAGAACCAGGCCGCCGTGCGGGAGTTGCGCATCGGCGAGATGTTCAAGGAGCGGATGATCGGCATGAAGGACATCCTGGTCGACCCGGACGCGGACATGATCGACCAGGTCCGCTGCGTCAGCGCGCTGTTCACCCTGCACGTCGGCACATCCATGGTCCAGAGCGAACTGAAGGGCGACCCCGAGGACAAGCGCAAGGCCGTCCTCGAGGTCGCCACCGATCTGGTCACCCAGGCGCACCACGGCGCCTGAGCGGCGCATCAGCGCGTCAGACCGTCACGCCCTTCGAGCGCAGGAAGGCGACGGGGTCGATCGCGGTGCCGTAGTTGGCGCTCGTTCGGATCTCGAAGTGCAGGTGCGGGCCGCTGGAGTTGCCGGTGTTGCCGGACAGGGCGATGAGCTGCCCGGCCTTGACGACCTGGCCGGCCTTCACATGGATGCGGGACAGGTGGGCGTACTGGGAGTAGACGCCGTTGGAGTGCTTGATCACGACGGCGTTGCCGTAGGCCGGGCCGTCACCGGCGCCGTTGCCGCCGGCCTTGACGACGGTGCCGCCGGACGTGGCGTAGACCTTGGTGCCGGTCGGCACGGCGAAGTCCTGGCCGCTGTGCTTGGACGCCCACATGCTGCCGGACTGGGCGTAGCTCGCGGACAGCTTGTACTTCTTCACCGGGTCGACCCAGGTCGCCGCGGACTTGGCGGCGGTGGCCTCGGCGGCGGACGCCGCGCCGCCGCCCAGCACGACCGCGGCGACACCCAGTGTGGCGGCGCCGACGGCCACGCGGGTGCGGAGCGCGGACGTACGGGAAGAGCGGTTCATGGCGCGGAACATGGATGACCTCAGGGGTTCGGGGACAGAGAGAACCACCCGGCGTACGGACCGCCGCCGAATGGGCTCGTCCTTGGTACCCGCGCCGACCACAGACGCCCAAATGAGTGACGTACGACCCTAAGTAGGACTTCATCGGACTAATAGCTGTACGTCCCTTTTGCCGCACCTGGCTGGCCCACTATCCCTCGTAGTACGTGACGTAGCTCTCGTGCGGCATGTCACCGAGCGGCGTGAGCGCGCGGCCCTCAATGTGATGCAGACCTCTAGCCACTTACCGTCCAGTAACCCTACGGTTCCTCCCGCGCCACCCTCACCAACGAGCATGCACACGACACTGCAGCGTTCACGGACGTGAGAGGACCCCCACATGACGATCAGACGTGCCTGGCTGCGCCGAGCCTCGGTGACCGCCGTCTCCGCGGCCGCCCTGCTGGCCCTGGCCGCCCCGGCCGACGCGGCACCGGCCACGGCCATCGGTACCACCACGGTCACCGCTGCGCAGGCTGTCGACTACGCCACCTGGCAGCGGGACTGCCAGGCGGTCATGGACCAGGCACTGCCGTACCTCAAGGAGCGCATAGCCGCCGTCAAGCCCGGCGAGAAGCAGGCGATCGTCCTCGACATCGACAACACGACCCTGGAGACCGACTTCGGCTTCAGCTACCCGCAGCCGGCCAACAAGCCGGTCCTGGAGGTCGCGAAGTACGCCCAGGAGCACGGCGTCGCCCTGTTCTTCGTCACGGCCCGTCCGGGCATCATCGCCGGCTTCACCGACTACAACCTCAAGTACCGCGGCTACCAGGTCTCCGGCCTCTACGTCCGCGGCCTGATCGACCTCTTCAAGAACGTCGCCGACTACAAGACCGCCCAGCGCGTCGACATAGAGAACAAGGGCTACACGATCATCGCGAACATCGGCAACAGCGCCACCGACCTCTCGGGCGGCCACGCCGAGAAGACGTTCAAGCTGCCGGACTACGACGGGCAGTTGTCCTGACCGACCGGCCGACTCCCAGTAACCTCACCCCTGTTGGCTCGATCACGGGGGTGAGGCATGGAGCCGGCCGTACTCGGCGGAAGACTGGCGTCCAGCGCGATGGCACCGCTGGTGCGCAAGCTGTTCGTCACCGACGGACCCGGCGCCGGACTGGTCGACAGACCGGTGCGGCTGAGCGGCCTGGTATCCTTCCGCGGCGAGAAGCGCACCCTGAGCGACAAGGATGTCCACCGGCTCGCCGAACGGCTCGTGGCACGGGCCGTGGACTCCCCCGGCGAAGCCCCGTTCCCGCCCGACGAGCAGCCGGCCGTCGTCGACGCCCTGGCCGGCAGGCTGCTCGTCCTCGGCGACCTCGACATGGACGACGTCCAGGCCGTCCGCCTCGGCCACCGCGAACTCGCCAAGAGACTGATCCACGGCGCCTCCACCACCCATGGCCTCTCCCCGGACACCTGCTACTTCCTCGACTCCGCGACGGAGTGGGCCTGCCTGCACATCCTGGAGTTCTTCACCCGCCGGTCCACCTTCGTCCCCCGCACCCTCGTCGAACAGACCCGCACCCAGGCCGAACTGATCGCCCGCGTCGACGCGTTGATCACCCGCCTGCCACGGCCCGACGCCCGCGACACCGCCTTCGAACGCCGCTATCTGCCGTACGTCGCCCAGCGGCACGACCACATCACCATCTACGGCATCGACCTGCGCGACTCCCCCGACCGCTGGCCCCTGGAAGTGGCGTACCTGAGCCTGGAGGCGACGACCGACGCCGCCGCCGAGGACACCGAGACCGGCACGGCGCCCGGCGAGCGACCGCCCACGACGGCGGCCCGGCTCCCGGCCGAGCAGGCGCTGCTCACCGACTCCCGCGTCCTGCTGCGCGGCGACGCCGGCTCCGGCAAGACCACCCTGGTCCAGTGGCTGGCGGTGACCGCCGCCCGCGACGGCGACCGCATCCCGTACGTCCTCCCCCTGCGCACCCTCGTCCGCACCGGTCCGCTTCCGGCGCCCGCCGACTTCCTCACCGGCCTGGGCTGCCCGCTGACCCCACCGGAGGGCTGGGCCGAACGCGTCCTCACGGCCGGCCGCGGCCTGATCCTGGTCGACGGCCTGGACGAGATCCCCGCCGCCGACCGCCACCGCACCCGCGACTGGCTGCGCGCCCTGCTGGCCGCCTACCCCGGCAACCGCTGGCTGCTGACCTCCCGCCCCACCGCCGTACGCCCCGACTGGCTGGCCCAGGAGGGCTTCCGGGAACTGTCCCTGGCCCCGATGCGCCGCTCCGAGGTCACCACCTTCGTCGGCCGCTGGCACCAGGCGGCACGGGCACCCGAGTACGAGGGCCCCCTCCTGGACGCCCTGCGCACCAAGCGCGACCTGGCCCGACTGGCCACCAACCCCCTGATGTGCGGCCTGATCTGCGCCCTCCACCGCGAACGGCGCGGCTATCTCCCCACCGGCCGCAAGGAGTTGTACGACGCCGCCCTCACGATGCTGCTCGCCCGCCGCGACCGGGAGCGGGGCATGGGCGCGGTCGACGGCGTGGAACTGGGCGAGGAGGCCCAGCTGGAGCTCCTGCAACGCCTGGCCTACGCGCTGGTGCTGAGCGGCCGCACGGAGATGGAGCTCGGCGCGGCGGAGGGGATCGTGGAGCGCTGCCTGCCGGCGGTGGCCTCCGCGGCCGGACAGGGCGACGCCGGGACGGTGTTGCGGGCGTTGCTGCTGAGGAGCGGGCTGCTGCGCCAACCCGCCGAAGGCGTCGTCGACTTCGTCCACCGCACCTTCCAGGACTACCTGGGCGCCCGCTACGCCGTCGAGGAGGGCCACCTCGACGTCCTCACCAGCCACGCCGACGACGCCCAGTGGGAGGACGTCATCCGCATGGCGGTGGCCCATGCACGACCCCGGGAACGCGCCTCGGTCCTACGCCAGTTGCTCGCCCGTGAGAAGCCCCGGCTCACCCTGCTGGCGCTGGCGTGCCTGGAGCATGCGGCGGCTCTGGAGCCGGGGGTGCGGGCAGAGGTGGAGCAGCGGGCGGCTCAGCTGATTCCGCCGCGTACGAAGGAGGAGGCACGGGAACTGGCCGAGGCGGGACCGCTGGTGCTGGAGCTGCTGCCGGGGCCGGAGGGGCTGTCGGATGAGGAGGCTCGGGGGGTCGTGGTCGCCGCGTCCCTGCTCGGGACGGAGGAGCCGGATGGGGCACTGGCAGTGCTGCGACGGTTCCGGAACCACCCGGATCTGGATGTGCGGCGGCAGCTCGTGGGGACGTGGGGGCGGTTCGACGCGGAGGAGTACGCGGCGGAGGTGCTGGATCATCTGGACCGGGCCGAGCTGCGGATGGTCTGTGAGACAACGGAGCAGCGCGCGGCGCTGGCCGGGATGCGGCCGTGGAACTCGCTCGCCTTCCACGGGGCGCACCGGATCGAGGACATCCTTGCCGCTGTGCCGGCACATGGGGCGGTGACGTCGCTGGTCCTGCATGACAACCCTCATCTCACCGATGTGAGCACCCTCCTGCCGTTCACTTCGCTGAACAAGCTGTGGGTGTACGACTGCCCGGCGGCAACCGGTCTGGAGCACCTCTCAGAGCTACGGCTCATGCTGCTCGGCTGCTCCGGCGGCGTGGACCTGACGGGGATGCGCCTTCTGCGGTCGCTCACCACGATCTCCGTGAGTCAGGAGTTGCCGGGCATCGACCTCACCGAAGTCCTACCGGTCGACGCATCGCTGAATTTCCTGTTCCTCGGCGCGGAAAGCACGAACACCACAGGTCTGCGCGGCCTGGAGCACTGGGCCTGTCTGAAGACGCTCAGCCTTGGACCGCTGACCACGGAGCTGACGGTCGCCGACTGGCAGGCGGTCAGCGAACTCGCCGAGCTGACCGACCTGTATCTGAACGCGAAAATCATCCGGGACTTTCCGCACTCCGTCGAGCTGATGCCCGAGCTGCCGGGCGTCGAGGTGCTGTGGGTCCCGTCGATGTACGGCGACGAAGACCTCACCCCCCTGGTGCCCCGGCTACCGGGCCTGCGCTCGGTGATCCTGGAGGCCCAGCCCGGCCACACCTTCCCGGTCTCCCACTTCGCGGGCCTCTTCCCCGGCATCGACATCACCCTGGAACAGCGCTGAGCGCACGCCAAAGGGGCCGGTGCCCCAAAGCACCGGCCCCTTCACACTCGGCTCACCGCCGGAGGCTCACGCCTCCTTGCTCAGGTTCGGCCCCGCACCGCCGGCCGCCTGCTCGATCGGCGGGACGTCCGGCAGCGCGGACTTCTCCTCGCCCCGGAAGGTGAAGGTCTGGGACTCGCCCTCGCCCTCCGTGTCCACGACCACGATGTGACCGGGGCGCAGCTCGCCGAAGAGGATCTTCTCCGACAGCGTGTCCTCGACCTCGCGCTGGATCGTGCGGCGCAGCGGACGCGCGCCCAGCACCGGGTCGTAACCCTTCTTGGACAGCAGCTCCTTGGCGGACTGGGAGAGCTCGATGCCCATGTCCCGGTCCTTCAGGCGCTCGTCGACCTTGCTGATCATCAGGTCGACGATCCGCAGGATGTCGGCCTGGGTCAGCTGCGGGAAGACCACCACGTCGTCGACGCGGTTGAGGAACTCGGGGCGGAAGTGCTGCTTGAGCTCGTCCGACACCTTGTTCTTCATGCGCTCGTAGTTGGTCTTCGTGTCGCCCGCGGCGGCGAAGCCCAGGTTGAAGCCCTTGGAGATGTCCCGGGTGCCGAGGTTGGTCGTCATGATGATGACCGTGTTCTTGAAGTCCACGACCCGGCCCTGGGAGTCGGTCAGGCGACCGTCCTCCAGGATCTGCAGCAGCGAGTTGAAGATGTCCGGGTGGGCCTTCTCGACCTCGTCGAAGAGGACGACGGAGAACGGCTTGCGGCGCACCTTCTCGGTCAGCTGGCCGCCCTCCTCGTAGCCCACGTAGCCGGGGGGCGAACCGAAGAGACGCGAGACCGTGTGCTTCTCGCTGAACTCCGACATGTCGAGGGAGATCAGCGCGTCCTCGTCGCCGAAGAGGAACTCGGCGAGCGCCTTGGACAGCTCGGTCTTACCGACACCGGACGGACCGGCGAAGATGAACGAGCCACCCGGACGCTTCGGGTCCTTCAGACCGGCACGGGTACGGCGGATCGCCTTGGACAGCGCCTTGACGGCGTCGTTCTGACCGATGACCCGCTTGTGCAGCTCCTCCTCCATGCGGAGCAGGCGGCTGGACTCCTCCTCGGTCAGCTTGAAGACCGGGATGCCGGTGGCCGTGGCGAGGACCTCGGCGATCAGCTCGCCGTCGACCTCGGCGACGACGTCCATGTCGCCGGCCTTCCACTCCTTCTCCCGCTTGGCCTTGGCGGCCAGGAGCTGCTTCTCCTTGTCGCGCAGGGAGGCGGCCTTCTCGAAGTCCTGCGAGTCGATCGCGGACTCCTTGTCGCGGCGGACGCCGGCGATCTTCTCGTCGAACTCACGCAGGTCCGGCGGCGCGGTCATCCGGCGGATACGCATCCGGGAACCGGCCTCGTCGATCAGGTCGATCGCCTTGTCCGGCAGGAAGCGGTCCGAGATGTACCGGTCGGCCAGGGTGGCGGCCTGGACGAGGGCCTCGTCGGTGATGGAGACGCGGTGGTGCGCCTCGTACCGGTCGCGCAGGCCCTTGAGGATCTCGATGGTGTGCGGCAGGGACGGCTCGGCGACCTGGATGGGCTGGAAGCGGCGCTCCAGGGCCGCGTCCTTCTCCAGGTGCTTGCGGTACTCGTCCAGCGTGGTGGCACCGATGGTCTGCAGCTCACCGCGGGCCAGCATCGGCTTCAGGATGGAGGCCGCGTCGATGGCGCCCTCGGCGGCACCCGCACCGACCAGCGTGTGCAGCTCGTCGATGAACAGGATGATGTCGCCGCGGGTGCGGATCTCCTTGAGCACCTTCTTCAGGCGCTCCTCGAAGTCACCGCGGTAGCGGGAGCCGGCGACCAGGGCGCCGAGGTCCAGCGTGTAGAGGTGCTTGTCCTTGAGGGTCTCGGGCACCTCGCCCTTGACGATGGCCTGGGCGAGGCCCTCGACGACGGCGGTCTTGCCGACGCCGGGCTCACCGATCAGCACCGGGTTGTTCTTGGTGCGGCGGGACAGCACCTGCATGACCCGCTCGATCTCCTTCTCGCGCCCGATGACCGGGTCGAGCTTGGACTCACGAGCGGCCTGGGTGAGGTTCCGGCCGAACTGGTCGAGGACCAGGGACGTCGAGGGCGTGCCCTCGGCAGGCCCGCCGGCGGTGGCGGTCTCCTTGCCCTGGTAGCCGGAGAGCAGCTGGATGACCTGCTGCCGCACCCGGTTGAGATCTGCGCCCAGCTTGACCAGGACCTGGGCGGCGACGCCCTCGCCCTCGCGGATCAGGCCGAGCAGGATGTGCTCCGTGCCGATGTAGTTGTGGCCCAGCTGAAGGGCCTCGCGGAGCGACAGCTCCAGGACCTTCTTGGCACGGGGGGTGAAGGGGATGTGCCCGGACGGGGCCTGCTGGCCCTGGCCGATGATCTCCTCCACCTGCTGGCGGACCGCCTCGAGCGAAATCCCGAGGCTCTCAAGGGCCTTGGCGGCGACACCCTCACCCTCGTGGATCAGGCCCAGGAGGATGTGCTCGGTGCCGATGTAGTTGTGGTTGAGCATCCGGGCTTCTTCCTGAGCCAGGACGACAACCCGCCGCGCGCGGTCGGTGAACCTCTCGAACATCGTTAATCGCTCCTCAGAGCGGTCAGGCAGTGGGGGGAACTTCCCCTCCCTGTCCTTCCGCAGCTTAGTCCCGCAAGCGGGGACCGCTCATTCCAACTGCCGACACCGTCGATGGCCTCCTGACCCCGCTAACGCCGACATCTGCTCCAACCCGATGGTGCGAGACGATGTTCCCGCAGGCCAGGCAGTTACCCCAGTCGCCACTACGCCGATGGCGAACGTGAGACGGCCTTTCCCGCGCGTCGCCCCCTCCCACTAGGGATGTCTTACCCTCCGGGACTGACACTCCATGCCGTGCGCACCGGTTCCCTCCGCTACGGGCGAACAACCTTGCGCCTCCCCGCACCCCCACGCGCGCCCTTCTCCGGCACTCTTCGCATCCACAGGGGCACCCAGCGTAACCCGCCGCCCTCTCGGACTGTTGCACTTGGCATGGTTGGCTCAGTCACCTCGGTCAGCGACTCGGTCCCACCGCTCATCGCGAACCCCCTCGTCCCTCTTCCCCGCAGCCCGCTCGGCCAGGCGAACCCGGACGACCGGATGCGCGGCTGGTACGAGAACGAACTGGGGTGGGCCACGGTGCCCGGGGAGCCGGTACGACTTTTCACGGGCCGGCGCTTCGACGTCCTGGACGTGCCCGCAGAGGCGGGCCACGCGGCGCTCGGGCGCCTGTCCCTCACCTCACCGGTGGCCCTGCGGGGCGACAGAATGCTGCTGCTGGTGGCCGCGGGCAGCGCGGAGGAGCTGCGGGGCATCCTGGACTGGCTGGAGTGGGGCGCGCTGCCGCTGGACCTCGCGGCGATCGGCGCGGGCGGGGTGATCGAGGCCCCGCTGCTCCCCGGCCGCGCGGGCTCAGGGGCTGCGCAGGGGGCCGCCGTGTGGCTGCGGCCCCCCGTGACCGGATGCGAGGTGGAGTCCTCGCTGCCGACGATGTCGGCTCTGGGGGGCCGTAAGGGCGCCCCCGATCTCGTACGGCTGGTGGACACGGTGGCAACGCAATGTCACCGTGTCCGGCTGTGGCGCGGGTGCGCTCAGCCCATCGCCTTCTCGTAAGCCTCGCGAATGGTCGCCGGAACACGGCCACGGTCATTGACCTCGTAACCGTTCTCCTTCGCCCACGCGCGGATCTGTGCGGTGTCCTGGCTGCCGCCGGAAGCGGCCCGAGCCTTTCCACGCCCGCCCGAAGCACGGCCCCCGGTACGACGACCGCCCTTCAGATAGGGCTCGAGAAGACCGCGCAGCTTGTCCGCATTGGCAGTCGTGAGATCGATCTCGTACGTCTTGCCGTCCAGCGCGAACGTCACGGTCTCGTCCGCCTCGCCGCCGTCGAGGTCGTCGACAAGAAGGACCTGAACCTTCTGTGCCACCGGATTTCCTTTCATCGATAACGTGAGGACCGAGGGTGTGCGGCGTCCGCCGTTTCGCCGACCCCCTGTTATATGCAGTACTGCAGTACGTCGGAAAGCAAACCGCTTTTGCGTGAAAAACACAAACCCCTGGGAGAGACCGACCGTCCCGGCACCGTCCGGAAACGTACGCGTTTCGGACATAGGGGTGGACGGCGGTGACGATCAGGCGACGATCACAGGTGCAGAAGCATCCGGCTGTTGCCCAAGGTGTTCGGTTTCACTCGTTCGAGTCCGAGGAACTCCGCGACGCCCTCGTCATAGGAACGCAGCAGCTCCGCGTAGACATCGGTGTCGACCGGCGTCTCGCCGATCTCGACGAAGCCGTGCTTGCCGAAGAAGTCCACTTCGAAGGTCAGGCAGAAAACCCGTCGAACACCGAGCCAGCGCGCGGTGTGCAGCAACTTCTGCAACAACTGGTGCCCGACACCGGCGCCCTTCAGGCCCGGCTTCACGGCGAGAGTGCGCACTTCCGCCAGGTCTTCCCACATCACGTGCAGTGCGCCGCAGCCGACCACCTCGGCGTTGTCGTCACGTTCCGCGACCCAGAACTCCTGGATGTCCTCGTAAAGCGTCACCGTCGCTTTGTCGAGCAGGATGCCGTCACGGACGTAGGCGTCAAGGAGACGGCGCACGGCCGGTACATCGCTCGTCCGAGCCCGCCGGACGGTGATGGCTTTAGCGGTGACTTCGGGACTCTCTGCTGACATGAGCGGACGCTATCGCCCGCCGTCCCCGGATGCCGAGCCGGGGTTCTCCCCGGGGCTCTCATCCGAGGTCCCCTCACGGGAGTCGACGGATTCCGGCCCTTGCGCGATGCGCACGGCGTCCCGCAGGGCCAGTCGCTGTTCGTCGCTCATCATGCCGAAGAAGGCGACGAGAGCGGCGGCGGGGTTGTCGCTCTGCGCCCAGGCGTCGTTCATCAGGGCGGCGGCGTAGGCGGCCCGGGTGGAGACCGCCTCATATCGATAGGCCCGGCCTTCCGCCTCGCGGCGTACCCAGCCCTTCTGATGGAGATTGTCCAAAACGGTCATCACCGTCGTGTACGCGATGGACCGTTCCCGCTGGAGATCTTCCAGGACTTCCCGAACGGTCACCGGGCGGTTCCACTTCCACACCCGCGTCATGACCGCGTCTTCGAGTTCTCCCAATGGCCGAGGCACAGCTCACCACAGTAGTGGGAGATCTCACCATTGGCGTGACG
Organism: Streptomyces sp. NPDC018693; assembly: GCF_044391385.1. NCBI lineage: Bacteria > Bacillati > Actinomycetota > Actinomycetes > Kitasatosporales > Streptomycetaceae > Streptomyces > Streptomyces sp. NPDC018693. Next base: position 81,681 of record NZ_JBIRZZ010000020.1, on the reverse strand, counting down.
AACGTGCACTTATCGCGACGAACGAGAACAAAAGGGCGTACGACTCCGACGGCGCGGCGCAGTGCACGCGCGTGGAGCCGTACGCGATGTGCGGCCCTGGGTCTCCCTCAGGTGTCGCGGTCGGCGGTGGCCTGGCGAGCGCCCTCCGCGCGCGCGAGCGCCGCGTCGACCACGGCGTCCTCCTTGGCCTTGTTGGCGCCGCCCTGGGTCTTCACGATCACCCTGATCACGCCGATGAAGAACACGGCCATGACGACCGGGGGCAGGAGCGCGGAGACGTAGTCCATGGACCCAGGGTAGCCACGGAGAAAACGGACATCCGGGCGGGGTCGAAAAGCACGCCTCAGCAGACGGCGAGCCGTTGCTCCGGCTCCCCCGTCGGCGGCTGCGCGGGCTTGCGCCGCGGGAACACCTCACCCGGCGTGGGAATGGGCCGCCGCGCAGGCTGCGGCGCGGCCGGCTCCCGGGGCCCCCGCCCGGGCGCTGGCGCGGGCCCCGGCGCGGGCCGGGGAGCCGGCTTCTCACCAGGCTTCTTCTCCCCACCCCCCTCCGACCCCGCCCCATCCTCACCGCGCGGGACTCCGGGAAGAGCCGACAGCCGAACTCGCGAGCGCGGCACGGCAAGCACCGCGCTCAGCCCACGACCAGCCGCGGCAGCCGGAACGGACGTCACGGCAAGAGCAGGAGCGGGCGTGGCGGCAAGCGCCGAAGCGGACACCGCAGGGACAACCGAGGCCGCACCAGCGACCACAGCCGATGCGGGGATCGCCGCCGCAACCGGAGCAGCCGCCGCGACGACAGCCGAGGCCGCCCCAGCGACCCCGGCACGGGCGGACGTCCCCGCCGCAGCCGAGACAGACATCGCGCCAAGGGTCGAAGCCGGCGCCACAGGGACAACCGAGGCAGCGGGCGCTGCAGGGGCAGGGACCGGCGCCGTTGCCGCGGTGACGGGGGTCGCGGGAGCCGGGACCGAGGGGGCGGGGGCCGGTACTGCGGGGGTCGGGGCCGAGGGGGCGGGGACGGGCGTGGCTCGGCGGGGTGTGGCGCGGTGGGTGCGTGGGTGCTGGTCGGTGAGGAGGCGGCAGCGGGACAGGAGGGTGGCCGCCACGGGGTTGCCGCGCAGAGCGCGCAGGGCGGCGAGGTCGTCGGGGGCGGGGCGGTAGCCCGTGCCCAGGACCTCCTCCAGGAGCGTCAGGTAGCCGGCTGCGGTCCCGGGGAGGGCGGCGCGGTACCGGGCGAGGTCGGCCACGAGGAAGGCCCGCAGCCGGGCACCCTCGCGCATCGCCTCGTCGAGGGACTCGGCTAGGCGCAGACAGTCCTGGGCGTCCTCGGTCGAGGCGGGGCCGGAGTGGGGGGCGAGGGCGAGGGCGCGGCGGAGCACACGCAGCTCCTCCGCACCGAACACCATGCCGCCGCGGGATCCGTATGGCGTGGGCATGCGGCGACGATACGCGCTAATCAGACAAATTCGACAGAAGGCCCGGGCGTGGCGCGACCGTGCCACCCACCTGGCCGCTCATGTGATCAAGAAGCCGGGGCGAGAGAAGCCGGACGCCCGCCCCCACCCCGTCACATCCGCGAGACGTTCCGCTCGTACACCAACCGCAGCCCGATCAACGTCAGCCACGGCTCGTGCTCGTCGATCACCGACGACTCCCCCAGCACCATCGGCGCCAGCCCACCGGTCGCGATCACCGTCACATCGTCCGGATCGTCCGCCAGCTCCCGCGCCATCCGCCGCACGACCCCGTCGACCTGCCCGGCGAACCCGTACACGATCCCCGACTGCATCGCCTCGACGGTGTTCTTGCCGATCACATGCCTCGGCCGCGCCACCTCGATCTTCCGCAGCTGGGCGCCCTTGACGCCGAGCGCCTCCACCGAGATCTCGATGCCGGGCGCGATGACCCCGCCGATGTACTCCCCCCGCGCGCTGACCGCGTCGAACGTCGTCGCCGTACCGAAGTCGACGACGATCGCCGGGCCGCCGTACAGCTCGACCGCCGCGACCGCGTTGATGATGCGGTCGGCGCCGACCTCCTTGGGGTTGTCGGTGAGGATCGGCACCCCGGTCTTCACGCCGGGCTCCACGAGGACGGCCGGCACGTCGCCGTAGTACCGCCGCGTCACCTCCCGCAGCTCGTGCAGCACCGACGGGACGGTCGCGCAGATCGCGATGCCGTCGATGCCGTCGCCGAGCTCCTCCCCGAGGAGCGGGTGCGTGCCCATGAGGCCCTGAAGGAGCACGGCCAGCTCGTCGGCCGTACGGCGCGCGTCGGTCGAGATCCGCCAGTGCTCGACGATCTCCTCGCCGTCGAACAGGCCGAGCACGGTGTGCGTGTTCCCCACGTCGATCGTCAGCAGCATGACCGGATCCCGCTCCCTACTCCGCCGCTCGCAGGTCCAGGCCGATGTCGAGGATCGGCGAGGAGTGCGTCAGGGCCCCTACGGCGAGGAAGTCGACGCCGGTGTCGGCGTACGCGCGCGCGTTGTCGAGCGTCAGCCGCCCCGACGCCTCCAGCAGGGCGCGCCCGCCGACGATACCGACGGCCTCCGCGCACTCGCCGGGCGTGAAGTTGTCCAGCAGGATCAGGTCCGCGCCCGCGTCGACGACCTCCCGCAGCTGGTGCAGGGTGTCGACCTCGACCTCGATCGGCACGTCCGGGAACGCCTCCCGTACCGCCTTGAACGCCTGCGCGACGCCGCCCGCGGCGACCACGTGGTTGTCCTTGACCAAGGCCGCGTCGGACAGCGACATACGGTGGTTGACGCCGCCGCCGCAGCGCACCGCGAACTTCTCCAGGGAGCGCAGCCCCGGCGTCGTCTTGCGGGTGTCCCGCACGCGTGCCTTGGTGCCTGCCAGGACGTCCGCCCACGCGCGCGTGGCGGTCGCGATGCCCGACAGGCGGCACAGGATGTTCAGCGCGCTGCGCTCGGCGGTCAGCAGGTCGCGGGTGCGGCTGGTGACCGACAGGAGCTTCTGCCCCGCCTCGACCAGCTCGCCGTCCTCGACGTGCCGTTCGACCTCGAACTCGTCCGAGCAGACCACCGAGACGACCGCCTCGGCGACCCGGAGCCCGGCCACGACGCCCGCCTCACGCGCGACGAAGTCGGCGGTGGCGACGGCGTCCTCGGGGATGGTCGCGACGGTCGTCACGTCCACGCCGTGGTCGAGGTCCTCCTGGATGGCGACATTGGCGATGTCCTCGACCTCGACGGGGTCGAGTCCGGCCTCGGTCAGGAGCTGGGCGAGCGCGGGGTCGAGCCCGCACTCCAGGTACTCCTCGTGCTCCTCGTCGGCCCCGGCTCCGCAGCCGCAGCCGCCGCCGCAGCCGCCGCTCTGGGCGAGGGGAAGGTCGTTGCTCACTTCTGTCACTGCTCCTGGGGACGCTGGGTAGGGGGGAAGTCTGCGGTGTCCGTGGTGTGCACGGCCAGGGTGCGGTCCGGGTTCAGCTGTACGACGATGTGGCGGCGCCAGCGCTCGTCGTCGCGCCCGGCGTGGTCCTCCCGCCAGTGGCAGCCCCGGGTCTCCTCACGGAGCCGGGCGGCGGCGACCAGGACGCGGGCCACGCACAGCAGGTTGGTGGCCTCCCAGGTGTCGACGCCGGGCTCGGCGGTCTTGCCGTTGAAGTCCAGCGCGTCGCGGGCCTCGGCGTGCAGCCGCTGGAGCTGGTCGGCGGCCTTCTCCAGGGACTCGGCGGAGCGGAGCACGCCCGCGCCGTCGGTCATGATCCGCTGGATGGCGAAGCGTGCCTCCGGGGCCTGCAGCGGGTGCTCGGCCCTCTCCGGGTCCGGCACCGGCACCGGCACACGCGCGTGGAGGCCGTCTCCGGCCCGGCCGGCCGTGATGTCGGCGGCGATGCGCTCGGCGTAGACGAGGCCCTCCAGGAGGGAGTTGGAGGCGAGCCGGTTCGCGCCGTGCACGCCGGTGCAGGCGACCTCGCCGCACGCGTACAGGCCGGGCACGGTCGTGCGGCCCCGGGAGTCGGTGCGCACGCCCCCGGAGGCGTAGTGGGCGGCCGGGGCGACCGGGATGGGCTCGTGGACCGGGTCGATGCCGTGGGCGCGGCAGGCGGCGAGGATCGTCGGGAAGCGGTGCTCCCACATGTCGGCGCCGAAGTGCCGGGCGTCGAGGTACATGTGCTCGGCGTCCTGCTCCTGTATGCGGCGCATGATGCCCTTGGCGACGATGTCCCGGGGCGCCAGCTCGGCCAGCTCGTGCTGCCCGGCCATGAAGCGCACGCCGTCGGCGTCGACCAGGTGGGCGCCCTCCCCGCGCACCGCCTCCGAGACGAGCGGCTGCTGGCCCTCCGCGTCCGGGCCAAGGAACAGCACGGTCGGGTGGAACTGGACGAATTCGAGGTCGCTGACCTCCGCGCCCGCGCGCAGGGCGAGCGCGACGCCGTCACCGGTCGACACGGAGGGGTTGGTCGTAGCGGAGAACACCTGCCCCATGCCGCCGGTCGCGAGGACGACCGCGGGGGCGTGCACGGCGCCCACGCCGTCGTGCTGGCCCTCGCCCATCACGTGCAGGGTCACGCCGGCCGTGCGGCCGTCGGCGTCCGTGAGCAGGTCCAGCACGAGCGCGTTCTCGATGGTGCGCAGCCCACGCGCGCGTACGGCGTCGACGAGCGCCCGGGAGATCTCCGCGCCGGTCGCGTCGCCGCCCGCGTGCGCGATCCGCCGGCGGTGGTGGCCGCCCTCACGGGTGAGCTCTATGTCGCCCTCGTCGTCGGTGTCGAACCGGGCGCCGGTGGAGATCAGCCGCCGTACCGCGTCGGGGCCCTCGGTCACGAGGATCCGTACGGCCTCCTCGTCGCACAGGCCCGCGCCGGCGACCAGGGTGTCGTCCAGGTGCTGCTCGGGGGTGTCGCCCTCGCCGAGGGCCGCGGCGATGCCGCCCTGGGCCCAGCGGGTGGAGCCGTCGTCGAGGCGGGCCTTGGTGACGACGACCGTGCGCAGCCCTTCGGCCTCGCAGCGCAGGGCCGCGGTCAGCCCGGCCACGCCGGAGCCGACGACCACGACGTCCGCGTCGATGGACCACCCGGGCGCGGGCGCGTGCAGTCGTATGCCTGTGCTGGTCACGAGGCGGCTCCGAAGGTGAGGGGCAGATTGTCGATCAGCCGGGTCGTCCCGACCCGGGCGGCGACGGCGAGGACGGCCTCGCCGGTGAAGTCGTCGCCGATCTCGGTGAAGTCGGACGGGTCGACGAGCGCGAGGTAGTCCAGCTTGAGCGGCGGGTCCAGGCGGGCGGCCTCGTCGAGGACGAGGCGGGCGGCGGCGCGGACGGCGGCCGCGGCGCCCGGGGCGGCCTTGGCGACGGCGTGCGCGTCGGCGGCGGCCCGGGACTCCCCTATGGCGCTGAGCGCCTCCGCACGCGCGTGCGTGGCCGGCACCTCACGCGCGCGTGCCCGCAGCGCCTCCTGCGCGGCGTGCCGGTCGCGGCCGGCGAACAGCGCGCGCGACAGGGCGAGCGCCGTACGCCGCTCCTCGGCCGAGAGGTAGCGGTTTCGGCTGGACAGGGCGAGCCCGTCGTCCTCGCGCACGGTGGGTACGGCGACGATCTCGACGCCGAAGTTCAGGTCACGCACCATGCGGCGGATCAGGGCGAGCTGCTGGGCGTCCTTCTGCCCGTACAGGGCAACGTCCGGCCGCGTGAGGTGGAGCAGCTTGGCGACGACGGTGAGCATGCCGTCGAAGTGCCCGGGCCGCGAGCTGCCCTCCAGGCGCTCCCCCATGGGCCCCGCGCTGATGCGCACCTGGGGTTCGCCGCCCGGGTAGACCTCGTCCACGGAGGGCGCGAACACGGCGTCCGCGCCCGCCTGCTCGGCGATCTTGAGGTCGGCGTCGAGGGTGCGCGGATAGCGGTCGAGGTCCTCGCCCTGGCCGAACTGCAGCGGGTTGACGAAGACGGTCACGATCACGAAGCCGTTGCGGCCGACGTGCTCGCGGGCCGCCCGGATGAGCGCCGCGTGCCCCTCGTGCAGAGCGCCCATGGTCATCACGACGGCGGTGCGTCCCGGCACCGCGAAGTGGTCGCGCACGTACTGGAGGTCGTCGACCGTGGGGGCGAGTTCGAAGGGGCGGCGGCTCATCGGTCTTCCCCGTTCTCTGACGTGATCGTGCCGTCGGCGAGCACCCCGAGGAGGTCCTCGGCGAGTTCCGGCTTGAGCAGGCCGTGGGCGAGGGCGCGGTCGGCGGTGGCGCGGGCCATCGCCAGGTAGCCGGCGACGGTCCCCGGGGCGTGCCGGCGCAGCTCGGCGACGTGCGCGGCGACCGTGCCCGCGTCCCCGCGCGCGACGGGGCCGGTGAGCGCGGCGTCGCCGGAGCGCAGCGCGTTGTCCAGGGCTGCGCCGAGCAGCGGGCCGAGCATCCGGTCGGGGGCCGCGACGCCGGCCGCGCGCAGCAGTTCCAGGGACTGGGCGACCAGGGTCACCAGGTGGTTGGCGCCGAGGGCGAGGGCCGCGTGGTAGAGCGGGCGGTTCTCCTCGGCGATCCACTCCGGCTCGCCGCCCATCTCGATGACGAGGGCCTCGGCGGCCAGCCGCAGCTCGTCGGGCGCGGTGACGCCGAAGGAGCAGCCCGCCAGGCGCTGGACGTCCACGGGCGTGCCGGTGAACGTCATCGCCGGGTGCAGCGCGAGCGGCAGCGCGCCCGCGCGCAGGGCGGGGTCGAGCACCTTCGCGCCGTACCGTCCGGAGGTGTGCACGAGCAGCTGGCCGGGGCGTACCGCGCCGGTCTCGGCGAGGCCCTGCACCAGGCCGGGCAGGGCGTCGTCGGGGACGGTCAGCAGCACCAGGTCGGCGCGCTGGAGGACCTCGGCGGGCGGTACGAGCGGCACGTCGGGCAGCATCAGCGCCGCGCGCCGCCGGGAGGCGTCGGAGACCCCGGAGACCGCCACCGGGCGGTGCCCGGCGAGCTGGAGGGACGCGGCGAGCGCGGGGCCCACGCGGCCGGCGCCGACGACGCCGACGGTGAGCCGCGCGGGACGGTCCCTGGGATCTGGCTGTTGGCTTGTACTCACGCGGGGGTGGCCTTCCCGTTCCAGTCCGCTCCGGGTACCGGACGATTTCTCGTCATGTTAACGCGATCGGTTCGACAGGCGTTCGGTTGTCCACAGGCTGTGGGTATTTCGGGTGCCCGTACGGCCACGCGCGCGTCATGATCCCGGTCATGAGCGATGCGGCGGAACAGACCACGCGAACGACCGGACAACCGACCGACGAGGAGCAGCGCGAACGGCGCAGAGCACGGCGCCTGAGCGCGCTCGACAGCGCGCAGCGCATACTCACACGCCCCGGCTTCACAAAAACGCTCCGGGACCGTCTCACGCTCCTCGACGCGGCCGGCGAGGTGTACGACCTGGACACGCCGTCGGACCTGTACGGCGACGGCGTCGTCGCGGCGCTGGAGGAGAAGGTCGCCGGGCTGCTCGGCAAGGAGGCCGCGGTCTTCTTCCCGACCGGCACCATGGCGCAGCAGGTCGCCCTGCGCTGCTGGGCCGCACGCACCGGCAACCCGGCTGTCGCCCTGCACGCGATGGCCCACCCCGTGGTGCACGAGCGCGACGCCTTCAGTCAGGTCAGCGGGTTGCGCCCGGTCCGGCTGACCGGGGAGCGCCGGCAGCCGACGGCCGACGAGGTCCGCGACGCCGAGGAGCCCTTCGGCACGCTGATGCTCGAACTGCCCCTCAGGGACGCCGGTTTCCTCCTGCCGTCCTGGGAGGAGCTCACCGCTGTCGTGGAGGCGGCGCGGGAGCGAGACGCGGTGGTGCACTTCGACGGCGCGCGCCTGTGGGAGTCCACCGTCCATCTCGGCCGCCCCCTGGACGAGATCGCGGGCCTGGCCGACAGCGTCTACGTGTCGTTCTACAAGTCCCTCGACGGCTTCGGCGGCGCGGCACTCGCCGGCCCGAGGACCCTGGTGGACGAGGCGAGGACCTGGCGCCACCGGTACGGCGGCATGGTCTTCCAACAGTTCCCGACGGTGCTGTCGGCCCTGGTGGGCCTGGAGCGGGAGCTGCCGCGCCTGCCCGAGTACGTGCGCCACGCGCGCGTGGTGGCCGCCGCCCTGCGGGAGGGTCTCGCCGCGTCCGGGCTGCCCTGGTGGCGGGTGTTTCCGGAGGTCCCGCACACCCACGAGTTCCAGGTGTGGCTGCCGTACGACGCCGACGTGGTCGCCGAGGCGGCCCTGCGCACCGCCGAGGAGACGAGGACCATGCTCTTCGCCCAGGGCTGGGACACGCCCGCACCGGGGCTCGCCGGCACGGAGGTCAGCGTCCGCGCGCCCGGCCTGGAGTGGACCGAGCAGGACGTGCGGACGGCGGTCGCGGACTTCGTGACGCGGCTGAACGAGGAGGCCGGCAGGTAGTCGAGGACCGCGTCATCGAGGGCGTACCGCCTCGCCGAGGGTGTACCGCGCTGTCAGTCGAAACGGATGTGCCGGATCCCCACGGCCGCCTGCCGCAGCCGGGTGCGCAGGGCACCCTCGGTGTTGGGCCGGAGCGTCAGTCCGGCGAGCACGGCGATGCGGTCCGCCGTCTTCGGCACGGTCGAGTGGTCGGTCCACAGGTGCTCCGCGAACTCCGGTTCGCGCAGCCGCTCCAGGCAGTGGTCGAGCTGCTCCACCGCCCAGCTCTCCCGCCGCAGCCCGGCGTTCTTCCCGGCGGCGAACCCGAGGAGGTGTCCGAAGCCGCGCTCACGCAACCGGCGCAGCACCGTCTCGCGCTCGGCGAGGAGCGTGAAGTGGCGCACGTCGTGGCCCAGTTCGCGCAGCCGGCCGACGGTCTCGTCGAAGTGTCCGGCGTCGGTGACCGTCATCGGGGCGATCACCACCCCGTCGTGCTTGGTGAGCGCCAGATCGAGGACCTCGACGACGCCCTGACGCCAGGACACCAGGTCCTGGAAGTTCCCGCGCAGCCCGGGCGGGAGCATGCGGCGCAGACCGAAGCCGGGGTGCTCCGGGTCGCAGATCACGCTGCCGGGCAGCCGGCGCCGTATCTCGTGTGCGGTCTGTGTCTTGCCTCCCCCGAAGGGGCCGTTGATCCACAGGAGCATGCGCCGACCCTACCGACGGCGGCGGGCCCGGTCAGCCGTGTCCGCCGGCCCGGACCAGCCCGGTCTCGTACGCCAGTACGACCACCTGCACCCGGTCCCTGAGACCCAGCTTGGTGAGAATGCGGCCGACGTGGGTCTTCACCGTCGCCTCGGACAGCACCAGCCGGGCCGCGATCTCCCCGTTGGACAGGCCCTGGGCGACCAGCACCATGACCTCTCGCTCGCGTTCGGTGAGCCGCTCCAGCTCCTTGTGCTGGGGTTCCCGGCCGGCGGACGGCAGCATGGGCGCGAACCGGTCCAGGAGCCGCCGGGTCGTCGAGGGGGCGACGACCGCGTCGCCGCTGTGCACCGCGCGGATGGCGCTCAGGAGTTCGCCGGGCGGCACGTCCTTGAGCATGAAGCCGGAGGCGCCCGCCTTCAGCCCGGAGAACGCGTACTCGTCGAGGTCGAAGGTGGTGAGGATCAGCACCTTGGGCGGGTTGGGCTCCTGGCAGATGCGGCGGGTGGTCTCCACGCCGTCGAGCTTGGGCATGCGGACGTCCATCAGCACCACGTCGACCGCTGTCGCGCCCAGTACCTGGAGGGCCTCGACACCGTCGCCCGCCTCCGCGACGACCTCCATGTCCGGCTGGGCGGCGAGCACCATCCGGAACCCGGTGCGCAGCAGCACCTGGTCGTCGACGAGCATCACGCGGATCGTCATCGGGGCCTCTTCCGTGTCCGTTGTGCGACTACTGGGTTGTGACAGGTGTCAACAGGGGGCGTGCGTCGACGTCAATGCGCCGGTTTGAGCGGGAGCAGCGCGCTGATGCGGAATCCTCCGCCGGGACGCGGCCCCGCGTCCAGGGTGCCGCCGACCATGCCGACGCGCTCGCGCATGCCGATCAGGCCGTGGCCCTGACCGTCGGCGCCGCCCTCCTCGTACAGCTCGTGCGGGGCGCCCTTGCCGTCGTCCTCGACGAGCAGGCCGAGGCCGTCGTCGAAGTAGACCAGCCGCACGCTGGCGCCCGCGTTCGGCCCGCCGTGCTTGCGCGTGTTGGTCAGCGCCTCCTGCACGATGCGGTACGCCGTCAGCTCCACGCCGCTGGGCAGCGGCCGCGGGGTGCCTTCGATCTTGAAGTCCACCGGCAGGCCCGAGCCGCGGCACTGCTGGACCAGGTCCTCGATCTGCCCGACGTCGGGCTGCGGCACGTACTCCCCGACCTCCTGGTGCTCGCCGGTGCGCAGAACGCCCAGCAGGCGGCGCATCTCGGCGAGGGCCTGGCGGCCGGTGGAGGAGATCGTCTCCAGGGCCTTCCTGGCCTGGTCGGGCGCGGCGTCGAGGACGTAGGCGGCGCCGTCGGCCTGCACCACCATCACCGACACGTTGTGCGCGACGACGTCGTGCAGCTCACGCGCGATGCGGGCGCGTTCGGCGGCGACCGCCACCTTCGCCTGCGCTTCCCGCTCCTTCTCCAGGCGCTCCGCGCGCTCCTCCAGCTGGGCGAAGTAGGCGCGGCGGGTGCGCATGGAGTCGCCGAGCACCCAGGCGAGGGCGAACGGCACCGACGTGAAGACCATGATCGCGACGATGCTGAAGACGCCCGCCTCCTGCTCCGGCCAGCGCAGCTGCGCCAGGGGCGCCGCGGCGAGGCCCATCCCCAGGGCGAGCCGGGAGGCCCAGCGCGCGCCGGACACGGCAACCGTGTACACGATCACCAGCAGCGCGAAGTCGGCGGGGTTGGTCTCGACATCCAGCACCAGCTGTGCCAGCCCGAGCGCGATGGCCAGCAGCAGCATCTTCTCCGGCATGCGCCGGCGCAGCGCGATCACCAGGCAGAGCAGCAGGGTGACCGGCAGGATCAACGCCAACGAGTCGGTGCCCCGCGCCTCCCTGCCGGCCACTACCGCCATGGTCGAGATCCCGAGCAGGACGAGCGCCCAGAAGGCGTCGACCCCGGTCGGGTGCCGGCGGAGGAAGTCGTAGAGGCGCTGCACGTAACCCAGCGTAGGGAAGCGGGACGAGTGCCGGAGTCAACCGGAGGGCCGATCCGGCGTCGACGCGCGTACTCCGCAAGGTGGAGGCAGTGATCACCGGTGCGCCTAGTCTGGCCGGGTGGTGGACGAGACCGCCGGGACGGACGGCATCCGTGAGGAGGGGGGCACGTGAGGAGCGACGGCGACACGTGGCGCGGCTGGCGGGCGGCCGCGCAGGACGCCCTGTACGGCCCGGACGGCTTCTACCGGCGACCCGAGGGTCCGGCCGGTCACTTCCGTACGTCCGTGCACGCGTCGCCGCTCTTCGCCGGGGCGGTGGCCCGGCTGCTGTGCCGGGTCGACGAGGCGCTGGGCCGGCCCGGGACGCTGGACTTCGTCGACATGGCCGCCGGGCGCGGGGAGCTGGTCACCGGGGTGCTCGCCGCTCTGCCCGGCGAGGTCGGGGCCCGCACGCGCGCGTACGCCGTGGAGATCGCCGACCGCCCGCCCGGCCTGCCGGACGCCGTCACATGGCAGCCCGAGCCCCCGCCCGGGATCACCGGGCTGCTGTTCGCCAACGAGTGGCTGGACAACGTGCCCGTCGACGTCGCCGAGGTCGACGACACGGGCATCGCCCGGCTGGTCCTCGTCCGGGACGACGGCACCGAGCGGCTCGGCGACCCGGTGGACGGCGCGGACGCGCGGTGGCTCGACCGGTGGTGGCCGCTGCCCGCCCAGGAGGGGGCGCGCGCGGAGATCGGACGGCCCCGGGACGCGGCCTGGGCGCGCGCCGTGTCATGCCTCGCACGCGGGCTCGCGGTGGCCGTGGACTACGCGCACACCGCCGACACGCGCCCCCCGTTCGGAACGCTCACCGGCTTCCGGGAGGGACGGGAGACGGCGCCGGTGCCCGACGGGTCGTGCGACATCACGGCACATGTGGCGCTGGACGCGTGCGCGCGGGCGCAGCCGGAGACGAGCGCGCTCCTGCTCACGCAACGCGCCGCCCTGCACGCCCTGCACCTCACCGGCGCGCGCCCCCCGCTCGCACTAGCCTCCACGGACCCCGCCGCCTACGTACGCGCCCTCGCGAGCGCCGGCGAGGCCGCCGAGCTCACCGCACCGGGCGGCTTGGGCGACTTCGGCTGGCTGCTGCAGCCGGTCGGCATCCCGAACCCGCTGTGACCCGTCGGCACCCGCTGCGACCTGTCGGCCGGGACCCTATTTGTCGATGTCCCCGACGACGAAGAACATCGACCCCAGGATCGCGACCATGTCGGCGACCAGTGTGCCCGGCAGCAGTTCGGTGAGCGCCTGGATGTTGTTGTACGAGGCCGAGCGCAGCTTGAGCCGGTACGGGGTCTTCTCGCCCTTGCTGACCAGGTAGTAGCCGTTGATGCCGAGCGGGTTCTCGGTCCACGCGTACGTGTGCCCCTCGGGCGCCTTCAGGACCTTCGGCAGCCGTTGGTTGATCGGCCCCGGCGGCAGCTCGGCGAGCCGGTCGAGGCAGGCGTCGGCGAGGTCGAGGGCGTTGTGGGTCTGCTCCAACAGGCACTCGAAGCGGGCGAGACAGTCGCCCTCCCGCCGGGTGACCACCTTCAGGGTGTCCTGCAGCTCCCCGTAGGCGAGGTAGGGCTCGTCCCGGCGCAGGTCGAAGTCGACGCCCGAGGCACGCCCGATGGGCCCGCTCACGCCATATGCGTGCACGGCCTCCGGCGTGAGGACGCCCACACCCCGTGTGCGCCCCCGGAAGATCTCGTTGCCGAGCACCAGGTCGTCGAAGACGTCCATACGGGAGCGCACCGCGGCGACGGCACCACGCGCGCGTGCGGTCCAGCCGGCCGGCAGGTCCTCCTTGAGGCCGCCGACGCGGTTGAACATGTAGTGCATGCGCCCGCCGGAGACCTCCTCCATGACGTTCTGGAGCACCTCACGCTCGCGGAACGCGTAGAAGACCGGCGTGATCCCGCCGAGTTCCAGCGGGTACGACCCGAGGAACATCAGGTGGTTCAGCATCCGGTTCAGCTCCGCGAGCAGCGTGCGCGTCCACACCGCGCGCGCGGGGACCTCCATGCCGAGCATGCGCTCCACCGCGAGGACCACGCCCAGCTCGTTGGAGAACGCCGACAGCCAGTCGTGGCGGTTGGCCAGCATGATGATCTGCCGGTAGTCACGCGCCTCGAAGAGCTTCTCCGCGCCCCGGTGCATGTAGCCGATCACCGGCTCCGCGCTGCGGATGCGCTCGCCGTCCAGCACCAGCCGCAGCCGCAGCACACCGTGCGTGGAGGGGTGCTGGGGGCCGATGTTCAGCACCATGTCGGTGCTCTCCGCGGCACCGCCGATCCCGACCGTGGTCTCCGTCGTAGGAGTCATGGACACAGTCTCTCCTACGTACGCTGACCGTATGGAGACGGGGAGCCCGGGAGGCGCAGAGGTGACGGGGGCGGAGCCGGTGTGGAGGGGGTTGCCGCGGGGGGTCCTGCGGATGCGACGGCTGTTGCTGGTGGTGTGGCTGGGGCTGATGGCCCTCGGCCTCGGACTGCTGCTGGGGCTGCTCGCCGGCCCCGGGTGGGCGGCCTTCGCGCTGCTGCCGCTGGCGGTGGCGGCCTGGGGGTGGGTGCTGCTCGGCCGCAACTGGCGCTCGTGGCGGTACGCCGAGCGCGCCGACGACCTGCTGATCAGCAGGGGCGTGCTGTGGCGGGAGGAGACCGTCGTGCCCTACGGGCGGATGCAGCTGGTGGAGGTCACCTCCGGTCCCGTCGAACGCTGGTTCAAGCTGGCCGGTGTGCAGCTGCACACCGCCGCCGCGGCCACCGACGCGCGGATCCCGGGCCTCGACCCGGACGAGGCGGAACGGCTGCGCGACCGGCTCACCGAGCTCGGCGAGGCCCGATCGGCGGGTCTGTGACCGCGCCGGGCGTCGAGGACGCCGTGCGCCCCAAGGAGCCCGTGCGGGAGCGCCGGCTGCATCCCGTGACGCCGTTCCGGCGGGCCTGGGCGCCCGTCGCGGTGGTCGCCGGGTGGGCGATGCACGACCCGAACCAGGCGCAGGAGCAGCTGACCCGGCTGACCACGACGGCGCTGCTGCTCGCCGCCGCCGTGGTCGTCGCGGTGTCGGCTCTCTACGGCTTTCTGAGCTGGTGGTTCACCCACTTCGCGGTGACGGAGAGCGAGCTGCGCATACGGACCGGGCTGGTGTTCCGGCGCACCGCGCACATCCGGCTGGAGCGCATCCAGGCGATCGACGTCACCCGGCCGCTCCTCGGGCGCGTGGCGGGCGTCGCCAAGCTGCGGCTCGATGTCGTCGGCACCGACGAGAAGGACGAGCTGGCGTTCCTGGACGAGGACGAGGCGCGTGCCCTGCGCGCGGAACTGCTGGCGCGCGCGGCGGGTTTCGCGCCCGAGACGGCGCGCGAAGTCGGGGAGGCGCCGGCGCGTGAGCTGCTGCACGTGCCCCCGCGCGCGCTCGCGATCTCCCTGGTGCTGACGGGCGCCACCTGGGGCGCCCTGGCCGCCGCGCTCGTCGTCCCTCCGGTGGCGTGGCTGGTCACCCACAGCGTGTGGACGGTCCTGGCCATCGGTCTGCCGCTGCTCGGCGCGGCGGGCGCGCGCAGCGCGGGGCGGTTCGTCACCGAGTACGACTGGACGGTCGGCGACTCGCCGGACGGGCTGCGTCTCGACCACGGTCTGCTGGACCGCGCGCACGAGACGGTGCCGCCGGGGCGCGTGCAGACCGTGCGGATCGTGCAGCCGGTGCTGTGGCGGCGGCGGGGCTGGGTGCGCGTCGAGCTGGATGTGGCCGGGTCGGCCAACTCCCTGCTGGTGCCGGTCGCCCCGCGCGCGGTGGCCGAAGCGGTCGTCGCGCGCGTGCTGCCCGGGGTGACCGTCCCGGCACCCGGCGCGCTGTCGCGGCCGCCGCGCCGGGCCGGGCGGTGCGTTCCGGTGTGGTGGCGGGGGTACGGCATCGCCGTCACGGACGCGGTGTTCGCCTCCCGGCACGGACTGCTGCGGCGGGAGCTGGCGCTCGTACCGCACGCGAAGGTCCAGAGCGTGCGCCTGTCACAAGGGCCGTGGCAGCGGCTGTGGGGCCTCGCGGACGTGCACGTGGACACGGGGGCCGGCAAGACCGTCACCGCGCGGCTGCGGAACGCACGGGAGGCCGCGGAGTTGCTCGGGGCGCAGGCGGAACGGTCGCGGACCGGGCGCAGGGACGCCCGGTCCGACCGGTGGATGGCCTAGAGCGGCGGGACGTTCAGGAGGCGGCGCTGCGCAGTCGCTGGACGTCGATCTGTTCCGTCTCGTCGTGCGCGGTCAGGTCGATCACCTGGCCGACCACGCGCGCGTCCGCGCCGGCCGGCTTGTACCCGGCCTCGGTCTCGGCCTTGTGCAGGGCGAGCGCCTCCTGCCCGACGACGTCGGCGAGGTCCTCGTTCTGCACGGCGTCCAGGGCGTCGGACTCCGGCGTCTTCTTCGTGCCGAAGAAGTCGAAGCTGCCCTCGGCCGCGGGGCGGCGCACGGGCTGCGCGGCCGGTACGACGGCCACGGCGGTCGGCACGGTGAAGTGGCCGGCGGGCCGCTCCAGGGGGCCCGCGGGCCGCGGGACGACCGCGGTGGACGTCGTGGCGGGGGTCAGCTCGGCCCGCTCGGCCTCAGCGCGGGTGACGGGCTCCTCGGAAGGAGCCGACTGCGCGGGTGCGGTGCCGTCCCCCTCCTCGCTGTCCGGGTGCGTGGCGGCCGCGCGCGTGTGCTCGTCGACCGCCTCGGGCTGCCCCTCGGCCTCGTCCTCCCGGGCGGCGGCGTCCTGGGCGGCCTCGTCCTGGACGGCGGTTTCCTTGACGGCGGTCTCCTCGGCAGCGGCCTTCTCAGCCGCCGAGGCGGCCTTCTCCGGAGCCGGGCCGCCGCCCCCGCCACCCAGGCGGTTGAGCGCCTCCTGGGCGCGCAGGAAGAGCTTGGAGCCCTCCGGAGAGAAGGCCCCAGGGATCGTCGGCTTCCCGTCGGCGTCGAAGTCGGCGTCGGCAGCCACAGCCTCGGCCTCATCGCGCGCGTCCGCCGGAACGGGCGGCAGTTCGCGCACCGGGGTCGTGGCCTCTATCTCCAGCAGGCGACGGCCCTCCAGGGCGCTGGCGCGCTCGGTCTCCGCCGTGGCGTACCGGCGCAGCAGGGCCGCGTGCTCGTTGCGCAGGCCCTGCAGCTCCGCGCGCTTGGCCCGCAGCCGCTGCTCCAGCTTGCC
The DNA here is from genome assembly GCF_044391385.1 of Streptomyces sp. NPDC018693. Lineage (NCBI taxonomy): Bacteria > Bacillati > Actinomycetota > Actinomycetes > Kitasatosporales > Streptomycetaceae > Streptomyces > Streptomyces sp. NPDC018693. The sequence goes on along the minus strand of NZ_JBIRZZ010000020.1, from coordinate 65,439 downwards.
GCGCAGTTCGCGCGACTCGTCGAGGTCGGCCTCCAGTTCGGCGACCCGCTCCTCGAACCGCCACTCGTCGCTCGCCCGCGCGCGCGTGAGGTCGGCGACCTGCTTGCCCGCCTGGGTGTCCCAGCGGCGCATGACGGCGGCCCCGACGACCGCGGTCGCTGCGGCGACCGCGGCGACGACCCGGAGCACACCCGGCTCCGAGACCACCCAGGGGCCGAACGCGCAGACAAGGGAGACGCCGGCGATCGCCGAAGGAGGCAGCAGCCTGTGCAAGGGCGGGGAATGGCGGTGACGTCCACGTGGCATGGCCAGAAACTTACCGCGCGTAGGCGAATGTTGGCGCCCCGCCTCGCAAAAACACAGCCATCCCGAAGCCTTCTCGGCCCCTCTCACAGCGCATCTCACAGCGCATCTCGCAGCGCATCAGAAATCAGCTCCGCGACGAATGGGCGACCAACAAGATCATTTCCGGTCGGGGTCGCCCAGCCGCCCGCTGATCCACTCCAGCGTAGGCGGTATCTCACGCCGCCAGGTGTTGAAGTTGTGCCCCCCGCTGTCGAGGACGATCGACGAGATCCGGGTCCGCCCGGTCGCCTTCACCTCGTCGATGAACTTCAACGTCGCCTTGTAGTTGGATTCACCGACTTTGCTGCTGGTGACGAGCAGTGAGGTGTCAGGCGCGGGCCGGTGCTTGATGTACCAGAACAGGTCCGCCTCGTCGCGCAGCGTCTTGTCGCCCTGGAAGAGGTCACCCGTGGTGGCGTCGATCGGCGCCTTGTAGTACGCCGACAGGCCCGCGCCCGCCGCGTAGACCTCCGGGTGGTGCATGGCCAGCTTCAGCGCGCAGTAGCCGCCCGTGGAGTCGCCGATGATGCCCCAGTTGCCGGGGCCCTTGCCCACCCTGTAGTGACTCCCGACGGCGTCGGGCAGGTCCTTCGCGAAGAAGGTCTCCGTCTGTGGCCCGCCCGGGATGTCCACGCACTCCGTGTCCCGCGGCGGCGCCACCGTCGGCCGCAGCATCACCAGGATCATCGGCTGCATCCGGCCCCCCTTGGCGAGGTCCCGCGCGGTGCGCGGGAAGTGCAGCTTGTCGACGAGCGCCTGGGCGGTGCCCGGATAGCCCGTGAGGACGACGGCCGCGGGGAACGCGCGCGTGCGGTGCTGCGGCTGGAAGTACTCCGGCGGCAGGTACACGAGCGCCGGCGAGGCGATCCGCGACGCACGGCCCTGGACCGCGACCTTGTGGATCTGCCCGCCGGTCTGCGGCGACGCGCCCGCCCCTTCGACCCGGCGCTTCTCGACCACTTCCAGCGGCCCGCCCGAGCCGTCGGTGTGGTCGACGACCACCCCCAGCTCGGTCTCCTGGCCGAACAGGTCGGTCCAGCTGGCGTAGAAGCCGAACGCCTGGTTCGCGGCGAGGCCCACCGACGCGAAGATCGCCAGCTGGGTGCCGAACAGCAGCCCGATCCGGCCCATGACCGCCCGCCAGCCGCGCCGGGCCAGGCGCGGCCACAGCCACACCGTCCCGATGAACAGCGACAGGGCCGACAGCACCGCCAACAGCAGCACCTTGTTGCTCGTAAGACCCATGAGGGTGTTCCCGCCTGCGCTTCCCGTCCGTGCACCCGCGCCGCCGCCAGGGCTTGTCCCGGACTTTCCTCGACCTTTGAAGGGGTTTTGGAGAGCCGAGTGAACCTCTCCCCCCGAGACACCGTCCTAGAGGGCGCAATGTCGCCGGATGCCCGATCGGCACCGGATTCAAGGTCTCTCTCGCGAACTGTGGGATGCGATGTCTGTCAGGGAAGATGGGGAAATGTCGGGTGAGGTTCCGGCCCGATTCAACCGGGTGCGAAGTGTGCTCCGGGGTCCGCGCCCCGAGTCCGTTCCCGCGCTCGTCGGCCGAGCGTGCGCCCTCGTGGGCCTGCTGGACGTCGCCGCGGGTGTCTTCCCGCGGTTCCGGCACAGCCGTATGCACGCCCTCGCCGAGGTGCTGCCCGGCGCGTTCGGGCCGTTCGCGGCCGCGCTCTCGCTGAGCGCCGGCATCCTGCTGCTGCTCCTCGCGCACGGCCTCAAGCGGGGCAAGCGGCGGGCCTGGCGCGCCGCCGTCGCGCTGCTGCCGGTGGGCGCGGTCGCGCAGTTCACGTACCGGCACTCGATCGTCGGCGTGCTGATACCGCTCGCGCTCCTGATACCGCTGATCCGCCACCGCGACCAGTTCTCGGCGCTGCCCGACCCGCGCAGCCGCTGGCGGGCGCTCGCCAACTTCGTCCTCATGGGCGCGGCGTCCCTCGTGCTCGGGCTGGTCATCGTCAGCGCCCACCCGGGGACCATGCTCGGCGACCCCAGCCTGGCCGACCGCATCACCCACGTCCTGTACGGCCTGTTCGGCTTCGAGGGGCCCGTCGACTACCAGAACGACACCTCCTGGACGGTCGCCTTCTCCCTCGGCGCCCTCGGCTGGCTCACCGCCGTCACCACCATCTACCTCGCCTTCCGCCCCGAGCACCCGGCCGCCCAGCTCACGGCGGACGACGAGACGAAGCTGCGCGCCCTGCTCGACAAGCACGGCGGCCGCGACTCCCTGGGCCACTTCGCGCTGCGCCGCGACAAGGCCGTCGTCTTCTCCCCCAGCGGCAAGGCCGCGGTGACCTACCGCGTCGTCTCCGGCGTGATGCTCGCCAGCGGCGACCCCATCGGCGACGTCGAGGCGTGGCCGGGCGCCATCGAGCGGTTCATGGACGAGGCCAGGGCGCACTCCTGGACGCCCGCGGTCATGGGCTGCTCGGAGACCGGCGGCGAGGTGTGGACCCGCGAGACCGGCCTGGACGCCCTCGAACTGGGCGACGAGGCGGTGGTGGACGTCGCGGATTTCTCGCTCGCCGGCCGCGCGATGCGCAATGTCCGCCAGATGGTCAAGCGCATCGAGCGCGCCGGTTACGAGACCCGGGTACGACGTGTCCGTGACCTCGGCGAGGCCGAACTGGAGCGCATCCGGCGGGCCGCCGAGGACTGGCGCGGCACCGACACCGAGCGCGGCTTCTCCATGGCCCTGGGCCGCGTCGGCGACCCCGCCGACAGCGACTGCCTCATCGCCACCGCCCACAAGGCCGACGCCGAACCGGGCCCGTACGGCGACCTGAAGGCGATCCTGCACTTCGTGCCCTGGGGCACCGACGGCGTCTCCCTGGACCTCATGCGGCGCGACCGCTCCGCCGACCCCGGCATGAACGAGCTGCTGATCGTCGCCGCCCTGCAGGCAGCGCCGAAGTTCGGCATCGCGCGCGTGTCGCTGAACTTCGCGATGTTCCGCTCGGCGCTGGCGCGCGGCGAGAAGATCGGTGCGGGGCCCGTCCTGCGCGCCTGGCGGGGGCTGCTGGTGTTCCTGTCCCGCTGGTTCCAGATCGAGTCGCTGTACAAGTTCAACGCCAAGTTCCAGCCCCGCTGGGAGCCCCGCTTCGTCGTCTACCGCGCCTCCGGCGACCTGCCGCGCATCGGCTTCGCCGCCATGCAGGCGGAGGGCTTCGTCAACCTCGCCCTGCCCCTGCCGCGCTTCCTGCGCCGCCGTCGGCCCACTCCACGCCCGTGCGCCCACGCGCTCACGGAACACGACGTGCGCGCCGCATAGAGCCCGGTACGGCCCCCCTGACCGGCCCGAGCGGACGCCCCGCCCCCCTCCAGCCTGGGGCGCCCGCTCGGGCCGTCCCACGTTCGGCGCCCGCCCTGGGCCTACGCTGAACATATGAGCAAGCAGAGCGGACGCGCGCGCGTCGTCGGCCTTCCGGAATGGGACCGCTGCGCGGTCATGGGCGTCGTGAACGTGACGCCCGACTCCTTCTCCGACGGCGGCCGCTGGTTCGACACGACGGCCGCCGTCAAGCATGGCCTCGCCCTGGTCGCCGAGGGCGCGGACCTCGTCGACGTCGGCGGCGAGTCCACCCGCCCCGGCGCCACCCGCGTCGACGAGGCAGAGGAGCTGCGCCGGGTCATCCCCGTCGTGCGCGGTCTCGCCGCCGAAGGGGTGGTCGTCTCCGTCGACACCATGCGCGCCTCCGTCGCCGAGCAGGCCCTCGCCGCCGGCGCCGCCCTCGTCAACGACGTCAGCGGCGGCCTCGCCGACCCGGCGATGATCCCCGTCGTCGCGGACTCCGGCGCCCCCTTCGTCGTCATGCACTGGCGCGGCTTCCTCCAGGGGGGCAACGTCCAGGGCGTCTACGACGACGTCGTCACCGAAGTCGTCGACGAACTGCACGCGCGCGTGGAGGCCGTCCTCGCCGGCGGCGTCTCACCCGACCGCATCGTCGTCGACCCCGGCCTCGGCTTCTCCAAGGACGCCGAGCACGACCTCGCCCTCCTCGCCCACCTCGACCGCCTCCACGCCCTCGGCCACCCCCTCCTGGTCGCCGCCTCCCGCAAACGCTTCCTCGGCCGCGTCCTCGCCGGCCCGGACGCCGCCCCGCCCCCGGCCCGCGAACGCGACGCGGCCACCGCCGCCGTCTCCGCCCTCGCCGCTCAGGCCGGCGCCTGGGCCGTACGCGTGCACGAGGTACGCGCGACAGCGGACGCGGTGCGGGTCGCGCGCGCCGTCGAGGGAGCGCGCACAAACACCCACACACCCGAGCCCGCGGCACGCGATACCGAAACCACACCGGGCGCCTCCGACGAGCACCAGGCACAGTCACCCCCGGACGCACCCGGCGCGGAACTCCAGCGCGGGGCGCACAGCACCCCACACCCGCCCGGCTCGACGGAACCCCAGCCCGGGGCGCAGAACCCAGCCGTCGCCCCCGGCGCAGACCAAGCACGAGGGGCGCGGCCCACCCAGCAGGCACCCCGCTCGCCGGCAGAACGCCAGGCGCAGATCACCGCGCAGGCGCCCGGCTCATCGACAGAACGCGGCGCGCCTGAGTCACGACACGCGCCCGGCGCGGAACTCCAGCGCGGGGCGCACAGCGCTCCGTGGGCGCCCGGCTTGGTCGGTGAGCGCGGGGCGTTGGAGGCGCGGTATGTGCCCGGCGCGGGCAGTGGCGATCGCGCCCCCGGTGTGAGCCGCGCGTCGGCGCAGGAGCGTGCGCGCCGTGGGGAAGGAGAGCGGTGAGCGCGCCGTACACGGACGTCGAGCAGGTGGAGGCCGCGAACACCGCCTTCTACGAGGCGATGGAGCGGGGCGACTTCGAAGCGCTGTCCTCGCTCTGGCTCACCCCGTCCGACCTGGGCGTCGACGAGGAGTACCACGACCCGGCCGACACCGGCGTGATCTCCTGCGTGCACCCGGGCTGGCCGGTACTGACCGGCCGCGGCGACGTCCTCAGGTCGTACGCGCTGATCATGGCGAACACGGACTACATCCAGTTCTTCCTCACCGATGTGCATGTCTCGGTGACCGGCGACACCGCCCTGGTGACCTGCACCGAGAACATCCTCAGCGGCGGCCCCGCACCCAAGGCCGGTGAGGAGCTGGGCCCGCTCGTCGGCCAGCTGGTGGTCGCCACGAACGTGTTCCGCCGTACGCCCGACGGCTGGAAGATCTGGTCCCACCACGCCTCCCCGGTGCTGGCGGAGAACGGCGCCGAGGACGAGGAGGAGACCCCGTCCTGAGTGGGTAGACGCTCCGGCACAGCCCCGCACACGGCCCCCGCAAGGACCAAGGAGTGGTTGGAATCACGAACCCACGGGTAGGGGCGGCTACCGACCCGTGAGCCACCGGGTTCTCCAGGGGAAACGCACGGTGAATCCTCTGGACCCGGAACGGACCGACGCCCCTGCGGCCCGGCCCGGTCAGGCACCGCAGGTAGATTCGTTCGAGGCCGGTGTGCCGCCCGCACACGGCAGGGACCGGCCGTCACCGACGATTGCAGGAGTGATTCGCGTGGATCGTGTCGCGCTGCGCGGCCTGAAGGCCCGCGGGCACCACGGAGTGTTCCCCGAGGAGCGCGAGGAGGGCCAGATCTTCGTCGTGGACCTCGTCCTGGGACTGGACACCCGTCCGGCCGCGGCCGACGACGACCTGGCGAAGACCGTGCACTACGGCATCGTGGCGGAGGAGGTCGTGGCCGTCGTCCAGGGCGAGCCGGTGAACCTCATCGAAACGCTCGCCGAACGCATCGCCGAGGCGTGTCTGAAACACGAAGGGGTCGAGGAGGTCGAGGTCTGCGTCCACAAACCGAACGCGCCGATCACGGTCCCCTTCGACGACGTGACCGTCACCATCACCCGGAGCCGAGTATGACTGCACCCTTCATCAAGGGTCCCAGCGACCCGACCGTACAGCCGGTACCCGCCTCCGTCGTCGAGAAGGTCGACGCCGCCGACACCACGCTGCACAACCCGCAGCGGGCCGTGCTCTCCCTCGGCTCGAACCTCGGCAACCGCCTGGAGACCCTCCAGGGCGCCATCGACGCCCTGGAGGACACCCCGGGCGTGCGCGTCAAGGCGGTGTCGCCGGTGTACGAGACGGAGCCGTGGGGGGTGGAGCCGGGCAGCCAGCCCTCCTACTTCAACGCGGTCGTGGTCCTGAAGACGACCCTGCCCCCGTCGTCCCTGCTGGAGCGGGCGCACGCGGTGGAGGAGGCGTTCCACCGGGTGCGGGAGGAGCGCTGGGGCGCGCGCACGCTGGACGTCGACATCGTGGCGTACGCCGATGTCGTCTCGGACGACCCGCAGCTCACCCTGCCGCACCCGCGCGCCCACCAGCGGGCCTTCGTGCTCGCCCCGTGGCACGACGTGGAGCCCGGCGCCCTGCTGCCCGGCAGCGGCGCGGTCGCCGATCTGCTGGACACGCTCACCCGGGACGGGGTCGCTCCCCGCGAGGACCTGGAACTCCGGCTGCCCGAGTAGTCGTTAGGCTCGACGGGACCGCAAGCAGGCCGGGCCGAGTCGGGGGAGCTGAAGGAAGACCGTGAAAGAGCTGCGCATCAGGGTGCTGGCCGGCCTCTTCGCCGTGGCCGGGGTGCTGTCCTGGGCGGGCGCCCGTCTGTGGAACTCGGTGGGGACACTCCCCAGCGTCCCGCTGGCCGCCCCCATCGTCCTGGCGGTGATCGCCGTGATCCTGCTCGCCACGGCCCTCTCGATCCGCTCCCGCCTCCGGGCCCAGCGCGAGCGCCGCCCCGAGGCGAAGGGCGTGGACCCGCTGATGGCGGCCCGCGCGGTCGTCTTCGGCCAGGCCAGCGCCCTGGTCGCCGCCCTGGTCGCCGGTATGTACGGCGGCACGGGCGTCTTCCTCCTGGAGTTCCTCGACATCCCGGCCCGCCGCGACCAGGCCGTCTACGCCGGCTTCTCGGTCCTCGCGGGCATCGGCGTCATAGCGGCCGCCATCTTCCTGGAGCGCGTCTGCAAGCTCCCCGAGGACGACGACCGCAACTCGGGTGCGGCCTCACCGGCGTAGCGCCGCGTGGTCAGTGCTGCGCCATGATCAGGCTCATCGCCTCGTTGCGGGTGGCCGCGTCCCGCAGCTGGCCGCGCACCGCCGAGGTGATGGTCTTGGCGCCGGGCTTGCGGATGCCCCGCATCGACATGCACATGTGCTCGCACTCGATCACCACGATGACTCCGCGCGGCTCCAGGATCTCCATCAGTGAGTCCGCGATCTGCGTGGTGAGACGTTCCTGCACCTGGGGCCGACGGGCGAACACATCGACCAGCCGGGCCAGCTTCGACAGCCCCGTGATCTTACCGCTGGTGGCCGGGATGTAACCGACGTGGGCCACGCCCCGGAAGGGCACCAGATGGTGTTCACAGGTCGAGAACACCTCGATGTCCTTCACCAGCACCATCTCGTCATGGCCCAGGTCGAACGTGGTGGTCAGCACGTCCTCGGGCTTCTGCCACAGCCCCGCGAAGATCTCCCGGTACGCCCGCGCCACCCGAGCCGGCGTCTCCCTCAGGCCCTCGCGGTCGGGGTCCTCGCCGACCGCGATCAGGAGTTCGCGTACGGCGTTCTCGGCGCGCTTCTCGTCGAACTCGCCGATGATGCCCTCGCCGTCCAGCGTCACGGGGTCGGTCATGTGAAGCCTCGTTCCTGTGCGGGTCGCGTGTGCGCGCACGCGTGTCGTTCTGCGGGTGCGTCACCTGCATGGGCAGTCAGACGCAATGCCGCGCCCCCCAGGCTAGAACCTGGGGGGCGCGGCATCCATTCCGGGCCAGGTGGGGCCGCCGGGGGCGGTCCCGTCGTCCGGGTCAGCTGTCCGAGCGGTCCTCCGGCGCCGGCTCCACCACGGGGGCGGGGTCGACAGCCGTGGACTTGGCGGTGGTGATCGCGGGCGTCGCGCCGTTGGCGCCGTTCGTCAGGGCGAGCTCCTTGGGGGAGAGCACCGGCGGACGGGTGGACGGCGTACGGCGGGAGGAGCCGGTCCAGGCCGGACGCGGCGGGCGCTTGACGATCGGCGCGAAGATCTCGGCGATCTCTTCCTTGCCGAGCGTCTCCTTCTCCAGCAACGCGAGCACCAGGTTGTCGAGGACGTCGCGGTTCTCCACCAGGATCTCCCAGGCTTCGTTGTGCGCGTTCTCGATGAGCTTCTTGACTTCCTCGTCCACCAGGGCGGCGACCTCTTCGGAGTAGTCGCGCTGGTGAGCCATCTCACGGCCGAGGAACGGCTCGGTGTTGTCGCCGCCGAACTTGATGGCGCCGAGGCGCTCGGTCATGCCGTACTGGGTGACCATCGCGCGGGCGGTGGCGGTGGCCTTCTCGATGTCGTTCGCGGCGCCCGTGGTCGGGTCGTGGAAGACCAGTTCCTCGGCCGCGCGGCCGCCCAGCATGTAGGCGAGCTGGTCGAGCATCTCGTTGCGCGTGGTGGAGTACTTGTCCTCGTCCGGCAGGACCATGGTGTAGCCGAGGGCACGGCCACGGGACAGGATCGTGATCTTGTGGACCGGGTCGGAGTTCGGCGAGGCCGCCGCGACCAGGGCGTGACCGCCCTCGTGGTACGCGGTGATCTTCTTCTCCTTGTCCGACATGATCCTGGTCCGCTTCTGCGGGCCCGCCACGACGCGGTCGATGGCCTCGTCGAGCATCTGGTTGTCGATGACCTTCTTGTCGCTGCGGGCGGTGAGCAGCGCCGCCTCGTTCAGCACGTTCGACAGGTCGGCGCCGGAGAAGCCCGGGGTGCGGCGGGCGACCGCCGCGAGGTCGACGTCGGGCGCGACCGGCTTGCCCTTCTGGTGGACCTTGAGGATCTCCAGACGGCCCTGGAGGTCCGGCGGGTCGACCGCGATCTGCCGGTCGAACCGGCCGGGGCGCAGCAGGGCCGGGTCGAGGATGTCGGGCCGGTTGGTCGCGGCGATGAGGATCACGCCGCCCTTGACGTCGAAGCCGTCCATCTCGACGAGCAGCTGGTTCAGCGTCTGCTCGCGCTCGTCGTGACCGCCGCCCAGGCCGGCGCCGCGGTGGCGGCCGACGGCGTCGATCTCGTCGACGAAGACGATCGCCGGGGCGTTCGCCTTGGCCTGCTCGAACAGGTCGCGGACGCGGGAGGCACCGACACCGACGAACATCTCGACGAAGTCGGAACCGGAGATCGAGTAGAACGGCACCCCGGCCTCGCCGGCGACGGCACGCGCGAGCAGCGTCTTGCCGGTGCCGGGACGGCCGTAGAGGAGCACGCCCTTGGGGATCTTGGCGCCGACGGCCTGGAACTTCGCCGGCTCCTGGAGGAACTCCTTGATCTCGTGGAGCTCCTCGACGGCCTCGTCACAGCCCGCGACGTCGGCGAACGTCGTCTTGGGGGTGTCCTTGGTGATCAGCTTGGCCTTGGACTTGCCGAAGTTCATCACCCGGGAGCCGCCGCCCTGCATCTGATTCATCAGGAACAGGAAGACGACCACGATGAGGACGAAGGGGAGCAGCGAGAGCAGGATCCCGACGAAGGGGTTCTGCTTGGACGGCGACACCGTGTAGCCGTCCGTGATCTGCTTGTCCTGGTATTTGGTCTGCAGCGTGTTGGCGATGGTCACGCCCTGGTCGCCGATGTAGCTCGCCTGGATCTTGGAGCTGCCCTCGACCTTTACGCCGTCCTTGAGCGTGACCTTGATGGTCTGCTCGTCACCGGTGGTGAGCTTGGCCGACTCGACCTTGTTGTCGTTGATCGCCTGGACGACCTGGCCGGTGTCCACCGTCTTGTAGCCGCCGGTATCGCCGACGACCTGCATCAACACGACCACGGCAAGGACGGCCAGCACGATCCACATGACCGGCCCACGGAAGTATCGCTTCACGTCCATCCACACGGAGCGGTGCCGCCCCGTCCCTCCTGCCATAGTGAGTTTGATAAGACAGTTCTTCTGACGGTACCCCAGCATTGTGGCCCGAGGCCGCACGGAGAAGCTGGCAGAGCCGTTCTGCATGCTCCAACGGCGCGAGGCCCGCTGGGGTTCCCGATCGTCCTACAAGACTGGCCCGTCCGGCTCAGTGGCCGGTGGCGGGCGGCTCAGCCGCCGTAGACGTGGGGCGCGAGCGTACCGACGAACGGGAGGTTGCGGTACTTCTCGGCGTAGTCGAGGCCGTAGCCGACGACGAACTCGTTGGGGATGTCGAAGCCGACCCACTCCACGTCGATGGCGACCTTCGCGGCGTCCGGCTTGCGCAGCAGCGTGCACACCTTCAGGGAGGCGGGCTCCCGGGAGCCGAGGTTGTTGATCAGCCAGGACAGGGTGAGACCGGAGTCGATGATGTCCTCGACGATCAGGACGTGCCGGCCCTTGATGTCGGTGTCGAGGTCCTTGAGGATCCGCACGACACCGGAGGACTGGGTGCCCGCGCCGTAGGACGACACGGCCATCCAGTCCATGGTGACGGGGGTGGACAGTGCCCGGGCGAGGTCGGCCATGACCATCACCGCGCCCTTGAGGACGCCGACGATGAGCAGGTCCTTGCCCGCGTACTCCGCGTCGATCTTCGCGGCCAGCTCGGCCAGCTTCGCGTCGATCTCTTCCTTGGTGATGAGTACCTGCTTGAGGTCGGCACCCATGTCTTTCGCGTCCACCCGCATCACTTTCGGTCGGTCGTCCCACCGGCTGCTCGCCCCCTGGTGGGGGTAAGGATTCAGCCTTGCCGAATCACCAGTCTGCCACCCTGCCGCTGGGCGACGACTTTGCCGGGAAGATTGATGGCCCCCTGGCCGCGCCAGCCGGTGATCAGCCGGTCGACTTCCTCGATGTGGCGGGCGAACAGGGAACCGGCCGGTGCGCCGGCTTCGATGGCGGCGCGCCGCAGGATCCGGCGGCGGACGGCGGGCGGCAGGGCGTACAGCTTGGCGCACTCCAGGAGGCCGGCGGCGTCACGGACGGTGGCGTCGGCCTGGCCGGCCCAGGCGTCGAGGGCGTCGGCGTCGTCGCGGGAGAGCTGGGCGGTACGGGCGAGGGCCTCGACGACGCCCTTGCCGAGGGCCTTCTCCAGGGCGGGCAGGCCCTCGTGGCGCAGCCGGGAGCGGGTGTAGGCCGGGTCCGCGTTGTGCGGGTCGTCCCAGACGGGCAGGGACTGGACCATGCACGCCTTGCGGGCGGTCTGCCGGTCGAGCTGGAGGAAGGGGCGCCGGTAGCGGCCGCTGGCCCCCGAGACCGCGGCCATACCGGACAGGGAGCGGATGCCGGAGCCGCGGGCGAGGCCGAGCAGGACGGTCTCGGCCTGGTCGTCGCGGGTGTGGCCGAGCAGGATCGCGGTGGCGCCGTGGGTGTCGGCGGCGGCGTCCAGGGCGGCGTAGCGGGCGTCGCGCGCGGCGGCTTCGGGGCCACCCACGCGGCCCACGGTGACGGCGGTCGACTCGACGGGGTCCAGGCCGAGTTCACGCAGGCGCAGGACGACTTCCGCGGCGCGCAGGTCGGAGCCCGGCTGCAGGCCGTGGTCGACGGTGACGCCGCCCGCGCGGATGCCGAGTTTGGGGGCTTCGAAGGCGAGGGCGGAGGCGAGCGCCATGGAGTCGGCGCCGCCGGAGCACGCCACGAGCACGAGCGGCGACGGCGCGGGCTCGCGGTGCGTGGTGTCGGGGGCGGAGGACTGTTCGGTGAGGAGGTCGTGAAGGACGCGGCGGACCGCCAGGCGTATCGCCGCGACCGCAGGATGGGGACCCATGTCCGGTTCCCTTCATGATGTTTTCGGGGGGTGAGCCCGAGGCCGGTCACTCAGAGTGTGTAGATGGTGACAGAACCGGGCCGTTCCCCGAGCATTGCACGCCTGCCCAGGGCTCACGGTCCCTCGGACGGGTGATTGCAGGGGCGTTCGCCTGCCGTCGGCCGAATCCTGTTCACCCCGTCACGAGGGGGTCACGACTCGGCCTTGCGGTGCACCCGCGCGACCCAGTCCGCCGGTTTGGCGATCTCGGCCTTCGTGGGGAGGGTGTTCGGGGAGGTCCACACCCGGTTGAAGCCGTCCATGCCGACCTGGCCGACGACCGCCCGTACGAAGCGCTCGCCGTCCCGGTACTGCTTGAGCTTGGCGTCCAGCCCGAGCAGCTTGCGCAGGGCGACGTCCAGGCGGGAGGCGCCCTTGGCGCGACGCTGCTGGAACTTCTCGCGGATCTCGGCGACGCTCGGTACGACGTCCGGGCCGACCCCGTCCATCACGAAGTCGGCGTGGCCCTCCAGGAGTGACATCACGGCGGTGAGGCGGCTGAGAATCTCCCGCTGCGCCGGGGTCTGCACCAGCTCCACCAGGGAGCGTCCGCCGTCGTCCTCCTCGCCCTCGGGGCGACCGCCGGCGAGGGACTGGGCGGCCTCGCGGATCCGCTCCAGGAAGGTCATGGGGTCGACGTCGGTCTCCCCCAAGAAAGACTGGATTTCGCCCTCCAGGTGGTCGCGCAGCCAGGGCACGGCGGAGAACTGGGTGCGGTGCGTCTCCTCGTGCAGACACACCCACAGGCGGAAGTCGTGGGGCTCGACGTCGAGTTCGCGCTCGACGTGGACGATGTTCGGCGCGACCAGCAGCAGCCGGCCGCCGCTGTGTTCGCCGGCGGGCAGGTCGCGGGTGGCGGGGGCGAAGGTCTCGTACTGGCCGAGGACGCGGGAGGCCAGGAAGGACAGCAGCATGCCGAGTTCCACGCCGGTGACCTTGCCGCCGACGGCGCCGAGGACCGCGCCGCCGGGGGTGTTGCCGCGCCGCTCCTGCATCTTGTCGAGGAGGGGTTTGAGGATCTCCCGGAAGCCGGCGACGTTGGCCCGGACCCAGCCGGGGCGGTCGACGACGAGGACCGGGGTGTCGTGGGTCTCCTCGTCACCCATCCGGGTGAAGCCGCGCACGTGCTGCTCGGACGCCTTGGCGTGCCGGCGCAGCTCCGCGACGACGGCCCTGGCCTCGTCGCGGCTGACCTCTGGGCCCGGCCGTACGAGGCGGGTCGCGGTCGCGACCGCGAGGTTCCAGTCGACCATCTCCGCACCACCGATGCTCGTCATGTGTCAACCGTACGTGAGCGCTGCCGCTGGGGGCAGGCCGCGGAGGTTTCGGCTGAGCGGGGGTGGGTGCGCTCGCCCGCGCCGGCGGGGTGCCGCTGGACAGGACGTACCCAGGGGCGCGGGGAACTGCGCGACCGGCCACACACCACCCGCACACGGGCGACAGGCACGGCCCGCCCACCTCCGTGGCCGCCTCATCGCCTCCGTGGCCACCTCATCGGCACCCGCACGCCGCCAGTGCCGTGGCTGCCTGGTCGAGCGCGGCCTGGGCCGCCCAGGCGTTCGTCGTGTCGGAGGCGAGGAGCGCGAAGGCGAGGAGGCGGCCGTCGGTGTCGACGACTGTGCCGGCGAGGGTGTTCACGCCTCGCAGGGTGCCGGTCTTGGCGCGTACGACGCCGGCCGCGCCGTCGGTGTAGCGGCTGGAGAGGGTGCCGGTGAAGCCGGCGACGGGGAGGCCGGTGAGGGTGGCGCGGAGTTCCGGGTGGGCGGGGTCGGCGGCCTTGACCAGGAGGGCGGTGAGGAGGCTCGGGGTGAGGCGGTCGTTGCGGTCGAGGCCGCTGCCGTCCTTGAAGGAGACGCCGGCCAGCGGCAGCCCGAGCCGCTTCAGCTGGGCGTGGATCGCGCGCCCGCCGCCCGCGAAGTCGGCGCGTTCGCCGGTCGCGAGAGCGGTCTGACGGGCGAGGGCCTCGGCGATGTCGTTGTCGCTGTTGGTCAGCATCCGCTCGACCAGGACGGACAGCGGCGGCGAGGAGACCGTGGCGAGGGTCTGCGCGCGGGCGGTCGCCTTGGAGGGACCCGGGGAGCCGGCCTTGATGCCCGCCGCCCGCAGGAAGTCCGCGAAGCGGCGCGTCGCGTCCGCCGCCGGGTCGGGCGCCCGGCGCACCTGTCCGCTCGTCGAGTCGTCGGTGCGGGCCTGGTCGGCCATCAGGGGGGTGACCAGGGCCAGGTTGGGGTTGACCCCGATGGGGTGAAGCGGGGAACCGGCGTAGAGGGCGGTGTCGTAGGACAGGGTCACCTCCGTGATGCCGCGCTTCTTCAGGGCGGTGGCCGTGCTCGCCGCGAGGGTGCGCAGGCTGGCCCAGCCGTCCGCGTCCGCGCGGGCGGTCAGGGTGGGGTCGCCGCCGCCGACCAGGACGAGCTCCTTGGTGTCGGGTTCCAGGGACGCGCGCGTGGTGAGGCGGTGGTCGGGGCCCATCGCGGTGAGCGCGGCGACGGCGGTGGCGACCTTCGTCGTCGAGGCGGGTGTGAGGGCCCGGTCGGCGCCGGAGCCGTACAGGAGCCTGCCGGTGGCCACGTCGACGACCGCGGCGGCGTGCAGGTCGCCGAGGGCGGGGACGTCCAGCAGCGGGTCCAGGACGGCCGCGAGGGCGGTGTCGTCGGGGACGGAGCCGGGGCCGGCCTGCACCGTGCCGGAGGTGCCGCCGAGGCCGGTGAGGACGGAGGCGGCGCTGGGGGCGGGGCGCGGCTCGGGGGCGGCCTGGTCCGCGGTGGCGGAGCCGTGATCTGCGCCACCCGTGCGACCCAGGGCGGCCGCCCTGTCCCGCTCGGCCGTACGCTGACCCGTGGAGTCCCAGGGGCCGGCGGCGGTCACCGCACCGGCGGCCAGTGCCAGCCCGGCCGTGACCGCACCCGCGGTGTACTGCCAGGTCCTGGCGGTCTTCGGCCCCGTGGTCCGGGGGAGCTGCGGTTTCGCGGCCCGTGTGAGCCGTGCGACCCTCGGCTTCGCGGCCGCGGCCACACGCGCCAGACGGGGTCGTACGGCGGCGGCGATCCGCACCACGTGCGGTCTCGTGACCCGCCACGGCCTCAGTTCTGGCACGACCACCAGCCCCTTTCGCGATCACACACCTGCGTGAGGGACACTTAATCACCCGAAGTATGTGCTGATCATGGAGGAGCCACCGGTGGAGTTCGACGTCACGATCGAGATCCCGAAGGGTTCGCGCAACAAGTACGAGGTGGACCACGAGACCGGTCGGATCCGCCTGGACCGTCGACTCTTCACCTCGACCGCCTACCCGACCGACTACGGCTTCGTCGAGAACACCCTCGGCGAGGACGGCGACCCGCTCGACGCGCTGGTCATCCTGGACGAGCCGACGTTCCCGGGCTGTCTGATCCGCTGCCGCGCGATCGGCATGTTCCGCATGACCGACGAGGCCGGCGGCGACGACAAGCTGCTGTGCGTGCCGGCGACGGACCCGCGCGTGGAGCACCTGCGCGACATCCACCACGTGTCGGAGTTCGACCGCCTGGAGATCCAGCACTTCTTCGAGGTCTACAAGGACCTGGAGCCCGGCAAGTCCGTCGAGGGCGCCAACTGGGTGGGCCGCACGGACGCCGAGGCCGAGATCGAGCGGTCGTACAAGCGCTTCAAGGAGCAGGGCGGCCACTGAGCACCCTGAGCTCCGTCTCACCTGATGGGCCGCACGCACACGCGTGCGGCCCATTTCGCTGTCCTTGCGCATACTGTGGCCGACGGAAGGTGTCGTTCAGGGAGCGTTGCTCAGTGCCGGAGGCGGAGGACCGCAAGCCACAGTCGGACGAGGCGAAGATGGCCTTCACGCCGCCGGCCGGGGTGGAGGTGGGAGACAGCGAGTCGGAGACCACGTCCGAGTTCGCCCTCCCGGTGGGCCTGGAGGCCCCGCAGCCGCCCTCGGCGGAGCCGGAGGGCTCGGCGTTCACCCCGCCCAGCGGCTACAGCGCGCAGAGCGCCCCTGGGGCCTTCACGCCGCCCTCCGGGATGCCGGCGGTGTCGCTGGCCAAGGACGTGCCCTGGCAGGACCGGATGCGCACGATGCTGCGCATGTCGGTGGCCGACCGGCCCGCGCCCGAGCCGGTGCAGAAGGCGGAGGAGGAGGGCGGTCCGGCCGTCCCGCGCGTGCTCGACCTGACACTGCGTCTCGGGGAGCTGCTGCTGGCGGGCGGGGAGGGCGCCGAGGACGTGGAGGCCGCGATGTTCGCGGTGTGCCGGGCGTACGGGCTGGACCGCTGCGAGCCGAACGTCACCTTCACCCTGCTGTCGATCTCCCATCAGCCGTCGCTGGTGGAGGACCCGGTGACGGCGTCCCGGACGGTGCGCCGCCGGGGCACCGACTACACCCGGCTGGCGGCCGTCTTCCGGTTGGTGGACGACCTCACCGACCCGGAGACCCATGTCTCCCTGGAGGAGGCGTACCGGCGCCTCGCGGAGATCCGCCGCAACCGGCATCCGTACCCCACCTGGGTGCTCACCTCGGCCAGCGGGCTGCTGGCGGGCGCGGCCTCGGTGCTCGTCGGCGGTGGGCCGCTGGTGTTCGTGGCGGCCGCGGTCGGGGCGATGCTCGGGGACCGGCTGGCGTGGTTGTGCGCGGGGCGCGGGCTGCCGGAGTTCTACCAGTTCCTGGTGGCCGCGATGCCGCCGGCGGCGATCGGGGTCGCGCTGAACCTGGCGCACGTCGACGTGAAGGCGTCCGCGGTCATCACCGGTGGGCTGTTCGCGCTGCTGCCGGGGCGGGCGCTGGTGGCGGGCGTGCAGGACGGTCTGACCGGGTTCTACATCACCGCGGCCGCGCGTCTGCTGGAGGTCATGTACTTCTTCGTGGGCATCGTGGTCGGGGTGCTCGTGGTGCTGTACATGGGCGTCAACCTGGGCGCCCATCTCAGCCCCGACGCGGCGCTGGGCAGCGTCGAGCGGCCGCTGCTGCAGATCGGCGCGTCGATGCTGCTGTCGCTGACCTTCGCGGTGCTGCTCCAGCAGGAACGGTCCACCGTGCTCGCGGTGACCCTCAACGGGGGTGTCGCCTGGGTGGTGTACGGCGCCATGCACTACGCCGGCGGGATGTCGCCGGTCGCTTCAACGGCGGCCGCGGCGGGGCTGGTCGGCCTGTTCGGGCAGTTGCTGGCGCGGCATCGGTTCGCTTCGGCTCTGCCGTACACGACGGCGGCGATCGGGCCGCTGCTGCCGGGGTCCGCGACGTACTTCGGGCTGTTGTCCATCGCGCAGAACGAAGTCGACCGGGGGTTGGCTTCGCTGACCAAGGCGGCGGCGTTGGCCATGGCTATCGCGATCGGGGTGAATCTGGGGTCGGAGGTCTCTCGGATGTTCCTGAGAGTTTCCGTCGAGAAGCGCAGGGCCGCGAAGAGGACGCGGGGGTTCTGAGCCGGGCGCCGGCGAACTCGTGGGGGCGGAGCCGCACATCGATGCAGCCCCGCGCCCCTTTGTCGGTCAGTAGCCGCCTTGGTCGTACGGGTACTGGGCGCCGTACCGCTGCTGCTGCGGCTGCGGCTGCTGTTGCGGGTACTGCTGGCCGTAGTACTGGTTCTGGTCGTACTGCTGGTGGTTCGGCTGCTGGGGGTCCGCGGGGATGCGGCGCAGCTGGGTCGTGGCGTCGTCCATGACCGGGTACGGGGCCGGGGCCTGCGGCTGGGGCTGCGGCGACGGAGCCTCGGCCGCCGCGCGCTTCTTCTTGGAGCGTTCGCGCAGGAACTCGACGATGATCGGGACGACGGAGACGAAAACGATCAGGACCAGGATCGCCTCGACGTTGGTCTTGATGAACTCGATCTGGCCCAGCCAGTAGCCCGCGAGGGTGACGCCGCAGCCCCAGGCGATGCCGCCGATGACGTTGTACGCGAGGAACGTGCGGTACTTCATGCGGCCCGCGCCGGCCGTGATGGGGGCGAAGGTGCGCACGATCGGTACGAAGCGGGCGAGGACGATCGCCTTGGGGCCGTACTTCTCCATGAACTCGTGGGCCTTCTCCAGGTTCTCCTGTTTGAAGAGCTTGGAGTTGGGCCGGTTGAAGAGCTTGGGGCCCAGGAACTTGCCGATCATGTAACCGACTTGGTCGCCGACGACGGCGGCGATCACGATCAGCGTGCAGACCAGCCAGAGGGGCTGGGTGATGTAGTTCCCCTCGGCCACGAAGAGGCCCGCCGTGAACAGCAGGGAGTCGCCGGGCAGGAAGGCGAACAGCCCGGACTCGGCGAAGACGATCAGCAGGATGCCGGGGAGGCTGAAGGTCTCGATCAGATAGTCCGGGCTCAGCCACTCGGGGCCGAGCGCAAGCGTGGTCACGGGTCTGTGGCTCCTGCGGTGGGATGCGGGCTGGGGGCGTGGCTGCCCAAACCTATCAACGCAGCCGCCATGGCCCAGGTTCCATGGCTGTTCTCAGGATGCACTGTGCCCCCGCTCGCACAAAGCTGTGGGCATGGGTATCGACGAATACGGCGGCGGCCAGGGCCCTCAGCCGGACGTACTGGTGGTGACGACGAACGACGTGCCCGGACACCGGGTGCAGGCGGTCCTCGGGGAGGTCTTCGGGCTGACCGTGCGCTCCCGGCACCTGGGAAGTCAGATCGGCGCCGGTCTGAAGTCGATGATCGGCGGGGAGTTGAAGGGGCTGACGAAGACGCTCGTGCAGACCCGCAACCAGGCGATGGAGCGGCTCGTGGAGCAGGCACGCGCGCGTGGGGCGAACGCGGTGCTGATGTTCCGCTTCGACGTGACGGACGCCTCGGATGTCGGCACCGAGGTCTGCGCGTACGGAACGGCCGTGGTCCTGGCCCGGGAGTGAGCCCGGGCCAGGGGGTCACGCGGTGTGTCGGGCCGCGTTGGCGAGGATGGCTTCCCTGAGGTGTTCGGCGAGGCCGTCCCGCATGGAGTCGTAGAACGCCTTGAAGCGCTCGTCGGAGACGTACATCTCAGCCAGGCAGCAGTGCATTTCGAACGAGCATTCGTAGTACCAGGCTCCGATGTGGCGTCGGTGTTCCTCGGCCATGTCCATGGCCCGCGCGCCGTTCGGCGGCTCGCCGTCGGCCATCAGGGCCTGGTAGCGCTCGCTCCAGTCGTCGGCCTCGGCCTGCAGACGCTTCCAGTCCTCCTTGGTGTACGTGGCCGCCCGGCGCTGTGACTCGGCCCATGCCTCCGTGCCGCCCCAGCGCTGCTCGGCCTCCTCGGCGTACTGCTCGGGGTCCTTGTCGCCGAAGACCTCGAAGCGCTCCTCGGGGGTGAGGTTGATGCCCATCTTGCGTGCCTCCATGGCTTGCTCCACGGCCGCCGCCATCTTCCGCAGCTTCTCGATCCGGGCGGTCAGCAGTTCGTGCTGCCGGCGCAGGTGCGCGCGCGGGTCCACCTCCGGGTCGTCGAGCAGGGCGGCGACCTCGTCGAGCGGGAAGCCGAGCTCGCGGTAGAACAGGATCTGCTGCAGCCGGTCGAGGTCGGCGTCGCTGTAGCGCCGGTGGCCCGCGTGGCTGCGCTCGCTCGGGACGAGCAGGCCGATGTCGTCGTAGTGGTGCAGGGTGCGCACCGTGACCCCGGCGTATCCGGCGACCTGTCCCACGGAGTAGCTCACTTCCGCTCCCTTCTCGGTTCGCGCTCCACGATGGGTCCTCACGTGGCGTGAGGTGCAAGCTGCTCGGACCGCGCCTACCGTCGTATGCATGCCACTGCATCGTGGGGACAGCGAAGAAGCACGCGACGGCGGGGGCCGACTCGCCGTCAATCCGTTCCACGGGGCCGCGGACCCGGTCGGCGGTATGACCGAGGCGCCGCCCAAGCACCGTCTGCCCGACTCCCCCATGGCCCCGTCGACGGCGTACCGGCTGGTCCATGACGAGCTGATGCTGGACGGCAACTCCCGGCTGAACCTGGCCACCTTCGTCACCACGTGGATGGAGCCGGAGGCCGGTGCTCTGATGGCGGAGTGCCGGGACAAGAACATGATCGACAAGGACGAGTATCCGCGCACCGCCGAGCTGGAGCGGCGCTGTGTGGCGATGCTCGCCGATCTGTGGCACGCACCCGACCCGGCGGCCGCCGTGGGCTGTTCGACGACCGGGTCGAGCGAGGCGTGCATGCTCGCCGGGATGGCGTTGAAGCGGCGGTGGGCGGCCCGCAACACCCACCGCTATCCGTCCGCCGACGCCCGGCCGAATCTCGTCATGGGTGTCAATGTGCAGGTCTGCTGGGACAAGTTCTGCAACTTCTGGGAGGTGGAGGCCCGTCAGGTGCCCATGGAGGGCGACCGGTTCCGTCTCGACCCGCAGGCCGCGGCCGAGTTGTGCGACGAGAACACGATCGGGGTCGTCGGCGTCCTCGGGTCCACCTTCGACGGGTCCTACGAGCCGATCGCCGAGGTGTGCGCGGCGCTGGACCGGCTGCAGGAGCGCACGGGCCTCGACATCCCGGTGCATGTCGACGGGGCGTCCGGTGCCATGGTCGCCCCGTTCCTCGACGAGGACCTGGTGTGGGACTTCCGTCTGCCGCGGGTGGCGTCCGTCAACACGTCGGGGCACAAGTACGGGCTCGTGTACCCGGGTGTCGGCTGGGCGCTGTGGCGCGACGCGCGGGCCCTGCCGGAGGAGCTGGTGTTCCGGGTGAACTACCTGGGCGGCGACATGCCCACCTTCGCGCTGAACTTCTCCCGGCCGGGCGCGCAGGTCGTCGCGCAGTACTACACGCTGCTGCGGCTCGGCCGTGAGGGGTTCCGGGCGGTGCAGCAGGCCACCCGGGACGTGGCACGGAGCATCGCCGAGCGGGTGGCGGCGCTGGGTGACTTCCGGCTGCTGACGCGGGGCGACCAGCTGCCGGTGTTCGCCTTCACCACGCGGCCCGAGGTGACGGCGTACGACGTGTTCGACGTCTCCCGGCGGCTGCGGGAGAGCGGCTGGCTGGTGCCCGCGTACACCTTCCCGCCGCACCGCGAGGACCTGTCGGTGCTGCGGGTCGTGTGCCGCAACGGCTTCTCGGCCGACCTCGCCGACCTGTTCCTGGACGACCTGACGCGTCTGCTGCCGGAGCTGCGCCGGCAGCCGCATCCCCTGAAGGGGGACAAGGGGGCGGCCACCGGCTTCCATCACTGAGCGGCGGGCCGGGTCAGCGGTCCAGTCGCGCGAACCTGCGCACCGCCAGCGGCAGGAACACCGCCAGCAGCGCCAGCGGCCATACGACGGCCGCCCACACGTGCCCCGACTCGCCGCCGGGGCTGCCGAACAGGTCCCGTACCGCCGTGGCCGTCTGGGACAGCGGGTTCCACTCGACGGCGGTGCCCAGCCAGCCGGGCATGGAGTCGGGGGTGGCGAAGGCATTGGAGAGGAAGCCGACCGGCCAGACCAGGATCTGCACGGCCTGGACCATCTCCGGTCTGCCGGCCACCAGGGCCAGGTGGATGCCGATCCACAGCATGGCGAAGCGGAACAGCAGCAGGAGGCCGAGCGCGCCGAGGAAGGCGGCCGGGCCGCCGTGCGTCCGCCAGCCGAGGGCGAAGGCCACCCCGGTCATCAGCGCCAGCCCCAGCACGGACTGGAGCATGTCGGCCACCGAACGGCCGACCAGGACCGCCCCGTTGGTCATCGGCAGGGAGCGGAACCGGTCGATGACCCCCTTGTTGAGGTCCTGGGTGACGGCGAGCATCGTGCTCTCCAGGCCGAAGGCCATGGTGACGGCGAGCATGCCGGGGACCAGGTAGTCGAGGTACTCGCCCTCGACGCCGCGGCCGCCGCCGATCAGATGGCCGAACATCAGCAGCAGCATCACGGAGAACAGCAGGCCGACCATCACCCGGACGGGCTGCCGCGCCCAGTGGGCGAGTTCGCGGCGGGTCATGGTCCAGCAGTCGGTCAGGACGTAGCCGGTCATACGGCCTCCTTCGCACGGTCGGTGACACGGTCGGCCGTCAGGTGCAGGAAGACCTCGTCCAGCGTCGGGCGGCGCAGGGCGATGTCCTCGGCCTCGATACCGGCGTCCTCCAGGGCCCGTACGACACCGGCGAGCGCGGCCATGCGGTCGGTGACGGGGGCGCTGAGCAGGCGGCGGTCGGTGTCGACGGAGACGCCCGATGCGGGCACCGGGAGGAGGGCGACGGCCGCGCCCAGCTGACCCGCGTCGCGCAGCACCACGTCGATGCGGTCCCCGCCGGTCATCGCCTTCAGCGCGTCCGCCGTGCCGTCGGCGACGACCCGGCCCGCGTCGACGACCGAGATGCGGTCGGCGAGCTGGTCGGCCTCCTCCAGGTACTGGGTGGTGAGCAGGACCGTCGTACCGCCGCCGACCAGGGAGCGGACCGAGGCCCAGACCTCGGCGCGGCCGCGCGGGTCGAGTCCGGTGGTCGGCTCGTCGAGGAAGAGCACCGCGGGCTCGGTGATGAGGGAGGCGGCGAGGTCGAGGCGGCGCCGCATGCCGCCGCTGTAGGCGCTCACCGGTTTGCGGCCGGTGTCGGTGAGGTCGAAGCGCTCCAGGAGTTCGCCGGCTCGCACGCGCGCGTGGCGGGCGCCGAGGTGGTGGAGGCGGCCGAACAGCTCCAGGTTCTGGCGGCCGCTCAGGTCCTCGTCGAGCGCCGCGTGCTGGCCGAGCAGGCCGATACGGCGGCGTACCGCGCGGGCGTCGGTCACCACGTCGTGGCCCGCGACCCGGACCCGCCCGGAGTCCGGGCGCAGCAGGGTCGACAGGACGCGGACGAGGGTGGTCTTGCCGGCGCCGTTGGGGCCGAGCACCCCGTGGACGGTGCCGGGAGTGACGAGCAGGTCGAGTCCGTCGAGTGCGTGTTTGTCGCCGTACCGTTTGCGGGCTCCCTCGACGGTGATCGCGGGATCGGTCACGTGCACTCCCCATTCCTCCGTTAGTCAAACTTGACTAGCTCAGCCAACGTAACCCTTCTCCAGGCAGTGGTCAAACTTGATTAGCGAGGGTCCCCGGTGGCGTACGGGTTCTCCTGGCCCTCGGCGAGGACGCCGACGAACGGGTCTCCCTCACCGGCGAAGGTGTAAGCCCCGCCCTCGATCCGCCCGATCAGCCCCTGGGCCCACTCGGCCTCGGCATCGGCCGTGTGGATCCAGAGGTTCATGATCTCGCCGATGTGCCCGAGCTGTTCCGGGCCGCCCTCGGGGACGTAGTGGTCGGTGACCGCGGAGCGCCACTCCCGGATCCGCCGGATCCGCTCCTTGAGCAACGCGACCGCCTCGGCGCGCGGCAGGTCGACCATGAAGCCGATGGCCGCCGACTTGACGTCCACCTTCTGGTCGTACGAGGTCAGCGCCTCGCGGACCAGCCGCAGGTACTCCTCGGTGCCGGCCCCGGTGATCTCGTACTCGACCCGCGGCGGGCCGCCGGCCGTGGACGGGGCGATCTCGTGCGCGTGGAGCAGCCCCTGCTTCGCCATCTGCTTCAGGGCGTGGTAGATCGAGCCGGGCTTGGCGTTGGACCACTCGTGGGCGCCCCAGTACTCCAGGTCGTTGCGCACCTGGTAGCCGTGGGCCCGCCCGTGCTGGCGCACCGCGCCGAGCACGAGGAGACGGATCGCTGACATGCCGTCCAGGTTAGGACCTCAGTCCTCTCCGCCTTCGGCGAGGGCGATCAGCTCGAAGGCCGTCTTCCCGTCCAGCGACTCCCGGATGATGTCGGCGTGCCCGGCGTGGCGGGTCACCTCGCGGATCAGCTGGAGCACCATCCAGCGCACGGACACGCGCTCCTTGGGGAACCAGGGCTGGTCGGGGAGCGGGAAGGTGTCGTCCAGGCTGGGCACCGACCGCACGAACGCCTCCGTCTCGGCGGCGACCTTCTCCCAGTACGCGAGCCGTTCCTCGACGGTCTCGTCGCCGACGAGCACGAAGCACTCGTGCCAGTTCGACTCGTCCCGCGCGATGGCCGGGTCCTCCCCCTTCGCCCGCGCGACCCAGCCCTGCTCGGCCTCGGCGACATGCTTGAGCAGCCCCGACAGCGACAGCTCGCTCGCACTCGGCCGACTCGCCGCCTGCTCCTGCGTCAGCCCGAGCAACGTCCGCCTGATCGCCCCGCGCTCCGAAGCCAGCCAGGACAGCAGCGCGCCGCGCTCGTCGCCGTGAGCCTCCGCGGGTACGTGGGTGACCATGACCGTCCGCCTTCCACCTGGACCGGGGCCCGCCCTCGGGGCCTCCTGACATCCACGACGCTACGGGCCCTTGCGGTCAGCTTCTGTCCGCAAGAGCCGGGCGAGGCTCAACACCGGGGCCCTGCTGTCAGAACGGGAACTGACTCCGGCCCCGCTGCACCGAGATCCACTTCAGGGTCGTGAACGCGTCCAGGGTCGTCTCGCCGTTCAGCCGTCCGATGCCGGAGTGCTTCTCGCCGCCGAAGGGGACGAGGGGCTCGTCGTGGATGGTGCCGTCGTTGACGTGGAACATCCCGGTGTCGACGCGCTTGGCGAAGGCGACGCCCCGCTCGATGTCGGCGGTGTGGACGGCGCCGCTGAGGCCGTAGGGCGTGTCGTTGACGATGCGGATGGCCTCCTCCTCGCCGCCGAAGGGGACGAGGAGGGCGACGGGGCCGAAGATCTCCTTGTGCAGGAGGGTCGAGTCGGACGGGACGTCGGTCAGGACCGAGGGGCCGACCAGGTTGTCGGCGGTCTCGCCGCGTACGAGGACGGTGGCGCCCTCGGCGACGGCCTGGTCGACGGCGGCCGAGACCGCGTTGGCCTGGAGGGAGTTGATGACCGGGCCGATGACGGTCTGGGGGTCGCTGGGGTCGCCCGTCTTCAACGTCCTGACCTTGGCGACGAACTTCTCGGTGAACTCCTCGGCCACCGAACGGTCCACCAGGATGCGGTTCGCGGCCATGCAGACCTGGCCCTGGTCGACGTAGCGGCTGAAGACGGCCGCGTCGACCGCGTAGTCGATGTCGGCGTCGTCGAGGACCACCAGCGCGCTGTTGCCGCCCAGTTCGAGGACGGTGCGCTTGAGCTGGGCGGCGCAGACGGTGGCGATGTGGCGGCCGACCTTGTCGGAGCCGGTGAAGGAGATGACCTTGGGCACCGGGTGCTCGATGAAGGCGTCGCCTATCTCGGCTATGTCGGTCAGGACGACGTTGAGCAGGCCGGTGGGCAGACCCGCTTCCTCGAACAGCTTGGCGATGAGGGTGCCGCCGACGACGGGGGTGTCCTGGTGGGGCTTGAGGACGACGCCGTTGCCGAGGGCGAGCGCGGAGGCGACCGGCTTGATCGAGAGGAGGAAGGGGAAGTTGAAGGGGCTGATCACACCGACGACACCGACCGGCTCGCGGTAGAGGCGGTTCTCCTTGCCCTCGATCGGCGAGGGGAGCAGCCGGCCTTCGGAGCGCAGGGTCAACTGGGCGGCCTCACGCAGGAACTCCTTCGCCAGGCCGATCTCGAAGCCGGCCTTGAGGCGGGTGCCGCCCAGCTCGGCGATGATCGCCTCGGTGATCTCCTGCTCGCGGTCCTCGACCAGCCGCAGGGCACGCTCGAAGACGCCACGCCGGGTGTAGGGGTTGGTCGTCGCCCAGATGCGCTGGGCCCGCTCGGCCGCTCGGTACGCCTGGTCGACCTCGTCGATGGTGGCGATGGTGATCGAGGCGAGCTTGGTCCCGTCGTACGGATTGACGTCGATGATGTCCCAGGAGCCGGTACCCGGGCGCCACTCACCGTCGATGTACTGCAGGGCCAGGTCGGTGAAGCAGGACGACATGTGATCCCTCAATCCCTTGCCGCCGGGGCGCTCAAGCTCTGATCATGTGTCATCGTACTGACGTTTTACGTCAGTTGGCGTGCTCGTATCAGAACACCCCCGGGGTGCCGGGGAATCGAGGGTTATCCCTACGACCGTTGCCCCTACGACGTTGTCCCTACGACAGTTGCAGCAGTCCGCGCAGCAGGTCCCGGCTCTCGGCCGGTCCGGGGCTGTCCTGCTGGAGTTCCTTCAGCGCCTGCTCGTACTGGGCGACGTCCTCACGCTTGTCCAGGTACAGCGCGCTGGTGAGCTGCTCCAGGTAGACCACGTCCGACAGGTCGGACTCGGGGAAGCTGAGAATCGTGAAGGCGCCGGACTCGCCGGAGTGGCCGCCGAGGCTGAACGGCATGATCTGCAGCCGTACGTTGGGCTGCTCGGAGACATCGATCAGATGCTGGAGCTGACCGCGCATCACCTCGCGGTCGCCGTAGGGGCGGCGCAGCGCGGCCTCGTCGAGGACGATGTGGAACTCGGGGGCGTTCTCGGAGACGAGGTACTTCTGCCGCTCCAGGCGCAGCGCGACGCGCCGGTCGATGTCGGCGGCACTGGCGCCCTTCATGCCCCGGCTGACCACCGCGTGGGCGTACGCCTCGGTCTGGAGCAGGCCGTGCACGAACTGCACCTCGTAGGCGCGGATCAGGGAGGCCGCGCCCTCCAGGCCGACGTAGGTGGGGAACCAGCTCGGCAGGACGTCCGAGTAGCTGTGCCACCAGCCGGCCACATTGGCCTCGCGGGCGAGTCCTACGAGCGCCGCGCGCTCCTGGTCGTCCGTGATGCCGTACAGCGTCAACAGGTCTTCCACATCGCGTGTCTTGAAGCTCACCCGGCCCAGCTCCATCCGGCTGATCTTCGACTCGGATGCGCGGATCGAGTAACCCGCAGCCTCGCGCGTGATGCCACGTGACTCACGCAGTCGCCTGAGTTGCGAGCCGAGCAGCATGCGTCGCACCACCGATCCGGGCTCTCCCGCGCTCACGTTCGCCAGCCTCCCCAACCGTCTTCAGGGGCCGAAGTCTGCCACTAAAACACTCCGAGCAGTACTCGCCCGATTACAGAGACGGAAAGAAGCCAAAGCTTACGCAGAGGAGGTCGTCGGGGAAGAGTGGGAGAAGGCAAGGACTGTGCCGCTGAGCGGTACGAAGATGGCGGAAAAAATGGCCAAGAAGCGGTACGGGCAGGTCCAATTCGGTCACGTGCACGTGCATCTGCCCTTGCATCTGCTGTACGCATCCGAAACCATGGTCCCGCGCAACCGCTGCATCGCAACGACCGCGAATTCCCGGGAGTGCCTCGCATGGGGACGAATGGATCGACCATGCTCGAGCCGTTACGGCAGGGCCTTCCGCCGCTGGATCCCGCGGCCGTGTCCAACGCCGCCTCCTGTGCCCTGCCCGCCCGCTTCGAAGCGGTGCGCGAGGCGCGGCAGTTCACCCGCAGAACGCTCGACCAGTGGGACGTGGGCGACCGCTTCGACGACATCTGCCTGGTCGTCTCCGAACTGGTCACCAACGCCCTGCGGCACGGGTTGTCGTCCGGTCCCGCCCCCTGCGCGTCCGAGCTGAACCCGGCGGTGCGACTGCACCTGATGCGGTGGACCGGGCGGCTGGTGTGCGCGGTGCGCGACCCCAGTGACGACAGTCCCGTGACCCGCGACGCGGACGACTTCTCGGCGGAGTCGGGCCGCGGCCTGTTCCTGGTCGACTCCTTCGCCGACGGCTGGGGCTGGCATCCGCTGGCCGGCTCGCTCGGCGGCAAGGTGGTCTGGGCGCTGTTCCGGCTGCGCACCCCGGCGGAATGAGGAGACGCGGCGCACTGCGGCGCCGCGTTTCTACGCGCGTCACAGCGCCTTCGTATACGAAGCCGCTGTGCCGGCGGGTCGCGTGACGCCGGCCCTCAGCCCGCCACCAGGTGGTCGAACTCGCCGTCCTTGACGCCGAGCAGCATGGCCTCGATCTCGGCCCGCGTGTAGACGAGCGCCGGGCCGTCCGGGAAACGCGAGTTGCGGACGGCCACGTCACCGCCCGGCAGCCGCGCGAACTCCACGCACGATCCCTGCGAGTTGCTGTGCCTGCTCTTCTGCCAGGCAACCCCGTGCAGCTGTGTGGCCGTCATGCCGTTGTACACGTCGCGTCCCCCGTCAACGTCGTGGTCCACAGGTCGCTCCCTGATGGTGCACTGGCTGGTGTGGCCATTGGTGCGATGGTCAACTGTCCCGGATCATAACCCCGTTCATGTGCAGATGCATGAGCAAATGCACGTGCACGCGGGGTGGTCCCTCGGTTACAGCACTGTGGGGCACCGATGCGATGCGCCTGCCCCGAAGGGCGCGGCACATGCGATCGCCGGCAACTGCGCCGGATGGCCCGGATCGAACCCTCGTGCACTAGGAACAGACGCGTTCCGTGCCCTTCCTGTTCCAGCGTCCGGGCGATGGTCCACTCCGCAGGGCCGGCCGGATCGGCGTCGGTCCACCGGACGGACGGCATCCGTTCGTGATATAGGCGAGACCCGTGCGTCCGGTACCGGTGTCCGACCTGGAGACGAAAGCTTTCGGCCGCAGGGACGGCGAAGGTACTGGTCCATCCGGAGGACGGTGAGGTCGTCGTCCGGAGCGAGGCCGGGCTCGTACCCGGCCGGGTGGCTCATGTCATGTCATCGTCGGGCATACGTCCGGGCAGCTCACCGAGCCCGTCCAGACGGTCGTGCCACAACCGCTCGCACAGATGGAGCTGATCCCGTACGTCGGCGAGCGCGGCCGCCTCCAGCCGGTGGATGCTCTGTCGGCCGCATGTCCTCGCGCACAACGACAGGTAGGAGATCCCCCACGCGTCAGACGCAGGGGATCTCCTACCTGTGTGGCGGCGGAGCGGGCTACCGGGCGGACGAGTAGGGCAGCAGTGCCATCTCCCGCGCGTTCTTGATCGCCTTCGCCAGCTGTCGCTGCTGTTGGGACGACACCCGGGTCACCCGGCGGCTGCGGATCTTGCCGCGGTCGGAGATGAACTTCCGCAGCAGGTCGGTGTCCTTGTAGTCGATGTAGGTGATCCCGGCCTGGTCCAGCGGGTTGGGCCGGTGCTTGGCGGGCTTGCGTTCGCGCTTGGGGGGCATGGGTCAGATCTCCAGAAGGGTGTCGAAGGAGGACGGCAGCCGCTGCCAGGCGTCGCGCCCGGCGGCGTACTCGGCGTCGGTGAGCAGGCAGGACTCCAGCAGCCGGGCCAGCCCGTCGCGGTCGAGGCCGGGCGAGGTGAAGACCAGGTGCTGGCAGCAGTCGCCGTGCTCGGGGTGCCAGTCCAGCGCGGCGGCGGCGCGGCGCACCGGCGGCACCATCTCCCAGGCCGCGTCGGGCAGGGAGGCGAGCCAGGGTCCGGCCGACTCCACGCACAGGGCACCGCCGGCCGCGTCCCAGTGCAGCAGCACGTCCGGCTTGTCGGCGAGCCAGAACCGGCCCCGGCTGCGGGCGGCGGCGCAGGTCAGGTCCTCCAGGGCCGCGTACAGCCGCTCCGGGTGGAAGGGCCGGCGGCGGTGCCAGACGAATGTGGCCACGCCGTGCGCGTCGGCCTCGGCGGGCAGCAGGGCGCAGGCCGGGTGCTGGGCGGCGGCGGCCGCCTCCACGTCGAAGCCGGCGAGAGCGGCCTCGGCGAGGGGTGACGCCGCCACTCCGTTTGCACGTGCAGCTGCGAAGGGCGACGACTCCGCGGTTGCCTCGCCGGCGTCCGCGCCCGCCGGGTCCCCGGGGTGGCCGCCCGGCACGGGGACCCGACGGGCCGTCGGGTGGAGCTGCGCCAGCAGCTCGCGGTCCTCGTCGTCGGCCTCCGGGGAGTCGACGACGGCGAGGACGGGGGCGTACTCCAGCTGCCGCGCGAACGTGTCCGCGACGGTGCGCTGGTCGGTGGCGGCCGCCGCGAGACCGCCCTCGGCGAGGTCGTCGCCGTTGCCGAGGTACGGCAGCAGCAGCGCCGGGTCGACGGCGGTGATCACGCCGGTGACCGTGAGCCCGCCGTCGACGACCACCTCGGCCATCGCCTTGGGCTCGACGGAGTCCCACAGCTCCACGATCGCGAGCCGCGTCGTGCCGTCGTCGGCGAGGCGGCGCAGCTCGGGCACCAGGTCCTCACGCAGCGCACAGCAGGCGCAGTCGTTGACCAGCGGCGCCTCACCGGCGGAGAGGATGCCGGTCGCGTCGCGGATCGTCCGCACGACCGTGCCGGCGGCCGCCGTCGCCAGGTCGTGGTGGAGTACGACGCTGCCGGGCACGTCGGCGAGCAGCTGGGCGACCGTCGCCCTGCGGGCGTCGGCGTGCAGCCCGCCGACGATCACGACAGAGAGCATCAGCCCTTCTTTCCGTACCGGCGCTCGAAGCGCTCGACGCGGCCGGCCGTGTCCAGGACGCGGGCGGTGCCGGTGTAGAAGGGGTGGCTGACGTTCGAGATCTCGACGTCGACGACCGGGTAGGTGTTGCCGTCCTCCCACTCGATCGTCTTCTCGCTCGTCATCGTCGAGCGGGTGAGGAAGGCGTGGTTCGCGGCGCGGTCACGGAAGACGACGGGACCGTACGGCGGGTGGATTCCCTTGCGCATGGCGGTGGTTCAGCGCTCCTCTCGGAAGTCGACGTGGCGGCCGACGACCGGGTCGTACTTGCGGAGCGTCATGCGGTCCGGGTCGTTGCGGCGGTTCTTGCGCGTCACATACGTGTAGCCGGTCCCCGCCGTGGAGCGGAGTTTGATGACCGGGCGGAGTTCGTTGCGTGCCATGCTGCTATGTTACTGAAAATGACTTCCATTAGCACTACGGCTCCAGGAGAGGTACGTCACCCGTGTCCGCGCACTGCATGCTGACCGGCGCCCAGCCCGGCTTCGGCAACCGCATCTCCCACTCCCACCGGCGCACTTCGCGCCGCTTCGACCCCAACATCCAGTCCAAGCGGTACTGGCTGCCCAGCGAGGGCCGGTACGTCCGGCTGCGGCTGAGCGCGAAGGGGATCAAGACGGTCGACACGATCGGGATCGAGGCCGCGGTGGCCCGTATCCGCGCCCGGGGAGTGAGGGTCTGATGGCCAAGAAGAGCAAGATCGCGAAGAACGAGAAGCGGCGGGAGATCGTCGCGCGGTACGCGGCGCGGCGGGCCGAGCTGAAGGAGATCATCCGGCGGCCGTCGTCGACGGAGGAGGAACGGGTCGCCGCGCAGGCGGAGTTGCGGCGGCAGCCACGCGATGCGAGCGCCACGCGCGTGCGCAACCGGGATCAGGTGGATGGGCGGCCTCGGGGGTACTTCCGGACGTTCGGGTTGTCCCGGGTGAGTCTGCGGTCGCAGGCGCATGCGGGGCACTTGCCGGGGGTTCGGAAGTCTTCCTGGTAGTTGCTCCGGTGCGAGTTGCGGGGGCTGGTCGCACGGGGGCTGGTCGCGCCCGCGCGCGGCGGAGCCGGCTGGTGATACGGTCCCGCGCCCCTGGGTGGGTCACCGTCGGCTGGTAGCTTGCTCGCTGTGACTTCGCTGATGTACTCCCGACTGTGGGCCTGCGGTGCCGCGCTGGCGGGGGTCCTCGCGCTCGCCGCGTGCAGCGGCGATGGCGGTGCGGCCGACGGGGCCTCCCCCAGCACGCCGAGCGTCAGTGGCGATGCGGGTTCGTCCGTGTCCACCACGCCCTTGGACGGCAGTTGGTTCGGTACGGCGGGCGGTGAGGCCGTCGTGCTGATGGTGAATGGGAAGAAGGCCGCGCTCTACGCGACCGGCGGGACCGTCTGCGACGGCACCACCGACGCGGGAGCGATCCGGCTGACCTGCGCCGCCGGCACGGACGACCGCACCGCCGGCCGGGTCGACTCCGTCGACGGCTCCACCCTGAAGGTGACCTGGGAGAGCGGGCTCGGCACGGAGACGTACACCAAGGCGGAGGACGGCAGTTGGCCGTCGGGGCTGCCGACGGCGACGCCGGGCGCGTAGGCGTCGTACCGATGTGATGATCGTCCGAGTGCCGTCACGAATCCGAGGACTCCCGCCATGCGCGCCGTTCCGCTCACCGTCACCGCCCTTGCCGCCGCCCTGCTCCTGACCGCCTGTGAGAGCGACGGCGCGGACGCCCCCGACGACGGGCGGTCCCAGGAGACCGGGACCGCCGCGGCCGCCGGCTCCTGCGTCGCCGACCAGCTCGGCTCCGAGGTCGGCCCGGTCAACGAGGCGCCCGCCGCCGGCGACACCGGAAGTGTCACCGTCACGATCACCAACACCGGCGCGGAGTGCGTTCTGGAGGGCTTCCCGAGCGTCCGGCTGGCCGCCGGCGCGTCGGTCGAGCTGCCCCGGGACCCCGCCGCCCTGCCACAGCCGCTGACGCTGCCCGAGCAGGCCACCGCGTCCTTCACGATCACCTATGTGCGCGGGGAGGACGGGCGGGGCGTCGCCGCGTCGGCCGCCTCCTACGCCCTGCCGGACGATTCCGCCGCCGTCTTCGAGTTCCCGTGGTCCTACGGCGATGTCGCGCGCACGGCCGACGGCGCGGTGGACGCCACCGTGTCAGCCTTCCAGCAGGAGGGTGACTGACCGTCAGCCGCGTCCGGGCAGCCGGCGTCGCGGCTCCACGCGCGCGTGGTCCGCGGCTTCGGCGCCCTCGGTCCAGCCCGCCTCGTCGCTGACGCCGCGCAGCCGGGTGGTGACCGTCTCGGGGAAGAGGCGGTCCGTCGCCTCGCCGACCGCTACCTCGCGGGAGGCCAGGACCGGGAGCAGGTCGTCGCTGACCTGGGTCTCGGCGGCCGAGGCGAGGCGGCTGCCGATGCGGTGGGCGTAGGCCGCGAGGAAGGACTGCCGGAAGGTCTTGGTCCGCTTGCGTCCGCCCGCGCGCTGGGCGGCCTCCGCCTTCGCCATCGCGGTCTGGGCCTGCACCAGCAGCGAGGTGTAGAGCAGCTCCACCGCCTCCAGGTCGGCCTCGAAGCCGACGACCGTGGAGAAGGCGAAGGGTTCGTTCCACACGGCCCGGCAGTGGTTCGCGGCGGCGACCGCGTCCAGCAGCACCGCCTTGGCCTGCTCGTACGGCGGCTCGACGCCGATCCTGCAGGCGCCGGGCGCGTCCGGCGCGGGCGCCGCGGCGTCCAGCAGCGCCTCGTCGACACTGTGCCGGGCCATCAGCTCCTGCGCCTTCGCCGTGAGCGCCTCCGCCTCCTCCGGGAACCCGGTGGCCTCCGCCTTCGCGAGCAGCGCACGGATACGGCCGAGCATGCGTGAGCCCAACCCGTGGTGCCGCCGGACCGGCTCCTGGAGGGGCTCCAGGGCGGGCAGGCGCAGCAGCAGGCGGTACAGCTCCAGGACGACGGTCGCGTACGAGAAGCGGTCGGCGTGGGGTGGGGGGTCGGCGGGCAGTTCGTCGAGCTGAGCGGCCCAGCGGCGCCCGCGCGGGTGGCTGCGCGCCCGCGCGTCGGACCGGTTTTGCGCCCGCGCGTCCGAGTTGTCGCGCGCTGGGTTGTGCGCGCTGTCGCGGGCTCGGTCGTCGCGCGCCGGCGCGTGGTCCTCCGCGCGGTCGTGGGACGCTTGGGCGCGGATCAGGTGGGCGAGCAACCGGGCGTGCGCGTCGCCCAGGTCGCGGCGCACGAGGCGTATGACGTCGGCGGGCTGCCAGCCGCGGCGCCAGGCGGTGGCGACGAGGTCCTCACCGCGGCGGGTCACTTCGGCGTCGGCTGTCGGGTCGGCGGCGAGGAGGGAGGCGCCGGTGTCGAGGGCCGTGTCGGTGGTGTCGTAGAGGGCGGCATGGAAGGCGCGGTCGACGGTGCTGGAGGGCTCGCTGCCGGGGGTGTCGGTGCTGCTCACTCGGCGATCGTCTCACTCCGGAAATGGTCCACAGGGGCCGCCGCCCGTTTCGAGGATGGCCGCATGGTGGACATGACTCCCTGTGCGGCGTTCCTCGTCGCCGCCTTCGCTCTCTGTGTCACTCCCGACCCCGACATGAGGTTCATCGTGGCGAGGAGCGGCGGCCGGGGCGGACCCGCCGCCGGTGTGATGGCCGCGCTGGGCGTGGCCTGCGCCATGCGGACGGTATTCACCGGGCTGGCGGTGCGTCCGGTGGCCACCTCCCCCAAGTGACCACCCTCCAGCCTGCAGCCTCCAGCCTCAAGCCTCCAGCACCGTCAACCACGCGTTGACACCCGCCGGACCGTCAACCTACGGTTGACATATGTCGACGAACCCGAGCATCACCTCATCCGTACGACTCGACGACCTCATCGCGGCCATCAAGAAGGTCCACGAGGAGCCCCTCGACCAGCTCCAGGACGCGGTAATCGCCGCCGATCATCTGGGTGACGTGGCCGACCACCTCATCGGCCACTTCGTGGATCAGGCGCGGCGTTCCGGGGCGTCCTGGACGGACATCGGCAGGAGCATGGGCGTCACCCGGCAGGCCGCCCAGAAGCGGTTCGTGCCGAAGGAGGCGGCGGACCCCGACGCCGGCTTCAGCCGGTACACCCCGCGCGCCCGCAACGTGGTGATGGCGGCCCACAACGAGGCCGTCGCCGCCCGTAACGCCGAGGGCCGCCCCGAGCACCTGGTGCTCGGTCTGCTGGCCGAGCCGGAGGGCCTGGCCGCCAAGGCGATCACCGCGCAGGGCGTTGTACTGGACTCCGTGCGCCAGAGCGCCGCCGCGGCGCTGCCGGCCGCCGTCCAGGACGCCCCGGAGCTGGTCCCGTACGGCTCCGATGCCAAGAAGGTCCTGGAGCTCACCTTCCGTGAGGCCCTGCGCCTGGGCCACAACTACATCGGCACCGAACACCTCCTGCTCGCACTGCTGGAGTTCGAGGACGGCGAGGGCGTGCTGTCCGGCCTCGGCCTCACCAAGACCGCGTCGGAGGAGTGGCTCGTCGCGGCGCTCGACAAGATCAAGGTGACCTTCGACGAGCCGGGCGAGCAGGGCTGAGACCGCTTCGCGGGCCGTTGTCAGACCCCCCTGTCACACTCGCTGCATGGCCGACCGGTGGGCGCTCGCTCCGGCCGAGGACGGTGGCGTGGAGCTCGCCCCCCTCGGTCCGGACGGGCTGCCCGCCGCGCCGGTCGTCCGGGAGCCGGACCTCGTCGGGGCCGTGCGCGCCCGGCCCGATGTGACCCGCTGGGTCTGGCGGTCCACGGCCGAGGTGTATCCGCGTCTGCTCGCCGCGGGGGTGCGAGTCGAGCGGTGCTACGACGTCGAGGACGCCGAGACCCTGCTGCTGGGCCACGAGGGGAGGTACGGCGAGCCACGCTCGGCGGCCGCCGCGCTGGCCAGGCTGCGCGGCGGCCCCGTACCGCCGGATCCGCCGCCGCGCTCCGCGGAGCCCGGCGCCCAGTCCCCGCTGTTCGAGCCGCAGGACACCGCCCGGCTGCCGCTGACCGATCTCCTCGCGGTCTACGCCGAGCAGCAGCGGCGGCACGACCGGGCCGAACACCCCGACCGGATGCGGCTGCTGACGGCCGCCGAGTCGGCGGGGATGCTGGTGGCCGCCGAGATGAACCGGGCCGGGCTGCCCTGGCGCGCGGACGTGCACCGCGCGGTGCTGCACGACCTGCTGGGCGAGCGGTACGCGGGCGGTGGCGAACCCCGCCGTCTGGCCGAGCTGGCGGACGAGGTGTCGGCGGCCTTCGGGCGCCGGGTGCGGCCCGATCTGCCCGCCGATGTCGTCAAGGCGTTCGCGCGGGCCGGGATCCGGATCCGCTCCACACGCCGCTGGGAGATCGAGTCGCTCGACCATCCGGCGGTGAAACCCCTCGTCGAGTACAAGAAGCTCTACCGCATCTGGGTGGCCCACGGCTGGACCTGGCTGCAGGACTGGGTACGGGACGGGCGGTTCCGGCCCGAGTTCCTCGCGGGCGGGACCGTCACCGGGCGCTGGGTGACCAACGGCGGGGGCGGCCTGCAGATCCCCAGGGTGATCCGGCGGGCGGTGGTCGCCGACCCCGGCTGGCGGCTCGTCGTGGCCGACGCGGACCAGATGGAACCACGCGTGCTCGCGGCGATCTCCCGCGACCCCGGACTGATGGAGGTGGCCGGGCGGGAGACCGACCTCTACCAGTCCGTCTCCGACCGGGCCTTCTCCGGCGACCGCGACCAGGCCAAGCTCGCGGTGCTCGGCGCGGTCTACGGCCAGACCTCCGGCGACGGCCTGAAGAACCTCGCCGCGCTGCGCCGTCGCTTCCCGCGCGCGGTGGAGTACGTCGACGAGGCCGCGCGGGCCGGTGAGGAGGGGCGGCTCGTACGGACCTGGCTGGGGCGCACGTGTCCGCCGGCGGCCGGGGCGGGCGAGGACGCGGCGGAGGAGGCGGGCATTCCGGTGACGGCGGACGAGGACGCGGGCGGGGGCGGGGGCGGCGACGACCGGCCGTGGGTGCCGGGGTACGCCTCCACCGACGCGCGTGCCCGCGGCCGCTTCGCCCGTAACTTCGTCGTCCAGGGCAGCGCCGCCGACTGGGCCCTGCTGCTGCTCGCCGCACTGCGTCGGGCCTGTGCGCAGATGGCGGCCGAGCTGGTCTTCTTCCAGCACGACGAGGTGATCGTGCACTGTCCCGAGGAGGAGGCGGAGGCGGTCGTCGCGGCGATCCGGGAGGCGGCCGAGCTGGCGGGCCGGCTGACCTTCGGGGAGACGCCGGTGCGGTTTCCGTTCAGCACGGCGGTGGTGGAGTGCTATGCCGACGCCAAGTGATCGGCCGGTCCTGGGCCGCCGCTCTCCGCCAGGAGCCGGTGCAGTTTCCCGACCACCGCCTGCTCGTCCGTGCCGTCCAGCGCGTCGAGGGCCGTACGCCATGCGTCGTACGCCTCCTGCGCGCGCCCCTGTTCCCTCAGCAGCAGCCCCTGCTGGTGCCGGGCGAGGCCGCCGGCGTAGCGGTCGGCGCGGGCGTCGGCGCGGCGCAGCAGTTCGGCGCACTCGTGGGCGGCGCGTTCGGTGCGGCCCAGTCGGCGCAGGGTGCGGACCAGTCCGAGGCGGGTCTGGGCCTCGCCGTGCCAGTCGCCGTGGCCGCCGAGGACCCGCAGGCTCTCCTCGAAGTGGGGGAGGGCGGCGGCCGGTTCGCCGAGGGTGAGATGGGCGTAGCCGATGTTGCAGTGCGCCGAGTGCTGCACGATGACGGCGCCGATCTCCTCCCCGATCGCCAGCGAACGCCGGTGCTGCTCGATGGCGGCGCGGGGGTCCGTGTGCTCGTAGAGGTTGCCGAGGTGGCTGTGGGTGACGGCCTCGCCGTGCGGGTCGCCGAGCTGCCGGGAGTACTCCAGGCTCTGCCGCAGCGCGTCCTCGGACTCCGCGTACCGGCCGAGGCCCTCCAGCAGCAGGCCCCGGTTGTTCAGACAGCGCCGGATCCACGACAGCCGGTCCAACCGCCGCCAGATCACCAGGGCGCGGTCGGTCAGGCCCAGCGCCTCCTTGTGCCGACCGGTCAGAAACCTCAGCCCGGCGATGTCCCCCAGCGCATAAGCCTCGGCAGCCTCATCCCCAAGCCGCCGCGCCACCCGCAGTGCGACCCGCCCGAGCACCTCCATCTCGGCGACGCGGCCCCTGCGTTGGAGGTAGGGGAAGAGCAGACGGAGGAGTGTGGAAAGCAATGCCTCCACGCCGGGGGCGGCGCCCGTGCCAGGGGAGGCGCCCGTGCCTGCGGAGGCACCCGAGGCGCCGCCCGATGCCGGGGACGGCTCTGCGGGCGGCTGCGCGGCTGGGGTCGTGGCCGACAGCGGGGCTTGCGTCGTGGCCGGAGGCGCTCCGGGCGGCTCGGCTGACGCCGTGTCCGACTTCGTGACCGGCGGCATGCCCGGCGCCTGCCCCGGCCGTATGGCCGGCTCCGTGTCCGCCGTCGCCTCCAGGTGCTTCGCCAGCGCGACGATGTTCTCCAACTCCGAGTCGGCCCACGCGAAGGCGGCTTCAGGGCTGCTGAAGGGGGGCAGGTCGGCAACGAGGGCCGCGTGGGCGGGTGGCTGGGTGGAGGTGGGGCGTCGGCGGTCGTCCTGGTCCGGCCCCGGGGCGACGATGGCGGTGAGGGCGTGCTCGGCGACGGCGGCGTACCAGGCCAGGGCGGTGTGGATGACGCGCAGGCCGTCGGCACCGTCGGCGTTCCCCATCCGTTCGGCGTCCCCCGGGCCGTCGATGCCCGCCGTGCTGCCGACGGCCCGCGGCCCATTGGCACCCGGACCCGCATCCGCACGCGCACCGACCCGCGCCGCGTTGTCCACGGCCCCCGGCCCACCGACACCTGCACGGGTACCACCACCCACACCCCCGCCCGCACCCGCACCCGCACGCACGCCCGCCCCCGCGGCAGCGCCGCCCGCCGATTCCCGGGCGAAGTCGCGTACCAGGGCATGCGGTGCGTAGCGGCCGTAGGTCGGCTCCTGGAGCAGGGCTACGTCGACGAGGCGGTCGAGGGCGGCCTCGGTGCGGTGCTCGGGCATGTGGGTGAGGTGGGACAGGAGGGAGGCGCCGTAGGCGGGGAGGTCGAGGGTGCCGATGTGACGGAGGATGAGGGCGGCGTCGCGGTCGGTCTCGCGGTCGGAGGCGGCGAGCGCGTCGTGGGCGACGGCGAGGGAGCGGCGGACGCTGAGGTCGTCGTATTCGAGGTGGTTCAGGCGGCTTTCCGTGGCCGCCAGTTGGTCGGCCAGCACGTCCGGGGTGAGGGCGCGGCGGGCGGCCAGGCGGGCCGCGACGATACGCAGGGCGAGCGGGAGTCGGCCGGTGAGCTCGACGAGCGGGTGGGACGCGTCCAGGCCGTCCCGCCCGGAGACGGCCCGCAGCAGCGCCGCGCTGTCCTGCGCGGACAGCGGGGCGAGCGGGAAGCGGTGGGCGCCGTCGAGCGCGGTCAGCGGTGAGCGGCTGGTGACGAGCACCGCGCAGCCGGAGCCGGCCGGCAGCAGCGGTCGTACCTGGGCGGCGGCTGCCGCGTCGTCCAGGACGACGAGGGTGCGGGTCGGGGCGAGGAGACTGCGCAGCAACGCCGTTTTCGCGTCGGGGTGTTCGGGGATGCGGCGGGGGTCGGTGCCGAGGTCGAGGAGCAGGGCCGTGAGGGCCTCGCCGACGGGGAGCGGGGCCATGCCAGGCGTGGCACCGTGCAGGTCGACGTAGAGCTGGCCGTCGGTGAAACGCTCCCTCAGGGTGTGGGCGACCTGTAGGGCGAGCGCGCTCTTGCCGACGCCGGCCATGCCGCTGATGACGGCGACCTGGGTGCCGCCGGTTCCGGTGCGCTCGGCGAGGGTGTGCAGGAGGCGGCGTACGTCGTCGTCGCGGCCGGTGAAGTGGGCGGGTGCGGGCGGGAGTTGGGCGGGCACAGGAGGTGCCATGGCGGCGGAGGTGCGGTCGGGACGGCAAGGGCGGCCGGCGCCCGAGTCCCCCGCTTTTCGCTCGCCGAGGGCCGTCGCCCCCTTCGAGGCCGCCCCCCGCAGCACCTCCGCATGCGCCTCACGCACCGCGCGCCCCGGCTCGACGCCGAGTTCCTCGACGAGGCGGGCGCGCAGGTCGCGGTGGACGGCGAGGGCCTCGGCCCGGCGGCCGGTGCGGTGCAGGGCGAGCATCAGCTGGCGGTGGTACGTCTCACGCAGCGGGTGTTCGGCGGCCAGCGCCGCGAGCTCCGGCAGGACACGGTCGAGCCGGTCGCCGCCGAGGGCGAGTTCGGCGTCGTAGCGCCACTCCAGCAGGAGCAGCCGCGCCTCCTGGAAGCGCTGGACGAAGGCGTACCCGACCGGTTCGGCGGGCAGCCCGCTCAGCGGCGTACCGCGCCACAGGGCGAGGGCGGCCGCGCACTCGCACACCACGCGCGCCCAGTTCATGGCGGCGTGCGCGCCCCGCGCGGCGGCGAGGTGGCGTTCGAAGACGTGGACGTCCAGCTCGCCCTGCTCGACACGGAGCAGATAGCCGGGGGGTACGGCCCTCAGCCGCTCGGGGTCGTCCAGCAGGCGGCGCAGCCGGGTGACGTGGTTGTGCAGCGAGGCCCGCGCCGAGGCGGGGGGTGCCCCGCCCCACAGCACCTCCAGCAGGGACTCGACCGGAACGACCCGGCCGGCCTCCAGGAGCAGCGCGGCGAGCAGCGTACGGACCTTGGGGCTGCTGATACTCCGGGCGACGGGGCCGACGCCTGCACCGGACGGACCCTCCTCGGCGCCGACGCCCGCACCGGACGAGCCCGCCCCGGCGCCCACGCCGGAAGACCCGTGCTCCGCCACGCCGCCGTCGCCCGCGTCGTAGAGAACCGGCGTGCCGAGCAGCCCGAACCGCAGCTCGTACCGCCGCATCACACCGCCCCACTGCCTTCCCGCGCGCCCGCGTCGGGTGCGCTCCACGGCGGGACGTCCGTCGCGCCGGCGCGTCCGCCCTCGATACGGCGGCTTTGCGCCACCTTGCCCTGACGGTCTCCCGGCGATGTCGGCCAGTTCTCGGGCCTCTTGCCGCGTCCGTCGGCGACTTCGCGCCAACCGCCGGACGAGTGCGCGGAGAACCGTTGGCCACATGTTAGCGATCCGTTGGCGCCGTTTGATGTGATCATTCCATCGGAGCTGGCCGCGACGGCGCGCGCGTACGACGCGCAACTCGGGGGAGTGTCGCCGTTGCGGCCGGTTCCGGGGCGCGCGAAGGCCCTGGTCGGCGGAGGTGAACGACCGGGGCCTCGCCTGTTCCCCGGGCAGTTCAGATCATCAGGTCACCAAGTCGTCAGATCACCGGAGGCCGACCCAGCCGGGTCAGCCGCCACACCGTGCGCCAGCGCATGGGCTGCCGCGGCCCGGCCGGCTTCCGCACGCCCTCCATGAACCCGCCGAACCAGGCCCGTAGGCCGCCGAGCGACCGCGTCCGCAGCAGGGTAACGGCGATCCACACGCCGAGGTGGACCGGGATGAGCGGGAGCGGGAGGTTGCGGCGGACCAGCCAGACCCGGTTGCGGGCGGTGACCCTGTAGTAGATGGCGTGCCGGGCGGGCGAGGTCCTGGGGTGCTGGAGGAGCAGCTCGGGCGCGTAACGGATGCGCCAGCCCGCGTCCGTGGCCCGCCAGGCGAGGTCGGTCTCCTCGTGCGCGAAGAAGAACTCGGCGGGCCAGTCGCCGATTTGTTCGAGCATGGCCATGCTCAGGGCGTGGCCGCCGCCGAGGAAGCCGGTGACGTACCCGCCGCGCATCGGATCGGACGCGCCGATCCTCGGCACGTGCCGCCGCTGGGTCTCCCCCGTCTCGTCGGCGATGCGGAAGCCGACGATGCCGAGGCGCGGGTCGGCGGCGTACAGGTCGCGGACGCGGCGCAGGACGTCGGGGTCGACCAGCAGACCGTCGTCGTCGAGCTCGACCACGACATCGACGTCGCCGTACTCCCGCAGCCGGGCGAGGGCGACGTTCCGGCCGCCGGGGCAGCCGAGGTTCTCCTCGACCTCGATCGGGGTGACCTCGCCGGGCAGCGAGAGCCGCTCGGCGAACTCGGGCAGCCGGCAGCCGTTGCCGACGATCACGATGCGGGCCGGGGCAAGGTCCTGCTTGGCCACGGACTCCAGCAGGGCGTCGACCTCCGCGGGCCGGTTCCCCATGGTCACGACGGCGACGGCGATCCTCGGCTCCACCGGTTCCCTCATCTCGTACGGCCGTGACGGCGCCGGCGTCCTGCGCGTGCGGCGCCCGTCGTTCACCAAGATGTTGCCTCAGCGGGGGCCGTTGTCCCGACACGCCGCTCCTTTGCTTCCTCTTTGCGTCGGTTCTTCGCTCTTTCTCGGTGAGTGGCGCGCCGGAGATGATCAGCCCCATGACCTTCCGCTGTGCCGTACTCGACGACTTTCAGGACATCGCCACGACGATCACCGACTGGTCGGCCGCGGGGGCCGCCGACGGGGCCGCCGATGTGGCCGCCGATGTGGCCGCCGGTGCGGTCTCCGGCGTGGTCACCGATGCGGTCACCAACGTGGTCACCAACGTGGTCTCCTTCACCGAGCACTTCGCCACCGAGGACGAACTGGCCTCCGCCCTCGCGGACTTCGACTGCGTGATCACCCTGCGCGAGCGCGTCGCCTTCCCCGCCTCCCTCCTGGACCGCCTCCCCCGGCTGAAGCTGCTGATCGCCTCCGGCATGCGCAACTCGGTGATCGACTACGCGGCCGCGCGGGCGAACGGCGTCACGGTGTGCGGTACGCAGAGCTCCTCCCCCCCGCCCGTCGAACTGACCTGGGCCCTGCTGCTGGGCCTGGCCCGCGGCCTCGTCCAGGAGAACACCGCTCTGCGGGAGGGCGGCCCCTGGCAGTCCACGGTCGGCGCCGACCTGCACGGACGCCGCCTCGGGCTGCTCGGGCTCGGCAAGATCGGCAGCCGGGTCGCGCAGGTCGGGCTCGCCTTCGGCATGGAGGTGACGGCGTGGAGCCAGAACCTGACGAAGGAGCGCACGGACGAGGTGGGCGTCACCCTGTCCCCCTCCCTGGCGGGCCTCCTCGCCACCAGCGACTTCATCTCCGTCCATCTCGCCCTGAGCGAGCGCACCCGGGGTCTGCTGGGCCCCGCCGAACTCGCCCTCCTCAAGCCGACCGCCTACCTGGTCAACACGTCCCGCGCGGCGATCGTCGACCAGGACGCCCTGCTGGCCGCGCTCCACGAGGGCCGTATCGCGGGCGCGGGCGTGGACGTCTTCGACATCGAGCCCCTCCCCGCCGACCACCCGATGCGCACGGCTCCCCGCCTGCTGGCCACCCCGCACCTCGGCTATGTCTCCCGCGCCAACTACGAGCGCTACTACGGCCAGGCGGCGGAGAACATCCGCGCCTACCTGGCGGGCACACCGCTACGAGTCCTCGGCTGACCCGGAGTCAGCCGAAGCGCGCGGAGAGGCGGCGGGGCGGTTCGTGGTCCTGCGGGGGTTCCTGCCAGATCACGACCGCGACGAGAGGCGGCGGTACGGCCACGTAGAGCAGCCGGCGGTTCGGCCCGTCGCGCTCCCGCCGCCCGCACCGCCCGCGCGCGACCGCCCTGCCGTACGCCTCCCGCCGGGCCAGGGAACGGGCGGCGGCGGACGCCTCGTCGTCCGGCGCGTTGTGACCCGACGCGTTCCCGTCCGACGCATGCTCGTCCGCCGCGTTCCCGTCCGGCATGCTCCGGTCCAGCGCGGACGCGTCACCCACCGCCCTGGTCAGCCCGATGCCGACAGGGGTGTCGCACAGCGCGAAGAGCGCAAGCTCGGGCAGGCTCGCGTAGCCGACGTGGACCCGGCGCAGGCCGTTCTCCGCGGTGAGGCCGTGCGTGATGCCGCAGTCCGGGCAGGGCCGGAGGTCCAGGAACCAGGTGTCGCCGCCCAGTTCGGCGGTGAGCAGCCGCCGCAGTGCGCGCTCGGCGGCATCGGGGTCGGGGTCGCGGTCGGACGGGTCCACAGCCATCGACCAGCAGACCGGCTGCCCCTCGCGTCGCTCCACGCGCGCGGGTGGCCGAGTCGCGTCCGCTTCGAGGACGTACGGCGTCAGGTGCGGGAAGTCCGCCTGCCGCAGGGGCGGGCCCTGCGGCAGGCGGGCGGGCGGCGTCCGCGCGATCCGCTCGTCGGTCCAGTAGGCCGACAGATCGACGGGCCTGCCCTCGGGCCGCTCCCGGCCTTCCCGCTTCCACTTGGGCAGGCGCCCCCTGCGGGGACGTTCGTCGTCCGGCTCGTCGGTCATGGCGCCTCCTCGGTGGCCGTACCAGCCGTACCAGCCGTACGAGCTGGGGGCTCCGTCAGGGACGAGCCGCGGCCAGCTGGTTCATCAGTACGACGAAGTCCAGGGTGCGCTGATCGAACCTCGGTGTGGCGGTGAAGCGGCCGGTGGAGATGGAGGTGACCCCGTAGATGTCACCGATCTCCTCGGCCGGGTCGTAGTCGATCAGCCAGGGGCCGCCGCTCGACCCCTGACGCACATGGGGGCAGTCCGCCGAGATCATGTCCCGGGGCACGGGGGTGGGCACGGTGGTGTCGGTGCAGAACTCCTGGTGCAGACCGTCGTACCCGTCCGCGGCCGGGTATCCCACGACCGTCACCTCGTTGACCGTGCCCCGGTTCACCACGATGTCTTAGGCGCCGGCCGCGTCGGCCGCGGTCTCCCCGGCGCTGTTGTCGTTCGT
This sequence comes from Streptomyces sp. NPDC018693, assembly GCF_044391385.1. Lineage (NCBI taxonomy): Bacteria > Bacillati > Actinomycetota > Actinomycetes > Kitasatosporales > Streptomycetaceae > Streptomyces > Streptomyces sp. NPDC018693. The sequence continues at coordinate 21,567 of NZ_JBIRZZ010000020.1, read as the reverse complement.
GATGATCACGCCGTAGTCGTGCTCCTCGTCCGTCTCGGCGCTCCACAGCGAGTCGACCGCGATGTTCCAGGCCGTGAAGACGCCGAGCGGGCTGGTGCCGTCGTAGGCGGGCACGAACGCGATGTTCCTGTGCCAGCCTCCGTCGCTGTACAGGCAGTGGCCGGCGGTGATCCCCAGGGTCTCCGCAGGGGTGTTCACCACCGTGCCGGTGCAGGAGGAGGGGGAACCGCCGGCGTAGTTGAAGAGGATCTTGCCGACCGGGTCCAGCGTCTGGCCGGCCCCGGCGACGGCTGCCCGCCCTGTGACGCCGTTCTCCCGCTCGCCGTTGCGGCGGGCGTGGTCGCCGCGACGCCCGCGAAGGAGGCGGTGGCCAGGTGGCGAGGCACTGGGCCGGAGCAACCCTCTACAAATGACCGGCACACGTCAATGACGTGATCTGACTCACACGCTGTCACAGCGATCGGCCGGCCGGTGTCTTGAGTTCGAGCCCATGGGAGGGAAGCCGAGCCCGTGGACAGGGAAACGGAGGAGACACCATGACCCGGAACACCGATGTGGTCGTCGTCGGCGGCGGATACGCCGGAGTCCTGGCCGCCAACCGCCTGACCCAGCGCGACGACGTGACGGTCACGCTGATCAACCCGCGCCGGACCTTCGTCGAGCGGCTCCGGCTGCACCAGCTGGTCGGCGGATCCGACGACGCGGTCGTCGACTACCAGGAGGTCCTGGCCGAGCGCGTCCGGCTGGTGGTCGACGCCGTCACCCGGATCGACGCGGCCGCCCGCAGCGTGACGCTGACCTCGGGCGGCACGGTCGGCTACGACTACCTGATCTACACGGTGGGCAGCGGCAGCGCCGACCCGAGCGTGCCCGGAGCGGCGGACTTCGCCCACCCGATCGCGACCCTGGAGGACGCCCAGCGGCTCCGGTCGGTCATGGACGACAACCCGGCCACGGCCCGGGTGACCGTCGTAGGAGCGGGCCCGTCCGGCATCGAGACCGCCGCCGAGCTGGCGGAGACGGGCCGTGCCGTGACCCTGGTCTGCGGCGGGGACCTCGGCCCCTACCTCCACCCCCGGGGCCGCCGCTCCGTCGCCCGGCAGCTGGCCAGGCTCGGCGTGACCGTCGTCGCCGGTCCCGGCACCGAGGTGACCGGCGTGACCCGGGACGCGGTGCGGCTCGCCGACGGCCGTGACGTGCAGGGCGCGGTCACCGTCTGGACCGCCGGCTTCGGCGTGCCCGACCTGGCCGCGCGCAGCGGGCTGAGCGCCGACGCCCTGGGCCGCCTGCTCACCGACGAGACCCTGACCAGCGTCGACGACCCGCGCATCGTCGCCGCCGGGGACTCGGCCGCGCCGTCCGGCCTGCCGTACCGGATGGGCTGCCAGGCCGCGGTGCAGATGGGCCCGCAGGCCGCGCAGACCGTGCTCAGCCGGATCGTGGGCGAGCGGCCCGCGCCGGTCCACGTGGGGTTCGCCGGCCAGTGCATCAGCCTGGGGCGGCGCGCCGGCATCTTCCAGTTCGCCCGCAGGAACGACACCGCGATCAGCCTCTACGTCGCCGGCCGCCCGGGCGCCCGGCTGAAGGAGTTCGTGGTCAAGCACACCGTCCAGCAGCTCGCGGAGGAGGCACGCAAGCCCGGGGCCGGCAGCAGGTGGATGAAGGACGCCACGCGCCAGGACCTGCTGCGGGCCGCCGAACACGACGAGACGCGGACCGTCCAGGCACCGCCCGCCACCGAGCGGGCGGCCTAGCGGGCGGGCCTGGCGGGTGACAGTCCCGACGACGACCGACAGCCCCGACGTTGAGCGACCGTACCGTCGTTGAGCGACCGTACCGAAGACGAGCGAAGGCAGCCTGATGAGCGACCACCCGACCACCACGGCGACCGACACCTTCGTCGCCCACCGCAACCTGCTGTTCACCGTCGCCTACGAGATGCTCGGCTCGGCGGCCGACGCCGAGGACGTCCTCCAGGAGACCTGGCTGCGCTGGGTCAAGGTCGAGCCGGACCAGGTACGCGACCCGCGCGCCTACCTGGTCCGCATCACCACCCGCCAGTCACTGAACCGGCTGCGCACCATGAAGCGCCGCAAGGAGGCATACGTCGGCCCGTGGCTGCCCGAGCCGCTGCTCACCGCGCCGGACGTGGCCGAGGACGTGGAGCTCGCCGAGAGCATGTCGATGGCGATGATGCTCGTCCTGGAGACGCTGTCGCCGACCGAGCGCGCCGTCTTCGTGCTGCGTGAGGTCTTCGACGTCGGCTACGACGAGATCGCGGCCGCCGTCGGCAAGAGCTCGGCGGCGGTCCGTCAGATCGCCCACCGCGCCCGCCGGCACGTCGACGCCCGCCGCCCCCGCGAGGTGGTCTCGCCGGGCGAGGCATGGAAGGCGGTGGAGTCGTTCCAGCGCGCGCTGGAGTCCGGGAACCCGCAGGACCTCCTCGACGTGCTCGCCCCGGAGGTCGTCCTGATGAGCGACGGCGGCGGCGTCAAGAACGCCGCGCTGCGGCCGATCCTCGGCGCCGAGAAGGTGGTCCGCATGTTCGGCGGCGGCCTGCGCAAGCTCAAGGAGCCCTTCACCATCACCCCCACCGTGGTCAACGGCAACCCGGCCCTCCTCGTCCGCGTGGACGGCGACATCGACGGCGTCATGGCGATCCGCGTCGAGGACGGCCGTATCACCGGCCTCTACTACGTCCGCAACCCCGAGAAGCTGACCCACATCACTTCCGAGAGACTCCTCACGCTGCGCTGAGCACGACAGCGAGGAATTCAGGACTTGAGGAGTCGGACCATGACCACCCTGGTGATCACCGGCGCCGGCGGTTTCATCGGCCGCCATGTCGTCCGCGAGGCCGAACGCCGCGGCCTCACCCTGCGGCTGACGGCCCATCGCAGCCAGGTGCGCGCGGACGCGCCCGGCACGACGGTCGTCCCCGCCGACCTGACCGACCCCGGCTCGCTGCGCGGACTGTGCGACGGGGCCGACGCCGTGCTGCACTGCGCCTCGCGGATCGGCGGCCCCGACGAGCTGTGCGAGGCGGTCAACGCCCGCGGCACGGCGGCGCTCGCGGCCGAGGCCCGCCGGGCCGGCGTCACCCGTGTCGTCCAGCTCAGCACCGCCGCCGTGTACGGGCGGGGCACCTTCCGGCGCGCCCGGCCGCAGGACCTCGACCGCGCGCCCGTCTCGGTCACCTCGCGGACCCGGGCGGCCGGCGAGGACGCCGTACTGGCCGCCGGCGGCACGGTCGTACGCCCGCACCTCGTCTACGGCGAGGGGGACACCCGGGTGGTACCCGCGCTGGCCCGGCTGCTGCGCGCGCTGCCCGGCACGGTGGAGGGCTGGCGCGCACGCGTGTCCCTGGTCGCCGTCGAGGACCTGGCCCGGGCCCTGGTCGCCGCCGCCCTGGCACCCGGCGAACGGCTCACCGCGCCCGTCTACCACGCCTGCCACCCGGAGCCCGTGCCCTGGCACACGGTGCTGCGCGCGGTCGCCGACGTGGCGTCCGTGCCCTGGCCGGAGCAGGACCTCACCCTCGACGAGGCGTACGGGCGGCTGCGGGAACTGGGAGCCTCCCGGCACGACCTGGACATGCTGATCACCGACCACTGGTTCGACGGCGACCCGCTGTGGTCCGACCTGGACTGCGCACCGGGGGCCTTCACCGAGCGCTTCCCCCGGCACGAGAACTGGTACCGCCAGACACTGACACCAGCAGCCACCGGCTAGCCCGAAGAGCGGCGCGCCGGGCTGCTTCTTGATCTTGCCGTTCTCGAACAGGAACGAGTGCAGGAAGTGAGACCGGGGACAGCCGCGCGGCCCGCGCCCGCCGCCGTCGACGCGTCCACTGAACGCACAACCCCAGCTCAGACACCATCTGAGCTGGGGTTCGATGGAGCCGCCTTCGGGATTCGAACCCGAGACCTACGCATTACGAGTGCGTTGCTCTGGCCATCTGAGCTAAGGCGGCGCGCTGTCCGCACCATGGTGCGATCAGCAACGTCGGTAAGTCTACACAGTTTCCGGGGGTGGTCCGACCACGCCCCGGAAGGGGGGCTTCCGGGGTGGGACAGGGCGGTGGCTAGCGGCAGCGTTTGCCGTCGGTGGGGGGTGTGCCGCGCAGGAGGTACGCGTTGATGGTGGAGTCGACGCAGGCGCTGCCGCGGCCGTAGGCGGTGTGGCCGTCGCCGTCGTAGGTGAGGAGGCGGCCCGAGGAGAGCTGGTCGGACAGGCCCTGGGCCCAGCGGTACGGGGTCGCGGGGTCGCGGGTGGTGCCGACCACGATGATGGGGGCCGCGCCCTTCGCCTCGATGCGCTGGGGCTCACCGGTGGCGGCGACCGGCCAGTACGCGCAGTTCAGGGCGGCCCAGGCGAAGCCCTCGCCGAAGACCGGGGACGCCTTGGCGAAGGCGGGCAGGGCTCGGCGTACCTCGTCCGGTGTGTCGAAGGCCGGGGGCAGGTCCAGGCAGTTCACGGCGGCGTTGGCGGACATCAGGTTGGCGTAGTCACCCTCGGGGTCACGCTCGTAGTAGCTGTCGGAGAGGAGCAGGAGCCCGGCGCCGTCGTTGTCCCGCATGGCCGCCGTCAGGGCGTCACGCAGCTGCGGCCAGGCGCTCTCGTCGTACATCGCCGCGATCACACCGGTCGTCGCCAGTGACTCGCCGAGGGTGCGGCCGTCGGGGTCGCCGGTGGGGAGGGGGCGCGCGTCCAGGCGGTCGAAGAAGGCGCGCAGGCTGCGGCCGACCTGGTCGGGGGTCGTGCCGGGGCCGCCGAGCGGGCAGTCGGGCTGCTGTACGCAGTCCTTCGCGAAGGACCGGAACGCCGTCTCGAAGCCCTGCGTCTGGTCCAGGTTCAGCCGGCGGGCGGGCAGGGACGGATCAACGGCCCCGTCCAGGACCAGGCGGCCGACCCGCTCCGGGAACAGGCCGGCGTACGTCGCGCCGAGCAACGTGCCGTACGACGCGCCCACGTAGTGCAGCTTCTGGTCCCCCAGCGCCGCCCGCAGGATGTCCATGTCGCGGGCCGCCTCGACCGTGGACACATGGCGCAGCAGTTTCGGCGCGTCGGCGCCGCAGCCCTCCGCGAACTCCCTGTACGCGTCGACGAGCAGGTCGGTCTCCCGCTCGTCGTCGGGTGTGACGTCCGTCTGCGTGTACGCGTCCATCTCACGCCCGTCCAGGCACTCGACGGGCGCGCTGCGGGCCACGCCCCGCGGGTCGACGGCGACCATGTCGTAGCGGGCGCGGACCTCTGCCGGGTAGCCGATGCCGGCGTACTGCTGGAGGTAGCCGACCGCCGAGGCGCCGGGGCCGCCCGGGTTGACCAGCAGGGAACCGATCCGCTCCCCCGGGCCCGTCGCCTTCCTGCGGGACACCGCGAGCCGTACGTCGCCCGCTTCCGGCCTCGCGTAGTCCAGCGGCACCCTCAGCGTGGCGCACTGGAAGCCGGGGACACCGCAGCTGCGCCAGCTCAGACGCTGCGTGTAGTACGGCGAGAGGGCCGACGGAGTCGCCTCCGGCAGCGCGGCCAGCGCCGCCTGCGCCGTCGTGGGGCGCGAGGAGCCGGACGAGCCGTCGGCGGAGCAGGCGGAGACGAGCAGCGCGGCTGCGGCGAGCAGGGCGAGCGCCCTGGAGTGGAGGGAGCGGGGGGAGCGCCTGACGTACATCTCGCGAGCGTAACTCTGCGCGACGGAGTGAGTGCGATGCGTGCGCAAACTGCCACGGACGAGTGAATCGCTCGGGCCACCGGGGTCGCCGGGTTCGCCAACCCCGGCCGCCGCCCGCCCCCGGCCTCAGCCCGCTCTCAGCGCCATCGTCATCGCCTCCACCGCCAGCAGCGGCGCCACATTGCGGTCGAGGGCCTCGCGGCAGGCGGCGATCGCCTCGATACGGCGGAGAGTGGCCTCGGGGGTGCTCGCACGCGCCAGCCGTTCCAGGGCGTCCTCGCAGTCCGTGTTGGCCAGGGCGATACGGGAGCCGAGCTGGAGGGCGAGGACATCGCGGTAGAAGGCGGTGAGGTCGGTGAGCGCGAGGTCCAGGCTGTCGCGCTGGGTGCGGGTGCGGCGCCGCTTCTGCTTGTCCTCCAGGTCCTTCATCACCCCGGCCGTGCCGCGCGGCAGCCGACCGCCCTGGGCCGCGCCCAGCGCCGCCTTCAGCTCCTCGGTCTCCTTGGCGTCGACCTCCTCCGCGAGCACCTTGGCGTCCTCGGCGGCGGCGTCGACCAGTTCCTGCGCGGCCTTGAGCGCGCCGCCGATCTCCTCCACCCGCAGCGGCAGCTTCAGCACGGCGGCACGGCGCTCACGCGCGGCGGGGTCGGTGGCCAGGCGCCGGGCGCGGTCGACGTGCCCCTGGGTGGCGTGGGCGGCGGCCGCGGCGACGGACGGCTCGATGCCCTCGCGCCGGACCAGCATGTCGGCGACGGCGTCGACGGACGGCGTGCGCAGGTTCAGGTGGCGGCAGCGGGAGCGGATGGTGGGCAGGACGTCCTCCAGGGACGGCGCGCACAGCAGCCAGACGGTGCGGGGGGCGGGCTCCTCGACCGCCTTCAGGACCGCGTTGGCCGACTTCTCGTTGAGCCGCTCGGCGTCCTCGACCAGGATGACCTGCCAGCGGCCGTTGGCAGGCGAGGTGAACGACTTGCGGACGGTGTCGCGCATGTCCTCGGCGAGGATCTGGGTGCCGACGGCGGCGACGGTGGTGACGTCGGCGTGGGTGCCGACCAGGGCGGTGTGACAGCCGTCGCAGAAGCCGCAGCCGGGGGCTCCGCCGAGCGCGCGGTCCGGGCTGACGCACTGCAGGGCGGCGGCGAAGGCCCGCGCGGCCTGGGTGCGGCCGGCTCCCGGGGGGCCCGTGAACAGCCAGGCGTGCGTCATCCTCGACCCGGACGTGAGCGCCTCCGGCAGAGGTGTGCCGGTGGCGGCCGACGCCGAGGCCGCGGTGACGAGCGCGTCGGCGTCCCGGGCGGCGGCTGCCAGTTGCTCGGACACCTTGTCCTGTCCGACGAGGTCGTCCCACACGGTCATGGGTTGCGCCGCCCTTCCTGTCGCGTTGCGGGTTCCATTGTGCGGGCAGCCACTGACAGTGGGCGGAGCTGCTGTCTTCCGGGTGCGGGTGCGTCGTGGCTCGCCGCGCAGTTCCCCGCGCCCTTTGGTGCGACCAGCCGCGCCCCGCCCGGCAGCCGCCGCCGATATCCACCCGGCGGCACCCCGTGGAGCCGCGCGCCCCACCCCGGCCGCCGGTCACCCGGTCAGCGTCGGCGGCCCCAGCCCCGGCCGCCCCCGCGCCCGTCGTCGGGGCCGTCGTCCTCCTGGCGCGGGCCGAGCAGCTCGTCCGCGAGGGACGGAAGGTCGTCCAGGGGGGTCTCCTCGGCCCAGTCCGGGCGGGGACGGCGCCGCGGGGTGCCGTCCTCGTCAAGCTGCGGGAGCTCCCGCGTACGGTCGTCGGCCCCCGCGGCCTCGTCACGGAAGAACCCCGGCGGCACCCGGTCCACCGGCGCTTCGTCCCGCACCGGCGGCCGTACGGCACTCCCGTGCACCTCGTCCCGCACCGGCGGCAGCACTGCGGTCTCGTCCGCCTCGTCCCGCACCGGCGGCAGCACTGCGGTCTCGTCCGCCTCCGCACCCACCGGCGGCAGTACGGCGGTCTCGTCGGCCGCGCCCACCGGCGGGGCCGGCGGCTGGGGCAGCTCGGCCGTCACCTCGGAGTCAGGCCCGGCCGGCTCCACGGGGTCCTTGTCCATCCGCACCTTGGGCAGCGCGACCGTCTCGTCCACCGCGCCCTTCGGCGTCACGGCGGGCGTGGGCACGGTCGGCGCCTCCGGCTTGACCACCGGCGTCGGCACGGTCACCGCGTCGGGCCCGGCCGCCGGAGTCGCCGCCGCGGGCGGGGTCGGCTTCGACGCGGCCGCCGGTGCGGTCGCGGCCGTGGGCGGCGTCGGCCTGGGCCCCGCCTGGGCCGCCGCGGCCGCCGCTTCGGCCGCTCGCCGGGCCTCCTCGGCCCGCAGCAGCGCCTCCTCGGCCTTGCGCTGCTTCTCCAGCCGCAGTGCCTCGGCCTCGGCGCGCAGCCGGGCCTCCTCCTCGGCCTGCCGGCGCCGCCGCTCCTCCTCGGCCCTGCGGCGGGCCTCCTCCTCGGCGCGGGCCTTCTCCTCGGCGAGCACCCGGGCGCGCTCCTCCTCGGCACGCCGGCGCGCTTCCTCGGCGCGCTGCCGGGCCTCCTCGGCCTGCCGCTCCGCCTCCCGCCGCTGCGCCTCCTCCAGTTCGCGCCGCTTGCGCTCCTCCTCCTCGGCGCGCAGCTTGGCGAGCTGTTCCTGGCGCTCTCGCTCCAGGCGCTCCTCCTCGGCCTTGCGCCGGGCCTCTTCCTCGGCCTTGCGGCGGGCTTCCTCCTCGGCCTTGCGGCGCGCCTCCTCCTGGGCCTTCACCTCGGCCTCGGACAGCGGCAGCATCTGGTCGAGGCGGTGGCGGACGACCGTGGTCACCGCCTCCGGCTCCTGACCGGCGTCCACGACGAGATAGCGACCGGGGTCGGCGGCGGCCAGCGTGAGGAACCCGGACCGCACGCGCGCGTGGAACTCCGCCGGCTCCGACTCCAGCCGGTCCGGGGCCTCCGTGAACCGCTCGCGGGCGGTCTCCGGGGACACGTCCAGCAGCACCGTCAGGTGCGGCACCAGCCCGTCCGTCGCCCAGCGCGAGATCCGCGCGATCTCGACCGGCGAGAGGTCGCGTCCCGCGCCCTGGTACGCCACCGACGAGTCGATGTACCGGTCGGAGATCACCACCGCGCCCCGCTCCAGCGCGGGCCGTACGACGGTGTCGACGTGCTCGGCGCGGTCGGCCGCGTACAGCAGGGCCTCCGCGCGGTGCGACAGGCCGGCCGACGACACGTCCAGCAGGATCGAACGCAGCCGCTTGCCCACCGGGGTGGCCCCCGGCTCACGCGTCAGCACGACCTCGTGCCCCTTGGCCCGGATCCACTCGGCGAGCGCCTCGGCCTGGGTGGACTTGCCGGCGCCGTCGCCGCCCTCCAGGGCGATGAAGAAACCGTTCGTCGCGGGCGCCTGCACGGGGTCGTCGCCGCGGAGCAGCGCGTCCCGCAGGTCCTTGCGCAGCGGCACCCCGGAGCGGTCGTCGACCTTGGCGAGCACCAGGGCGGCGACCGGCAGCAGCAGCGCGCCGACCAGCATCAGGGTGAACGCGGCGCCGCCGTGCGCGAAGACGAACTTGCCGTTCTCCAGCCGGTGCGGCCCGATCAGCGCGGCCACCAGCGGGGCGATCACCGCGCCGAGCGCCACGACGACCCGTACGACCGCGTGCAGGTGCTCGGTGGTCCGCGCGCGGCGCTGCTCCTCGGTCTCCTGGTCGAGCAGAGCGTGCCCGGTGTTGGCGGACACGCCCGCGCCGACACCGGCCAGCGCGACGATCAGCAGGACGGTCGTGACGTCCGGGACCAGCCCGGCGGCCAGCAGGGCGACGCCGGTGAAGGCGATCGCCAGCGCCAGCAGCCGGCGCCGCGACAGGGCGGGCAGCAGCGCCGGCGCCGTACGGATGCCGGCGACGACCCCACCGGTCAGGGCGAGCACCATCAGGCCGTACAGCACGGGGCCGCCGCGCAGATCGGTGGCGTGCAGCGCGGCCACGCCGACGGCGGCGGAGATCGCCCCGGCGACGGCCGCGCAGGCGAGCACCAGCAGCGGGACGGCGCCGGTCCGGCCGGAGTCGACCCCGGCGGCCGTACGCGGCCGGCGCAGGCCCTCCAGCGGCGACCGCGCGCGCGGGGTGCGCGCGTCGGGCAGCTCCAGGAGGACCACGACGGACAGGGAGGCGGCGAACAGCCCGGCCGCCACGTACGAGGCGAGCGCCGCCTGGTGCTGGGCGAACCACTCGATGCCCGCGCCCAGCAGGTTGTTGAACAGCCCGGCGACGACCAGCGCCACCGCGCCGAGCGGGATCGCGACGAAGCCCGTACGCAGCGACAGGCGGCGCAGCGCGTCCAGGTGGTCGGGCAGCGGTCGTACCGTCGCGCCCTCCAGCGGCGGGGCGGGCAGCAGGGCGGGCGCGGCGCTCTCGCGCGCTATCGTCCACAGCCGCTCGGCGACCCCGGTCAGGAACACGGTGACCAGGAGGAAGACCAGCGCGTCGTCCGGTGTCCAGTCGATCCACAGCGGGGCGACGATCAGCAGCGCGGCGCGCACGCCGTCCCCGCCGACCATCGTCCAGCGGCGGTCCAGCGGGCCGTCCTTGGCGGTGAGTGTGGTCAGCGGTCCGAGGAGGACCGCGCCGAAGAGCAGGGTGGCCAGGATGCGCACCGCGAAGACGATCGCCACTGCGAACGCCATGCCCCGGTAGCCGCCCCCGAAGGCGCCCTGGGCGATGGCCGCCTGAAGGGCGAGCAGGACGAACACCAGGAGCGCGAGGACGTCGCCGACGCCCCCGACGAGCTGCGCGCTCCACAACCGCTTCAACTGCGGTCGGCGCAGCAGCGCGCGGACGGCACGCTCGCGTGAGTCGGCGACCAGGGTCTCGTCCGGTACCGGAGTGGGGGCCGTTGGCTGCTCGGCAGGGGTCATGCATTCAGCCTATCGGCAGCGGCTGACAGCCCGCGGCGCGCGCCCCGACGCGCGGACGCCCCGACACCGAAGCGGTGCCGGGGCGTCCGCCGTGCGAACGCGGGGCGACGGAACTGGCCGAAACCCGCCGGTGCTCAGTCCTCCGAGGAGGCGTTCACGGCCGTCGCCTTCTTCGCGGCGGTCTTCTTCGCCGCCGTCGTCTTCTTCGCGGTCGTGGTCGTCGTCTTCTTCGCCGCGGTCTTCTTGGCGGCCGTCTTCTTGGCCGGGGCGGCCTTCTTGGCGGTCGTCTTCTTCGCGGCGGCCTTCTTCGCCGTCTTCTTGGCGGGGCCCTTGGCCCGCTTCTCGGCGAGCAGCTCGAAGCCGCGCTCCGGAGTGATCGTTTCGACACTGTCGCCGGAGCGCAGCGTCGCGTTGGTCTCCCCGTCGGTGACGTACGGCCCGAAGCGACCGTCCTTGACGACGACCGGCTTTCCGCTGACCGGGTCCTCGCCCAGCTCCTTCAGCGGCGGCTTGGCGGCCGCGCGGCCACGCTGCTTGGGCTGGGCGTAGATCGCCTGTGCCTCCTCCAGCGTGATCGTGAAGAGCTGCTCCTCGGACTGCAGGGAGCGAGAGTCCGTGCCCTTCTTCAGATACGGGCCGTAGCGGCCGTTCTGCGCGGTGATCTCCACGCCGTCCGCGTCGGTGCCGACGGTCCGCGGCAGCGACATCAGCTTGAGCGCGTCGTCGAGCGTCACCGTGTCGAGCGACATCGACTTGAACAGCGAGGCCGTGCGCGGCTTGACCGCGTTCTTGCCGGTCTTCGGGGTGCCCTCGGGGAGAACCTCGGTGACGTACGGGCCGTAGCGGCCGTCCTTGGCGATGATCTGGTGGCCGGTGGCGGGGTCGGTGCCCAGCTCGAAGTCGCCGCTCGGCTTGGCGAGCAGCTCCTCCGCCAGCTCGACGGTCAGCTCGTCCGGTGCCAGGTCGTCCGGGATGTCGGCGCGCTGGTGGTTCTCGGCGTCCTTCTCGCCCCGCTCGATGTACGGGCCGTAGCGGCCGACCCGCAGCACGATGTCGTTGCCCACCGGGAACGTGGAGACCTCACGCGCGTCGATCGCGCCCAGGTCGGTCACCAGCTCCTTGAGGCCGCCGAGGTGGTCCCCGTCGCCGTTGCCGGCGTCGGCCGCGCCGCCGTTGCCAGTGCCCTCGCCGAAGTAGAACCGCTTCAGCCACGGCACGGCCTGCGCCTCGCCGCGCGCGATGGCGTCGAGGTCGTCCTCCATCTTGGCGGTGAAGTCGTAGTCGACGAGCCGCCCGAAGTGCTTCTCCAGGAGGTTGACCACGGCGAAGGACAGGAAGGACGGCACGAGGGCCGTGCCCTTCTTGAAGACATAGCCGCGGTCGAGGATCGTGCCGATGATCGACGCGTACGTCGACGGGCGGCCGATCTCACGCTCTTCCAGCTCCTTGACCAGCGACGCCTCGGTGTAGCGGGCGGGCGGCTTGGTGGCGTGGCCGTCGGCGGTGATCTCCTCGGCGCCGAGCGCGTCGCCCTCGGCGACCTGCGGCAGCCGGCGCTCGCGGTCGTCCAGCTCGGCGTTCGGGTCGTCGGCGCCCTCGACGTACGCCTTCAGGAAGCCGTGGAAGGTGATCGTCTTGCCGGAGGCGCTGAACTCGACGTCCCGGCCGTCGGCCGCGGTGCCGCCGATCTTCACGGTGACGCTGTTGCCGGTGGCGTCCTTCATCTGGGAGGCGACGGTCCGCTTCCAGATCAGCTCGTAGAGCTTGAACTGGTCGCCGGTCAGCCCGGTCTCGGCGGGCGTACGGAAACGATCTCCCGAGGGACGGATCGCCTCGTGCGCCTCCTGGGCGTTCTTCACCTTCCCGGCGTACGTGCGCGGCTGGGCCGGCAGGTAGTCGGCGCCGTACAGCTGCGTGACCTGGGCGCGGGCGGCCGCCACGGCCGTGTCGCTCAGGGTCGTGGAGTCCGTACGCATGTACGTGATGTAGCCGTTCTCGTACAGCTTCTGCGCGACCTGCATGGTCGCCTTCGCGCCGAAGCCGAGCTTGCGGCTGGCCTCCTGCTGCAGCGTCGTCGTACGGAACGGGGCGTACGGCGAGCGGCGGTACGGCTTGGACTCGACGGACCGCACGGAGAAGCGGGTGTTCTCCAGGGCGGCGGCCAGGGCGCGGGCGGTCGCCTCGTCGAGGTGGAGGATGTTCGCGCTCTTGAGTTGTCCCAGGGAGTCGAAGTCGCGGCCCTGCGCGATCCGCCGGCCGTCGACGGTCTGCAGGCGGGCGACCAGCGACGACGGGTCCGACAGGTCCCCCGCGCGGCCGGTCGCGAAGGTGCCCGTCAGGTCCCAGTACTCAGCTGAACGAAACGCCATGCGCTCGCGTTCCCGCTCGACCACGAGTCGGGTGGCGACGGACTGCACGCGGCCGGCGGAGAGCCGGGGCATGACCTTCTTCCACAGGACCGGCGAGACCTCGTAGCCGTAGAGGCGGTCGAGGATACGGCGGGTCTCCTGGGCGTCGACCAGCTTCTGGTTGAGCTGGCGCGGGTTGGCCACGGCGGCCTGGATCGCGTCCTTGGTGATCTCGTGGAAGACCATCCGCTTGACCGGGACCTTGGGCTTGAGCACCTCCTGGAGGTGCCAGGCGATCGCCTCGCCCTCCCGGTCCTCATCGGTGGCGAGGAAGAGCTCGTCGGACTCCTTCAACAGGTCCTTGAGCTTCTTGACCTGGGCCTTCTTGTCGGCATTGACGACATAGATCGGCTCGAAGTCGTGTTCGACGTCCACGCCGAGGCGGCGGACCTCGCCGGTGTACTTCTCGGGCACCTCCGCGGCGCCGTTGGGGAGGTCGCGGATGTGCCCGACGCTCGCCTCGACGACGTATCCGGGGCCGAGATAGCCCTTGATCGTCTTCGCCTTGGCAGGCGACTCGACGATGACGAGTCGGCGGCCGCCCTTCGCGGTCTCGCTGGTCGGGGACAACTTCGCTCTTCTCTCCGGTCGACGCGGGGACACCCCACGGATGGGGGCACGGGATCTGGCACGTTCTGACGCTGCGGAGTGTGACGCTACATCCCGCCCTCGTGTCAAATGACCGAAGTCCACAACGGCCACTCGAACGATATGTCAATGTATCGGTTAAGCATCACAGTAACCCGGGGGGCACGATTGAAGGCTACGTCCACTTGGTCGATCGCGCCCGAACTCGCCGAGGCCATGTCACTCGGGGTTTCCCCGGAGGAATGGATCGGCGGCAGACTCCCGGTCTGCTCGTACGCCCGGATCAGCGAGGACGGGCAAGAGGGCGCGGACAGCGGACGCCAGCATCTGAACAACGACGTCGCCGCCCGCGGCCAGGGAATGATCGTGGTCGCCCGCTACACGGACAACCACCTGACAGCTGCGGATCCGGCCGTGAGGCGCCCCGCGTTCCTCCGCATGATCCAGGACCTGAGGGCGCGGCGGACAGCTGAGGGTGTGCCCGTCGTGGGCATCATCGCCGCCGCCGTGGACCGCGTGTATCGCCTCCCCGTCGATCGTCAGCGCACGCACCGGGCCCTGACCCTGGACGACCAGGGGTGCTTCTTCTCGGTGGATGAACAGCGTCACGTCACCTTCTCCGTCCAACCCCCCTCGGAAGAACCAGCTCCGGCCGAGAACGACGAAGTGGCCGGAATCCGGCGCCGCACAGCCCGCTCGGTCCGGGACCGGGCTCGGGAGGGCAAACAGTCAGGCGGGCACCGGCGCTTCGGCTGGTTCGCCGGAGACAAAGCGCTCGGCCGCCCCCACAACCACGAACTGGACCCCGTGGAGTCCGCCTACGTTCGCAAGATGATCGACATGATCCTTTCGGGCCAGTCGAGCGAAACAGTCAGTGCCTGGCTGAACGACGAGCGGGTTCCCACCGTGCGCGGCGGACGATGGACCGGGAACACCGTCCGGAACATGGTCAGCAATCCGGCCATCTGCGGCTATCGCATGCTGGATGGCGAACTGGTGAGGGATCCCGTCACGGGCGCCCCGGTCGTCGGCGACTGGGAGACCGTCGCCGACCCCGCCGAGTGGCGGCGTCTCACCGCCCTGTACCCGGGTTACTACCGCGTCGATTCGGCCACTCTGAAGGGGGATCCCGCGCGCGGCACCAAGCGCCGGAGCCGGAATCCGGACGCTTCCCGGAAGTACCTTCTGTCGGGGATCCTCCTGTGCGGCAAGGCCGACGCCGATGGGCGGATCTGCGGTTCGAAGATGGTCGGCAACCCGCCCAGCAAACCGAACGGGCACCCGGCCTACGCGTGCAAGCTCCCTTCCTGCCGGGGCGTGGCCAGGCGTGTGGACCTGGTGGACCAGGCCGTCGAGGAGTACGCGCTGCGGCTCCTTGCGGACAGGTACGGCGCGGTTCCTCCGACCGCCCGGTCATGGCACGGGCAGGCGACTCTTGACGCCCTGTTGGAAAGGAAGAGGCAGCTCAAGCAGCGGTACGTCGAGGGCGTGGTGGCCCCTGCCGACTTCTTCGAGATGCTCCCGGAACTCGACGCCCAGATCATCGAGTCCCAACGGGACAAGGACGCCTTCGAGGAGGAGGAGCGGGCTGGGAACGCACTGGCCGGTGTGTCGGGCGAACGCTGGCGGGAATGGGACCTGCCCCAGAAACGCGCCGCCATCCTCCGGGTGATCCGATCGGTGGTGGTGAAGCCGCTACCCGAAGGGCGCGCCACGCACGCGCCCTTCGATCCGTCGCTGCTGGAGTTCGTGAACCTGTGAGAGATCGCCCTCTCATGGAGCACCAGGGCTGAGGGAACACTACGGCTCACGGAGCACTACAGCTGGCCGAGACACCACCCCGCGAGCATCAGGGCCGCGATGCCGAACGCTGTCGCGACAGCGGCCGAAAGCGCGGGACGCGCCCCGTACGCGACCGCCTGCCGACGCCGCACCTGAGCTCCGGTCCACAGCAGCAGCCCCGATCCGAACGCTCCGAACACCGTTCCCGCGAAGATCGCCGACCCGCTCTCCATGACCATGCGTGCCCTTCTTCTCCCGCCCCGCGACTGCCCAGCCCGGGGAGGGTGGCACGCACGGACGGCATCCGGGCGAACCAGGGGTGAACACGAGCCGGACAAAGCCGGGTCAAGCCGGAGCCGCCCTCCGGCTCTCCCACCGGCCGTCGGCCGCCGGCCGCCGTCACCCTGCCGGTTCCAGGAAGCCCTGCTCGACCAGGAGGCGGATCTGGGCCGGTGTGCGGTCGCGCAGGAGGACCGGGTCCTCGCCCATCAGCTGGGCGATGGCGTCCAGGATGCGGCCGGCACTGAGGGACCCGTCGCACACGCCCGCGAAGCCGGCGCCGACCGTGTCGACCTTGGTGGCCCGGCGCATCCCACGGTGCTGGCGCAGCACGACGTGCTCGGGGTCCTCGGCGCCGGGCAGCCCGACCTGCTCCTGGACGACCTCGGAGACCAGCCGGAAGTGCCCGGCGAGCAGGGCCGCGTCGTCATGCGCGCGCAGATAGTCGAGCCGCTCGAAGTGCGCCCGTACGGTGTCGCCGAGCGGCTGCTCGACCGGGTGCGCCCACTCCTCGACCGTGATGACGGGCTCGGCCGCCGCGGTCCGGCGCAGCGTGATCCAGCCGAAGCCGACCGATTTGACCTTGCGCGCCTCGAACTCGTCCAGCCAGGCGTCGTAGCGCGCCTGGTACTCCGCCGGGTCGCGCAGGTGGTCCCCGGCGTCCCTGAGCCACAGCTCGGCGTACTGCGTGATGTCCTGCACCTCGCGCTGCACGACCCACGCGTCGCAGCCGCGCGGCACCCATGACCTGAGTCTGTCCTGCCAGTCCTCCCCCTCCACGTGCTGCCAGTTGGCGAGGAACTGCGCGAACCCGCCCTCGTTCAGCCGCTCCCCTGCCCCCTGAACGAGCGAACGGCACAGATCGTCCCCGCCCATGCCGCCGTCGCGGTAGGTCAGCCGGGCGCCCGGCGAGATCACGAAGGGCGGGTTGGAGACGATCAGGTCGTACGTCTCGTCGGCGCGCACCGGCTCGAACAGCGAGCCCTCGCGCAGATCGGCGGCGGGCGCGCCGGACAGGGCGAGGGTGAGCGCGGTGATGTGCAGCGCGCGCGGGTTGAGATCGGTCGCCGTCACGCGCGTGGCGTGCCGGGAGGCGTGCAGTGCCTGGATGCCGGAGCCGGTGCCGAGGTCGAGCGCGGAGTCGACGGGCGTACGGACGGTGATGCCGGCGAGGGTCGTGGAGGCGCCGCCGACGCCGAGCACGACACGCTCGTCATGGCTGCCGATGCCACCGGCGCCGCCGACCGCGCAGCCCAGGTCGGACACGATGAACCAGTCCTCGCCGTCGGCCCCGCCGTACGGCCGTACGTCCACGGCGGCGGTCACCTCGTCGGCGCCGGCGCGCACCAGCCAGCCGCTCTCCACGCACGCGTCGACGGGCAGCACGTCCGCCACGCGCGCGTGCGGCACCGGCTGCTGGAGCAGGAAGAGCCGGACGAGCGTCTCCAGCGGCGTGTCCCCGCGGGTCGCCCGCAGCGCGGGCACGGTCTCGCTGCGGGCCAGCGCCGCGTACGCGGGGGCGCCGAGCAGGTCGAGCAGTCCGTCGGCGGTGAAGGAGGCCGCGAGCAGCGCCTCACGCAGCCGTGCGGCGACCTCGGGGCGATCGGTCGAGGGCAGGGGGGACAGGGTGGTGTCACTCACGCCCCCATTCTCTCCCGTGGACGCCGCCCGGCGCTGCGGGACGGGTCAGCCCTGGGTCGACTTGGCCGACGGAGTCGCCGACCCGGCCGGAGTCGCCGACCCGGTGGGCGCAGCCGATCCGGTGGGCGCAGCCGACCCCGTGGGTGCCGCGGCGCCGGTGGGTGCCGGGGTCGAAGTCGCCGACGCGGCCGCCGCCTTGCAGCTGTCCTGCTTGGCCATGGCCGTCTTGACGTCGCCGTCCTCCAGGTTCTTCAGGGCTTCGTTGCCGGTCTGGCTGAGCTTGCCGAGCTGGCTGCCGATGCCCTTCAGCTCGCCGGCGAACTTCGCCTGGTCCTTGGTGTCGAGCGCGTCGACCTGCTTCTTCAGGTCGGCGTAGGAGGTGGAGAGGGTGGTGAGCGCCTTGACGGCGTCCTCCTGCTTCTTCTTGCCGTCCTCGACGCCGGGCGGCGGACCCGCCTGCTGCACTGCGGTGGCGAGCGCCTTGTAGGCGTCGGACATGTCCTGGAACGCCTGGGAGTCGGTCTTCTGGACGTCCGCCGGGGCGCTGTCCTGGTCGGCGACCTCGGTGATCGCCGCGCTCGCCGCGGTGACCTTGGCGTTCTGCGCGGGAAGCACGTCGCAGACCTTCTTGGCCCAGGCGTCCAGCTCCTTGTTCCCGTCGTCGCCGCCGCATCCCGACAGCGCCAGTACCAGTACCGCACCGCCGGACAGTGCGGCCGCGAGCTTCTTGTTCACCGGTTTGGTCCCTTCCATGGCTCTCGGCCCCGGAACATACACGGCGAACGGGTGACCACCCAGAACGAATGTCCGCTATGCGCATAATCAAAGCCATTTGCACCAAGCGAGAGAAGGCTCACGGCCCGCCCGGCACCCATGGCGAGGCGGGCGGTCGGCGTTTCAACACGCACCGCCCGCCCGCCTCTTGCCCACAGCGCCTACGAAACCACCGCGGCCCCAGCCGACTTGGCGGACCCCTCGGTGCCGTCCTCGTCGCCCATCGCGATGCCGCGCCGCTTGGAGACGTACACCGCGCCGACGATCACCACGAGCGCCAGCACCGCGATCAGCACCCGCACTCCGATGCTCTTGTCCTCGCCGTAGGAGAACTTGATCACCGCGGGCGCGATCAGCAGCGACACCAGGTTCATGACCTTCAACAGCGGGTTGATCGCGGGACCGGCGGTGTCCTTGAACGGGTCGCCGACCGTGTCGCCGATCACCGTCGCGGCGTGGGCGTCGCTGCCCTTGCCGCCGTGGTGGCCGTCCTCGACCAGCTTCTTGGCGTTGTCCCAGGCGCCGCCCGAGTTGGCGAGGAAGACCGCCATCAGCGTGCCCGCGCCGATCGCGCCCGCCAGGAAGGCGCCGAGCGCGCCCACTCCGAGGGTGAACCCGATGAAGATGGGCGCCATCACCGCGAGCAGCCCGGGCGTGGCGAGCTCACGCAGGGCATCGCGCGTACAGATGTCGACGACCTTGCCGTACTCCGGTTTCTCGGTGTAGTCCATGATCCCGGGCCTCTCCCGGAACTGCCGGCGCACCTCGAAGACCACCGAACCCGCCGACCGCGACACCGCGTTGATCGCCAGCCCCGAGAACAGGAAGACGACCGCCGCGCCCGCGACGAGGCCGACGAGGTTGTTGGGCTGCGAGATGTCCATCATCAGGCTCATCGGCGCGCCCTCGCCGCTGAGCTTCTCGCCGACGTCGCGCGCGCCTGTGGTGATGGCGTCGCGGTACGACCCGAAGAGCGCCGAGGCCGCGAGGACGGCCGTGGCGATGGCGATGCCCTTGGTGATGGCCTTGGTGGTGTTGCCGACCGCGTCCAGGTTGGTGAGCACCTGCGCGCCCGCGCCCTGGACGTCCCCGGACATCTCGGCGATGCCCTGGGCGTTGTCGGAGACCGGCCCGAAGGTGTCCATCGCGACGATCACGCCGACCGTGGTGAGCAGGCCGGTGCCGGCCAGCGCCACCGCGAACAGCGCCAGCATGATCGACGTACCGCCGAGCAGGAAGGCGCCGTACACGCCGAGGCCGATCAGCAGGGCGGTGTAGACGGCCGACTCCAGGCCGACGGAGACACCGGCGAGGACGACGGTGGCCGGGCCGGTCAGCGAGGTCTTGCCGATGTCGCGGACCGGGCGGCGGTTGGTCTCGGTGAAGTAGCCGGTCAGCTGCTGGATGAGGGCGGCCAGCACAATGCCGATCGCCACGGCGACCAGCGCCAGGACGCGCGGGTCGCCGCCCTTGCCGCTGATCGCGGTGTCGGTGACGCCGTCCAGCTCCGAGTACTTGCCCGGCAGGTACACGAAGACCGCGATCGCGACCAGTGCCAGGGAGATCAGCGCGGAGATGAAGAAGCCGCGGTTGATGGCGGTCATGCCGCTGCGGTCGGCGCGGCGCGGGGCGACCGCGAAGACGCCGATCATCGCGGTGATCACCCCGATGGCGGGCACCAGCAGCGGGAAGGCGAGCCCGGCGTCGCCGAAGGCCGCCTTTCCGAGGATCAGCGCGGCCACCAGAGTGACGGCGTACGACTCGAAGAGGTCGGCCGCCATGCCCGCGCAGTCGCCGACGTTGTCGCCCACGTTGTCGGCGATGGTCGCGGCATTGCGCGGATCGTCCTCCGGAATGCCCTGCTCGACCTTGCCGACCAGGTCGGCGCCGACGTCGGCGGCCTTGGTGAAGATGCCGCCGCCGACCCGCATGAACATGGCGATCAGCGCGGCCCCGAGGCCGAATCCCTCCAGCACCTTCGGCGCGTCAGCCGCGTAGACCAGCACCACGCAGGCGGCGCCCAGCAGGCCGAGCCCCACCGTGAACATGCCGACGACCCCGCCCGTACGAAAAGCGATCTTCATCGCTTTGTGCGAGACATCGGTGAGATCCTTTTCCGGCTCGCCCTCCGCCGGAGTCGCTTCCCGGGCCGCCGCGGCGACGCGCACATTACTGCGTACCGCGAGCCACATGCCGATATAGCCGGTGGCCGCCGAGAACGCGGCGCCGATCAAGAAGAACACCGACCGGCCGATACGCTGGTTCCAGTCGTCCGCGGGCAGCAGCATGAGCAGGAAGAAGACGACCACGGCGAATACGCCGAGCGTGCGCAACTGCCTGGCAAGATAGGCGTTCGCGCCTTCCTGGACGGCCGCCGCGATCTTCTTCATGCTGTCGGTGCCCTCGCCGGCCGCGAGCACCTGCCGCAGCAGCACCCCGGCGACGACCAGCGCGGCCAGGGCCACGAGCCCGATGACCATCACCAGGATGCGGTTGTCGCCGGTGAGCTCCGCGGCTGCGAACGTAGTGGTGTGGTCCAACCGATGAGGGGTAGAAAGCCCCGCCATTCGTCCTCCTTGACGCTTGGGCTGAGCTCAAGATGGTGGACGGATTGTAGGTACCGGAACCTGATCAAAACAGTGCGCGGCAAACGGAATTCGCCTTCGCGTTGAGTTTTGCACCGAGTAATGCTTCAAAGGCGTTGATCGTGAATTCCTTCACGAAATTCCGGATCAAGATTCCTGGCTCAGGATCCAGGATTGACCGGTCCAAGATTCACTCGTCCATGATTCACTTCCGGGAACCACTGTAAGCGTGAGTTCCCGGGTACGCACATGCCAAAGGGCCCCACGGGTGGGGCCCTTCAGGTACGGAAACCGGCCGGGGCCGACGGGTCGGCCGGGCTCAGGAGAGCGCCGCGGCCGCCGGGGTGGTCGGCCAGGTCATGCGGATCAGGCCGCCGTGTTCCCCGGTGGTGACCTGGACGTCGTCGACGAGGCCGCTGATGACCGCGAGGCCCATCTCGTCCTCCTCGACCTCCGCGTCGGGGTCGGGGGACGGCTCGCCGGGCACCGCGTGCGGCGCTTCGTCGCCGACTTCGATGGAGAACTGCTTCTCCTCCTCGATCAGCGCGACCTTCACCGGCGCGGTGACCCCGCTGCTCAGATGCAGTCCGACGGCACGGGAACAGGCTTCGCCGACGGCGAGCCTGACCTCGTCCAGGACGGCCTCGTCCACTCCGGCCCTGCGCGCCACCGCTGCCGCCACCAGACGGGCGGTCCTGACGTGCTCGGGCAGCGCGCTGAAGCGGAGTTCAACGGTGGCCATGCATCCCCCTCGCAACTACGGGCGTGCTGTCGGGGGGCCGGGCCGCCGAGCGCCCGGTACCCCGGTTGTTCACCTGTGCCGTGGCCCGGGGGGGGGCCCCCCCCCCCCCCGGCGGGGGGGGGGGGGGGCGCCCCCCCGTAGGGGAACGAGGGGGGGCTCGGGGACACCATGGTCAGTCCCGGGATTGCGGAGATATTTAAAATTC
>NZ_JBIRZZ010000019.1:0-144128 GCF_044391385.1 Streptomyces sp. NPDC018693 | reverse complement strand
TGCAGATCTCGCAATCCACACCGAGCCAGAGGGCCCTCACCCATTTCAAGATCACACGTCAGTGATCGCTGTCACCAACCTCCGTGGGCAGAACAGCTAGCGCTCGAAGCGGTAGCCCATCCCCGGCTCCGTGATGAAGTGCTTGGGGTGCGAGGGGTCGGCCTCCAGCTTTCTGCGCAGCTGCGCCATGTACACACGCAGGTAGTTGGTCTCCGTCCCGTAGGACGGCCCCCACACCTCCTGCAACAGCTGTCGCTGGCTGACCAGCCGGCCGGTGTTGCGCACCAGCACCTCCAGCAGATGCCACTCCGTGGGCGTCAGCCGGACGTCCTTGCCGCCCCGGTTGACCTTCTTGGCGACCAGGTCGACGGTGAAGCCGTCCGTCTCCACCAGGACCACGTCGTCCTCGCCGCTCCCGGCCGGCTCGGCCCGCCGCACGGCGGCCCGCAGCCGCGCCAGCAGCTCGTCCATGCCGAACGGCTTGGTGACGTAGTCGTCGGCGCCCGCGTCCAGCGCCTCCACCTTCTCGTCCGAGGAGTGCCGGGCGGACAGCACCAGGATCGGCACCCGGGTCCAGCCGCGCAGTCCCTTGATCACCTCCACGCCGTCCATGTCCGGCAGCCCCAGGTCGAGGATCACCACATCCGGGTGACGGGCGGCCGCGAGCTGGAGCGCGCCTGCACCGTCCTGAGCCGCGTCCACCTCGTACTTCCGTGCCTTGAGATTGATCACAAGGGCGCGCACGATCTGCGGCTCGTCATCGATCACGAGCACCCGGGTCATGAAGCCTGCCTTTCGGAATGCACGGGCTGTTCGGGCCTGCCGAGCTGTTCAGGTCGTGGGGATCGTTCAGGTCGTCCGAGTATCCGGCGCCGCGCGGACCTCGCGGCGGCGCTGGCTGCCTCCCCCTGCGGCTCGACGATGCGGAGGCTCGGACCGGGTCTCCTCGAGACAGATCCGAAGCTTGCCGCGTGCCATGACCCCATTGTCTTCCAGTAGCTACTGCGTACTCAGCGTCGACCCTACGGCCAACGATCCGGGCATACAGGACGACGAAGCGATCGTGGAACGTCTTTGACGCAACCCTGATGGGAGGGGCGGCGGCTACCGGGCAGTCGAGCTACTCCCCCTCGTCCGGTGTCTCCCCATCCTCGTCCCGTATCTCCCCGTCGCGCAGTTCCAGCACCCGGTCGGCCAGGTCGAGCAGGGTGGCGTCATGAGTGGCGACGAGGGCGGTGACCTGTTCACTGCGCACGACCGCCCGCAGCAGTTCCATCACCGCGTGACCGGTCTCCGCGTCCAGCTGGCCGGTGGGCTCGTCGGCGATCAGCAGCGAGGGGCTGTTGGCCAGGGCACGGGCGATGGCCACCCGCTGCTGCTGTCCGCCGGACAGCTCGCCGGGCCGCTGGGCCGCGTGATCGGCCAGGCCCACGAGGGACAGCAGCAGCTCGACACGCTCCTCACGCTCGCGCACCTCGGCCCGGCGCATCCGCAGCGGCACGCCCACGTTCTCGGCGGCGGTGAGGATGGGGATGAGGCCGAAGGACTGGAAGACGAACCCGATGCGGTCCCGGCGCAGGGCCAGCAGGCCGTCCTCGCCGAGCCGCGACAGATCCATGCCGTCGACGGCGATCCGGCCCTGGTCCGGCGTGTCGAGCCCGCCGACGATGTTGAGCAGGGTGGTCTTGCCGGAGCCCGAGCGTCCCTTGAGGGCGACGAGCTCACCGCGCGGGATGTCGAAGGAGACACCGCGCAGCGCATGGACGACGGCGGCTCCCTGGCCGTACGACTTGTGGACGTGCTCCACCCGCACCATGGTGTCGGTGGCGACCTGGCTCATGTGTCCTCCCCTGTTCCCCCGTGGGCCGGGCGTCAGTATCGCGATCTTCCGCCCGGCCCTCAATGGTGTGTCCGCGGGCGATGGTCCCCCGACCAGGCGTCGATCAGACGTCGATCTGGCGGCCTGACGTAGGCACGACAATGGGCCGCACCCCGAACGGGGTACGGCCCTTGAACGGCTGAACAGCCGAGCCGCTAGCGGACCTCGGTGATCTCCGGTCCGCGCTGCAGCTGGCCCATACCGCCGGAGAAGCGGGAGCCCTCCTCCTGCTGGACACCCTCCGGCACCATCTGCGCGTCGTTCGGCAGCTTCAGGACGATCGGATCGCGGGGGGCCATGGGCCCGTCACCCCGGACCACGACCGTGTCCCTGAAGATCTGTTCGAGCAGTCCGGCGGCCTGCGGCTGCACCGCGCCCTGACCGGAGATCACTCCGCGCAGGAACCAGCGCGGACCGTCCACACCGACGAACCGCACGACGTGGAAACCACCCGTGCCGTCCGGCAGCTGCACCGGCACCTGGGCGCGCAGCTCCCAGCCCAGCGGGCCCTCGACCTCGTCGACGATCCCGCCCTGCTGGGTGATGCCCGAGCCGATCTCCTCGCGCACCTCGCCCCAGATGCCCTCACGCTTGGGCGCGGCGAACGCCTGCAGCTGGATGGCACTGTCGCGCAGCACGACGGTCGCCGCGACGATCGCGTCGCCCGCGACCTCCACCCGCAGCTCCATGCCGTCGACACCCGGCACGAAAAGTCCGCCAAGGTCCACGCGGCCCTCACCGGGGTCGCGCACCTCCGAGCTGTCCCAGGGCCCGTCGGGCCGCGGCTCGGGCTCGAGCCGCACGCGCTCGCGCACGCCCTCTTCTTCGTCCGCCTCAGTGTCGACACTGTCGACGACCTGCTCGGCCTCGCCGGCCGCGTTCTCGGCGGCACCCTTCTTCTTGCGACGTCCGAACACGTCACTGTCCTTCCCGGTCGGATACGACCGAAGCGTATCGATACCCACCCGTTGCGCCGCCCTCGGCGGCCTGACCGCTTGTGCTGCTGTTTCCGGCCACCGCGGCATGGCCGCCGGTGGATCCGAAGCCCCCCTCGGCCCGCGCCGAGTCGGGAAGTTCCACGACCTCCTGGAAGCGGACCCTCTCGACCTGCTGGACGACCAGTTGGGCAATCCGGTCGAAGCGCTCGAACCGCACGGGCTCGCACGGGTCGAGATTCACCACGATCACCTTGATCTCCCCACGGTACCCGGCATCAACCGTCCCCGGGGCATTCACCAGGGCTACACCGCATCGGGCGGCGAGCCCGGACCGGGGATGCACGAAGGCCGCGTACCCCTCAGGCAGCGCGATGGACACCCCCGTGGGCAGTACGGCTCGTTCCCCCGGCTTCAGTTCACAGCTCTCGGTGGTCCGCAGATCGGCCCCCGCGTCACCGGGATGCGCGTACGCCGGAAGCGGTACGTCCGGGTCGACGCGCCGGATGAGTACGTGCAGGGGGTCGCGGCTCACGGGTTCACCTCGAAGGCGCGGGCCCGCCGGATCTGGTCCGGGTCGTTCATGGCGGCCTGGATCTCCTCCTCGCGGCCGTGGTGGACGAAGTGCTCCACCTGGACCTCGATGAAGAGCGCGTCGGCGCGGACGGCGACGGGCCCGTCGGGGCCGCCGATCCGCCCGGTGGCCGTCGAGTAGATCTTCCGCCCGGCCACCGCGGTGACCTCGGCTTCCAGGTACAGCGTGGTACCGACGGGCACCGGCCGCACGAAGTCCGTCTCCAGCCGCCCGGTCACGGCGATCGTCCGCAGCAGCCAGTTCAGGGAGCCGAGCGTCTCGTCCAGCGCGGTCGCCAGCACCCCGCCGTGCGCCAGCCCGGGCGCGCCCTGGTGGGCGGGCTGCACGGTGAACTCGGCGGTGACGCTGACGCCGTCGCCGGCCCGCGCCTCCAGGTGCAGCCCGTGCGGCTGCGCACCGCCGCACCCGAAACACTGGTCGTAGTGGGCACCGAGAAGCTCGCCGGGCACGGGAGCGTCGGGATGCCTCACCGGTTTCACGGCGTCGGCAGGGGGTTGAAGAGCTGCGGAAGTACCACTCACAGCCGCAGACCTTACCCGCGCGTCGGCGCGATCCGGACACCGTGCCAAGCTTGGCGGCATGCAGTTCTCCACCACTCCGTACGAAGAACGCCTCACCGCCCCCCGCTCGTGGTGGCTGCTCTCCTTCCTCGTGGGCGTCTCCATGGCCCTGATCGTGCTGCCTTTCGGCACCCTGCCGATGCTCGGTGGCCTGGTCGGCGGCACCGCGGCGGCGGCCGTCGTGGCCAGCGCGTACGGCTCCGTCCGTATCCGTGTGGTGGGCGGCTCGCTGATCGCCGGCGACGCGAAGATCCCGGTCACGGCGCTGGGCGAGGCGGAGATCCTGCGGGGCGAGGAGGCGCGCGCCTGGCGCACGTACAAGGCCGACACCCGCGCGTTCCTGCTGTTGCGGGCCTACATCCCGACGGCGCTGCGCGTGGAGGTCACCGACCCGGACGACCCGACGCCGTACCTGTACCTGTCGACGCGTGAGCCGGAGCGGCTGACGCAGGCGCTGGAGGCGGCCCGGAAGGCCGCGGCCTGACGCCCTGAGCGTCCCCTTAAGCTTTCGCGGCTTTACGAAGACTTTCCGGAGCCCGGGTCGCCCTCAGGCCCGGGCTTCTCGCCGTCCCGCGCGATTTCTCCGTCCCGCGCGATTTCTCCGTCCCGCGCGATTTCTCCGTCCCGAGCGGTCTCACCGTCCCGGAGCTTCGTGCCGACGAGCCTGCCGTGCCGCAGCTGACCGGAGATCTCCCCCATGGTCAGCGCGTCCGTCGGCGTCTCCAGCGGCGGCAGTTCGGCCAACGCGTCCCAGGGCACCTGTACGGCGCGCAGGTCCGCGCGGATCCTGGCCGCGAGTCTCTTGGTGTCACGCCGGTTCATCAGCGCGCCCACCGCCGCGCCCACCAGGAACGGCGTCAGGCTGGGCAGGTCGCGCACCATGCGCTTCATGATCTGCTGCCGCAGCTCGCGCTTCATCCGGACGCCGAGCGCGGAGTTGACCGAGGACGGCTTGAGCACGTCGATGCCGCGTTCGCCGGACCACTGGCGCAGATACGCGGTGCTGCGGTCCTTCAGGTTTCCGGGCGGTCGGACGCCGTAGACCTCGTGGAGTTCGGCGATCAGTTTGAGCTCGATCGCCGCGACGCCGGTGATCTCGGCGGCCAGTTCCGTGGGCATGGCGGGCGGCACGGGCAGCATGGCGGCCGCACCCACGCCGGCTCCGACGGTGGAGGACGCGGCCGCCGCCCCCGCCACGAGCTTGCCCGCGAGCTCTTCCGGTCCGAGGCCGGGGAACTGCCTTCGCAGGGTCTGGAGGTCCCGTACGGGGATCCTCGGGGTGATGTCGATGATCCGGTCGGCGAGGTAGGTCAGCCCCGCTCGGGCCCGGCTGCCGCCCCTGCGGGCGCCTTCCCGGGCCAGGTCCCTGGCTTTGCCCCGGAGCGCCGCGGTCCTGCCCCGGGCGCCCGGTTCCGTGCGGGCGGGCTGCGCTCCCGTGGCGACAGTGTCGGGAGTCGCTGCCGGCACCGGGCGGTCACCCCGGTCGCCCGCCGGTTCGAGCGAGGCGTCTCCCGCCGGGACCCTTCCCGTGCCGGATGAGCCTCGCCCGTCGTCACGCGCGCGATGAGGGCCGCCGGACGGCCCTTTGTCCGCTCCCCGCAGGGGGAAGCGGTGCTTCCGAGGTGGGGTCGAGCCAGTCACGGCCGACCCGCCCTCAGTCGCAGTCGCGGCAGATCGGCTGACCGTTCTTCTCCCGGGCCAGCTGGCTGCGGTGATGCACCAGGAAGCAGCTCATGCAGGTGAACTCGTCCTGCTGCTTCGGCAGTACTCGAACAGCCAACTCCTCATTGGAGAGGTCGGCGCCGGGCAGTTCGAGGCCCTCAGCGGCCTCGAACTCGTCGACGTCGACGGAGGAGGCGGACTTGTCGTTCCGCCGAGCCTTCAGCTCTTCGAGGCTGTCGGAGTCGACGTCGTCGTCGGTCTTGCGTGGAGTGTCGTAATCGGTAGCCATGTTGTCGCTCTCCCCCTCTGGGTGTCTGCGGTGTCTCCAGCGCACGTAACGCGTGAGAGGCCGGACTTGTGCCCGACCTGAGGCGGAGATTTTGCCTCACATCAAGGTCTGTTACTCAATCGACACCCAACCGGACTCCTCAAGAGTGATCGGCTTGGATGGCGAACCGGACCGTACACGGTCCCAATGCCGCAGTTCAAAGGCGTCTCACCGTGTACTTCCCGTGATCAGGACACCCGAAAACCCGGATGTTCCGGGCTTTCCGGCAGGTCACATGATCACGGAGAGTAGATGGCCGGAAATTCGCCCCTGTGATCGATCACACACGGGGATACCGGGCGGGGGATCCGAAAATTCCGCGCAAAGCGAACAACCTCGTGTGTCGGCGACATGATCTCAGAGCGGAAGGGTCACTCGCATCACGAGCCCTCCCCCCTCACGCGGCTGCGCCACGATGTGCCCGCCATGGGCGCGCGCCACCGACCGGACGATGGACAGGCCGAGCCCGACGCCCTTGTCGCTCCCCGTGCGCTCCGTACGCAGCCGCCGGAAGGGCTCGAAGATGTTGTCGATCTCGTACGCCGGTACGACCGGCCCCGTGTTGGACACGACCATGACCGCGTGGCCGTGCTGGACCTCGGTGGTGACCTCGACCCAGCCGCCCTCGGGGATGTTGTAGCGCACGGCATTCTGCACCAGGTTCAGGGCGATCCGCTCCAGCAGGACACCGTTGCCCTGGACGACGGCCGTCTCGCGGTGGCCGCGGATCTCCACTCCCTTGGCCTCCGCCTCGGCGTGCACCTGGTCGATGGCCTGGCCGGCCACCTCGGCGAGGTCGACGGGTTTGCGCTCGACGATCTGGTTGTCGCTGCGAGCGAGCAGCAGCAGGCCCTCCACGAGCTGTTCGCTGCGCTCGTTGGTGGCCAGCAGTGTCTTGCCCAGCTGCTGGAGCTCCACGGGCGCGTTCGGGTCGGAGAGGTGCACCTCGAGGAGAGTGCGGTTGATCGCGAGCGGCGTTCTCAGCTCGTGCGAGGCGTTGCCGACGAAGCGCTGCTGGGCCGTGAAGGCCCGCTGGAGGCGCTCCAGCATCTCGTCGAAGGTGTCGGCCAGCTCCTTCAGCTCGTCGTCCGGGCCGTCCAGCTCGATACGGCGGGACAGGTCCGAGCCCGCCACCGCGCGCGCGGTGCGGGTGATCCGGCCGAGCGGGGACAGTACCCGCCCCGCCATGGCGTAGCCGAAGGCGAAGGCGATCACGGCGAGGCCGAGCAGCGCCAGCAGGGAGCGGCTGAGCAGGTTGTCCAGGGCGTGCCGGCGCTGCTCGTTGACGCAGTCGTTCATGGCGCTGTTGAACACGTCGGGCGATGCCTTGTCGGGGAGGTCGCAGATCTCGCTCTTGACATTGCCCACGGTGATCTCGAAGGGCAGCTTGCTGCCCACGTTCAGCGCCTGCGCCGCCAGCAGGTAGATGATCGACAGCAGGAGGATGCCGGCGATCAGGAACATGCCGCCGTACAGCAGCGTGAGGCGTATGCGGATGGTCGGGCGCAGCCACGGGAAGGGGGGATCCGCCCGCCGTGGGTCCCAGGTGGGTTTCGGAGGCGCCTGCGGAGGCGCCGGGGTCGTCGCCACGGGGTATCAGATCCGGTAGCCGGAGCCGGGGACGGTGACGATGACGGGGGGCTCACCCAGCTTGCGGCGCAGGGTCATGACGGTCACCCGTACGACGTTGGTGAACGGGTCGGTGTTCTCGTCCCACGCCTTCTCCAGGAGCTGCTCTGCGGAGACGACCGCGCCCTCGGAGCGCATCAGGACCTCCAGGACGGCGAACTCCTTGGGCGCCAGCTGGACCTCCTTGCCGTCGCGGAAGACCTCGCGGCGGTTGGGGTCGAGCTTGATGCCGGCGCGCTCCAGGACGGGCGGCAGGGGCACGCTGGTGCGCCGACCGAGGGCACGCACGCGTGCGATCAGCTCGCTGAAGGCGAACGGCTTGGGGAGGTAGTCGTCGGCGCCGATCTCCAGGCCCTCGACCCGGTCGCTGACGTCGCCGGAGGCGGTGAGCATCAGCACGCGCGTGGGCATGCCCAGCTCGACGATCTTGCGGCAGACGTCGTCGCCGTGCACCAGCGGGAGGTCGCGGTCGAGGACGACCACGTCGTAGTCGTTGACGCCGATGCGCTCCAGGGCGGCCGCACCGTCGTACACGACGTCGACGGCCATGGCCTCCCGGCGCAGTCCGGTGGCCACCGCATCGGCGAGCAGTTGCTCGTCCTCGACGACGAGTACGCGCACGTCGCTTGTCCTTCCTGTGTCCACCCGCGTAGCGCTGTGTGAGCGCGCGTGGGCAGGGGTCTGCATGGGGTGTGGACCTCCATCCTGCCCTTTTCGGCCATAAGTCGGCAGTAAGGCGAGAGGCGCGACCCGGCGGTGCGGGCGTGCGGCGCGGGAATGCCGGATTTTCTCGGCTGGTTGAGGTTTCCGCGGAGGGGAGCGGGGGGAGGACGCTTTACACCCCGCGATCACGCTCTGCGTGTGCCGCAGCACCATGCGGTACACACGATCCGCTTTTCCGCAGAGCGGGCGTGGGTGTCCGGCATCGTCGCCGCCCGGCACGGGCAGCGCCGGGCACCCTGTCGAGACGTGATCGCCCCTTCCGAACGGCACACCCCCGTGCCATCGACCCACGACCCAGGACGAGGGGGCGCAGCATGGACGCATTCACCGCAGGACTTCTGCAGCGCATAAGGGCGACCGAGTCCGACCTGACGCGGGCTCGTGACGAGGGCGACGACTTCCTCGTCGAGGTGGAACAGGCCGAGCTCGACGACCTGCGCCGTCTCGCCGCCGAACACGGTGTGGAAGTCGGTGCGTCAAGCGTCTGACCGGCTCGTGAGCGCGACAAGGGACCCCGGCGAATCCAGCGCCGGGGTCCCTTCGCGTGTGTGCCGTGGTCCGGCTCAGTCGTGCCAGGCGCCGAGGTCCTCCAGGAGCCGCTGGAGGGGCTCGAAGACGCCGGGGGTCCCCGCGACCACGAGATCGCGTCCGGGGCGCTCTCCGGGGCGTCCACCGGTCAGGGCGCCCGCCTCCCGGGCGATCAGGTCCCCCGCCGCGAGGTCCCAGGGGTGCAGCCCGCGCTCGTAGTAGCCGTCGAGCCGGCCGGCGGCGACGTCGCACAGGTCGATCGCGGCCGAGCCGCCGCGCCGGATGTCCCGCAGCATCGGGATCAGCTTGGCGGCAATGTCGGCCTGGTGGGCGCGGACCTCGGCGACGTAGTTGAAGCCGGTGGAGACGAGCGCCTGGTCCAGCGGAGGCGCGGGGCGGACGGCCAGCGCGCGCTCGCCCTCCCAGGGGCCGGTGGCCCACGCCCCACCGCCGCGGACCGCGTGGTACGACTCGCCGCGCAGGGGGATCTCGACCACGCCGACGACGGTCTCGCCGTGCTGTTCGGCCGCGATGGACACGGCCCAGGTGGGCAGTCCGTAGAGGTAGTTGACCGTGCCGTCGAGGGGGTCGATCACCCAGCGGACGCCGCTGCTGCCGTCGCTGGAGGCGCCCTCCTCGCCGAGGAAGCCGTCGTCGGGGCGCCGCTCGGAGATCAGCGTGGTGATCAGCTTCTCGGCGGCGATGTCCATCTCGGTGACCACGTCGACGGCGCTGGACTTGGTCGCGGCGACCGCGAGGTCGGCCGGGCGGCCGTCGCGCAGCAGGGCGCCGGCCCGGCGGGCGGCCTCCTGGGCGAGGGCGAGCAGTTCCGTGTGCAGGGGGTCGGTCACGGGACTCCTCATGCGTAGGGGCTGTCGGCGCCGGCGGCGGCCGGCCTGGGGGCGCGGGACGGGCAGCAGCCGACGGGGCACAGGTGGTGGCTCGCGCCGAGCGCGCCGAGGGCGCAGGGCGTGACGTCCTGGCCGCGTTCGCTGGCGGCGCGCTCCAGGACGAGGTCCCGGACGGCGGCGGCGAAGCGCGGGTCGGCGCCGACGGTGGCGGAGCGGCGCATCGGCAGGCCCAGTTCCTCGGCCTTGGCCCTGGCCTCCGTGTCGAGGTCGTAGAGGACCTCCATGTGGTCGGAGACGAAGCCGATGGGGGCGATGACGACCGCCGGGACCCCGGCGGCATGCCGCTCCTCCAGGTGGTCGCAGATGTCGGGCTCCAGCCACGGGATGTGCGGGGCGCCCGAGCGGGACTGGTAAACGAGCTGCCAGGGGTGGTCGACACCGGTGCGCTCGCGGACGGCGTCGGCGATCAGCCGGGCCACGTCCAGGTGCTCCTTGACGTACGCGCCGCCGTCGCCGTGGTCCTCGACCGGGCCGGAGGTGTCCGCGGCGGAGTTCGGGATCGAGTGGGTGGAGAAGGCGAGGTGGGCGCCGTCGCGGACGTCCTCGGGGAGGTCGGCGAGGGACCGGAGCACGCCGTCGATCATGGGTTCGACGAAGCCGGGGTGGTTGAAGTAGTGCCGCAGCTTGTCGATCTTCGGCAGCTCCAGGCCCTCGTCCTGGAGGGTGGCGAGCGCGTCGGCGAGGTTCTCGCGGTACTGCCGACAGCCCGAGTACGAGGCGTAGGCGCTGGTGGCGAGGACGAGGATGCGGCGGCGGCCGTCGGTGGCCATCTCCCGCAGGGTGTCGGTCAGGTACGGGGCCCAGTTGCGGTTGCCCCAGTAGACCGGCAGGTCCAGGCCGTGGTCGGCGAAGTCCTTGCGGAGGGCGTCCAGCAGGGCGCGGTTCTGGTCGTTGATGGGGCTGACCCCGCCGAACCGGAAGTAGTGCTGCCCGACTTCCTTGAGGCGTTCCCTGGGGATGCCGCGCCCGCGCGTCACGTTCTCCAGGAACGGGACCACGTCGTCCGGGCCTTCCGGGCCGCCGAAGGAGAGCAGGAGCAGGGCGTCGTAGGGAGTGGCATCACGCGCGTCTGGCATGACTCGATCCTGCCATCCGCCACTGACAGCCGGGAAACGGCGGGGGGGGTGGGAGCGGGGCCGGGCCCCTGGGCGGTGGTGCATCCGGGTGACCCGACTCGTAAGCTGTATCGGCTGCCATCGCGCCTTACGAGGTGCCCTCGCTCATCCCGAGCCAGCCGCCCTGTTCACGCCGAGCCGAGCCGTCGTCGCCCGCGCGTGACCGGATCCGACCGGAGACGCCCGTGCCCAGCCCGTATCGCGCCCTGTTCGCCGTCCCCGGCACCAAGGGTTTCTCCGCCGCGGGGTTCCTCGGCCGGATGCCGCTGTCGATGATGGGCATCGGCGTGGTCACGATGGTCTCCCAGCTCACCGGGCGCTACGGCCTCGCGGGCGCCCTGTCGGCGACCATCGCGCTGTCGGCGGCCGCGATCGGGCCGCAGATCTCCCGTCTGGTGGACCGGCACGGTCAGCGCCGGGTGCTGCGCCCCGCGACGCTCGTCGCGCTCGCCGCGGCGGCCGGGCTGCTGCTGACCGCGCACTTCGGATGGCCCGACTGGGTGCTGTTCGTGTGCGCGGCCGGGATCGGCTCGGTGCCGAGTCTCGGCGCGATGATCCGCGCGCGCTGGGCTGCCCTGTACCGGGGCACTCCGCAGCTGCACACCGCGTACTCCTTCGAGTCCGTGGTGGACGAGGTGTGCTTCATCTTCGGGCCGATCATCGCCATCGGCCTGTCCACGTCCTGGTTCCCGGAGGCGGGTCCGCTGCTCGCGGCCTGCTTCCTGGCCGTCGGCGTCTTCTGGCTGACCGCCCAGCGCGCCACCGAGCCGGAGCCGCACCCGCGGGAGCGCCACGGCGGCGGTACGGCGCTGCGTTCGCCCGGTCTGCAGGTCCTGGTGGCCACCTTCGTGGCGACCGGAGCGATCTTCGGGGCGGTCGACGTGGTGACCGTCGCGTTCGCCGACGAGCGCGGCCACAAGGCCGCCGCGAGCGTCGTCCTGGCGCTGTACGCGGCCGGATCCTGTGTGGCCGGAGTGGTGTTCGGCCTGCTGCGCTTCGGGGGAGCGCCCGAGCGTCGCTGGGTTCTGGGCGTGTTCATGATGGCCGTGAGTATGATCCCCCTCCTACTGGTCGGAAACTTGCCGCTTCTGGCCGTGGCGCTGTTCGTTGCGGGCCTGTCCATCGCACCGACGATGATCACGACGATGTCCCTCATCGAAGAGCACGTACCACGCGCGCAGCTGACCGAGGGCATGACCTGGGTGAGCACCGGGCTCGCGGTCGGTGTCGCCCTCGGCTCATCGGTCGCCGGCTGGGTGATCGACGCCGCCGGGGCGCGGGCGGGGTACGGGGTTCCGGTGGTGTCCGGAGCCGTCGCGGTGGCGGTCGGTTTCCTGGGGTACCGCCGGCTCAGCAGGCCGGCTCCGGCTCGGGGAGGCACGGTTGAGCAGCACGACGAGCGTCAGGAACGGCATATGGCGTAACTGGGGAGGGAACGTCATAGCCCGCCCCGCGCGGGAGGTCGAGCCCGCCTCCGTCGAGGAACTGGCCTCGGCGGTACGCCAGGCCGCCGAGGACGGCCTGAAGGTGAAGGCGGTCGGCACCGGCCACTCCTTCACGTCGATCGCGACCACCGACGGTGTGTTGATACGCCCTCAACTGTTGACGGGTATACGCACCATTGACCGGGACTCCATGACGGTCACGGTCGAGGCCGGCACACCGCTCAAGAGACTCAACACCGTCCTGGCGCGCGAGGGTCTGTCACTCACCAACATGGGCGACATCATGGAGCAGACGGTCTCCGGCGCCACCAGCACCGGCACCCATGGCACGGGCCGCGACTCCGGCTCCCTGGCCGCGCAGATCAAGGGCCTGGAACTGGTCACCGCCGACGGCTCGGTGCTCACCTGCTCCGCAAAGGAGAACGCGGACGTCTTCGCGGCGGCGCGGATCGGTCTCGGCGCCCTGGGCGTCGTCACCGCGATCACCTTCGCCGTGGAGCCGCTCTTCCTTCTCACCGCGCGCGAGGAGCCGATGCCGCTCGAGAAGGTGCTCGCCGATTTCGACGAACTGTGGGCCGAGAACGAGCACTTCGAGTTCTACTGGTTCCCGCACACCGGCAACACCAACACCAAGCGCAACAACCGCAGCGCGGGCCCGCGTAGGCCGGTCGGGCAGTTCGCGGGCTGGTTCGAGGACGAGTTCCTCTCCAACGGCGTCTTCCAGGCGGCCCAGTGGGTCGGCCAGGCGGCGCCCGCCACCGTCCCGGCGATCGCCCGGATCTCCAGCAGGGCCCTGTCCGCGCGCACCTACACCGACATCCCCTACAAGGTCTACACATCGCCCCGACGGGTGAGGTTCGTGGAGATGGAGTACGCCGTCCCGCGCGAGGCGGTGACCGAGGCGCTGCGCGAACTGAAGGCCATGGTCGACCGCTCGCCGCTGCGGATCAGCTTCCCGGTCGAGGTGCGCACCGCGCCGGCCGACGACATCGCCCTGTCCACCGCCTCCGGCCGCGACAGCGCCTACATCGCCGTCCACATGGCCCGAGGGACCGCCTACCAGGGGTACTTCACCGCCGCCGAGCGCATCTTCACCGCCTACGAGGGCCGGCCGCACTGGGGGAAGGTGCACACGCGCGACGCGGAGTACTTCGCCTCGGTCTACCCGCGCTTCGGAGAGTTCACGGCGCTGCGGGATCGGCTCGACCCGAACCGCCTGTTCCAGAACGACTACTTGCGGAGGGTTCTGGGGTCGTAGGGACGAACCGGTCGTCGGGGGGCCGCGGCCGGGTCGCCGGCCCCTACGGTGATGAGGGGGCGTCACGAATCTGTTCGCCCGTGCGCTTGAAGGAGTGACCTCACTTTTTCTTCTCCCCTCCACACCGGAAGGGGACGTACGAGCCGGAAGGAAACGCACGGGCCAGAAGGGACGTACGAGCGAAACCATCAGTTCCGCTTCTGGAGATCGCGTGAAGTACGCCACGCCAAGATCACGGGAACCGCACTGAGGACGGCCAAGTCGCCACCCTTGCCAGAAGTTGGGCGGCGTGCCAATCCACGCACGTGGCCCAAATGGAGTACTGTTGCGAGCCCTGGGTCCGGTCTCCCTCCAGGGTGTCCAGAACCCAGCTGGACCGCCAGGAGGGGGCTTGTTGCACAGGGTGACGGACTTGGTCACTTAGAGTGGCGAATAGGTAACCGTGCCATAACGGCGATCCAGGGCCCGCGCCCGACACGCCGGGCAACTCGGCAAGGTTGTGGCAGGCTGCACCCGGGCAGGCCACACTCGACTAGCGGAAGCAGCGACGCACGTGACGTCGGCAGGCACCACCCGGGAGGTCCCCATGCCCGAACTGCGTGTCGTGGCCGTCTCGAATGACGGCACACGGCTGGTGCTGAAGGCTGCGGACAGCACGGAGTACACGCTTCCGATCGACGAACGGCTCCGCGCCGCCGTGCGCGGCGACCGTCCTCGCCTCGGCCAGATCGAGATCGAGGTGGAGAGCCATCTCCGCCCCCGCGACATCCAGGCGCGTATACGCGCCGGCGCGACCGCGGAAGAGGTCGCGCAGATGGCAGGCATCCCCGTCGACCGCGTACGCCGCTTCGAGGGCCCCGTGCTGGCCGAGCGTGCCTTCATGGCCGAGCGGGCCCGCAAGACGCCCGTGCGCCGTCCCGGTGAGAGCGCGGCCGGACCCCAGCTCGGCGAGGCCGTCCAGGAGCGGCTGCTGCTGCGCGGGGCCGAGAAGGACACCGTCCAGTGGGACTCCTGGCGCCGCGACGACGGCACCTGGGAGGTCCTGCTCGTCTACCGGGTCGCCGGCGAACCGCACTCGGCGAGCTGGACGTACGACCCGCCCCGGCGGCTCGTCCAGGCCGTCGACGACGAGGCACGCTCACTGATCGGCGAGTCCGACGACCTCTCCGCCCCCGAGCCCAGCTTTCCGTTCGTGCCGCGCATCGCGCGACTGCCGCGCGACCGTTCGCCGGACCGTTCCCTCGACCGGGACCGGCCGAGCCTGCCCGCGCAGGCGTCCGAGCCCGCCGAGGAGAGCGGCGAGCGCGAGCGGGACTCGCTGACCAGCCTGCTGGAGGCGGTGCCGAGCTTCCGGGGAGACCTGGTCGTGCCCGAGCGCCCGGCGGAGATCCCGGAGGAGCCCGCGCAGGAACCGGACGCCGAGGAGCCCCCGGCACCCGCCGCCTCCGCCGGTTCCGCCTACGCGGACGTCCTCATGCCCCGCTCCGTCGGCAGCCACCGCGACCGCCTGATCGGCGCGACCGACCGCCAGGCCGAGGCCGACGGCGTCCGCCCGGGCCGCAGAGCGGCGGTGCCGAGCTGGGACGAGATCGTCTTCGGGACCCGGCGCAAGAAACAGGAGTAGCCAGCCTTACGAGGACGAGGGCCGCGTCAGCCGGACACGGCCCTCGTCCCGGTGCGCCGGGGCGCGAAGCACTCGGGGAGATCGCGGCACCCCGACGAACCGCTCCCCTCAGGTCGTTGACGACGCACGCGCCAAGGCATCTCAAGCGGCCTCGCATCGGCGCGCCGACGCACGAGCGCGCGCCGTCGCACGAGCGCGCGCCGTCGCACGAGCGCGCGCCGTCGCACGAGCGCGCGCCGCTGCATGCGCCGCGCCCCGGTTCTTCCGCCCCGCACCACATCCGGCTCCCCACCGCGCCCAGGCAGGGCCACCACCCCGACCGCGGCGGCCCCCAGCCCCATCAGGCCGCCCAAGCCCCATCAACCACCAACCAGACCACCAACCACGAAGCGCCAAGCACCAAGCGGACCCACCCCAGCATTCCGCCTACTGCGGATCCGCCCCCACCGCCACCGGCCGCGACGGATCCGACGACCACTCGGACCACGAACCGACGTACAGCGCCGCCGGGATGCCCGCCACGGCCAGAGCCAGCACCTCATGTGCCGCCGAGACGCCCGAGCCGCAGTAGACGCCGACCTCGGTTCCGTCGGTGGCGCCGAGTGCCTTGAAGCGCGACCTCAACTGCTGGGCGGGCAGGAAGCGGCCGTCCGGTCCCACGTTGTCGTTCGTGGGCGCGGAGACGGCGCCCGGGATGTGCCCGCCGACGCGGTCGATCGGCTCGACCTCGCCCCGGTAGCGCTCACCGGCGCGCGCGTCGAGGAGCACACCGGAGCGGGCCAGTGCGGCGGCACCGTCGGCGTCGAGCAGCCCGCCCGCCGCAGGCTCGGGCACGAAGTCGCCGTCGGCGGGCGCCGGCACATCGGTGGAGAGTTCCCCCTCCCACGCCGGCAACCCGCCGTCGAGGACCCGCACATCCGGGTGACCCGTCCAGCGCAGCAGCCACCACGCGCGTGCCGCCGCCCAGCCCTGGCCGCCGTCGTAGACGACCACCGGCCGACCGGCCGACACGCCCGCCCGGCGCATCGCGGAACCGAACTCCGCGAGGTCGGGCAGCGGATGCCGGCCGGCCGCACCGGGGGCACCCGCCAACTCGCGGTCCAGGTCGACGAAGACGGCGCCCGGGAGGTGCCCGGCCGCGTACTCCGCGCGGCCGTCGAAGGGCGGCTCCCCGGCCGCCTTGGCCACGCTCAACTGCCAGCGGACGTCGAGCAGGACGGGCGGGTTCTCCCCCGCCGGCGCGCTCGCGAGTTCGGATGCGGAGATGATGGCGTTCATGGCCACCATCCTCGCTCATGGGGTGGCCCCGTCGCCCATGTCCGGCTACTCTCCTCCGCCGGACAGCCCCGATCACGAGGCGTATGGGATCGAGCACATGCAGTACAGCCGATCGACACCCGATCGACATCCATCGGCAGACGCACGGAAACGGGCAGTCAACCACATATCGGGCATCCTCCGATCGCAGACCACCGCGCGGCGGCGCGCCCGGGACGCGCGGCACCACCGGTGGTGCGAGCATCTGCACGGGGGGCCGGAGGGCGGAAGCGACACGGCCACCGCAAGGGGCCGAGGAGAGAGTGACGATGACCGAGGCACGCGGGTCGGCCGACCACAACGGCGAAGCGCACGCTCGGTACGCGCCCGGCACACCCTGCTGGGTGAGTCTGATGGTGCACGGGCTGGCGGCCACCCAGGAGTTCTACGGAGAGCTGTTCGGTTGGACTTTCCAACCCGGCCCGCAGCAACTCGGCCCCTACGTACGGGCCGTGCTCGACGGTCAAGAGGTGGCCGGTCTCGGCCAACTCCCGCCGGACCGCCGCCTTCCCGTCGCCTGGACGCCCTACCTCGCCTCGGACGACGCGGACGCGACCGCCGAAACGGTACGGCTGTGCGGCGGCACCATCGGGGTCGGCCCGCTGGACGCCTCCGACGCCGGGCGGCTGGCGATCGGCTCCGACCCGTGCGGCGCGGTCTTCGGCGTCTGGCAGGCGGGTGCCCATGTCGGCACCGGGGTCACCGGCACGCCCGGCACACCCGCGTGGAACGAGCTGCTGACCTTCGACACGGCGAGCGTCGTCAAGTTCTACAGGACGGTCTTCGGATACGAGTACCAGGAGGCGGCGGAGACGCCCGCCGACTTCGACCACGTGACCCTCCACATCGGCGGCCGGGCGGTTGCCGGCGTCCATGGCGTGGGCAACGCGCTGCCCCGCGACCGGGGGCCGCACTGGATGACGTACTTCGAAGTGGCCGACGTCGACGCGTCCCTGGCCCGCCTCGTCGAGCTGGGCGGGCATGTGATCACCCCGGCCCGGGACAGCGCCCACGGCCGCGTGGCGACCGTCTCGGACCCCGAAGGGGCACGCTTCGCCCTGATCCAGGACCCGCGCTGAGGAGCCTAGGCCGGCTGCACCGGCAGGACGTCCGGGGACAGTGCGGCGGCGCGGGCCGAGGCCGCGGTCATACGGCGGCGGTGGTGGCGGCGGCACAGCACCTCGTAGCCGACGGCGTCCGCCTGGTTGACGTCACCGACGACGACCTGGGCACCCTCGACGACCATCACCCCGCCCACCGTACGGGCGTTGTGCGTGGCGCGGGCGCCGCACCAGCACAGCGCCTCGACCTGGAGGACCTCGACCCGGTCCGCGAGTTCGACGAGCCGCTGGGAGCCGGGGAACAGCTTGGAGCGGAAGTCGGTCGTGATGCCGAAGGCGTAGACGTCGACGCCCAGATCGTCGACCACGCGCGCGAGCTGGTCGATCTGCTCCTCGGCCAGGAACTGCGCCTCGTCGGCGATGACATAGTCGGCGCGGCCGCCCTGAGAGAGGTGGTCGACGATGTACGCGTACAGGTCCTGGCCGTCCTCGACCTCGACGGCGTCGGTGACCAGACCGAGCCGGGAGGACAGCTTGCCCTCGCCCGCGCGGTCGTCACGGGTGAAAATCATGCCCTGGAGCCCCCGCGCGGAGCGGTTGTGCTCGATCTGGAGAGCCAGCGTCGACTTCCCGCAGTCCATGGTTCCGGAGAAGAACACCAGCTCGGGCATGAGGAGTTGAGCACCTTTCGGCAAGGGAGGCAAGAGGGGGCAGGAACGGTCAGGCGTGCGTCAGGAGCGTACTTCGAGCAGGGGCACGAGCTGCTCGGCAGGGGTCATGGACCCGTGGTTGCCGACCATGGCGGACTCCTTGGGCTCCCGCTCCGAGGCGACGATCAGTACGTCGTCGCAGGCGGCGGCGACCACATCGCCGATCCGGGCGTACACCCGGTCGTCGATGAGCGGTCCGAACCAGCCGGCCGCGATCGCCTCGTCCCGGGAGGCCACCCAGAACTGCTCGCCCAGCACCTCGCGCCAGCAGGTCAGTACGTCGTTCTCGGCGCCCGGCAGCGCGTAGACATGGCGGGCGCGGCCCTCGCCGCCCAGCAGGGCGACCCCGGCGCGCAGCTCCCAGTCCAGGTCGAAGTCGATGCGGTGCTCCTCGTCGAACGGCACGTCGATCATGCCGTGGTCGGCGGTGACGTAGAGCGCGCTGCGCGACGGCAGCTGCTCGGCCAGGCGCTGGACGAGCCGGTCGACGTACATCAGCTGACCGCGCCAGGTGTCGGAGGCGACGCCGTAGCGGTGGCCGGCGCCGTCCAGTTCGGCGTAGTACGTGTAGACGAGGGAGCGGTCGCCTGCGGCGAGTTGCTCGGCGGCGAGGTCCATGCGCTCCTCGCCGGTCAGTCGGCCGTGGAACGTGCCGCCGCTGAGCGCGACCTTGGTGAGGGGCGTGTTGGCGAAGGCGGGCGAGGAGACCTGCGCGGCGTGCACGCCCGCCTCGTGGGCCAGCTGGAAGACCGTTGGGTACGGCTGCCAGGTGCCCGGCGCGGTGTACGGCTGCCAGCGCAGCTGGTTCATCAGCTCGCCGGTCTCCGGATTGCGCACGGTGTAGCCGGGCAGGCCGTGGGCGCCCGGCGGCAGTCCGGTGCCGACGGAGGCGAGGGAGGTCGCGGTGGTCGCCGGGTAGCCGGCGGTGAGCGGGCGGCCTGTGCCGCCGCGGGAGCCGCGCAGCAGCGAGGTCAGGAAGGGCGCCTCGTCCGGATGCGCCCGGAGCTGCTCCCAGCCGAGGCCGTCGATCAGGAAGACACAGGCGCGGTCGGCGGCGGTCAGTTCCGGGATCGTCGCGGTCATGCCGGGGACGCCCATGCCCGCCGCCAGGGTGGGCAGCAGATCGGCGAGGGAGCCGGAGCCGTACTCGGGTACCGGCGCGGCGGTCACGGCGAGCGGTTCCGGGTGGTCCCAGCGGGCGGGCTGCGCCATCAGCGCGCGATGTCCGCGGTCGCCTCGGAGAGCGCCTGCGCGAAGGCGAGCGCCTGGCGCACCGTCTCGGGGCCGTCGCCCGCCTCGCTGACGCGCAGGCTGAGGTCGTCGGCCGTCGAGTTGCCGGTGTAGCCGTGGTCCGCGTCGCAGTTGGGGTCGCCGCAGGCGGCCGGCTCCAGGTCGATGCGGGAGACGGCGCCCCAGCCGATGGTGAGGACGACCTCGCGCGGGAGGGTGCCGGGCGTGTACGACTCCGGGTTGGCGACCACGCGGCTGAGCACGACCGACGAGATCCGGCCGAGCTTCACGGACTCCGTGGACGTGGTGGCGTACGGCGTCGGGGAGGTGTTGTCGGCGGCCTGCTCGTCGGTGTGGCTGACGATGAAGCGGTTGGCGGTGAGGACCAGCACGGTCACATGGCGGCGCACCTCGTTCTGGTCGAACGTGGTCTCCTGGTGGACCAGGTACGACCGGATCGGCTCGCCGCCCACAGCGGCCTCCACCGCCTCGGCCACGAGGGCCGGGTAGTAGCCGCTGCGCTCGATCGCCGCGCGCAGCCCCTGGGTCGTCGTACTGGTCTTGGCCATGCCGTCCATCCTACGGTGACCCACTGACTGCGAGGGACCGCTTGCGCCGGTCTCAGTACAGCGGGAGGGTCCGCGGTCCGAGGTCGTCGCGGGCGGGCGGCGGGGCGAGGCGTACGGACGCGCCGAGGACGCTCAGGCCGTGCGGGGCGACGACGACCGGCTCCAGGGTGACCGCGACGACCTCGGGGTGGTCGTCGACCAGGCGGGACACGCGCACCAGCAGCTCCTCCAGGGCGGGGGTGTCGACGGGCGTCGAGCCGCGCCAGCCGAACAGGAGCGGGGCTGTCCGGATCGACCGGATCAGGGAGGTGGCGTCCCGGTCGGTGACCGGGATCAGGCGGTGCGCCATGTCGCCGAGCAGCTGGGAGGCCGCCCCGGCCAGGCCGAACGAGAGTACGGCCCCGGCCGCCGGGTCGATCACGGCCCGTACGACGGTGTCGACACCGCGCGGGGCCATCGCCTGCACGACCGGCCGCAGCTCCTGAGGCGTTCCGAACAGCTCGGTCAACTCGCCGTACGCCCGTCGCAGTTGCTCCTCGTCCGCGAGATCGAGCCGTACGCCGCCCAGGTCGGCGCGGTGTCGCAGGTGCGGGGCGGTGGCCTTGAGGGCGACGGGGTAGCCGAGGTCGCGGGCGGCCCGTACGGCGTCGTCCGGGGTGCGGGCGAGGATCGCGGGGCGTACGGGGATGCCGTAGCGCCCGAGGAGCTCGCTCGTGGCCTCGGTGCCGAGGGTGAGGCCCTGTCCGCGCGCGAGCAGCCCGTCGATCTGCCGCGCGGCCCCCTTCTCGTCGATGTCCTCGAACTCCGGCACCTTCCCGGGATCCCCGGCCTCCCGCCGCCACTGCGCGTACTTCACGGCCTCGGCCAACGCCCGCACGGCCCGCTCGGCGGCAGGATAGGCGGGGATGAGGCGAGGACTGCCCGCCCGACCGCCATCGGACGACCCCGACTGCTGCACCCCTCCCGCTCCGGCACCGAACGACCCTGCCCCGCCCCCGACGGAGGACGGCCTTCCCTCGACTCCGACGGACGACGCCCCTGCCCCGGTCCCGACGACGGACGCCCCTCCCCCGGCCCCCGCAGCCGACGCCCCGCCCTCGGCCCCGACAGCAGACGCCCCGCCCCCGGCACCAACGGAGGACGACCCTGACCCAGCCCCGACGATGGACGCCTCTGCCCCAGACCCCGCAGCGGACGGCCCGCCCTCGGCCCCGACGACGGACGACCCTGACCCGGTCCGGACAGCGGACGGCCCTGACCCGGAACCCCCTGTCGTCGGTTCCCCTCCGGCTGCCACGGCGGACGGCCCTGCTTCGCCCGCTCCTGCGTCGGCCGCGCTCGCTTCCGCGCCCGCGGTGGACGGGGCGGCCTCCTCTCCCGCTCCCGAGGTGGACGGCCTTGCCTCCGCCTCCGCGCCCGCAGTGGACGACCCGGCCTCCACCTCGGCGCCCGCGCCCGTTCCCGCACTGGACGGCCCCGCTCCCGCGGTGGGCAGTCGTTCCGCAGGGCGGAACGGGTGGGCACCGCCCGCAGCGCCGGGTGACTTGGCATCGGGCTGTGGTGGCCCTCCCTTCGCGCCGGCCTGCGGTGCCGTGCTCGCCGCCGCCGACAACGCCCCCGCGAGCCCGCCCAGCTCCACGTGCACCACGAGCACCGGCTTCCCCGGCACCTCCTCGGCCGCCGACCGCAGCGCCTCCGCCAGCTCCGCGTCCCCCGGCGACGCCTCCCCGATCGCCGGTATCGCGGTCACCACGACCGCGTCGCACATGTCGTCGGCCAACGCACGCGACAGCGCCGCGTGGAAGTCGCCCGCCGACGCCTGCGTCGTCAGGTCCTGCGGCGGCTGGGGCCGCAGCCCGGCGGCGAGGCAGGCGTCGTACGTCAGCACCCCGAGCGACTCGGAGTTGCCCAGGATCGCCACGCGCGGCCCGGCGGGCAGCGGCTGCCGGGCGAGCAGCAGCCCCGTGTCGACGAGCTCCGTGATGGTGTCGACGCGGATCACACCGGCCTGCCTGAGCAGCGCGGACACCGTCGCGTGCGGCAGCCGTGTCGCCCGTACCGCGTGCCCCTGCGGCGCGGCGCCCTGCACGACGACAAGGGGCTTGGCCGCGGCCGTACGCCGGGCGAGGCGGGTGAACTTGCGCGGGTTGCCGATGGACTCCAGGTACATCAGGACGACGTCGGTGTCCGGGTCGTCGTACCAGTACTGCAGGACGTCGTTGCCGGAGACGTCCGCGCGGTTGCCGGAGGAGACGAAGGTCGACACGCCCGTGACGCCGGTGACGCCCCCGCCGCGCCGGTGCAGACGGGAGAGCAGGGCGATGCCGATGGCGCCGGACTGGGCGAACAGGCCGATCCGGCCGGGCCGGGGCAGCTCGGGGGCGAGGGAGGCGTTGAGGCTGACCTCGGGGGAGGTGTTGACGACGCCGAAGGCGTTGGGGCCGATGATCCGCATCCCGTACGCGCGCGCGTGCCGGACCAGCGCGCGCTGGCGCTCGCGGCCCTCGGGCCCGCTCTCGGCGTACCCGGCGGACACCACGACGAGCCCCTGCACGCCGTGCTCGCCGCACTCGGTGACGACCTCGGGCACATGCTCGGCGGGAACGGCGACGACGGCGAGGTCGACGGGGCCGTCGACCTCACGCACCGAGCGGTGGGCGGGCACGCCGTCGAGTTCCTTGAGGTTCTCGGGGAATGCCTTGTTCACGGCGTACAGG
Source organism: Streptomyces sp. NPDC018693 (assembly GCF_044391385.1). Lineage (NCBI taxonomy): Bacteria > Bacillati > Actinomycetota > Actinomycetes > Kitasatosporales > Streptomycetaceae > Streptomyces > Streptomyces sp. NPDC018693. The sequence continues at coordinate 121,332 of NZ_JBIRZZ010000019.1, read as the reverse complement.
CGGCCGGTGAAGCCCGCCTCCCTGATGTTGCCGAGGATGCCGCGCCCCACGCCACCGGGCGCGCGGCCGGTGCCGACGACGGCGACCGAGCCGGGCGCGAGCAGCCGCCGCACGGAACGGGCCTCGGCGCGCTGCTCCCGCGCGCGCTGCACGGCGAGGGAGCGCTCGGTCGGTTCGAGATCGAACTCCAGGCGTACGACGCCGTCCTCGAAGCTGCGTTTCTGGGTGTACCCGGCGTCGGTGAACACCTTGATCATCTTGGTGTTGGCGGGCAGCACCTCGGCGGCGAACCGGCGGATGTCCCGCTCGCGGGCGACGGCCGCGATGTGTTCGAGCAGGGCGGAGGCGACCCCGCGACCCTGGTGGGCGTCCTGGACGAGGAAGGCGACCTCGGCCTCGTCGGCGGGCGCGGAGGCGGGCATGCCGTCGGGACCGATGCGGTCATAGCGTACGGTGGCGATGAACTCGCCGCCGATCGTGGCCGCGAGTCCCACCCGGTCCACAAAGTCGTGGTGCGTGAAGCGGTGGACGTCCTTGGCGGACAGGCGCGGGTAGGGCGCGAAGAAGCGGTAGTACTTCGACTCGTCCGACACCTGCTCGTAGAAGCTGACCAGGCGCTCGGCGTCGTCGACGGTGATCGGGCGGATGCGCGCGGTGCCGCCGTCGCGCAGCACCACGTCGGCTTCCCAGTGGGCGGGGTACTCCTGCCGGTCCGGCGCGCTTCGCATGGGGCCCAGAGTACGGCTCGCGTACGACAACGGCGCGGGACAATCTGTGGAGGACGTCCGTCGGGTCTAGGCCGAGGCCCGACGGTCACTCCCCCAGGGGCCGAACGACCCCTGGGGGCACGCGTCACGATGTGGAACACTGGTCTAGACAACCCTGAGAAACTGAAGGGCAGCATCACATGGCTGAGCGCCGCGTCAACGTCGGCTGGGCCGAGGGCCTTCACGCCCGCCCCGCCTCCATCTTCGTCCGGGCCGCCACGGCCGCAGGCGTCCCCGTGACGATCGCCAAGGCCGACGGCACCCCCGTCAACGCGGCCTCCATGCTGGCCGTGCTGGGCCTGGGCGCCCAGGGCGGCGAGGAGATCGTCCTCGCCTCGGACGCCGAGGGTGCGGACGTGGCCCTCGACCGTCTGGCGAAGCTGGTCTCCGAGGGTCTCGAGGAGCTTCCCGAGACCGTCTGAACCCGCCGCGAAGCCGCGTCGCCCGTCATCCCGGGAGGCGCGGCTTCGCCGTTTCCGCACCGCCTCACGGAATTACCCGGGCATACTCGATAACCGGCGTCCGGGCACGCGGAAGACGCGCGCCCTGAAATTCACGGCACGCACGGAAAAGGCAGCACAAATAGGCGTCCACCGAATATGCCCTCTTTGTATACGGCCCTTGTGTTAATGTCGCAGGCCGGACATGTTTACGGGATGTTGCGAAGTCCTCACACGGTCCGCGCGATCGCCGCCGCCGGAAAAGCGCAACCGGTGCGCGAGGTTCGCTCGCTCGGTGTGCAGCGCCGTGACCGCCCGCGCGCGCTCGCCGTCGCCGCGCGCCACCGCGTCCACGATCGCGCCGTGCTCGGCCCAGGCGTCCAGGGGACTGGCGGGGGCCTCCACGGCGTACATCCAGGCGATCTTGTGGCGCAGCTGGGTGAGCGTCGACGTCAGGGCGTGGCTGCCGGTGGCCTGGGCGAGCGTCTCGTGGAACCAGCCGCCCAGGGAGCGCAGATCCTCGCTGTTGCCCCGTCTGGCCCGCTCCTGTCCGAGCCGGACGAGCCCGCGCAGCACCTTCAGATGCGCCTCGGTACGCCGCTGGGCGGCCCGCGCGGCACCGAGCGGCTCCAGCAGCATGCGCATCTCCAGCAGGTCGGCGGCCTCCTGCTCGGTCGGTTCCGCGACGCACGCGCCCGCGTGCCGCCGGGTGACGACGAACCCCTCCGCCTCCAGGGTGCGCAGCGCCTCCCGCACGGGAACGCGGGAGACGCCGTAGCGGCGGGCGAGGAGTTCCTCGGTGAGCCGGCTGCCACGCTCGTAGACACCCGCGACGATGTCGTCCCGGATGGCCGTGCACACCGAGTGCGCCGGAATGCGCATGACCGACCTCCGCATTAATCCCCGTGAAACGTCGACGATTGACGTTGTGTTGAGCGACTCTAATGCAATGAGCCGCAATTTCCGATGGCGGGCCGGAATCCATGGATATTTTTTGGACAGCGGCGCATCCGAAACGACGAAAGCCCCGGCTCGGTGAGCCGGGGCCGTACGCGATGTCGCCGCGGGGCGTCAGACGTTCACGCCGTGCTTGCGGAGGTAGGCGACGGGGTCGATGTCCGAGCCGTACTCCGGGGTGGTGCGGGCCTCGAAGTGCAGGTGCGGTCCGGTGACGTTGCCGGTCGCGCCGGACAGGCCGATCCGCTGGCCGGGGACGACCTGCTGGCCGACCGACACACCGACGGACGACAGGTGGCCGTACTGGGTGTACGCGCCGTCGTTCATGCGGATCACGATCTGGTAGCCGTAGGCGCCGCCCCAGCCGGCCTCGACGACGGTGCCGGAGCCGACCGCGTGCACGGGTGTACCGCTCCCCGCGTGGAAGTCGACGCCGGTGTGGCTGCCGGAGGACCACACGGCGCCGCCCGCGCGGTAGCTGGTGGAGACATAGGAGCCGGTGACCGGCGGGACGAAGGCGTTGAGGCGTCGGCGCTCGGCCTCGCGCGCGGCACGGGCCTTGGCCTCTCGCTCCGCCTTGGCCTTGGCGGCCGCCCTCTGGCGCGCCTCCTCGACCTCTGCGGCCCGCTGCTGCGCCGCGGCCTGGTCCTCTATCTGCTCCGCCACGGCGTCGTTCACCGTGACGACGGGGATGAACCCGGTCTGCTCGGCGGAGGTCTCGGCGGCGAGGGCGGGGCTGGTCACGGTGGCCATGACGCCGGTGGTGGTGAGCGCCGCGACGCCCGCCGCGCGGGCCGTGCCGCGCTGCAGCCGGCTGGGGCGACGGTGCTTCCCGGTGGCGCAGGTGAACGCCATGAAGTCGAGCGGTCCTTTCCTTCCCTCTCGCCTACCGGGTTAGCTGACGGGTTCGGAGCAGGAAGGTCTCCTACGGACCCCCTCACTACCGCGCGGGCGTCCGATTCACCCCAGGGACTGCCGATTTGGGTCCCCGGCTCCCCTGGCTCGCGCCGTACGGGGACTCGGCGATGGCTGTCCGGTGCCGCGGGCGCGGCGCACTGCCTGACGAACAGCCCGGACGACGCTAGAGGGGCCCGCCTTCGATTCCCAAACGGAACGGGGCTTTTGTAGCGCATCCCACAGGGCAGACAGGCAATCTCTCTCCCAATTCGGACATGGCGGGGCCCTGGTGACGCTTCGGTACACCAGGGCCCCACGCGCGCGTGCGTCGTTCGCGGCTACTCCGCCGGTACGACCTTCACCTCGCCGATACCGAGGGCCTCGACCGGCTCCTTGATCTGCGCGGCGTCGCCCACCAGGACGGTCACCAGGCGGTCCACCGGGAAGGCGCTCACGGCGGCGGCGGTGGCCTCGACCGTGCCGGTGGCGGCGAGCTGCTGGTAGAGCGTCGCCTGGTAGTCGTCGGGCAGGTGCTGCTCGACCTGGTCGGCCAGCGTGCCGGCGACGGCGGCGGCGGTCTCGTACTTCAGCGGGGCCACCCCGACGAGGTTCTGCACGGCGACGTCGCGCTCGGCGTCGGTCAGACCCTCCGCGGCGAGGGTGCGCAGCACCGCCCACAGGTCCGCCAGGGCGGGACCGGTGTTGGGGGTGTCGACCGAGCCGCTGATGGCGAGCATCGCCGCACCCGAACCGTCGGGGGCGGAGCGCAGCACCTGGCCGAAGGCGCGCACGCCGTAGGTGTAGCCCTTCTCCTCGCGCAGCACGCGGTCCAGGCGGGAGGTGAGGGTGCCGCCCAGGCAGTACGTGCCGAGCACCTGGGCGGGCCACACGCGGTCGTGCCGGTCGGGGCCGACGCGGCCGATGAGCAGCTGTGTCTGGACGGCGCCGGGACGGTCCACGATGATCACCCGTCCGGTGTCGTCGGCGGTCACCGGCGGCACCGGGCGCGGTGTGGCCGCGGAGCCCGTCCAACTGCCCAGGGTCTCGCCGAGGAGCGCGGGCAGGTCGACGCCGGTGAGGTCGCCGACGACCACGGCGGTGGCCGTGGCGGGGCGGACGTGCCGGTCGTAGAAGGCGCGGACGGCGCCGGAATCGATGGCCTCGACCGTCTCCGCGGTCCCCTGGCGCGGGCGCGACATGCGGGCGTCGGCCGGGAACAGCTCCTTGGAGAGTTCCTTGGCGGCGCGCCGGGACGGGTTGGCCAGCTCGTGCGGGATCTCGTCGAGGCGGTTGCGCACCAGGCGCTCGATCTCGCTGTCGGCGAACGCGGGCGCCCTGAGGGCGTCGGCGAGCAGCCCGAGCCCCTTGGGCAGGCGTGAGACCGGTACCTCCAGGCTGAGCCGGACGCCGGGGTGGTCGGCGTGCGCGTCGAGGGTGGCGCCGCAGCGCTCCAGCTCGGCGGCGAACTCCTCGGCGGAGTACTTGTCGGTGCCCTCGGAGAAGGCCCGCGCCATGATCGTGGCGACGCCGTCGAGGCCGGCCGGCTCGGCTTCCAGGGGCGCGTCCAGGAGGACCTCGACGGCGACGAGCTGCTGGCCGGGGCGGTGGCAGTGCAGCACGGTCAGGCCGTTGTCCAGCGTGCCGCGCTCGGGGGCCGGGAACGCCCAGGGCTTGGCCTCGCCCGCCCGCGGCTGGGGGTGGAACTCCATCGTGGCGAGCTCGGTCACTTGGCCCTCTCCTCATGGTCGTCGGCTTCCACGGTGGCCGCGGACTCCGGGTCTTCGGTGCCCGCCACGTCCTCGACGTGCTCCGGGGCGAGCGGCTCGTAGACGAGCACCGCGCGGTTGTCGGGGCGCAGGCGGGCCTGGGCGACCTCCCGCACCTCCTCCGGCGTGATCTCCAGCACGCGCTGGACGGCGGTCAGGGCGAGCTGCGGGTCGCCGAACAGCACGGCGAACCGGCACAGTTCGTCGGCGCGGCCGGCGACCGTGCCGAGCCGGTCCAGCCACTCGCGCTCCAACTGGGCCTGCGCCCGCTCCATTTCCTCGGCGGTGGGGCCCTCCTCGGCGAACCGGGCGAGCTCCTCGTCGATGGCGGCCTCGATGACCGGCACCTCGACGTCCCCGGAGGTCTTCACGTCCAGCCAGCCCAGGGAGGGCGCCCCGGCGAGCCGCAGCAGGCCGAAGCCCGCCGCGACGGCCGTACGGTCGCGTCGTACGAGCCGGTTGTACAGGCGGGAGGACTCGCCGCCGCCGAGGACGGTCAGGGCGAGGTCGGCCGCGTCGCACGCGCGCGTGCCGTCGCTCGGCAGGCGGTAGGCGGCCATCAGGGCGCGGGCCGGGACCTCCTCCTCGACGACCTCGCGCAGTTCCTCGCCGATGACGTCGGGCAGCGAGCCGTCACGCGGCGTGGGCTTGCCGTCGTGCGCGGGGATGGAGCCGAAGTACTTCTCGACCCAGGCGAGCGTCTGCTCGGGGTCGATGTCGCCGACGACGGACAGGACGGCGTTGTTGGGCGCGTAGTAGGTACGGAAGAACGCGCGCGCGTCCTCCAGGGTCGCCGCGTCCAGGTCGGCCATGGAGCCGATCGGCGTGTGGTGGTAGGGGTGGCCGTCCGGGTAGACCAGTGCGGTCAGCTTCTCGAACGCCGTGCCGTAGGGGACGTTGTCGTAGCGCTGGCGGCGCTCGTTCTTGACGACGTCGCGCTGGTTCTCCATGGACTCGTCGTCCAGGGCGGTGAGCAGGGAGCCCATGCGGTCGGCCTCCAGCCAGAGGGCGAGCTCCAGCTGGTGCGCGGGCATGGTCTCGAAGTAGTTGGTGCGCTCGAAGCTGGTGGTGCCGTTGAGGGAGCCGCCGGCGCCCTGCACCAGCTCGAAGTGGCCGTTGCCCTTGACCTGGGCGGAGCCCTGGAACATCAGGTGCTCGAAAAGGTGAGCCAGGCCGGTACGTCCCTTGACTTCGTGGCGCGAACCGACGTCGTACCAGAGGCACACCGCCGCGACGGGGGTCAGGTGGTCCTCGGAGAGCACCACGCGCAGGCCGTTGGCCAGGCGGTGCTCGGTCGCTGTCAGGCCCCCGGAGCCTGCCTGGGCTGTGGCCGTGTGACCCATGGGCATGTACGTCCCTTCGATCGCGGACGCGGTCGTCGAACCGCGGATTTCCTGCCGGTCCTGTCACTGTATGCAAGCGTGCGGACGGTCGGCGAAGTTCCCGCGGGACGTACGCCGAGAGCGGATCGCGTAGCCTGCGGGCAGCCGCGCGGAGGTGATCGCGCTGCGGGGCCGGGACGAGCGTGATCGGGTCCCTGCCCGCGTTGTCAGTGCCGCGGTCCACAATGGTCCGCGTCAGAACCCGTCACACGCTTCAGCAAGGAGCCAGGCAGCGATGGCCCGCCGCAGCACGAAGACCCCGCCGCCCGACGACTCGTACGAGGAGAAGATCCTCGACATCGACGTCGTCGACGAGATGCAGGGCTCCTTCCTCGAGTACGCGTACTCGGTCATCTACTCCCGCGCCCTGCCGGACGCCCGCGACGGGCTCAAGCCCGTGCACCGCCGCATCGTCTACCAGATGAACGAGATGGGCCTGCGCCCCGACCGCGGCTATGTGAAGTGCGCGCGCGTGGTCGGCGAGGTCATGGGCAAGTTGCACCCGCACGGCGACGCGTCGATCTACGACGCCCTGGTGCGGATGGCGCAGCCCTTCTCCATGCGCGTGCCGCTGGTCGACGGCCACGGCAACTTCGGCTCGCTGGGCAATGACGACCCGCCGGCCGCCATGCGGTACACCGAGTGCCGCCAGGCAGCGGCGACCAGCCTGATGACGGAGTCGATCGACGAGGACACGGTCGACTTCACACCGAACTACGACGGCCAGGAGCGGGAGCCGGTGGCGCTGCCCGCCGCCTTCCCGAACCTGCTGGTCAACGGCTCCTCCGGCATCGCGGTCGGCATGGCGACGAACATGCCGCCGCACAACCTGGGCGAGGTCATCGCCGCGGCCCGCCATCTGATCCGCTTCCCGAACGCGGATCTGGACGCCCTGATGAAGCACATCCCGGGCCCCGACCTGCCCACCGGCGGCCGGATCGTCGGCCTGTCCGGCATCCGGGACGCCTACGAGACGGGCCGCGGCACCTTCAAGATCCGCGCCACGGTGTCGATCGAGTCCGTGACGGCCCGCCGCAAGGGTCTGGTGGTCACCGAACTGCCCTTCACCGTCGGCCCCGAGAAGGTCATCGCCAAGATCAAGGATCTGGTCGGCTCGAAGAAGATCCAGGGCATCGCGGACGTCAAGGACCTCACCGACCGGGAGCACGGTCTGCGCCTGGTCATCGAGATCAAGAACGGCTTCGTGCCGGAGGCGGTCCTGGAGCAGCTCTACAAGCTGACGCCGATGGAGGAGTCCTTCGGCATCAACAACGTGGCGCTGGTGGACGGCCAGCCGCTCACACTGGGCCTGAAGGAACTGCTGGAGGTCTACCTCGACCACCGCTTCGACGTGGTGCGCCGCCGCAGCGAGTTCCGCCGTGGCAAGCGCCGCGACCGGCTGCACCTCGTGGAGGGCCTGCTCACCGCGCTCGTCGACATCGACGAGGTGATCCGGCTGATCCGCTCCAGCGAGAACAGCGCGCAGGCCAAGGAACGCCTGATGGAGCGCTTCTCCCTGTCCGAGGTGCAGACCCAGTACATCCTGGACACGCCGCTGCGCCGCCTGACGAAGTACGACCGGATCGAGCTGGAGGCGGAGAAGGAGAAGCTCACCGAGGAGATCGCCGAGCTGACCCGGATCCTGGAGTCGGACACGGAGCTGCGCAAGCTGGTCTCGGCCGAACTCGCGGCGGTGGCCAAGAAGTTCGGCACCGAGCGGCGTACGGTCCTGCTGGAGTCGGCGGGCGCCCCGGCCGCGGCCGTGCCGCTCCAGGTCGCCGACGACCCGTGCCGGGTGCTGCTGTCCTCGACGGGTCTGCTGGCCCGCACGGCGAGCGATGAGCCCTTCGCGGTGGAGGAGGACGCCAGACGCGCCAAGCACGACGTGATCGTCTCGGCGGTGCCGGCCACCGCGCGCGGTGAGGTCGGCGTGGTCACCTCAGCGGGCCGTCTGCTGCGGGTCGACGTCGTCGACCTGCCGCGGCTGCCGGAGACGGCCGCGGCGCCGAACCTCTCGGGCGGTGCCCCGCTGTCGGAGTTCGTCTCCCTGGAGGACGGCGAGAGCGTGGTCTGTCTGACGACGCTCGACGAGTCGTCGCCGGGTCTGGCGCTCGGCACCGAGCAGGGTGTCGTGAAGCGGGTGGTGCCCGACTATCCGGCCAACAAGGAGGAGCTGGAGGTCATCACCCTCAAGGAGGGCGACCGGATCGTCGGCGCGGTCGAGCTGCGCACCGGCGAGGAGGACCTGGTCTTCATCACGGACGACGCGCAGCTGCTGCGCTACCAGGCGTCACAGGTGCGTCCGCAGGGCCGCCCGGCAGGCGGTATGGCGGGCATCAAGCTCGCCGAGGGCGCGAAGGTCATCTCGTTCACGGCCGTCGACCCGGCGGCGGAAGCGGTGGTCTTCACGGTGGCCGGCTCGCGCGGCACGCTGGACGACTCCGTGCAGACCACGGCCAAGCTGACGCCGTTCGACCAGTTCCCGCGCAAGGGCCGGGCGACCGGTGGTGTGCGCTGCCAGCGGTTCCTGAAGGGCGAGGACTGCCTGGCCCTGGCCTGGGCGGGTGCGACGCCGGCGCGCGCCGCGCAGAAGAACGGCGCCCCGGCGGAGCTGCCGGAACTCGACCCGCGCCGGGACGGCTCGGGTGTGTCGCTGCCGAAGACGGTCGCCGTGGTGGCGGGACCGGTCTAGGCCGGCGGCTCCCGGGGGTCCTCCTCGGGATCGCGTACGTAGCGCAGGACGCCCCACATGCCGTGCTCGTCGGCGTGCGGGGCGCCGCTCTTGCACGCCTCCAGCTCCTTGCGGAGCGCGTCGGCGTCGATGCCGGAGCCGATGAGGACGAGCTCGGTGAGGCGTGCGCCGGCGTCCGGCCAGAGCTCGGGGCAGAAGCGCAGGAAGCGTCCGACGGCGTGCACGGCGTACCGGTTGCGGACGTCGTGCGGGCCGAAGTCGACGTAGCCCTTGATCCGGTACAGCCCGTCGGGCCTGCTGTCGAGGAACTCCATCAACCGGCGCGGGTCCAGCGGCACTTCGGAGACGAAGGACACGCTGTCGTAGGCGGTGTGCAGATGGCCGGCGTGGTCGTCGTCCTCGGTGTGGTCGTGCAGGTCGTCGAAGGAGAGCTGCCCGACGCGCTCCTCACCGGGCCGGCAGTCGAAGAGGAACTCGGGGTCGATACGGCCGTAGGTGGCGGGGACGACGGCGGCCCCGGCGGCCAGCGACCGCACCAGCCCGAGCACCCGCTCGCCGTCCTCGGCCCGGTCGAGCTTGTTGACCACCACCAGGTCGGCGAGCGCGAGATGCCGGTCGATCTCGGGATGCCGGCCGCGGGTGTCGTCGAACTCGGCGGCGTCGACGACCTCGACGAGTCCGCCGTAGACGATGCCCGGGTGCTCGCTGGCGAGCAGCATGCGCACGAGTTCCTGGGGCTCGGCGAGTCCGCTGGCCTCGATGACGATGATGTCGATGCCGACGGTGGGGCGGGCGAGCCGCTCCAGGTAGAGGTCCAGTTCACTGGCGTCGACGGCGCAGCACAGACAGCCGTTGCCGAGGGAGACGGTGGAGTCGCCGAGCGCTCCGGCGACGGCCATGGCGTCGATCTCGACGGCGCCGAAGTCGTTGACGATCGCCCCGATCCGGCTGCCGCCGCTGCGGTGCAGCAGATGGTTGAGCAGGGTCGTCTTGCCTGACCCGAGGAATCCGGCGAGTACGACGACCGGGATCTGCTGCGGGCTCTGGCGCTGCGCCAACGTGCGACCCTCTCTCACGACCGCGGATGTGCGTGCCGCCTCAGGATACGAGCCGGGAGGATCACCACGAGGCGTCACTGCACGTACTCAACCCGATGTCCACTGTTGATCCGATCAATGCATGTGTCCTGCCGATAGCGTGACCCCATGCGTGATCACGACCCCGGCCCGGGCCACCCCGAACGACGGCTGAGCACCAAGGAGGCCGCCGAACTGCTCGGCGTGAAGCCCGAGACGGTGTACGCGTACGTCAGCCGCGGTCAGCTCAGCAGCCGTCGGGTGCCCGGCGGCCGGGCCAGCACCTTCGATCCGAAGGAGGTGGAGGCGCTCGCCCGGCGCAACCGGCGGGAGAGCGCGACGGGTCCGGGCTCCGGCGGTGAGCTGTCCGTGCGCACCCGCGTCACGTACATCGGCAGGGACCGGTACTACTACCGGGGTGTCGACGCGACCGAGCTGGCGGCCCGCCACTCCTACGAAGAGGTCGCCGAGTGGCTTTGGACCGGCAGCCTGCGGCCCGGCGTCACCTTCACCGCGCCCGAGTCCTCCGTCGCGGTGGCCCGCCGCGCGGTCGAGGCACTGCCCGAACACACCGGCCCCACCGACCGGTTGCGGGTCGCCGCCATCGCCGCCGGGGCCGCCGACCCGTTGCGCTACGACCTCTCCGAGGGTGCCGTGCTCGGCACCGCGCGCACCCTCATCCCCACCCTGGTCGCCGCGCTGCCGCCGCAGGGCCACGAGCACCGGGACGACGGCCCGCTGGCCCGGCGGCTGTGGGGACGACTGACCGGCCGCGCCGTCGACGAGGCGGCCCTGCACGTCCTGGACACGGCCCTCGGCCTGCTCGTCGACCACGACCTGGCCGCCTCCACCCTCGCGGTCCGGGTCGCCGCGTCGGCCCGCGCGCACGCCTACGCTGCCGTCTCCGCCGGGCTGGGCGTGATCGAGGGGCCCCTGCACGGCGCGGCCAGCGGACTGGCCCACCGGATGCTGCTGGAGGTCCTCGACCAGGGCGACGCGGCCCCGGTGATCGCCGAGGAGCTGAGGGCGGGTCGGCGCATCCCGGGCCTGGGCCACCGGCTCTACCCGGGCGAGGACCCACGCGCGCGTGCCCTGTTCGCCCTTCTGGCGGACATCCCGCGCGCCCAGCCGGCCCTCGCCGCGGCCCAGGACATCGTCGCCACCACGGCCCGCCACGCCCCGCTGCACGCCAATGTCGACCTGGCGCTCGCCGTCCTCACCGCGTCCTGCGGCATGCCGGCCACGGCGGGCGAGACGATCTTCGCCGTCGCCCGCACGGCCGGCTGGATCGCCCACGCCCTGGAGGAGTACGGCGAGCGGCCCCTGCGGATGCGGCCCAGCGGGCACTATGTGGGCCCGCGGCCGCCCCAGCCCCTGCCGTCGTCGGAGTAGCGCGCAGCAAGAGGTGCTAAATCCGCCCGGAGCAGGACACACCGGCCCCCGGAGGTCGCCCTGCGCCAAGTCAGGTTAGGCTCACCTCTGTGAGTACGTGCGCGACCGTCTCGCGGGACCTCGACGAGCCCATTTCCGGAACCGCGGCCATGGCAAGTACCTGGATCCTGCTGGAGCAGCCCGGCCCCTGGGGTGCCGAGGCGCTCATCTCCAGTCACCTGGATCCGGCGGTCGGCCGCGCGCTGAAGCGGGCCGTCAAGGGCACCGGCGTGCGTATCGCGCTCATCCGCCGACCGGGCCGCCACGCGGACTTCGGCACCCCGCCGGTGCGCCGGGTTTTCGCGGCGCACACCGTGCCGGGCCGCGTCTGGCTGCGCAGCGCCTCGACCGGCGATCCGCGCCGGCTGCTGGACCTCGACTTCGGTGCGCTGGAGCGGGGCGACCACCGCTCGTTCGACGCCGTGCTCGGGGGCCGGGCGCACACCGGCGGCCCGCTGGCCCTCGTCTGCACCAACGGCAAGCGGGACCGCTGCTGCGCCCTTCTGGGCCGCCCGCTCGCGGCCGAGCTCGCCGCCTCGGGCGTGGAGGGCGCGTGGGAGGTCACTCATCTGGGCGGTCATCGCTTCTCGCCGACGGTGCTCGTCCTGCCGTACGGATACGCGTACGGCCGCGCCGAGGCGCACATGGTCAAGGAAGTGCTGCACGGCGCCCAGGAGGGACGGATCGTCGTGGAGGGGTGCCGCGGCAGCTCCGCCTGGGAGCGGCCCGGCCAGGCGGCCGAGCTGGCCGTGCGCACAGCGGCCGGTGAGTACGCGGCCGAGGCGCTCAGCGTCGTCGGTACGGTCGGGGGGGCACCGCGCTGGGAAGTGACGGTCGAGCACACGGACGGACGCCGGTGGCGGGTCGTCGTGGCCCATGGTGCCTCCCTTCCGCCGCGCCCGGAGAGCTGCGGGGCGTCGCTCCTGGGTTCACCCGCCCGGATGGACGTCGTCGAGGTGCGTGAACTGACGGCGGCTGCCGCACTGGCGAGTTGACGCCGCCGTAAAGCCCGTCCGGATCACCCAGCAATCAATGGATCCGATCAAGAGATCAAGTGATCCATGTCGCGTCTCAAGAGATCCATGCCACACCCCTACGGCAGATCCGGCCGGTGCACGTACCGTCGTGCCTATGAGCCCCGCTCCCCCCGCACGCCGTCTGCGTCTCGGTCTGCCGCGACGGGCGTTCTCCCAGGTGCTGTTGATGCAGGTGACGATCGCGGCGGGGGTCGCGGTCCTCGCGACCGGACTGTTCCTCGCCCCGCTCAGCGACCAGCTGGACGACCAGGCGATGCGCCGGGCGCTGGCGATCGCACAGACCACCGCGTCGGTGCCGCAGGTCGCCGAGGACCTCCACACCACGCCGCCGACGCCCGACGGCCCCGTGCAGCGGCAGGCGGAGCGCATCCGCAAGGCGAGCGGCGCCGAGTACGTCGTGGTCATGGACCTGGACGGCACGCGCTGGTCGCACACGGATCCCCGGCAGATCGGCGGGCATGTCTCCACCGACCCCAGGCAGGCCCTGGCCGGCAAGGAGGTCATGCAGATCGACACGGGCACCCTGGGCCGCTCGGCACGCGGCAAGGTGCCGCTGCGGGACCACGAGGGCCACATCATCGGGGCGGTGTCCGTGGGCATCGAGTACGACAGCGTCCGCTCGCGGCTGATCCACGCGATCCCCGGCCTGTTCGCGTACGCGGGCGGGGCCCTGGCCGTGGGCGCGCTGGCCGCCTGGCTGATCTCCCGGCGGGTCCAGCGGCAGACCAGGGACCTGGCCTTCTCGGACATCTCGGCGCTGCTCGCGGAGCGTGAGGCGATGCTGCACGGCATCCGGGAGGGTGTCGTCGCCCTCGACCGGTCCGGCAGGGTCCGCCTGCTCAACGACGAGGCGCAGCGTCTGCTGGGCATCGGGGACGAGGCGGTGGGCCGCTCCCCCGACGAGGCGCTGGGCGAGGGCCGCACGGCCGATGTGCTGGCCGGCCGGGTCGTCGGCACGGACCTGGTGACCGTGCGCGGCCAGCGCGTCCTGGTCGCCAACCGCATGCCAACGGACGACGGCGGCGCCGTGGCCACCCTGCGCGACCGCACCGAACTGGAGCAGCTCGGCCGCGAGCTGGACTCGACGCGCGGTCTGATCGACGCCCTGCGCGCCCAGGACCATGAGCACGCCAACCGCATGCACACGCTTCTCGGGCTGCTGGAGCTGGAGATGTACGACGACGCGGTGGAGTTCGTGGGCGAGGTGGTCGGCGACCACCGGGCCACCGCCGAGCAGGTCACCGAGAAGATCGGGGACCCCCTGCTGGCCGCCCTGCTGGTCGGCAAGGCGACCGTCGCGGCAGAGCGCGGGGTCGCCCTGTGGGTCTCGGACGGCACCCGGCTCCCGGACCGCCTGGTCGACCCGCAGGGCATGGTCACGGTCGTCGGCAACCTGGTCGACAACGCCCTGGACGCCGTCGCCGGCACGCGCCACGCGCGTGTGGAGGTCGAGGCGCACGCCGAGGGACGGACGGCCGTGCTCCGGGTGCGCGACACCGGTCCCGGGATCCCGGCCGACCAGCGTGAGCTGGTCTTCACCGAGGGCTGGTCCACCAAGAAGCCGCCCGCGCACGGCAAGCGCGGTATCGGGCTCTCCCTGGTGCGCAGGCTCGCCGAGCGGCAGGGCGGCAGCGTGTCGGTCGGCGCGGCGGACGGCGGGGGCGCGGAGTTCACCGTGGTCCTGCCCGAGGCCCTGGCCGAACCGGACCCGCGGCCCGCCCTGGCCGCGTCCGCGCGGAGTACCGTCGAGGAGGAGTCCTGATGATCGAGGTCCTGGTCGTGGACGACGACACCAGGGTCGCCCAGGTCAACGCCGCGTACGTGGAGAAGGTCCCGGGCTTCCACGTGGCCGGCGCGGCGCACAGCGCGGCCGACGCGCTGCGGCAGATGGAGCTGCTGCCCCATCTGGACCTGATCCTGCTCGACCACTACCTGCCCGACGAGACGGGCCTGGAGGTCGTCCAGGAGATGCGCCGGCGCGGCCACCAGACCGACGTGATCATGGTGACGGCGGCCCGGGACGTCTCCACGGTCCAGGCGGCGATGCGGCAGGGCGCGCTGCAGTACCTGGTCAAGCCGTTCGCGTTCGGGGGCCTGCGCGCCAAGCTGGAGGCGTACGCGGATCTGCGCCGCACCCTCGACGGCGGCGGTGAGGCCGAACAGGCCGACGTGGACCGCATCTTCGGTGCGCTGTCCGCCCCGTCGGAGCCCGGGCTGCCCAAGGGCCACTCCCCCACCACCGCGGAACTCGTACGGCAGGCCCTGATGAGCGCCGACGGGCCGCTGTCCGCCCAGGAGATCGCCGAGCGCACGGGGGTGAGCCGGCAGACCGCCCAGCGCTATCTGAAGCTCCTGGAGCGCACGGGCCGGGCACGGCTGACCCTCAAGTACGGCGACGCGGGCCGCCCGGAGCACCGTTACGTGTGGGCGACCCGCGCCTGAGGGTACGGCTGGGGCGGGGGTAGGGGCCGTACCCGATCTGGAGTACGCAGCAGGGCCGCGGTTGTCTCGACGGTCGCGTCTCCTACACGGCTCCCGCCCCCGTCAGCGAGCGCACCTCGGTCTCCGCGTGCTTGGCCTCGTCGGCGGCCTCCACCGAGGTGACCGTGCCCAGCCAGCCCGCGAGGAAGCCCAGCGGGATGGACACCAGACCGGGGTTCTGCAGCGGGAACACCTGGAAGTCCACATGCGGCAGGAACGATTCGGGGCTGCCCGACACCACCGGCGACAGCACCACGAGCAGTACGGCCGGGACCAGTCCGCCGTACACCGCCCAGACGGCGCCGCGTGTGGTGAAGTTCCGCCAGAACAACGAGTAGAGCAGGACGGGCAGGTTCGCGGACGCGGCGACCGCGAAGGCGAGGCCCACCAGGAAGGCGACGTTGAGGTCGCGGGCCAGCAGGCCCAGGCCGATCGCGGCCGCGCCGATGCCGACGGCGGCGACCCTGGCCACGGCGACCTCGCTGCGGGGGGTGCTCCGGCGCCGACGCCGGAGCGACGCGTACAGGTCGTGGGCCACGGACGCCGAGGAGGCGAGGGTGATCCCGGCGACGACCGCGAGGATCGTGGCGAAGGCGACGGCCGCCACCACCGCGAACAGAACCGTTCCGCCGGTGGAGTCCGCACCGCCGCCCAGGTCGAGCGCCAGCAGGGGAACGGCCGTGTTCCCGGCCGCGTTGGAGCCGCGCACGGTGTCGGGGCCGACGATCGCCGCCGCGCCGAAGCCGAGCACGATCGTCATCAGGTAGAAGCCGCCGATCAGCCCGATCGACCACACCACCGAACGCCGTGCGGCGCGCGCGGTCGGCACGGTGTAGAAGCGGGACAGGATGTGCGGCAGACCGGCCGTGCCCAGCACCAGCGCCAGGCCCAGGCTGATGAAGTCGAAGCGCGCGGTCCAGTCCTCGCCGTACTTCAGGCCCGGGGCCAGGAAGGCGTCCCCGTGGCCGCTGCGCTCGGCGGCCGTGAGCAGCAGCCGGTCGAAGTCGCCGTGGAAGCGCGCCAGGACGAGCACGGTCAGCGCGATGGTGCCGCCGAGCAGCAGCACCGCCTTGACGATCTGGATCCAGGTGGTGGCCCGCATCCCTCCCAACGACACATAGATCACCATGAGCGCACCGACCCCGACGACGGTCCAGCACTGCGCCGCCGCGCTCGTACGCCCCAGCAGCAGCGCGACCAGGCTGCCCGCTCCCACCATCTGCGCCACCAGATAGAGAACGGACACGGTGACCGAGGAGGTTCCCGCCGCGATCCGGACCGGCCGCTCGCTCATCCGTGCCGCGACCACGTCGGCCAGCGTGAACTTTCCGCAGTTGCGCACCAGTTCGGCGACCAGGAACAGCACCACCAGCCAGGCGACGAGGAAGCCGACCGAGTAGAGCAGCCCGTCGTAGCCGAAGAGCGCGATGAGCCCGGAGATGCCGAGGAAGGAGGCGGCGGACATGTAGTCGCCCGCGATGGCAAAACCATTCTCCATCGGCGAGAACAACCGCCCGCCGGCATAGAACTCCTCCGCCGAGCCGTGCCGTTTGCGGCTGACCCAGGTGGTGATCGCCAGCGTGACCGCGATGAAGGCGCTGAACAGCACCAGCGCCAGCGTCTGATGGTCGCCGGTCATGACGCACCGCCCCTCGCCCCGCGCGTCAGCTCCTGGGTGTCCCAGCGCAGTTCGAGCGCCGCACGGTCCCGGCGCAGCCGGGCGTGCCGGGCGTAGGCCCAGGTGAGCAGGAAGGTGGTGAGGAACTGTGCGAGCCCGGCGAGCAGCCCCACGTTCACCGATCCCGCGACGCGGTGCGCCATGAGGCCGGGCGCGGTCGTGGCGGTCACGACGTACGCCACGTACCAGAGGAAGAACCCGGTGGCGGCCGGGATCACAAACCTGCGGTAGCGGCTGCGCACCTCCTGGAAGGCCGCGCTGCGCTGCACCTCCAGGTAGATCTCGGCCACCGCAGGCGCGCCGTCCTCCCGCTCCCGGCGCGCGGCGGGAACCGCTGTCCCGGGGGCGGCGACGGGGCCCGGCTCACCCCAGCCGGCGGCAAGCGCGTCGTACCAGGGGTCGTCGTAGCGCACCTCCCCCTGAGCCCTGGCAGTGGCGGGGGCCCGGCCCCCGTCGTGGTCGCCCGATGTCTCGGGACCGTCCCCGCCGCCGCGAAGACGACCATTGCTGAAGTGCATGCCCAAGGATGGACAGAACGGGAAGATCTCCGACTCTTCTTCCCTGCCCTCTTCACCCCATCAGGTGACGTGACCGCTTGGATCGCCGCAGCCCGGGATTCTTCGCCCCATGAGGGGAGAAACCCGGGCCGCAGGCCGTACGGAGGTTCGGGGTCAGGCGTCGATGCGCGACCGGTCCAGGGTGGCGGCCGAGCTGGAGATGAACTCCTTGCGCGGAGCCACGTCGTTGCCCATGAGCAGGTCGAACACCTGCTCGGCGGCCTCCAGGTCGGAGAGGTTGATACGGCGCAGGGTGCGGTGGCGCGGGTCCATGGTGGTCTCGGCCAGCTGGTCGGCGTCCATCTCGCCCAGACCCTTGTAGCGCTGGATGGAGTCCTTGTACCGGATGCCCTTGCTCTGCAGCTCCATGAGCTTGTCGCGCAGCTCGCGGTCCGAGTACGTGTAGATGTACTTGTTCTGGCCCTTCTTCGGCTGGACGATCTCCACGCGGTGCAGCGGCGGCACCGCGGCGAAGACCCGGCCGGCCTCGACCATGGGACGCATGTAGCGCTGGAAGAGGGTCAGCAGCAGGCAGCGGATGTGCGAGCCGTCCACATCGGCGTCGGTCATCATGATGATCTTGCCGTAGCGGGCGGCGTCGATGTCGAAGGTCCGCCCGGAGCCCGCCCCTATGACCTGGATGATCGCGCCGCACTCGGCGTTCTTCAGCATGTCGGTCACGGACGACTTCTGGACGTTGAGGATCTTGCCACGGATCGGCAGCAGCGCCTGGAACTCGGAGTTCCGGGCGAGCTTGGCCGTACCGAGCGCGGAGTCGCCCTCGACGATGAACAGCTCGCTGCGGTCGACGTCGTCACTGCGGCAGTCGGCCAGCTTGGCGGGCAGCGACGAGGACTCCAGGGCGGTCTTGCGGCGCTGCGCGTCCTTGTGCTGGCGGGCCGCGATACGCGTGCGCGCGGCGGCGACCGCCTTCTCCATGACGACACGGGCCTGCGCGGCGGCGTCGCGCTTGGTGGACGTCAGGAACGCCTTGAGCTCCTTGGAGATCACGGTGTTCACGATCCGCCGGGCCGCCGAGGTGCCGAGGACCTCCTTGGTCTGCCCCTCGAACTGCGGCTCGGCGAGGCGGACGGTGACGACGGCGGTGAGGCCCTCCAGAGCGTCGTCCTTGACGATGTCGTCCTCGGCAACGCGCAGCAGCTTCTTGGCGCGCAGCACCTCGTTCATCGTCTTGGCGACGGCCTGCTCGAAGCCGGCGACATGGGTGCCGCCCTTGGGGGTGGCGATGATGTTGACGAACGACTTGACCGTCGTGTCGTAACCGGTCCCCCAGCGCAGGGCGACATCGACGCCGAGTTCGCGTACGACCTCGGTAGGCGTCATATGACCGCGGTCGTCCAGGACGGGGACGGTTTCCTTGAATGTGCCCTGCCCCTGGAAGCGGAGAACGTCGCAGACCGGCTTGTCGGTGGCCAGGTACTCGCAGAACTCACTGATGCCGCCGTCGAAGCGGAAGGACTCCTCGCCCTTGCTGCCGCCCTCGCCGAGACCGAATTCGTCGCGCACGACGATGGTCAGGCCCGGCACCAGGAACGCGGTCTGACGGGCGCGCTGGTGCAGGTTCTCCAGCGAGAGCCTGGCGTCCTTGAGGAAGATCTGGCGGTCGGCCCAGTACCGCACGCGCGTGCCGGTGCGGGTCTTCGGGATCTTCTTGGCCTTGCGCAGCCCGCTCGCCGGCTCGAACCGGGCGTCCGGCCCCGCGGCCGCGAAGGCGCCGGGGACACCGCGCCGGAAGCTGATCGCGTGCGTGTGCCCACCGCGGTCCACCTCGACGTCCAGGCGGGCGGACAGGGCGTTCACGACGGAGGCGCCGACGCCGTGCAGACCGCCGGAGGCGGCGTAGGAGCCACCACCGAACTTGCCGCCGGCGTGCAGCTTTGTCATGACGACCTCGACGCCGGACAGGCCGGTCTTGGGCTCGACGTCGACCGGGATGCCCCGGCCGTTGTCGCGGACCTCCACCGAGGCGTCGTCGTGCAGGACGACCTCGATGTGGTCGCAGTAGCCGCCGAGGGCCTCGTCGACGGAGTTGTCGATGATCTCCCACAGGCAGTGCATCAGCCCGCGGCTGTCGGTGGAGCCGATGTACATACCCGGGCGCTTGCGTACGGCCTCGAGCCCCTCGAGGACGAGCAGGTGCCGCGCGGTGTAGTTGGAACCGTCCCGGTCTGCTCCTGCCAGGAGAGCTGTGGACGGCACGGACGTCTCGGCGGTCACGCGGTTCGCTCCTCGCTGAATTTCAGGTGGGGCCCTGCTGGGTAAGGGCGCGGCGTCGGTTGCCGCTCCGAGGGTACCGATGCCTGGTAAAGCCGTTGTCACGCCACCCTCTTCCGGACTTCAGACTAGTCCAGAGTCGCATGCGTGTTCGATCCCTCGATGGAGTGAAGTACATATCACGTTCCCTTCCAGGCATGAACCATTTAGGCTCCGGGCACGTCCTCATGAACAAACCGGCAACCCGGCCGGGAGGACCGAGCCATGATCGACAGAGCGAAACCGTAGGCACCACAGAGACGCAATACGGCACATTCGCCGCCAAACCGGCAGCAGCCGGCCGCCTCGGAAGATTTTTTCGAGGGAAAGCCACGAGCGGGAACGTTTTGGGGCTGGTTGGATGTTGACCCTGGTACGACAGCTCGTCGAGCTAGAGAAGAGGCGACGTGACTACTGTTCTGACCCCCGCGAGCCCGCTGACGGCCGCTGATCGATGCGACCGCTGCGGCGCCCAGGCATACCTGCGCGTCGTGCTGCTCAGCGGCGGAGAACTGCTCTTCTGCGCCCACCACGGCCGCAAGTTCGAGCCGGAACTCAAGAAGATCGCCGCTGAGATACAGGACGAGACGGAACGGCTGACGGCCGTTCCCGCATCCGCCTCGGACGAAGAGCGCTGACCCGAAGAGCGACCCTTCGCATCCACGACGAGCCAGATCCGGCACAGGCCGGCAAGCGGGCGGCCGCCCCTGCTCCCAGGGGCGGCCGCCCGCACTCGTGACGCGGCGGCCCCGCCCTCAGTCCCCGCCTGGCCCAGCCGTACGACCGCCCCGGGCCGCAGACCCACCCAGTACGCGGACGACGTCGGACACACGCGTGTAAACGCCCGGGCTCCCGACCCGCCCGCACCCCCTCCCCCACGACACCAGGCCGATCAGCCGCCCGTTCGCCACCAGGGGACCACCGCTGTCGCCCTGGCAGGCGTCCGGCCCGCCCCGCTGCTCCCCGGCGCACAGCATGGCGTCGGCGCGATAGACGCCGTCGGCGGAGCCCGGGTACGCCCGCTCGCAGAGCGCGTCGGGCAGTACCCGCAGGCGTGCGGCGCGCAGGCTGTGCGCGTACCCCCCGGTCCCGGTGGCGTCCCCCCAGCCATAGACCATGGCCTGCGTCCCCGGCGTATACGCCGGGTCGCCCGCCGCGGCCATCCGGATCACCGCCGATTTCGGCACGGACTCACCGAGGGTGAGCACGGCGAAGTCCCCGGCGTTGCTGACGCTGTCGTAGCCCGGATTCACCCGGACCCCGCGCACCGGGATCTCACGCCCCTGGGTCGAGTGCAGGTTCGTGCGCCCCACGACGACCTTGAGGTCGCGTGCGCGGTGCGGCGGCACCCCCAGGACCTCCTCGGCCATGCAGTGGGCCGCGGTGAGCACCATGGTCGGCGCGACCGCCACGCCCCCGCAGAACTGCCCCGAGCGCGTACCTCCGAACCGGTCACGGCTGGACAGGGCCACGGTCCAGGGACTGTCGGAGACATCCACCGGGAAACCGCCCACCACGACGCTGTCTGAGGCCGCGGGGGCGGCGGACACCAGCGGTATCGTCATCGCCGCGGCCACCAGGACCAGCGGCCGGGCCAGCGCCCGGACAAAGAGACGACGCATGCGCGCTCCTCACTCTGGGTTGATGATGTAACACCCAGAGTGATTCGGTGGAGGTCGCCCCGCACCCGCGAAACACCGCGCTCACACACGACCGCGACCTGGTCGAGGCAGTCGCGCACTATGGATGGGTGAGCGCTGTGCTCGAATACGTGGATACCTGGATCGAGATGACCCGCCATGACTCTCCGCACGATCGCCCACCACCTCGGTCTGCCTGTCCGGCGCGACCCGCAGGAGGTGGCGAAGATCATCGAGGGACTCCAGCCCACCCTGGACGAGCTTCCTGACGACAAACGGGAGCACCTCGCCGCTCAGTGGACGAAGGTCCTCAGCGAACGCCACTGGCACCGGCCCTACCTCCGGGACTGAGCAGCAAAGCGCCCCCGACCCGCGTGACAGCGGGTCAGGGGCGCAAGGGCACGCTCGCCCTAGTCGAGGTAGTCGCGCAGCACCTGCGAACGCGAGGGGTGGCGCAACTTCGACATGGTCTTGGACTCGATCTGGCGGATGCGCTCACGCGTCACGCCGTACACCTTGCCGATCTCGTCGAGGGTCTTCGGCTGACCGTCGGTGAGACCGAAGCGCATCGAGACGACGCCCGCCTCACGCTCGGACAGGGTGTCGAGGACGGAGTGCAGCTGCTCCTGCAGGAGCGTGAAGCTGACCGCGTCGGCCGGGACGACGGCCTCGGAGTCCTCGATGAGGTCACCGAACTCGCTGTCGCCGTCCTCACCCAGCGGGGTGTGCAGCGAGATGGGCTCGCGGCCGTACTTCTGGACCTCGATGACCTTCTCCGGGGTCATGTCGAGTTCCTTGGCCAGCTCCTCCGGGGTGGGCTCGCGGCCCAGGTCCTGGAGCATCTGACGCTGCACGCGCGCGAGCTTGTTGATGACCTCGACCATGTGCACCGGGATACGGATGGTGCGGGCCTGGTCGGCCATGGCGCGGGTGATCGCCTGGCGGATCCACCAGGTGGCGTACGTGGAGAACTTGTAGCCCTTGGTGTAGTCGAACTTCTCGACCGCGCGGATCAGGCCGAGGTTGCCCTCCTGGATGAGGTCCAGGAAGAGCATGCCGCGGCCGGTGTAGCGCTTGGCCAGGGAGACCACCAGACGGAGGTTGGCCTCCAGGAGGTGGTTCTTGGCGCGGCGGCCGTCCTCGGCGATGATCTCCAGCTCGCGCTTGAGCTTGGGGGCCAGCTTGTCGGCGTTGGACAGCTTGTCCTCGGCGAAGAGACCGGCCTCGATGCGCTTGGCGAGCTCGACCTCCTGCTCGGCGTTGAGCAGGGGGACCTTGCCGATCTGCTTGAGGTAGTCCTTGACCGGGTCGGCGGTGGCACCGGCGGCGGCGACCTGCTGGGCGGGCGCGTCGTCCTCGTCCTCGTCGGAGAGCACGAAGCCGGCGCTCTCGGCGCCCTCGGGCTCACCCTCACCGGGCTTGGCGTCCTCGAGGACCTCGTCCTCGAGCAGCTCGACGTCGTCCTTCTTGGCCGTGGTCTTCTTCGCCGCGGTCTTCTTGGCGACTGTCTTCTTCGCGGCCGCCTTCTTGGCGGTCGTCTTCTTGGCGGCCGCCTTCTTGGCGGGCGCGGCTTCCTCGGCGGCGGGATCGGCCGCAGCGGGCGCGGTCGGGGCGGCCGTGGTGGCGGTGGCCTTCCTCGTGGTCACCGTCTTCGCCGCGACGGTCTTGGTGGCGGTGCGCTTGGCCGGACTCTTCGCTGCGACGCTCTTTCGGGTGCGCTTGGGCTCCGCGGCACTGACCATCAGCGTCACACCCTCTTCCTCGAGGATCTGGTTGAGGCTGCGCAGTACGTTCTTCCACTGAGTGGCCGGAATCTGGTCAGCTTCGAAGGCCCGACGCACATCGTCGCCGGCGATCTGCCCCTCAGCCTTTCCCCGCTCAATGAGCGCCATGACAGAGACGGACTCGGCGATCTCCGGCGGGAGCGTACGGGATGTGCTGGCCGACACGAACAACCTCTCGGAACGTTGGAAAACGGCTTCCGGCCCCGTCCACAGTGGACAGGAGCCGACCACCGGCCTGGGGATGGGCCGACGGTGCGGGCGGGGGCCGGGAAGATGCACAGCGCCTTGAACGGCGTCCGTATTCCCTCCGCGGCTGTCACCTCTTAGGTCATCGCGTTGTTCCCGCGAGCGTTACGCCCAATCTGCGTGGCCCGAGTCACACCCCGTAAGCACTCAAAAGTGGTCAGACGCGGTCAGAGGTGATCACCAGGGGCTTCGACCGGGACCGCCCGCAGTCCCCGGCGCGCCGCACCGTCGGACCCCGCAGGGCCCGGGACGGGTCTGCGGGGTCCGACGGAGGGGCGGGTCACCGGCCGAGAGATGACACAGGAGGGGGAAGACATCCCTGCCGGCACCGCCCTCGGGGCTCGGTCAGTGCTCGCGTGGCGCCGGCACCACGCGCTCCACCTCCGGGTGGACGGCGAGGAGCTGGCGCATGGCCGCCTCGGCCGCCGAGGCGTCGCCCGTGGCGAGAGCGTCGACGATCCTCGCGTGGTGTGCCAGCGACGCATCGTTGGGCCGGTCACAACCCGTGACCGGCCCACCGGAGACCTGGAGGGCCGCCGACACGATCCCCGACAGATGCTCCAGCATGCGGTTGCCGGCGACCTGGATCAGCAGGGTGTGGAACTCGGCGTCGGCGCGGGAGTAGGTGAGCGCGTCTCCCTGCCCCATCGCGTGCCCCATGATCTCGACCATGTCGCCGAGCCGCTGCTGGACGTCCTCGCGCCCGTGCCCGGCCGCGAGGCGGGCGGCGAGCGGCTCGATCGTCCAGCGTAGCTCGCTCAGCTCGCGACGCTGGTCGTCACGCTGCGGACCGAAGGCCCGCCACTCGATGATGTCCGGGTCGAGCAGATTCCAGTCGCTCACGGGACGCACACGCGTGCCGACGTTCGGCCGGGCGCTGACCAGACCCTTCGCCTCCAGGACGCGGAGCGACTCACGGACGACGGTGCGGGAGACCTCGAAGCGCTGGCCGATCTCCTCGGGGACGAGCGGACGGTCGGCACCCAGGTCGCCCGAGACGATCATCTGGCCGAGCTGCTGGACGAGTTGGCCGTGCAGCCCGCGCCCGCGGCTGCCCGCGGCGCGCCGGCTCACCCGGCCCAGCTCGGGGTCCGCGCCCTCCCAGGCGGGAGTTCCGACGCGCTCGGCGGCAGGGGCCTCGGCGTAGGGGTAGCGGTCGAGTTCGCCCGGGCCTGCCAGACCGGAGTCGGCGGAGCGGGCGGCGGTCATCATGGTGTGCGCAAGGGTACTCACGGATCCTTTGTCGGCGCCGTCCCCAACTCCCTTGAGGTCTTTGGTGAAAAGCACACGAAAGGGTGATCGCTCACCCCGTCGCAATTGACGCCTTATCGGAAAGAAACGGGCTTTCTGCGGGGAGTTGTGCGCAGGTGGGAACGCAAAGCGCACGGAAGGCCGTCATCGGACCCTGCTCCGCAAGGTCATGAACACATACGCGCTCAGCAGGACGGTCAGCGACAACGCCAGGGCCCCTCCCACAGGTTGGGCGAACACCCGCGCCACGTCCGCCACATGACGCTGACCCCCGAAGGGCCACTGCACCAGGAACACCTCCCGCAACCGCACCGGCAGCCCGGCCGCCGTCCGCACCGACGCCCCCTCCCACACCTCGCGCACCAGCGGTACGACGACGACGGGCACCCCCACCACCGCCGCGAGCCCGGCCGTGGCGGACCGGAACACCCCCGCGGCCAGCACCCCCGCCCAGGCACAGCCGACCACGAGCCCCGCCCAACCCGCACTCAGTGACAGCCAGTCCTCGGGAACTTTCGCAAGCTCCCGACCGTAGACGAGATAGAGAACCTCGGCGTCGCACCCCACCGTGAGAGCAGCCAGCAGCAGCGCGGTGACGGCGGCGACGAGCAGCTTCGCGGCGAGCAGTCCCAGCCAGCGGGGCACGGTGCCGCGATCGGCCGCCAGGGCGGGATGGCGGAACTCGTCCCCGAAGGCCAGCGCACCGAGCAGCCCCGCACCGAGCGCGGCGGGCGGCAGCGGCAGCTCGACCGGCCAGGCGGCCAGCAGCCGCGCCTGCGGGGTGTGCCCGATCCGCGCCAGGAGTACGGCGGTGAGGGCGGAGGTGACAAGCACCGCGGCACCGACGAGAAAGCCGGTGCCGATGCCGGTGGCGCGCCGGAGTTCGTAGCGGAGGGGACGGAGGGGGCTGGGGGCGGGGCGGACGGAGATGGGGGGCGGGAGGGTGGGGCGGGGGGAGGGGGGAGGGGACGGGCGAGGAGAGGCACCGCTCTCGGCATCCGACACCGCCCCGCCGTGCGCATCGCCCGGGGTACCAGTGCCGTCCGCCCGCTCGCCGGTGGGGCGCGGTTGCTCGCCGCCTGTGCTGTCGCCGCCGTTCTCGTCGTCCTGGCCGGCTCCGCCCGCCCCCGGTCCCATGTCCCCCACCTCGTCGGCGAGTTGGTGCACAAGGACGCCGTTGCGGAACGCGGTCTCGCCGACTTCGGCGCATGTGCTGCCGTACACGGAGAGCCGGTTGCCGCCCTCCTGCACGATCTCGACGGAGCGTTGTGCCGTACGTGCCTCCTTGGCCAGCAGGGCGGCGAGGCGGGCGGCGTGCGGGCTGCGGACGGCGACGCGTGGGCGCAGGCGGGTGCGGGCGAACTCGGCGGCCTCCTGGTCGGCGACGAGCCTGCCCTGTTCCAGGGTGACGACCCGGTCGGCCGTGCGTGCGGCTTCCTTGGGGTCGGCGGTGGTCAGCAGCACGGTGCCGCCGTGGGCCGCGTGGGCGCGCAGCATGCCGTACAGCCAGCGGCTCTCGCGGGCGGCGAGTCCGGCGACGGGGGCATCGAGCACGAGGGTGTGCGGGTCCGCGAGGAGGGCGCAGGCCAGGCCGAGCCGACGGTCCATGCCGCGGGAGAGGGTGCCGAGGCGTTCGTCGCGCAGGTTGGCGAGGCCGACCACTTCGAGGACTTCGTCGGCCCGCCGGACCGGGACGCCGGCGGCGGCGCACAGCATGCGCAGATGGCCGCGCACCGTACGCCCCGGGTGCCCCGGCACGTCCCCCAGCACCACACCGACCTCGCGCGACGGGTGGGCGATGCGGTGCAGCGGGCGCCCTCTGAAGTAGGTGATGCCCCGGCCCGGTTGGAGTTCGAGCATGAGTCTCAGTACCGTGGTCTTGCCCGCGCCCGGTGCCCCGAGCAGTGCGGTGACGCGGCCCGCGCGTGCCTCGAAGGAGATGTCGTCGACGGCGGGCGGAAGGTCCTTGCGGGGGTTGCTGGTCAGTCCGAGGGCCTGGATCACCCGCAGCAAGATAGCGCGCTATGTCCGGTTTTCCGGGTATCGCTGGGGCGTCTCGGGGCTCACACCTCGGGGCGAAGCATCGGCGGGTTGAGCAGCGTCGCCCCGCCCGCGCGGAACAGCTGGGCCGGGCGGCCGCCCTGGCGGGTGGTGGTGCCGCCGGTGGGGACCAGGAAGCCGGGGGTGCCTGTGACCTTGCGGTGGAAGTTGCGCGGGTCGAGGGCGACGCCCCAGACCGCCTCATAGACGCGGCGCAGCTCACCGACGGTGAACTCGGTGGGGCAGAACGCCGTGGCCAGCGACGAGTACTCGATCTTGGACCGGGCGCGTTCCACTCCGTCGGAGAGGATCTGGGCGTGGTCGAAGGCGAGCGGCGCTACGGGTTCCCCGTCGCGGCCGTATCCGCCCTGCTGCAGGAGTTCCTCGACCGGCGCCCACCGCGCGTTGCTGGCGTCGCCTCCGGCGCGCGGTGCGGGCAGGTCGGGAGCGAGTGCGAGGTGGGCGACGCTGACCACCCGCATCCGGGGGTCGCGCTTGGGGTCGCCGTAAGTGGCGAGCTGTTCCAGGTGGGCGCCGTTGCCCTGGACGGGGACGGCGGGGTCGTGGGCGCGCAGTCCGGTCTCCTCGGCCAGTTCGCGCGCCGCCGCCTGGGCCAGATCCTCGTCGGCCCGCACGAAACCGCCGGGAAGCGCCCACCGCCCCTGGAACGGTGGTTCGCCCCGGCGGACCGCCAACGCACACAGGGAGTGGCGGCGCACGGTCAGCACGACCAGATCCACGGTGACGGCGAAGGGCGGAAAGGCTGACGGGTCGTAGGGCATGCCGCGATCATAGTCGTCTGCCTGACGATAAACACTCCCTTCATCGGTCGCATCGGTGGCTGATCCACTTCGGTCCTGCGGGGCGTCCCGATCCTGTACGGACGGATGTCCGGTTCGCTGTCGTTCGATCGTTGTTCGAGGTCATACCCCCAGTTGCAGCCCGTCGGCCGCTTCCTCGACCATGGCGACACCCAGCCGGCTGACACGTACGGAGAAGGGGGCGCCGCCCACCCGTAGTCCGGTCAGTCCGATCTCGCCCAGGGGCGCGCTGCGCACGGGGCGCAGGGTGACTGTCCCGGCGGGGGCGTCGGGGCGGATACCGGCCAGGGTGGTCAGCAGCAGGACGCCGGCGGCCGCGGCGGTGGCGGCGGGGCGGCAGGCCGCCGGGTGAGGCAGGGGAGCGCTCCCCTCGGTGCGCGGCTCGCCGGCGTACATTTCGGGCAGGCGGTGTCCGAAGGCGTCGGCCGCCGCCAGGACACCCTTCAGCAGCGAGCCCGCCTCGCGTTCGTACCCGGCAGCCGTCAGGCCGGCGACCGCGATCGCCGTCTCGTGGACGCGCACGGCGCCGCCGCGGTGGCCGAAGGGGTTGTGTCCGGCTTCCTTGGTGCCGAGTCCGCGCAGGCCCCAGCCGGAGTCCATGGCCGGGCTGCCCAGCAGCCGCGCGAGGTGTTCGGTCTGCACCTTGTCGAGCAGGCCGGGCGCCGTCTCGCCACCGCCCAGCAGACCGGTGTCGAGGAGGTGGGCGGCGGTCGCCGCGAGGTGCGGTGCCATCCGGCCGTCGGGAAAGCGCGCGACCGCTGGACGGCCGCCGGAGGGATCGTCGATCCAGAAGTCCGCCCGGAACGCGGCCCGCAGCGTCCCCGCCCAGTGCCGAAGCCCCACGCTTCCCGGTCTGCCGCAGGCGTCGAGCAGGTCGGCGCCGAGCAGGGCGGCCCGGTGGGCCTGCGCCTGGGTCTCGCAGCGCACGGGTCCGCCGGGCTGTGGGTCGCACAGGTAGGGGCCCGTGTCCACGGAGGCGGTCAGCCAGGTCAGACAGCGTTCCGCGGTCGGCAGGAGTTCCTCCGTCTCGGTCTCGGAGAGGCCCCAGCGGCGGGCCTCCGCGAGGAGCACAGGGAAGAGGAGGGTGGCCTCGGTTCCGGCGCAGGCCGGCGGCAGGTGGGCGCCGGCGTCCCGGCGGGGACCGGGGATCATGCCGTATCGCGGTCCTTGGCCGGTGAGTTGGGTGCGGGCGAGGGTGCGCAGGGTGCCCGCGGCGAGGCGAGTGCCCAGGGGCAGGGCCATCCGGGCCGCGGCGAGCGCCTCGGCCGGGGCCAGGCCGCAGCGCCAGGGCGCTCCGGCCGCGAGGTGCAGGTCCGTCGGATGGGCGGGGTCGCGCACCAGCAGGGCCAGGAGGTCCTCGACGCTGGTCCGCAGGAGCGCCTCGGCCCGTGGGTCGTCGCCGCTCGCCCGGGCGTGGGCCAGGGGGCTGGTCGCCGTACGGCCGGCGGACCGGACGGGGCCGCTTCCGTCCAGGCGGATCCGCAGCTCCACTCCGGCGCTGCCACCGGGCGGGATGTCCAGCTCCCAGCGGAGCAGGCCCGCGGAGGCGAGCGCGTCGGTGGGCGACGGGTCGGCCGTGACGGACGAGGTCCCGGTGGGGCACGACCAGCGCAGCCCGGAGTCGTGAACGCTGGCGGGCAGCTCGGGGCCCGTAACGCCCGAGGCGATCGCCCCGAGGTCGGCGAGGTCAGCGCCGAGGGCCACCTCGACCGGCAGGCGCAGCGGGCGTGGGGCGAAGCTGCGCAGCGTGATGCGTTCCGTGCCGTCCGCTGCGCGGATCCGTTCCACGAGGACATCGGGGTCCGGGCCGCCCTGTGGGGAGGCGTGCACGGCGCCCATGAAGCGGGCCCGGTCGGCCGAGGTCATCCGGGCCTGGACCAAGAGCGGTTCGCGTCCGGCGACGCGCACCTGGCAGCGGGACAGGATACGGCGGCCGGACCGGTAGAAGCCCTCCAGCCCTCGGCCGGTCAGCTGACCCTCCCGCGGGGAGATGGCGAGGCCGGGAAGCGCCACGCAGATCATGGCCGTGTGCACGGCGGGCAGGTCCGCCGGGCGGCGCGGCGGCGCGGGGACGGTCGCGGTTGCCGCGGCCGCGGAGGCGGGGGCGGTGCCCCGGGACGGGGCTGCCGGGTGACGTGGCGCTCCCGGGCCGGGGACGGCGGCGCTGTCCTGCGCTCCCTCCCCTGAGGGACGGCGGCCGACGAGCGCGCCGGCCTGCCCCGTGCT
The DNA here is from genome assembly GCF_044391385.1 of Streptomyces sp. NPDC018693. Taxonomy (NCBI): domain Bacteria; kingdom Bacillati; phylum Actinomycetota; class Actinomycetes; order Kitasatosporales; family Streptomycetaceae; genus Streptomyces; species Streptomyces sp. NPDC018693. The sequence continues at coordinate 91,889 of NZ_JBIRZZ010000019.1, read as the reverse complement.
CGGCGAGGAAAGTGGGGCGCCGTCCTGGCGGAACCGGTCCTGCGAGCTGGCGGTGCCCTCTGGTCCGGAACCTGCCGCCGGGGGCGGCCCGGACCGTCCGGGGGTGAGGCAGTCGCCGGAGGAGGGCGGAGTCGGCTGGTGCATGTGACTTCTTCTGCTCTCTGTGTGCCTCGGGCGGGGTTGGTTACCGGGAGACGGCGTCCGACGGGCGGATGCGGTGCTGCGGAGCACCCCGTGCGGGTGTTCCGCCACTCAGGTGAACGGGCCGGGACTCCCCCCGGTCACGCCCGTGCCCGGCCGTCCCACCGAATGGCGGTGGGGCCGCACGTCACGCGCTCGCCGCCCTGTCCCCCGTCACTCAGGCGTCCCGTCTGCCCGAGTCCCCATCACCGGCCGGACGCGCTCCCTCCTGGCCGGCGCCGCGGCGCCGTACGCCTCCCTTCCCCCTCGTGCGCGGCCTCGGGCCGTCGCCCCGCGCGGCTGACGCCGGGTGCGTCCCGGCCGTCGAGGGCGTACGAGGCCGCCGGCTCCGTCGAGGCAGCGGCGCGGCGCTCGGCGTACAGGTCGTGGCTTCCCTCGGTTCCGGGGCGGTCGTGTCCGTCGTCCCGCGTGAGTCGTCGGGTCCGTGACCCGACGGGCTCCTGCGCGGCTCGCCCGACGCATGTCCCTGTCCCTGCCGGCCCGTGCGTTCCGCCCGCAGGCAGCGGCGGACCGACTCCGGATCGAGGCCCTCGTTGCACGCCTGGTGCAGGAGGCGGGCGAAGAGGTAGTCGGGGTCCGCGCCGAGGGCCATGGCCAGGGCTTCCCTGGCTTCGAGTTCGTCGCCGCTCGACCAGGCGACCCAGCCGGCGAGGGTGAGGGGTGGGGCGGCGTGTTCGCCGTAGGAGCCGACGCAGCGGCGGGCCAGTGCTCGCCAGAGCCGGAGGGCGGGTCCGGCCTCGTCGCCCTCCATCCACTCGGCCGCGCGGTCGCGGGTCGTGCGGTCCTGGAGGCCGAGGATCAGAGTGGCTGCCTCCTCGGGGGTGAGCAGGTCGTCGTCGCGGTGGTCCGCGATGAGCGCGCCGGACACGGGCGGTGCGTCGGCGAAGCGCCGCAGGGCTCGGTCCGCCAGGTCCATCGTCTCCTCGGCAACCTCCGCGCGGCCGGTGTCGTCGAGAATCCTGGGGACGAGCGTCGCGTTGACGGCGTCGAGTGCGGCTTCCTGCTGCGGGGCCGCGGCGGTCTCCAGGGGCTGAAGCCTCGCCCGCAGCTCGCGCAGGCTGCCCCGGACCTGGATCCCGGCGTAGGTGGCGGCCGCGGCCAGCACCGATGTGCCCGGCAGGCCCATCGGCACGCCCTCGGGCGGGCAGCAGGCGCTGCCGCAGCAGTAGGACCAGAAGCGGCCGCCGGAAATACACAGTGCCTCGATCACGGGCACGTCGAGCTGGCCGCACTCGACCCGCAGGTGCTGGGCCAGCGGTCGCAGCCGCTCCATGGCGTCCCGGGCCGACTCGCCTTTCGCCGGTTCCTGGCAGAGGTAGGCGACGATCTGCTCGGGGCGCGCTCCCCTGCGTTCGCCACCCGTCACGAGTCCGTGCGCCAGCTGCCGTGCCACCGCCCTCCAGTCGTCGGGATTGGCGGGGATGCCCAGCCGGGCCCGGCCGCCGAACCGGCCGCGTCCGCCGTGGTCGTACAGGGAGACCAGGACGATGCTGTCCTCGGGGCGGTACCCGAGCAGATAGGGCAGGGCGTCGGCGAGTTCGGCCGGGGTGCGCAGGGTGACCTGGTGGGCGCCGCTGCCCGCGCCGAAGGTCGGCGCACCGTCGTACGGGGTGTTGCCCTCGTACACGTACGGCGTGCGTCCGTCATCGGAGATGTGCCCACCAGATCCTGACATGTCGGAGCTTTCGAAGGATCCGCTGTTTTCGCTGTGATGCGTCATACGTAGACGATCTCGCGGAATGCGAGGCTCCGCTTGGCCTGTGGATAACTTCAGTCAGGAGCACGTCATATGAGGCCGTGACAGGCCCCCTGTCGAGGCCGTTGGTATCAGAAGCGGGGGCGCATCGCTCAACCCGCCAGCGCGAGGACCAGCGGAAGAACCTGCTCTGCGCCTGCCCGGCGCAGCAGGCGGGCGACGACGGCGAGGGTCCAGCCGGAGTCGGTGCAGTCGTCCACGAGCAGGACTGGGCCCGGCGACCCGGCCAGGGCGGCCGCCAGGTCCTCGGGCACGGCGAAGGCGCCGGACAGCGCTCTCAGGCGCTGCGCCGAGTTGCTGCGGTGTGCCGCGTGGGTGCCGCTCGGGCCGGTGTACGTCAAGGTGCCGAGAAAGGGGAGGCGACCGACGGTCGCGATGCCCTGGGCCAGAGAGCCCACCAGGTGCGGTCGCGTCAGGGACGGCACGGCGACGACCCCCACGGGCCGGGCGACGGCGTCCGGGGCGTCGGAGGCCCAACCGCCCGGGGAGCGCGCCCAGTCCGCGAGGACCGCCACCGCGGCCCGCAGGACGTCGTCGGGCACGGGGCCGTCGGGTGCGCTCTCGGCCAGCAGCGGGCGCAGACGGTTCCCCCAGCCGATGTCCGAGAGCCGTCCCAGGGCGCGCCCGGTGGAGCACTGCTCCTTGGCCGGGATGCGTCCCTTGAGGTCGATGCCCAGTGCGGGCATGCCCGTGGGCCACATCCGGCGCGGCTCGACCTCCACTCCCGGGCGGTCCAGTTCCTTCGTCGCCCCGGTCAGCGCCTCCGCCGTGACGGAGGGATCGGCCCAGGGCCCGGCACAGTTGTCGCACCGGCCGCACGGGGCGGCCCCTTCGTCGTCCAGTTGCCGGCGCAGGAACTCCATCCGGCATCCGGCCGTGCCGACGTAGTCGCGCATGGCCTGCTGCTCGGCCGCGCGCTGCCGGGCGACCCAGGAGTACCGCTCGGCGTCGTAGACCCACGGCTCACCGGTGGCGACCCAGCCGCCCTTCACGCGGGTGACCGCCCCGTCCACGTCGAGGACCTTGAGCATGGTCTCCAGGCGGGTGCGCCGGAGGTCGACCACGGCCTCCAGGGCCGGCACGGACAGCGGCCGCCCCGCGTCCGCGAGGGCTGCCAGGGTCTGCCGGACCTGTGCCTCGGGCGGGAAGGCGGTGTCGGCGAAGTAGCGCCAGATCGCCTCGTCCTCCTTGCCCGGCAGCAGCAGCACATCGGCGTGCGCCACCCCGCGGCCCGCGCGGCCCACCTGCTGGTAGTAGGCGATCGGTGAGGACGGTGAGCCGAGATGGACCACGAAGCCGAGGTCCGGCTTGTCGAAGCCCATGCCGAGCGCCGACGTCGCCACCAGCGCCTTGACCCGGTTCGCCAGCAGATCCTCCTCGGCCTGCAGCCGGTCGGCGTTCTCCGTGCGCCCGGTGTACGAGGCCACCTGGAGGCCACGCTGCCGCAGGAAGGCCGTGGCCTCCTCGGCCGCCGCCACCGTCAGCGTGTAGATGATCCCGGATCCCGGCAGCTCGTCCAGATGCTCGGCGAGCCAGGCCAGGCGGTGCGCGGCGTCCGGGAGCCGCACCACCCCCATCCGCAGGCTCTCGCGCTCCAGCGGGCCGCGCAGCACCAGGGCCTCCCCGGCGCCCGTGCCCAACTGCTCGGCCACGTCCGCCGTCACCCGGGCGTTGGCGGTCGCGGTGGTGGCCAGCACCGGTACGCCGGGCGACAGCTCGGCGAGCATCGCCCGCAGTCGACGGTAGTCGGGCCGGAAGTCATGCCCCCAGTCGGAGATGCAGTGCGCCTCGTCGACCACCAGCAGACCGGTGGTGGCCGCGAGCTTGGGCAGCATCTGGTCGCGGAAGTCCACGGAGTTGAGACGCTCCGGGCTGACGAGGAGAACGTCGGTCTCGCCCCGCTCGACCTCCTCGTGGATGGCGTCCCACTCCTCCGGGTTGGCCGAGTTGATGGTGCGCGCCCGGATACCGGCCCGCGCCGCCGACTCGACCTGGTTGCGCATCAGCGCCAGCAGCGGAGAGACGATCACCGTCGGACCGGAGCCGCGTCGGCGCAGCAGGGCCGTGGCGACGAAGTACACCGCCGACTTGCCCCAGCCGGTGCGCTGCACCACCAGCGCCCGCCGACGCTCCCGTACCAGGGCCGCCACCGCCTGCCACTGGTCCTCCCGCAGCCGCGCCGAACCCTCCGAGGCCCCGACCAGCTCGGCAAGGATCGCGTCGGCCTCGGTGCGCAGCTCCACAACGTCCATGCCTCCATGCAACCGGATGGCACTGACAATCAGCGAACTCACCCAGCGTGACCATCGGTCTCCCGGCGTCCCGGGCATCACGTCCAGCCACTCTGGGTAGTGATATAAGCCGCGCACCACTACATACCCCTCAGTGGCCCCAATTGCTCGTTGCCGCATCCCAGTTCGACAGGAAGAATTGAGTTCCGCTCCCCGCGCGGCTCGTCCGTGGTCCGGTAGGGCTCTGTTGCGGTGTGCGGTCCCCCGAATCCGACCCGCCCGCTGTGTGGGCCGTAGCCGAAGGGAGGATCGTGACCTTCGGATTCGCTCCGTCCTCGGTGGCATCTTTGTCGACGTCCTCGTCCGACGCTTCCGCCACCCGCCTGCTTGAGCCCGCCGAGTGGGCCGCGGCCGGCATTCCGCTGCTGCGCAACCCACGGGACGTGGTCAGCGGGCTGCACGCGCGGCACCGCCCAGGGCCGGCCACCGCGATCGTGGCCGTGCTCGATCCGGACGAGCGGTTGCGGGCCAGCGCCTCGTTCGTACGGCGCCAGGCACCGGCCGACGGGTGGATATTCCGCAACGCGCTGCTCGCTCAGCTGCGCCGGGTCGTCCCGCACGACCTGAGGCGCCGCACCCCGGTGCGCACGGCCGTGTTGCTCTACTGCCGCGAGGGCGATGCACGCTGGACGGAGGAGGACGGTGCGCTGATGTGGGGGCTGCGCGACGCCTGCACCCTGCATGGGCTGCGCTGCGGGGCGTACATCACGCTGACCCGCGACGGCTGGCAGGTCCTCGGCGAGGGCCGGGGCGGCCGCCGTCCCCACGTGGACTCGGCCCCGGAGCCGCTCGCGCTGTCCGAGGCGCCACCGCCACTGCCGCGCACCGGCGGCGCGGCGTCGGACGTTCTGCGCCGCGTGGCGGCCCGCTGAGGAGCCGCCGCGGAGCCGCACGGGCAGGGCGCCACCGGTCACACGAGCGGGCTCGCCTTCGGCGAGTGGCGATCATGACAGGGGAGGGCGGTGTACGTCTGTCCCGGCGCCGTGCCCGTACGGCGGCCGCACCCCCGGCGAGCCCGCGGGGACGGACCCGGGCACGCCGAAGCTCGCGTACGGCATGTCCCCGTCGCCGCGCACGCGACAGTGCCCTCGCCTGACACCCCGGCGCCGGCACCGGGGTCGCCCGCGTCCTGCTGCCGGAGTCGGCTCAGACTCCGGCGCCCAGCACCGCGTTGATCTGCTGCGGGTCACCGCAGACGATCAGCAGGGCACCGGCCCGGGTGTGGGCCAAGGGCAGAGCGGTGGCGGCGACGGAGTCGGGACCACCGTTGACGGCGACCACGACGACGGGGCGCTCGGCAGCCCGGCCCGCGGCGGCGGCGTCCAGGTAGAAGACGTCGTCCCCGGCATCGTGCTGCGCCCAGTAGGACGCCTCGCCGAAGGACAGTTCATGGGCGGCCCACGGGTGCTGTTCGCCGGTGGTGATCACCAGCACGTCACCAGGGGAACGGCCTGACTCCAGAAGCAGGTCGACCGCTTCCTCGGCGGCGTCCAGCGCGCCCTCGGCGGATGCCGGGATCAGCTGGATCTGCGGAGCCGTCGCGTCGGCGGCGGAAGGGGCCGGGGCCTGCGGCCCGGGCTTCGCGGTGGTCATGTCACGGGCCATGCGCTGCACCGGAGGCGTGGGCCGCAGAGGACCGGGACGACCGGGACGCGACGGAGCCGCAGGACGGGGGCCGGGTACGGGGCGGGGGGTCGACGCGGTGCGGCCGCTGGCCGGAGTGGCGCGGGGACCCTGGGCACTCTCGTGAATCTGAGGCTCCTCGGGAATGAGAGGCATGAGCTGATATTTATCAAACGGTGGTGCGGCTCGCGCCAGCGGGTGGCACTGCAGTGCGAGTGGTCGCGTCAGAAATCGAAGCCGAGTTGGCCCTCGATCTCCGGAACGCTTCCATCCGCCCAGCTGCGGGCCTTCTTGAGGTGCCGCCACTGGGGCAGCGCATCAAGATACGCCCACGACAACCGGTGGTACGGGGTGGGGCCCCGCTCCGCCAGTGCGGCCTTGTGCACGGGAGACGGATACCCGGCATTGTCCGCGAAACCGAAGTCTGCATGGTCGATACCCAGTTCGGCCATCATTTTGTCGCGCTGGACCTTGGCGATCACCGAGGCCGCCGCGACCGCCACGCACGACTGGTCACCCTTGATCACCGTGCGGACCTTCCAGGGCGCGCCGAGGTAGTCGTGCTTGCCGTCGAGGATGATCGCGTCCGGGCAAACGGGCAGGGACTCCAGGGCGCGTACGGCCGCGAGCCGCAGTGCGGCCGTCATCCCCAGATCGTCGATCTCCTCCGGGGAGGCGTGCCCCAGGGCGTACGACGTCACCCACTTGCTCAGCTCCTCGGCGAGCTCCGTGCGTCGTTTGACGGTGAGCAACTTGGAGTCGGTGAGACCCGCGGGAGGCCGACGCAGTCCGGTGACCGCCGCGCAGACGGTGACGGGACCGGCCCAGGCACCGCGGCCCACCTCGTCGACACCGGCAATGATCTTCGCTCCGGTCGTGGCGCGAAGGGAGCGCTCGACGGTGTGAGTGGGTGGTTCGTACGGCATGGCGCCCTTAGCCTACGCCGCCAGGATCCGGGCGCGACACCCCGGTTGCCCCTCGTTCAACTCCCTGGCTGATGACCTCATGCAGCAAATCGACGATCAGTTGCAGCACACCTCCGACGATCAGCTCCTCCAGGCGATCCACCCAAGAGGGGTCGCATTCGTGAATCAAGGAGCGAAGCACGGCAGCGGGGCGGCGCGCGCCGCCACCCTTCGGCGTCGCGCTGGTGCCGCTGCGGCACGTACGTGATCACGCCCGGCTGCTCCACGCCACACAGCAGGTGGGGGGTTCCCCTGGCCTGGCGGTCATGACCACCGCGTTCGGCTCGGCCACCGAACCACATAACAAACCCCCCACACCGCTCGGGAACCATTCCCCACCGGCACCCCTACGTGGCACGGCGGATGTCACGAGAACGACCCACCGATCACGCAGAGTTCCCACCGAACACAGAGAGTTTCCGAAAAGCCCAGGGCGGCGTCATGAGGTGGCCGGCAGCCAGCGCGGCAGCGCCTCCGTCCGCTCGACCCACGCGGCGGGCGGCGCCCCCGTCTTTCCCGCGGCGAGCACTCCGCCCACGATGGCGCACGTCGTGTCCATGTCCCCGCCCGCCTGCGCCGTCGTCCAGAACGCCGCCTCGAAGTCGCCGAGGGCCCGGGCGGCCGACCAGAGCGCGAAGGGCACGGTGTCATGGGCGGTCGTACGCCGACCGCAGCCCAGCACGGCCGCGACGGTGGCCGCATCGCCGTAGTCGAGCATGTCCCGGGCGCGCCGCAGTCCGGCGCCGACCGCGCTGCGGGGAACCAGGGCGATGACGCCGTCCAGCAGCGTCTCGGCACTCGGCGGGCCACCGGGCGCACCGGCCAGCGCGGCGGCCGCGGCGACGGCCATGGCACCAACGACGGCTTCGCGGTGCTGGTGAGTGGGATAGGCGGAGATCTCGGCCTGGTGGGTGGCCTGTTCGGGATCGCCCGCGTACCAGGCGCCGAGCGGGGCGATCCGCATGGCCGCGCCGTTGCCCCAGGAACCCCGGCCGTTGAAGAGTGCGGCGGACAGCTCCCGCCAGTCGCCGCCCTCGCGGATCAGCCGCAGGAGTCGGTCGACGGCGGGGCCGTACCCGCGGTGGAGGTCATGCCGTTCCGCGAAGGAGCGGGCCAGCGCGTCCTGGTCGATCCGGTGATGGGTGGCCAGGACGGCGACCACCGAACAGGCCATCTCCGTGTCGTCCGTCCACTGCCAGTCGCCGGGCGGCAGTTCCCGGCGCTTGAGCAGCGGGTAGTTCTCCGGCACGAAGAACTGTGAGCCGAGCGCGTCCCCCACCGCGAGTCCGCGCAGGCTGGCCAGGGCACGCTCCAGGCGCCCGTGGGAGGAGGAGTCAGAGGTCATCGATCTGCCCACTCTATCCGGTGATCCCGTACGGTTCCGGGTCGCGCCAGCGGTCGAACGGCCTGTCCAGCGTGTACTTGCCGTCGTCCCCCAGAACGAGCATCCGCATCTCCGCGTTCCCCGGGTTCGACAGCGACTCGAAGTCGGCGACCGTCCAGTGGAACCAGCGCATGCAGAACAGCCGCATGGCGAGCCCGTGGGTGACGAGCAGGACGTTGGGCGGGTGGTCCGGGGCCTCGAAGCTGCGGAACAGGCTCTCCAGGAAGCCACCGACCCGGTCGTACACGTCCGCGCCGCTCTCCCCCTGGGCGAACCGGTAGAAGAAGTGCCCGTAGGCGTCGCGGTACGCCTTCTGCAGGCGCACGTCGTCGCGGTCCTGCCAGTTGCCCCAGTCCTGCTCGCGCAGCCGGGGCTCCTCACGCACGCGTATCAGCCCGGGGTCGAGGTGGAAGGCGCGGAGCGTCTCGTGCGTACGGCGATAGGGGGAGACGTAGACGCTGACGCGCTCGCGGCCGAACACTTCCCTGAGCCGTTTTCCGGTCTCCTCCGCCTGCCGCCAGCCCCGCTCGGTCAGCGCCAGCGCGTGGTCGGGTTCGCGTTCGTACACGGTGTCATCAACATTGCCCGTTGACTCCCCGTGGCGGACAAGGACGATGCGCCGTGGTCGTGCCATGCCAAAACCCTAGATCGGGTGGGGGCGTTTCGAGCACCCGTCCGGGCTCCATACGGCGTAGGTCACACAGATTGCGCACCTCAGGGCACGCAAGGGCACACAACATCACTGTGACGGGTCCGGAAATCAAACCGCCCAGACGGAGATCAAACCGTCCAGGTGGGTTCCAGCTCCACGATGTCGCCGGTGAGCGAGGCGATGTCCGCCTCGGTCTGAGCGCGCAGCGCGAGCCGCTCGACGCGCTCGGTCCGGTACTTTCCGTGCTCGGCCTCCGAGCGCCACATCGACAGCACCAGGAACTCATGCCCGGGCGCCTCGGCGAACAGCCCGCGGATCATGCCCGGCGAGCCGGCCATCGCGGGGTTCCACACCTTTTCCTGCATCAGGGTGAAGTGCTCGGCCCGCTCTTCGTGGACCCGGCACAGGGCCACCCGCAGCAGGTCGGTGTCCGTGAAGCGCGGTTCGAAGCCCGTCTTCACGTCGAAGCGGTAGTCGAAGAGCCTGACCTGGGCGTCCTTGTACGTGCCCGCCTGTGCCGACGCCAGCCGGTCGTGGGAGCGCGCCATGAACGAGTCGTAGAAGGCACGGCTCTCCCAGAACGTGAAGACGTGTGCCACGGAGGGGCGCCCCCTGCTCCAGCCCCCGCCTTGGCCGCGAAATCCCGGCTCCCCCAGAAGCCCCGCCCACTTTCGCTGCCCCCGCTCGAAACCGCGGCGGTCCACCACGGTGCAGCGAATCCACTTGACCAGCACCGCGCCATCGTAAGGCCACCGGGCGTGGCGTCGGTCACCCTCTGGCTCTCAGCGGGGGCGCGAGGGTGCACGCGCGCGTGGCAGGATGGACAACCTGCCCTGACAAGAGGGCAGTTCAGGCTGAGGGTCGACGGGGAGACGGGGAAGGGGAAGCCTGGTGAAGGGGCTCAGCAAGGGGATCGGCAAGGTCGAGATCGCGCTGAAGTGGGATCCGAGCCCGGCGGGGCAGGCGCCCACCGACCTGGACATCGTCGCCGCCACCTACCGGGCGGACGACGCACAGGGCGAGCCCGCCTATGTGGTGTATTTCGACAGCCGTTCTCCCGACGGCACCATCTATCTCAACCGGGACAGCAAGGACGGCAAGGGCTTCGGCTGGGACGAGGTCATGACGGTGGAGCTCGACCGGGTCGACGCCCGCTACGCGCGCGTGGTCATCGGCGTGGTCATCCAGCAGCGCACCGGGCGCCGGACGTTCGCCGACGTGACACGACCCGCGTTCCGGATTCGGGAGGGATACTCCGCCCTGTCCGAGGGCGACTTCGGCCATGTGCCCGGGGCCACGGCGGCGACGATCGCGGAGTTCGTACGCGATGCCTCCGGCGGGTGGTCCTTCGACGAGCGCGTACGGGGCTTCGAGGACGACCCGGCGGACTTCCCGAGGATCATGGGCCAGGCGCACGGGTCCTGACACCCGGACCACTCACGAGGGCGTTGGCCTGCCGACGCCCTCATCGTCGGTGCGGTGTGCCCCCACGCGCCGGGGCGGCGGAGTCCACGTCCGACTCCACCGCCCCGCCCGGGTCTCACACGCCCATGCGGCGTGCCGTGATCAGCTGCAGCCGCTCGTCGAGCCGCAGCCCTCGCAGATGTAGCAGGAGCCGGCCCGCTGCATCTTCGTACCGCAGGAGAAGCACAGCGGGGCGTCGGCCTGGATGCCCAGCTGCATCTCCACCAGCTCGGCGCTGGTGTGGGCCTGCTGCGGAGCGGGCTTGGCCGTCTCAGCGGCCGCCTTCGGCGTGGCGACGGCCTTCAGGTCCGTCTGGCGCGGGGCGGACTGGGCCAGGCCCTCGACGTCGACGTCCTCCTCGGCCGGCTCGTAGGAACCGGTCTCCAGGTGGCGCTGGCGCTCCTCGGCGGAGTGGATGCCGAGCGCGGAGCGCGTCTCGAAGGGCAGGAAGTCCAGCGCCAGGCGGCGGAAGATGTAGTCGACGATCGACTGCGCCATCCGCACGTCCGGGTCGTCCGTCATGCCGGCCGGCTCGAAGCGCATGTTGGTGAACTTCGAGACGTACGTCTCCAGCGGCACGCCGTACTGCAGGCCGACCGAGACGGCGATGGAGAAGGCGTCCATCATGCCCGCGAGGGTCGAGCCCTGCTTGGACATCTTCAGGAAGACCTCGCCGAGACCGTCGTCCGGGTAGGAGTTGGCGGTCATGTAGCCTTCGGCGCCGCCGACCGTGAAGGACGTGGTGATCCCGGGGCGGCCCTTGGGGAGGCGCTTGCGGACCGGGCGGTACTCGACGACCTTCTCGACCTTGGGCTCCACGGCGGCCGCCGGCTCCTCGGCCTTCTCGTCCTTGGAGTCCTTGGTCTTGGCGGACAGCGGCTGGCCGACCTTGCAGTTGTCGCGGTAGATCGCGAGCGCCTTGACGCCGAGCTTCCACGCCTCGAAGTAGATCTCCTCGACCTCCTCGACGGTCGCCGTCTCCGGCATGTTGACCGTCTTGGAGATGGCGCCGGAGATCCACGGCTGGATCGCGGCCATCATGCGGACGTGGCCCATCGGGGAGATGGCGCGCTCGCCCATGGCGCAGTCGAACACCTCGTAGTGCTCCTGCTTGAGACCGGGGGCGTCGATCACATTGCCGTGCTCGGCGATGTGGGCGACGATCGCCTCGATCTGCTCCTCCTGGTAGCCCAGGCGGCGCAGGGCCTGCGGGACGGTGCCGTTGACGATCTGCATCGAGCCGCCGCCGACCAGCTTCTTGAACTTGACCAGGGCGAGGTCGGGCTCGACACCGGTGGTGTCGCAGGACATCGCGAGGCCGATGGTGCCGGTGGGGGCGAGCACGGACGCCTGGGAGTTACGGAAGCCGTTCTTCTCGCCGAGGCGGAGCACGTCCTGCCACGCCTCCGTGGCGGCGGCCCAGACCGGGGTGTCCAGGTCGTCCATGCGGACGGCCAGCCCGTTGGCGTCGGAGTGCTGCTTCATGACGCGGTTGTGCGCGTCGGCGTTGCGGGCGTAGCCGTCGTACGGGCCGACGACCGCGGCGAGCTCGGCCGAGCGGCGGTAGGCCGTACCGGTCATCAGGGAGGTGATGGCACCGGCGAGGGCGCGGCCGCCGTCGGAGTCGTAGGCGTGGCCGGTGGCCATCAGCAGGGCGCCGAGGTTGGCGTAGCCGATGCCGAGCTGGCGGAACGCGCGCGTGTTCTCGCCGATCTTCTGGGTCGGGAAGTCGGCGAAGCAGATGGAGATGTCCATCGCGGTGATGACGAGCTCGACGACCTTCTGGAAGCGCTCGGTCTCGAAGGACTGGTTGCCCTGGCCGTCGTCCTTCAGGAACTTCATCAGGTTCAGCGAGGCCAGGTTGCAGGACGTGTTGTCCAGGTGCATGTACTCGCTGCACGGGTTCGACGCGGTGATCCGGCCGGACTCGGGGCAGGTGTGCCAGTTGTTGATGGTGTCGTCGTACTGGATGCCGGGGTCGGCGCAGGCCCAGGCGGCCTCGGCGATCTTGCGGAAGAGGGACTTGGCGTCGACCTCCTCGATCACGTCGCCGGTCATCCGCGCGCGCAGTCCGAACTTGCCGCTCTGCTCGACGGCGCTCATGAACTCGTCGTTGACGCGGACCGAGTTGTTGGCGTTCTGGTACTGGACGGACGTGATGTCGTCGCCGCCCAGATCCATGTCGAAGCCCGCGTCGCGCAGGACGCGGATCTTCTCCTCTTCCTTGACCTTGGTCTCGATGAAGTCCTCGATGTCCGGGTGGTCGACGTCGAGGACGACCATCTTGGCGGCACGACGGGTGGCGCCACCGGACTTGATGGTGCCGGCGGAGGCGTCGGCGCCGCGCATGAAGGAGACCGGGCCGGAGGCGTTGCCGCCGGAGGACAGCAGCTCCTTGGAGGAGCGGATGCGGGAGAGGTTCAGGCCGGCGCCGGAGCCGCCCTTGAAGATCATGCCCTCTTCCTTGTACCAGTCGAGGATCGACTCCATGGAGTCGTCGACGGACAGGATGAAGCAGGCGGAGACCTGCTGGGGCTGCGGCGTGCCGACGTTGAACCAGACGGGGCTGTTGAAGCTGAAGATCTGGTGCAGGAGTGCGTAGGCCAGCTCGTGCTCGAAGATCTCGGCGTCGGCGGGCGAGGCGAAGTACTTGTAGTCCTCACCGGCCTTCCGATACGTCTTCACGATGCGGTCGATCAGCTGCTTGAGGCTGGTCTCGCGCTGGGGGGTGCCGACGGCACCGCGGAAGTACTTGCTGGTGACGATGTTGACCGCGTTCACCGACCAGAAGTCGGGGAACTCGACGCCACGCTGCTCGAAATTGACCGAGCCGTCGCGCCAGTTGGTCATGACGACGTCACGGCGCTCCCACTCCACCTCGTCGTACGGGTGCACGCCGGGGGTGGTGTGGATGCGCTCGATGCGCAGCCCCTTGGTGGCCTTGGTGCCCTTGGCTCGGGAACCTCGTGCCGGGCCGCTCGCCGTCTCTGTCATGCCGCCTCCCTGTACGGGCGAAAACGCCCTGAAATGCCACGATGTTCCGTGGCACGGTGTTCTGTCTTGTGTCGCGGGCGCCCACTCGCTACCACCCGCGACAGGTCTTCTCCTCGCCGCCGCCCGGCCGGACCCGGGGCCTTCAGCCCGCGCCCGGCCCGCCGGTCAGTCGGCGGCGTGCGCGGGCTCGGGGACCTGGGCGGTCCCCCCCGGCCCACGTGCGTCTTCCTGGCTCCCCGAGGCGGCGCCTGTGCCGTCCGCGCGGTCGTCGTCGTCCGCGGCGGGGTGTCCCGTCTGTTGTCTGAGTTCCGCGATGGCCGCCTCGAAGTCCTCGAGCGAGTCGAACGCCCGGTAGACGGAGGCGAACCGCAGATAGGCGACGAGGTCGAGCTCCTGCAGCGGGCCGAGTATGGCCAGCCCCACGTCGTGGGTAGTCAGTTCGGCGCTGCCGGTGGCCCGCACCGCCTCCTCGACGCGCTGGCCGAGCTGGGCAAGCGCGTCCTCGGTGACAGGCCGTCCCTGGCATGCCTTGCGCACGCCGTTGATGACCTTGGTGCGACTGAAAGGCTCGGTGACTCCGGACCGCTTGATCACCATCAGTGAGCACGTCTCCACCGTCGTGAAACGACGGGAGCAGTCAGGACACTGGCGGCGCCTGCGGATGGATGTGCCGTCGTCGGTCGTACGGCTGTCGACGACACGGCTGTCGGGGTGCCTGCAGAAGGGGCAGTGCATGAACTCCCAACCCTCCTCACAGCAGACTCAATAGCCTCACGGGCCTCAGCGGCCCCTCGAAGCAGCCCCAAGCATAGGCGATCCCGGAACGTCCGAATGCACGGGGGACCACAACTTCTGGGCCGCTGTTGCCATCCAACCACTAGATATAGGGCTTGGCCCATACACCCAGGCCGAAGCGCGTGTCGCACCCCACACCCTCACCGCACGCGATTCCGCCGTCACAGCGAGCACCTGAGCAGGGCACCCCGCACGCGCGCGTGCGGGGGCGTGCGAGCATGCCGACGCGCCCGTACGGAGATCCCGTGAGCGCCACAGGGAGGTGCGGTGGGACTCCCGCACAGAGCCGGGGGTCGATGCGCTGGGAGCGGGACGGCGGATGGCAGACTGGGCGACGACCCAAGAGGTCGGTGGTCCCGGCGGTGAAGAGTACAACAATGGACGCTTTTGTCCGTCAGGCGCGGCGCTAGCCAATACACCCAGACCCATGATCAAGTCAGGCGAGACACGCTTTTTCACTCGAACGTGTGTTTGGCGCAACCTTTCGAAAGCAACTACCGTTGTCCAGCAGGGAGACCATCGAGAGGGGCCGACGTGACCACCACCGCAGACAGTGCCACCATCACCGCCCAGGACCGCTCCCAGGGCCGACTCGAGCCGGTGCATGCGATGAACGAAGCCACGAATCCCGAGGGACACAAGCGCTCCCTGCCGGGCCGACCTCCAGGCATCCGGGCCGACAGCTCGGGGCTCACCGACCGGCAGCGCCGGGTGATCGAGGTCATCAGGGACTCCGTCCAGCGACGCGGCTACCCGCCGTCGATGCGGGAGATCGGCCAGGCGGTCGGCCTGTCGAGCACGTCCTCGGTCGCGCACCAGCTGATGGCACTGGAGCGCAAGGGCTTCCTGCGCCGCGACCCGCACCGCCCGCGCGCGTACGAGGTGCGCGGCTCCGACCAGGCCGCCCCGGTCCAGCCCACGGACACCACCGGCAAGCCCGCGGCGTCGTACGTCCCCCTGGTCGGCCGGATCGCCGCCGGTGGCCCGATCCTCGCCGAGGAGTCCGTCGAGGACGTCTTCCCGCTCCCCCGCCAGCTCGTCGGCGACGGTGAGCTGTTCGTGCTCAAGGTCGTCGGCGACTCGATGATCGAGGCCGCCATCTGCGACGGCGACTGGGTCACGGTCCGCCGCCAGCCGGTCGCGGAGAACGGCGACATCGTGGCCGCCATGCTCGACGGCGAGGCCACGGTCAAGCGCTTCAAGCGCGAGGACGGCCATGTCTGGCTCCTCCCGCACAACTCGGCGTACGAGCCGATCCCGGGCGACGACGCGACCATCCTCGGCAAGGTGGTGGCCGTACTGCGCCGCGTCTGAGGACGGCGGCGGGCGGGCTCACCTCCTCCGCCCCCCTGACTGGGCCCCGGGATCCCTGCGCCGGTTCCGGGGCCCTGTGCTTTTGAGCGGGGGCTGTCCCGGCGCTGGGACAGCCCCCGCTCAGTCCGCCTCGGTCTGCTTCGCCACCGCGTCGATCGCCGCGAGCGACTTGCGGACCTGGTTGGGGTCCGTGGTGTACCAGAAGTCGGGCATCGACGCCTTCAGATAGCTCCCGTAGCGCGCCGTGGCCAGCCGCTGGTCCAGTACGGCGACGACGCCGCGGTCCCCCGACGCGCGCACCAGGCGGCCGGCGCCCTGGGCCATGAGCAGCGCGGCATGCGTGGCTGCCACGGCCATGAAGCCGTTGCCCCCGGCGTCCTCCACCGCCTTCTGACGGGCACTCATCAGCGGGTCGTCGGGGCGCGGGAACGGGATCTTGTCCATGACGACCAACTGGCAGCTGGCCCCCGGGACGTCGACGCCCTGCCACAGCGACAGCGTGCCGAAGAGACAGGTCCTCGGGTCCGCCGCGAAGTTCTTGATGAGCTCACCCAGGGTCTCCTCGCCCTGGAGGAGGATGGGGAACTCAGGGATACGGACCCGGAGCTCCTCGGCCGCGATCTGGGCCGCCCGCATCGAGGAGAACAGGCCCAGGGTGCGGCCACCGGCGGCCTGGATCAGCTCGGACAGCTCGTCGAGCATGTCGGCGCGGTCGCCGTCACGCGCGGGGCGTGACAGATGTCGGGCCACGTACAGGATGCCCTGCTTGCGGTAGTCGAACGGCGAGCCCACGTCGATGCCCTTCCACGGGGGCACGTCCTCGCCCTCGGTGCCTTCCGGGGCGAGGCCCAGGGACGCCCCCACGCCGTTGAAGTCACCGCCCAGCTTCAGGGTCGCCGAGGCGAGCACCACGGAACGGTCCGCGAAGAGCTTCTCCCGCAGCAGGCCCGAGACGGACATCGGGGCCACGCGCAGCGAGGCGCCGAAGCGGTCATGGCGTTCGTACCAGACGACGTCCCACTCGGAGCCGTTCACGATCCGCTCCGCCACGTCGTGGACGGTCTCCACCGACGCGAGCGCCTGCTTGCGGACCGCGTCCTCGTCCTGCACGGACTTGTCGCGGGTGGCGCCGATGGCGGAGATGACCGTACGGGCGGCGTCGCGCAGCGCCATGAGGGCGTATGCGAGATCCTCCGGGATCTCCTCCAGACGGCCGGGCAGGGCCAGCTCCATCAGCCGCTCGAAGCCCTCGGCGGCGGTCTGGAGCTGGTCGGCGGCCTTCTCGTTCACAAGTTTGGCGGCGCGCCGCACCGCGCGGTTGACCTGGCCGGGGGTGAGCTCCCCGGTGGCGACGCCCGTGACCCGGGAGACCAGTTCGTGGGCCTCGTCGACGATCAGCACCTCGTGCTGCGGGAGGACCGGGGCGCCCTCGATCGCGTCGATGGCGAGCAGGGCGTGGTTGGTGACGACGACCTCGGAGAGCTTGGCGCGCTCACGGGCCATCTCAGCGAAGCACTCGGCGCCGTAGGCGCACTTCGACGCACCGAGGCACTCGCGGGAGGACACCGACACCTGGGCCCAGGCGCGGTCGGAGACGCCCGGTGTGAGGTCGTCGCGGTCGCCGGACTCCGTCTCGTCCGACCAGTCGCGCAGGCGCAGCAGGTCCTGGCCCAGCTTACTGGTGGGGGCCGCCGCCTCGAACTGGTCGAACAGGCCCTCCTCCTCGTCCTGCGGCACCCCTTCGTGCAGGCGGTGCAGACACAGGTAGTTCGACCTGCCCTTCAGCATCGCGAACTCCGGGCGGCGGCGCAGCAGCGGGTGCAGTGCGTCGACCGTGCGCGGCAGGTCGCGCTCGACGAGCTGGCGCTGGAGCGCCAGGGTGGCGGTGGCCACGACGACCCGCTCGCCGTGTGCGAGCGCGGGCACGAGATAGCCCAGCGACTTACCGGTGCCGGTGCCGGCCTGGACGAGCAGATGGGAGCCGTCGTCGATCGCTTCCGCGACGGCTTCGGCCATGGCCACCTGGCCGGGACGCTCCGTGCCGCCGACGGCGGAGACGGCGGCGTGCAGGAGTTCGGAGAGGGAGGGCTTCGTCATAGCGCGACCACCCTACGGCGAGGGACTGACAAACGAGTGGTCGAGGCGGTGAGGAGGGACTGGATCAAGACCTTGGGCTTCTCGGTGAAGGTGGGTGAAAGGGGAACGAGTGGGCGCGGGAGTAGGAAGGAGAGGGACGGGAGCGGGTGTGGGGCCGGTGGCAGAGGGACTGGAGCAAGTGGGGGAGCCGGTGGGAGGGGGGTGCAGGTGGCAGGAGGGTGGGAGCAGGTGGCAGAGGGCTTGGGGACGGGGCTGGGAAGAAAAGCGGCCGGTGTGGCGAGAAGTAGGAACCGAATCGAGTCGAGCGGTGTACCAGAAGTGACGGAGCCACCGCGGAGCGTCACATCAGGCCACGCAGGGGCCGGTCTCTGATCATGAGCGCGGCCCGCTTCGCCGGCAGATCGACCTCGGCGGAGAAGTGGAAACCGGCGCTCAGGAAGGCGGCGATGGAGGGGGTGTTGCGAAGGTCGGGTTCAGCGACGACCCGCGCACAGGCGGGTCTCCTGTCGAAGACGAGATCGGCGACGGCTCGGAGCAGGACACTGCCGAGTCCTCGCCCGCGGTCGGCGACACCGCCGATGAGGAGGTGGAGTCCGGTGTCGTGCGGTCGAGTCGGACAGTACCGGGCCAGTGGGTCCAGGTCGGCGCGGTAGATCTCCCAGTAGCTCATCGGCGTGCCCTTCAGCAGCCCCAGACACGGGACACTGCGGCCGTCGCCGGAGAGCTGGCGGCGCAGATACTCCTCGGTCACGGTCTCGGGTCCCGCCAGTTCCCAGAAGAACGCGACAGCCGGGTCGTTCATCCAGCGGGCCACGAGGGGCAGATCCCGCTCGACCCGGACGGGGAGGAGGTGGAACGCGCCCACGGGCGTGGCGACGGGTCCCCAGTCGCCCACGTCGTCGAGAAGGTCCGCGGTGGCTCCCACTGTGAGCGCCTCGTCCGCGACGGCGTGGAGGTACTCGCGGGGCAGGCGCAGCTCCAGCGTCTCCTCGCCGTCCGTGCCGTCGGCGTCATCGTTCCCATCGTCGGCCGGGCCGACGCCCGGTGCCGGGCCCACGCCGGTGTCGGTGACGGATCCGGCGTCGGGGGCGGTGCGGGCTTCGGCTCGGGCGTCGGCGGGGGGCACGGGACGCTCCTCTCAGGGGCGGGACAGGTTCCCCGCTGGCGAAGGGGCTTGGCGGTCGGTGTTCAGGGATTCAGCGATACAGGGGGTTGGCGATGGTGACGTAGACGGACTGGGTGTCCACCGGACCGACGAGTTCGTCGAGACCGTGCAGCCGGGTCAGCAGATTGGCCTTGCAGCGCAGGACGGGTGAGTCGAGCAGACGGGTGGGCAGCGAGCCGCGCAGCCGGTGCGGGCCGGAGGCGGTGTCCTGGAGGAAGCGGCGGAAGGCGGCGAGCAGCAGTTCCTCGTCGGCGAGCCGCTGGTACCCCAGGGCTCCGATCAGTCCCAGCACGTTGTTGACGCCGAGGTAGTACGTGAAACGTTCGTCGGTGACCTCGTCGGAGACGAAGGTGTCGCTGTGCTCGCCGATGCCGGACAGCCGGGCGTCGAGGTCCGTGCGACGGGACTCGCGGAAGTAGTAGCCCTGGTTGTCACGGTAGCGGCCACCGGCAGGCCAGCCGTCGGTGTCCAGCAGGAGGAGGGTGTTCTGCTGGTGGGCCTCCAGTGCGACGCCCGCCTCGCCGTCAAGCCACAGCACGGGACGGACCACCTCGCGGAGGTAGCGCAGGAACCACTCGGCGACCACGGCGCCTCGCGGGCGTCCGGTGCGCGCGGCGAGACGCGTGAGGACGGTGACCAGCCGGGAGCGGGTGACGGTCGCGCCGCAGGCGGCCGGGCCACGGCAACCGGTGTCGGACTCGGCGAACCCCGCGGCGGAGACGTCGGTGGGCGCCAGGGCGCTCGGCCGGGGCGAGACGAGCCCGGCGACGCAGGAGACGTCGTCGGTCGGCGCGAACGGGTTGTGCCGGACGACCACGTCCAGCCCGGTCACCGGGGTCCCGTCCGGCCCGTCGACGGCGAGCCAGGCCGGGTCTCGTACGAGGTCGAAGCCCGGGTGGGCGGCCCGCCACTGCTGGGACAGACCGGCGCGCAGCAGACGGTGGACCTCGACACCGCGATGGAGTTCCTTGCGGAGGTTCTCACGGCGGGAGTTGGTGATGCGCAGGCCCAGCGACAGCTTGAGCATCGCGGCGGCATCGGAACGGTAAACGGTACGGACGGAGGAGGTGGGGTGCCACGGCAGACCATGGGGTCCCAGGTCGCGGAGCAGCCCCGCGTCGAACAGGGCGGCGATCTCGGGGCGATGGCGGACCGCGCGCAGCTGCCACGGGTGCAGCGGCAGGGCGGCCCAGCCGTCGGGCAGGGGCAGCCTGGTCCCGGCCAGTCGGGACGTCAGCTGGTCCGCGCGAACGGGTCGACCGCGTTCCGTCCAGGCGGAGTCGGTGGCGAGAAGGGAAGGGGAGACGGCCAGCCAGTGCAAGGGGAAGGAGCCGCGCAACTCGGGTGAGTACAGCCGGGCCTCGGCGTCGGACAGGCCCTCCCGGCTCTTGGGGGTCGGGTGCAGAGGGTGGCCGAGCATCAGAGCCTGCTCGGCGGAGAGGAACAGGTCGGGCCCATCGGCGGGTCGGGCGCGGCGTTCAGCGATGAAGGTCGCGGTGCGGCTCACGGAGTCGGCGACCCGGGCGACCAGGGCGACGGTGTCGGCGGGGCCGGGCCCGCCGACGGTACGAGGTGTGCTGTCCGCACCGGGCGCATCGGCGCCGACGGTTGCTTCGTCGGCCTCGGGCGTCCCGTATGCCGACTCGCGCGCCAGCAGGGCCGCGACCGTGACCGCGTCGGCGGGCGGACACGGTGCCGGGGCGTCGGCCAGACGGGGCGGGCCGAAGCGGTGCCAGCCCGTCGGGGACCAGTAGTGGACCGGGACGAGTAGCGCCGTGCCGGAGGCCGGGAGGGAGATGCGGAGAACATCGTCCACGGGGGCGGGCAGGCCCGTCTCGCGGACCCAGCAGCGCAGGAGGTTCTCCACGGCGGCGGTCTGGGCCGCGGTGTGCGGGTCGGGGTGATCCAGGGCATCGAGGCCGGTGTCCCCGGGCGGCCGGAGGGACGGGATGGCCTGTGGCTGTCGGGGGACGGTGGCCGAGGCCGTTGGGGAGGACGAGGGAGCGGTGGGAGGAGTGGGCGTGCAGGGACGGGAGTTGGCGGACGGGGAGGAGGGGGTCAAGACGGTTCCTCAAGGGGTGGGGCACGGAGCGGTTGGGTCGGAGCGAGGACGAGGAGGTGCGGGAGAGGTGAAGGTCAGGGGCGGGAAAGGCCGCTTGGGAAGGGTGCCGCCGGATGCCGCTGGGACCTCGGCGGGTACGCCGTCGACGGCGGGGCTGGCACGTCGGTCGTGCGGTCTATGGCGAGCCTGCGCCGGGGTCGCGAGGCGGGTCGCTGTCGCCGTTGCCCGGTTGTCGGCGGGGCGGTTCTGCGCGGGGGCGTGTCCGGGCGCGTTCGCGTCGCGCTGGACGGCAGACCTGCTCGGGGTCCACCGCCGCCACCGCGTCGGCGAGCCGGTCGAGCACGGCCGCCGCCTGGTCCTCGGTGATCGTCAGGGGCGGCAGAAGCCGGACCACGCTCGCGTGGCGCCCGCCGAGTTCCACGATCAGACCCCGGCGGAGGCACTCCCGCTGGACGGCTGCCGCGAGCTCGGGGGCGGCGGGACGGGGGAAGCGGTCGGGCCATGGCCCGCTCGGCAAGGCCATCCCCAAGGCGCCCGCGTCGGCCGGACGGGCCTCGCCGTGGCCACCTTCGCCGCGGTGCGCGACGGTCGGACGAGCCCCGCCGTGGGCCCCATCGCCGGCACCCGCGCCGGTCGGCCCAGCCACGCCGTAGCCCCCATCGCCACCAGGCCCGCTGGTCGGGCCATCCCCGCCGTAGCCCCCATCGCCGGCACCCGCGCCGCTCGAATCGGCCCCGTCACGCCCGGTGCTGGAGTCGCCAGCGTCCGCGCCGCTCCCCCGCGCACACTTCCCCTCCGGGTCGACGATCTCCAGCCCGATCATCAGCCCTCGCCCCCGGACATCTCCGACATGGGCGAACTCGCCGGAGAGTGGCATGAGTTGGCGCAGCATGCGGTCGCCGAGGGCGGCCGCATGGTCGGCGAGGCGGTGTTCGCGGACGTGGGCGAGGGTGGCGGTACCGGCGGCCATGGCGAGTTGGTTGCCGCGGAACGTGCCCGCGTGGGCGCCGGGTTCCCATACGGCGAGGTCGTCGCGGTAGACGACGACGGCCAGGGGCAGACTGCCACCGATGGCCTTGGACAGGACCATCACGTCGGGGGTGATCCCGCTGTGCTCGACGGCCCAGAAGGCGCCCGTGCGGCCGACTCCGGTCTGGATCTCGTCGGCGATGAGCGGGACGGACCGGTCCGCGGTGATCTCCCGCATACGGCGCACCCAGGCGTCCGGAGCGGGGATCACCCCGCCCTCGCCCTGCACGGGTTCGAGGATCATCCCGGCGGGCCTGCGCACACCGGACTTGGGGTCGTCGAGGACGGACTCCGTCCAGCGGGCGGCGAGTTCGGCGCCCCGCTCGCCGCCGACGCCGAACGGGCAGCGGTAGTCGTACGGGTAGGGCAGGCGGGTGACCCGTACGTCCTCCGCGTGGCCGGAGGCGTCCAGGGCGCCGGCGGTCATGCCGTGGTAGGCGCCGGTGAAGGCCAGGGCTCCCGTCCGGCCGGTCGCGGCCCGCACCAGTTTGAGGGCGGCCTCCACAGCGTCCGTACCGGCTGGACCGCAGAACTGCACGCGCGCGTGGTCGGCGAGACCGGGCGGCAGGGTGCGGAACAGCTCGGTGACGAAGGCGTCCTTGACGGGAGTGGCAAGGTCGAGGACGTGCAGGGGCGCACCCGAGTCGAGGACTTTGCGGATCGCCTCCAGGACGACGGGGTGGTTGTGGCCGAGGGCCAGGGTGCCGGCGCCGGAGAGACAGTCGAGGTAGCGGCGGCCGTCCGCACCTTCGATGGTCAGCCCACGTGCCCGCACCGGCACGATGGGCAGGGCGCGCGCGTAGGTGCGAGCCGCGGACTCGCGCGCGGACTGGCGCCGCAGGATGCCCTCGTGCGCGGGGCGCACACCGATGCGCCCTCCGGCGGCTCCTTTCCGTTCCCCGACGCCCTCTCCGGACGCAGACTCGGTCACGGTCACGGCTCCCTGTCCTCCCGCTGTCCAAGGCGAGTTCGATCATCGCGGACTGTGCGCCCGTGGCCTGCGGGCTCCCGTCGCTGCTGTCCGGTGCACCGATCCGAACGGTCCCGGCCGATTCCTGGGCGACGCCGCCCCGCCCCTCCGCTGCTCTTCCGCACGGAGCCCGCCCGCAGGCACCAGGCTCCTCACCGCTACCAACCGCGAAAGGTCCCGCGGGTTACGGGTCAGCACAAGATCATCGCGGTGATCGAACCATCGCCGGGCCGGCGCGGTACGAGGCTGCCTGGCGGCCAAGAGATCCGCACGCTCTTCCCGCTGGCCCAGCGGGCGCCGGCGGCCCGTCAGCCTGCGGTCGCCCTCGCCGACGAGGCCGTCGCCGAGCAGGTGGGCACGGCGGCCGACGGCCTGCGGGACATCACGGCCTGCGGCGCCGAAGACGTCGTACGCGCGCGTGCCCGCGCCGTTTCGACGAGGCGGCCGTCGCGGCTCGCGCCCTGGTCCGGCTCACCGCGCCGCGCACGGCGCGCTGGGGCGACAGACCGCCGGTCGGCGGCCACCTCGCGGCCCCCTGGGCAAGGGGGCGAATTCCAGGGGCCGTTCCTCCCGACGAGGTGGACACGTCCAGCGCCGGCGCCTGGCTCGGACAAGCGGGCGCCGCGGCGCAGACGAGCACCACGGCCCGGCACTCGGGCAGCCGCGCCGCCGGCTCCAGCGAGGTGTCGAGCGTCCCGTCCGCGCCGCCGTCGATGACGGCCACATCGGGCCGCTGCGAGAGGGGCCTGTGCGGATGGTCTCGTTGCGGCACGGTGCCGCCGCGATCACTTCGATGTCCGCCTCATCGGTCAGCAGGGCGGCGAGAGCCCCCGCGCGCCAGGTCTGCCTCCTCAACGAGCCCGAACACGGATCGACATTGCTCCCACCCGGCCGTACGCGGCCTCGATCGCGAGGCTCCGGAGTCACCCGAAGTGCCGTAGGACCCGGTGATCTGGCAGGTCAGGCCCCTTGTAGCCGAACCGTTGCCGTTCCATGGGAAGTCCCCCACGGCGAACGCATATCGTGTGAGGCCGTTGCGCCTCAGCTCCAAGTTCACCGAAAACAGGGGGAGTAAAACCATGCGATCGATACGGCCGCCGTTCACCGCTCGTCGGGGAGGGAACACGGGCCGCGGAACGTCCCCCGCCCTCACCGCCGTTGCCCTCGCCTCCGTGCTCATGCTCACCACGACCGCCTGCGAGTCGGATGACACCGAGGCGAACGGCCAGGCGTCCGCGTCCGCTTCGGCCGCCGCGGGCGACGGGAAGATCCAGATCCCGCAGGACATCAAGGACCGGCTCAAAGAGCACGGGATCGACCTCGACAAGTGGAAGAACGGCGAGTGGAAGAACTGGAACAAGGACGACTGGCTGCGCGAGGCGCAGGACTTCGTCAACCCGATCATCGAGGGCCTGTGGGACCCGGACCGGATGCGGGACGCCGAGGACCCGGACCGCGGTGTCGACGACGGTGACCTGGCCGGCGACCAGGGCGTGACCGACCCGACGCCGCAGCCGGTGGAGGCGCGGGCGGTGCCGGCGACGTACCACACCAACGCGCCCGAGGCCGGCAAGGTGTTCTTCGACTCCCCCGAGGGCACGATGGTCTGCTCGGCGACGGTGGTCCAGGACCCGGCGCACCCGGGGAAGTCCAACCTGGTGTGGACGGCGGGCCACTGTGTGCACGCCGGCAAGGAGGGCGGCTGGTACCGCAACATCGCGTTCGTGCCGTCGTACAACGACTCGGTCCTGTCGACCGACAAGCTGGAGACCGCGACCCGGGAGCAGGTCGCTCCGTACGGTGTGTGGTGGGGCGACTGGGTGCAGACCTCGGACCAGTGGATCGAGCAGGGCGGCCAGACCGGCGGTGACGGCGCGGCCTACGACTTCGCCGTGATCCATGTGACGCCGGAGAAGGGTGCGTCCGGCAAGTCGCTGGAGGAGATGGTCGGTTCGGCGCTGCCGGTCGACTTCAACGCGCCGGCCGTGACGAAGGTGCCGAGCATCACGGCGACCGGCTACCCGGCGGGGCCTCCGTACGACGGCCAGAAGCTGTACCAGTGTCAGGACAGGCCGGGACGGCTGTCGTTGGCCTCCTCTGACCCGACGATGTACCGCATCGGCTGCACGATGACGGGCGGTTCGTCCGGCGGCGGCTGGGTCGCGGCCGGTTCGGACGGCAAGCCTGCGCTGGTGTCCAACACCTCGATCGGCCCGGCCGACGCCGGCTGGCTGGCGGGCCCGCGGCTGGGCGAGGTGGCCAAGGGTGTCTTCGACGCGGTGAGTGAGAAGTACGCCGGTCAGTGACTCGCGCCGGCACGGACGGCGGTGGGCGTCTCACGGAAACCTTCACCGGCTCACCGCCGTTCGTTCCGAATTCCGCGGGCATAGTGGGGTGTCGCCGCATAGTGGGGTGTCGCCACCGCGCTCCGCACACGAGGGCTCGCTCTCGGCTGACAAGCACATGATTTGCGCCAATTCAGGCATTCGCACGCTCACGGGGGTCATCGCACCACATGCGTTCCACACGTACGTCCATCGCGCCCGGATCCGGCCGACGGAGCACCCTGCTCGCGGCCACCGGTCTCGTCGCCGTCCTGGCCCTCACGGCCACCGCCTGCGGCGGCGGTGACGACGACAAGGCGGCCGACGGGCCCACCGCCACCGCCTCCCAGGCCGCCGACGGCAAGGTCAGCATCCCGTCCGACATCGCCGACCGGCTCGAGGAGCACGGCATCGACGTCGAGGACTGGGCGAACGGCGGCTGGCAGGACTGGGACAAGGACAAGTGGCTCAGTGAGGCCAAGGACTTCGTCAACCCGGTGATCGCGGGCCTGTGGCAGCCGGAGCGGATGAAGTCCGCGAAGGAGGCCAACAAGACGATCACGACGCAGGACGCCTCCGCCGACCAGGGGGTCAGCGACGCAGAACCCGCGCCCGTCGAGGCGACGGCGGAGAAGACGCCGTACCACGAGAACGCGGCCCCGGTGGGCAAGGTCTTCTTCGACACCCCCGACGGCCCGGCCGTCTGCTCCGGCACGGTCATCAAGGACGTGAACCACCCGGGCAAGTCCAACCTCGTGTGGACGGCCGGCCACTGTGTGCACGCGGGCGGCGACGGCGGCTGGTACCGCAACATCGTCTTCGTCCCGGCCTACAACGACCTCGGCAAGAGCGAGGCGCAGCTGAAGAACGCCACGTTCACCGAGATGGCGCCCTACGGCAACTGGTGGGCGGACTGGGCCTCGACGTCCGGCGAGTGGATCGAGGGCGGCGCGGAGACGGGCGGCGCGGGTGCCCCGTACGACTACTCCGTGCTGCATGTGCAGCCGGAGCAGGGCGGCAAGTCGTTGGAGGAGACGGTCGGCGCGGCGCTGGCCGTCGACTTCTCCGCGCCGTCCGCGACCGAGGTGGGCACGATGGGCGCCTGGGGATACCCGGCGGCAGCGCCCTACAACGGGCTGAAGATGTTCAAGTGCCTCGACCGGCCCGGCCGGCTGTCGCTGAACCCGACGCTGCCGACGATGTACCGCATCGGCTGCACCATGACCGGCGGTTCGTCCGGCGGCGGCTGGTTCCGAGTGGTGGACGGCGAGACCAGGTTGGTGTCCAACACCTCCATCGGCCCGGCCGACAACACCTGGCTGGCGGGCCCGCAGCTGGGCGCGCAGGCCGAGGCGATGTACCAGAACATGAGCAAGAAGTACGGCGGTCGGTGACCGACCGACGAGGCGGGGCCCGCCCCCTGTCGCAGGGTGCGGGCCCCGCCTCGTGGGCGCTGTGTCAGACGGCCGCCGAAGCCGGGACGTACGGAGCGAGGTCCGCCGCCAGTTCCTCGTGCACCCGCACTTTCAGCAGGGTGCCCTCCGCGGTGTGCTCCGTGGAGATCACCTCGCCCTCGGTGTGGGCGCGGGCGACCAGCTTGCCGTGCGTGTACGGCACGAGGGCCTCGATCTCGACGGACGGCCGGGGCAGCTCGCTGTCGATCAGGGCGAGCAGCTCGGCGATGCCCTGGCCGGTGCGCGCCGAGACCGCGATCGATCGCTTCTCGATCCGCAGCATCCGCTGCAGCTCCAGCGGGTCCGCCGCGTCCGCCTTGTTGATCACGACGATCTCGGGTACGTCGGTGGCGCCGACGTCCCTGATCACCTCCCGTACGGCGAGCAGCTGCTCCTCCGGGTTGGGGTGCGAGCCGTCCACCACGTGCAGGATCAGGTCGGACTCGCCGACCTCCTCCATGGTGGAGCGGAACGCCTCGACCAGGTGGTGCGGCAGATGGCGGACGAAACCGACCGTGTCCGCCAGTGTGTACAGCCGACCGCTCGGGGTCTCCGCCCGGCGGACGGTCGGGTCGAGGGTCGCGAACAGGGCGTTCTCGACCAGCACGCCCGCGCCCGTGAGGCGGTTGAGCAGGGACGACTTACCGGCGTTGGTGTAGCCGGCGATGGCCACGGACGGCACCTTGTGGCGCTTGCGCTCCTGGCGCTTGATCTCGCGGCCGGTCTTCATGTCCGCGATCTCCCGGCGCATCTTCGCCATCTTCTCGCGGATCCGTCGCCGGTCCGTCTCGATCTTGGTCTCACCGGGGCCACGGGTGGCGAGGCCGCCGCCCTTGCCGCCGCCCATCTGGCGGGACAGCGACTGACCCCAGCCGCGCAGCCTCGGCAGCATGTACTGCATCTGGGCGAGCGCGACCTGTGCCTTGCCCTCTCGGGACTTGGCGTGCTGGGCGAAGATGTCGAGGATCAGGGCCGTACGGTCGATGACCTTGACCTTGACGACGTCCTCGAGGTGGATCAGCTGGCCCGGGCTCAGCTCACCGTCGCAGATGACAGTGTCCGCGCCCGATTCGAGGACGATGTCGCGCAGCTCGTCGGCCTTGCCGGAGCCGATGTAGGTGGCCGCGTCGGGCTTGTCGCGGCGCTGGATCACGCCGTCGAGCACGAGAGCGCCCGCGGTCTCCGCGAGGGCGGCGAGCTCGGCGAGCGAGTTCTCCGCGTCCTGCACGGTCCCCGAGGTCCAGACGCCGACGAGGACGACCCGCTCCAGGCGGAGCTGACGGTACTCGACCTCGGTGACGTCCTCGAGCTCGGTGGAGAGGCCCGCCACGCGGCGCAGAGCCGCGCGCTCGGAGCGGTCGAACTGGTCGCCGTCCCGCTCTCCGTCGATCTCGTGGCTCCAGGCGACGTCCTCTTCCATCAGGGCATCGGCCCGAAGACCTTCGGGGTAGGCGTGCGCGAAGCGCTGGGTGTCCTGGGAAGGGGAAGAAGAGGAGGTCATTGGGTCCTTACGTCGTTGGGGATGCCGATTCGGCGGTCACACTGCACAACGCACGAGTGCCCCGGGAGATTCCCGTGTGCCCCGGAACCTGTGTGCCAGGAGATTCGCGTGCCCCGTGCCGCGCCGTCCCGACGATGGTCGCACGGGACGGCCCGTCTCGTCACCGCCTTATTTCGCGGGCGTCGCCCTTATTCCGCGGGGGTCCGCACCGACGCCGCCGGGGTCCAGTCCGGGTGGCCGGGCATGGGCGGGGTCTTCTCGCCGTAGAGCCAGCCCTGGAAGAAGCCGTCGAGGTCACGGCCGGAGATCCGGCCGGCCAGCTCGATGAAGTCGGCCGTGGTCGCCGTGCCGTCCCGGTGCTCCTGCACCCAGGCCCGCTGCAGCTGCTCGAAGGAGCGCCGGCCGATCGTCTCCCGCAGGGCGTACAGGACGAGTGCGGCGCCGTCGTAGACGTTCGCGCGGAAGATGCCGATCTTCTGGCCGGGCTCGGGGGCCTTGGGGGCGGCGGGCGGGCCGCCGGCGGTGCGCCAGCGGTCGGAGGCGCCGTACGCGGCCTTCATCCGCGCCTCCATCGACCGCTTGCCCTTCTCCTCCGCGTACAGGGCCTCGTACCAGGTGGCGTGCCCCTCGTTCAGCCACAGGTCGGACCAGACGCGCGGGCTGACACTGTCGCCGAACCACTGGTGGGCCAGTTCGTGCACCATGATCGACTCGACGTACCAGGCGGGGTAGGCGGGCTGGGTGAACAGGTCGCGCTCGAAGAGGGAGAGGGTCTGCGTCTCCAGTTCGAAGCCGGTGGAGGCGTCGGCCACGAGCAGGCCGTAGGTCTCGAAGGGGTACGGGCCGACCCGCTCCTCCATCCAGGAGATCTGCTCGGGCGTCTTCTTCAGCCACGGCTCCAGGACGGCGCGGTCCTTGGTGGGCACGACATCGCGCACGGGCAGTGCGTGCGGTCCCTCGCGGTGCAGCACGGTGGAGCGACCGATCGAGATCTGCGCGAGTTCCGTGGCCATGGGGTGCCGGGTGCGATACGTCCATGTGGTGGCCTGTCCTACGCGGTCGACGCCGGCCGGCAGTCCGTTGGCGACGGCCGTGTAGCCGTTCGGAGCGGTGATCCGCATGGTGAACAGGGCCTTGTCGGACGGGTGGTCGTTACACGGGAACACCAGGTGGGCGGCGTCGGCCTGGTTGGCCATGGCCAGCCCGTCCGAGGTGCGCACCCAGCCGCCGTCACGGTCGGGGCCGGAGACGGGGTCACTGGTGTGCCGCACGGTGATCCGCATCCAGCTGTCGTCGGGCAGGGGGTCCTTCGGCGTGACGACCAGATCGTCCCCGGCGACGGCGAAGGAGGCCGCCTCACCGTCGACCTCCACCGAGTCGACCTTCCCGTGGGCGAAGTCGAGGTTGACGCGGTCGAGCGGGGTGGTGGTCCAGGCGTCGATGGTCGTGACCGCCTGCAGCGGCTTGCTGTTGCTGCCGGAGTACGTGAAGGACAGGTCGTACGCCGCTACGTCGTACCCGGGGTTCCCTAGATACGGGAAGAGCCGGTCACCCACACCCAGCGGCTCCGCCGGGGCACTGGCGGCGACCAGAACGAGCGACACGGCGGAGGCGAGCAGCGCACCGACACGCAGCCGACGGGCTCGCCTCCCCCGGGGGCTGGGGGCTGCGGGGGGCGCCTTGAGGGTGCTGTGGGGCGGCGGAGAGGCAGGGCCGAGGGGCGGGGCGTCGGCGGCGGAGCGCCGGGCCTCGGGGGTGGCGTGCGGGGCATCGGCACCGGACTGGGGAGCCTCGGTGTGGGCCCGAGCAGTGGGCGCGGGGCCGTAGCGGTGGGCGTGATCGCGGGGGGTCAACGGCATGCACCACGGCTACCAGCGCGAACCTGCACCACGGCGACGACGCGCGCCCGGCCCACCCGAACGGGTTGCCCACGAGCACGTAGCGCTGACGGACGGTACGACGGCACCGTCAGGGCTCACGCGCGCGTGCCCCGCGCTCCTGACGCGGGAGAACTCGTACGGCGTCCTGGACGGATGGTGGCGGATTCCGGCGCCCACGCGTGCGTGGCCGGGCCATGCGCGGTGCATCTCCCCGATCCTGCTCCCACGCCCGCGCGGGCGGGCCCGTCGGCAGCGTGCTGGGCATCGCCGGCACAACTGCGCGCCCACGCGCATCCGGGGCGGCCCCACCGGGTGTCGATCTGGTGCGGATTCGCCTCTGCGCCCCCACCTGCGTGTGGCGCGGCCCGACAGCGGCCTGGGGACACCGCCAGCTCATCCCGGCGCCCACCCGCGTGGCCCGGCCCCACAGCAGGGCCATGAGCACCTTCCTGCGCCCACGCGCGCGGCCCAGTCCGGCCGCAGTGCGACGGGCACAGCCGGCGCGTCCCTGCACCACACGCACGTGGGTGCACCCGGCACCGGCAGGCGGGCAAGGCCCGCGCGTCCCTGGGTTCACGCGTGCGTGAGCCCGCGCGCGAGCCTCGGGCGTGCACGCCGACCCAACGCCCGGACTATGCCCGCGCGCGGCCCCGCCCCCGTCGTTCTCAGGTCGTCGGCACGTGGTGCTGGGCGCGGCTGACGTCGTACACGCCCGGGACGTTGCGCATCGCGCGCATCAGGGTCGGCAGGCCGGCCGCGTCGGGGAGGCGGACGGTGTAGCTGTGGCGGACGCGCTGCTGGGTCGGGGGCGCGACGGTGGCGGCGATGATCTCGGCGCCTTCGAGGGCCATCGCCTCGGTGAGGTCGGCCAGCAGATGAGGGCGGCCGAACGATTCAGCGACGAGCGTGACCCGGCACTCCGTGCTGTCCCCCCAGCGCACGTCGACCTCCGCGCGCCCCCCGTCCTTCATCCGCGCCACGGCGGCACACTCCACGCGGTGCACGGTCACCACTCCCCCGCGCACCGCGAATCCGGTGACCTCGTCGGACGGTACGGGCGTACAGCAGCCGGCGAGCCGCACGCTCGCGTCGGGCCGCCCGTCGACGGCGATCGCGGCACCGGCCCGGGCGGCGGAGACGCCGGCGAGGGGACGGCCGTACGTACCCTCCGAGGCCGCCAGGTCCGCGGCCGCCCGCCGCATGTCGTCCTGCGCCGGTACCGCCCCCGCGGCGGCACCGGACAGCACTTCCGCTCCTTCGCCGTCCTCGCCGCCTCCGTCCACGACGTCCGCAGCCCCCCGATGGGTGGCCAGCCACCTCTGGATGGCGATCCGGGCGGCAGGGGTGTGCGCGTGGTCCAGCCACTCTCTGGAGGGCTCGGAGGCCGGGTCCTGGCCCATGAGGAGCTGGACGGTGTCGCCGTCCCGCAGAACGGTGCTCAGGGTCGCCAGCCGACCGTTGACGCGCGCGCCGATGCACGCGTGCGCGTCCTCGCCGTACTGCGCGTACGCGGCGTCGACACACGTCGCCCCCTCGGGGAGCCCGAGTGTGCCGCCGTCGGGGCGGAAGACGGTGATCTCCCGGTCCTGGGCGAGGTCCTCCCGCAGGGTGGACCAGAAGGTGTCGGGGTCGGGCGCGGCCCGCTGCCAGTCGAGGAGCCGGGAGAGCCACCCGGGCCGGGTGGGGTCGACGCGCTCGCCGTCCCCCGTGGACTGCTCCTCCGCGGGGGCGGCGTAGGGGTTGCCGAGCGCGACGACCCCGGCCTCGGCGACCTTGTGCATCTGGTGGGTGCGGATGAGGACTTCGACGACCTGGCCGTCCTCGCGGGCGACGGCGGTGTGCAGCGACTGGTACAGGTTGAACTTCGGTACGGCGATGAAGTCCTTGAACTCCGAGACGACGGGCGTCATACAGGTGTGGAGTTCGCCGAGGACGGCATAGCAGTCGGCGTCCTCGTTCACCAGGACCAGCAGCCGCCCGAAGTCTGCGCCGCGCAACTGTCCGCGCTTGCGGGACACGCGGTGCAGGGAGACGAAGTGCCGGGGCCGGATGAGGACTTCGGCCTGGATGTCGGCGTCGCGCAGGACCGTGCGCATGGCCTCGGAGAACTCCGCGAGCGGGTCGTCCGCGCGGGAGGCGTTCTCGACGATCAGTTCGCGCGTGTGCTCGTACTCCTCGGGATGGAGGATGGCGAAGACCAGGTCCTCCAGCTCGGTCTTGAGCGCCTGGACGCCCAGCCGTTCGGCGAGCGGGATCAGGACGTCCCGCGTCACCTTGGCGATGCGCGCCTGTTTCTCGGGGCGCATCACGCCCAGGGTGCGCATGTTGTGCAGTCGGTCGGCGAGTTTGATCGACATCACGCGGACGTCGTTGCCGGTGGCGACGAGCATCTTGCGGAAGGTCTCGGACTCCGCGGCGGCGCCGTAGTCGACCTTCTCCAACTTGGTGACGCCGTCGACGAGATAGCGCACCTCTTCGCCGAACTCGGCACCGACCTGATCGAGCGTCACTTCCGTGTCCTCGACGGTGTCGTGCAGCAAGGACGCCGTCAACGTCGTGGTCTCGGCGCCGAGTTCGGCCAGGATCAGGGTCACGGCGAGCGGGTGCGTGATGTACGGCTCGCCGCTCTTGCGCATCTGGCCGCGGTGCGAGGACTCGGCGAGGACGTAGGCGCGGCGCAGCGGTTCGAGGTCGGCGTCGGGGTGGTGGGCGCGGTGGGCGTCGACGACATGGCCGATGGCGTCGGGCAGCCTGTCGCGTGAGGTGGGCCCGAGCAGGGCGGCGCGGCCCAGTCGGCGCAGGTCGATCCGGGGGCGGCTGCGCCTGCGGGTCGCCGCAGGCACCACCGGGCCTGGGGTCGCGGGATTCGTGGCCTCCGCACTCATGGGCACCTCCGGCTGCGTGGACCGGCGGACGGGGTGCCCCAGGGCGGGCACGGCTCAGGGGACTGACAACGTCCCCCGTCCGGGCCGGTGCTTGATGCTACCGAGCCCATCACGTGCGACCGACCGGCTCTCGCCGAGCGTGAAACGGATCACCCATTCGAGCGATGAAACGCAGGTTTACGGTTTCGAGCCATCAGAAGTGGAGCGGGTCGGCATCTCGAACCCGGATCCGGCGCTCGAGGGCGTGTTCATGCAGCGTGTGCACCACCGGACCTGCGATACGAAGCCTCGCCCCGCTCAGCCTGCGGCGGTTTCCAGCCACTCCGGGGCGATCTGGCCCTCGGCGACGATCACCGCCGGGCCGGTCATCTCGATCTCGCCGTCGGGCCGCTCGGTGATCACCAGTCGGCCGCCGGGTACGTCCACGGTGTAGGTGACGGGCGTACCGGTCATGGTCGGGTCGGCTCCGTCACGGCGGGCGGTGGCCACGGCGACCGCGCACGCGCCCGTGCCGCACGAGCGGGTCTCGCCGGCCCCGCGCTCGTGCACGCGCAGGGCGACGTGCCGGGGGCCGCGGTCGACGACGAACTCGACGTTGACCCCGTCCGGGTAGGCGGAGGCCGGGCTGAACGGCGGCGGGGAGTACAGGTCACCCGCGTGCGTGAGGTCGTCGACGAAGGCCACCGCGTGCGGGTTGCCCATGTTCACGTTCCGCGCGGGCCAGCTGCGCTCGCCGACGCTCACCGTGACCTCGCCCTCGGGGAGGACCGCGCGGCCCATCCCGACCGTGATGTCGCCCTCCTTGGCGATGTGCACGGTCTTCACGCCCCCGCGCGTGGCGATCGCGAGGTCGCCCTCGGAGACGAGGCCGACATGCTGGAGGTAGCGGGCGAAGACCCGGACGCCGTTGCCGCACATCTCCGCGATCGAGCCGTCGCCGTTGCGGTAGTCCATGAACCACTCGGCCTCGCCCGCGAGGTGCGCCGCCTCCGGGTGCGCGGCGGACCGCACGACGTGCAGCAGCCCGTCCCCGCCGATGCCCGCGCGACGGTCGCACAGCGCGGCCACGGTGGCGGGGGGCAGGTCGATGGCGTTCTCGGGGTCCGGGACGATCACGAAGTCGTTCTCGGTGCCGTGCCCCTTGAGGAAGGCGATCCGCGTGCTCATTCCTCGATCGTACGGGGTGGCTACGACACCGGTCCGACACCCGGTCCGGGGCAGGCGACGCACGGGCGGGTGCGCGCGTGTGGACGTCAGCGCAGGCGGGCGACTCTCCACACGGCCAGAGCGACCACCGCCACGACCACCACGGCGTACGCCAGGATCACTCGCCAGTCCGGTCGCCGCCCGGATCCCCGCGGGGGCAGGCCGGGCCAGGTGGAGCCCACGCGGCGGGCGGCCATCATGCCCCAGCCGGCCGCGCAGGAGCAGATCAGCAGGCCCAGCATGGCGGTCATCGCCCCGCTGTCGCCGAAGTCGAAGGCGAGCGGGAAGGCGAACATCAGGGAGCCGGCGGCGGCCAGCGCGACGATGGGCGCCAGCTGCCAGATCCGCATCCGGCGCTGCGGGCGCAGCTCGACCTCGACCTCCGGGCCGCCGGTGAACATCTCCTCGGGCTCGGGGCCGTCCTCGGTCACGCCGTCAGGCGTGTCGTCGTCCGGCCCGTCCGGGCTGAGGCGCTCTCCGGCCAGGTCCGGACGGACATCGTCCGGCTCCGCTTGGCCATGCTCGGCGGTGACGGGTTCGGTGCTTTGTGCGGTGTCGCGAGGGCCGGCCTCCATCGCCACGCGCCCTCCCAACTCGGACTCCACTTGGTCGATCGAAGCTTGATGATGGCACGGCGTCGGAGGCCCGGATGACGGCCTGGGCGTCCCGATGCCATGACGTGATCAGGCTGTAACCGGTCGTTCGACCAACGTCAGGGCGAGCCGTGGAAGTTCCCGGCGATCCGCCGCGGCCCCACTCAACCAGTGCACCCGCGGGTCGCGCCTGAACCATGAATCCTGACGGCGCGCGAAGCGCTTGGTGGCACGCACGGTCTCCGCGCGCGCCTCGTCCTCGGTGCACTCCCCGGCGAGCGCCGCGAGCACCTGCTGGTAGCCGAGCGCCCGCGAGGCCGTACGCCCCCCGCGCAACCCCTGCGCCTCCAGCGCGCGCACCTCGTCCACGAGCCCCGCCTCCCACATCCGGTCGACCCGGCGCGCGATGCGCTCGTCGAGCTCGGGGCGCGCCACGTCGACGCCGATCTGGACGGTGTCGTAGACGGAGTCATGGCTGGGGAGGTTGGCCGTGAAGGGCTTGCCGGTGATTTCGATCACTTCGAGCGCCCGGACGATGCGGCGGCCGTTGCCCGGCAGGATCGCCCGGGCGGCCTCGGGGTCGGCGGCGGCGAGGCGCGCGTGCAGGGCCCCGGAGCCGCGGAGCGTGAGTTCCTCCTCCAGCCGGGCGCGGACCTCGGGGTCGGTGCCGGGGAACTCCAGGTTGTCGACCGCCCCGCGCACGTACAGGCCGGAGCCGCCGACCAGGACGGGCCAGCGGCCCTCGGCGAGCAGGGCGTCGATCCGGGCGCGGGCCAGCCTCTGGTACTCGGCGACGGAGGCCGTGACGGTGACGTCCCAGATGTCCAGGAGGTGGTGCGGCACGCCGCCGCGCTCCCCGGGTGTCAGCTTGGCGGTGCCGATGTCCATCCCTCGGTAGAGCTGCATGGAGTCGGCGTTGACGACCTCGCCGCCGAGTCGCTGGGCCAGGAAGACGCCGAGATCGGACTTTCCGGCCGCGGTCGGTCCGACGACGGCGATGACGCGGGGGGCGGGGGGTGCGCTGCTCACCGGACCAGTCTCCCAAACCTCCGACCCTGCCCTCGAACGAGTTACGTGACGCCGCGGGTCCGGGGTCGTTGCCCGTTGCGAGGTTCCCGGCGCCAGGGCGGCGGCCGGCACCCGGGGAGGCGCGCGAACGGGCGCTCTCCGCGCTCTCTGCTTCGCCCGATCAGGGGAGCTTCACGGCAACGCGGGATGTCGCCCGCACGAGTAACGTATGGAGTTGATATGGGCGTTTTTGCGCGGCTTCTCCGGAGGTCGAAGGCCACGGAGGAGGCGGTCACAGAGGAAGTGACCCCGGCGGAGGCCCCGGCCACCGGCCAGGCACCGGCCGAATCGGCCGGGTCCGACGCGGCCGAACCGAAGGCGGAGCCGGCCACCGAGGCCGCGTCGGCGAAGGAGCCGACCGGAGAGACGGCCGAGCCGGCACCGGAGGCCGGGACCGACGACGGGGTCGGGATTCCCCGGCAGCAGTCCGCCGGGGAGGCGGCCGACAGCGAGGCCGGCGAGGGCGCCCGCACGTAACTGACCCACGAGGGAAGGTGACCCATGGGTCTTATGGACAATGTGAAGGCCAAGCTCGCCCCGGCGAAGGACAAGGTCTCGGGCCTCGCCCAGCAGCACGGTGGCAAGATCCAGCACGGTCTCGACAGAGCCGCGAAGGTCGTCGACGACAAGACCAAGGGCAAGTACAGCGACCGGATCCACACGGGCACCGACCGGGCGAAGCACGCCATGGACCGACTGGCGCACAAGGACGGCGGCGACCAGGCGGCCCCGCCGCAGGACTCACCCCCGCCGTCTTCCTGAGCGCCACGGCACACCACAACCACATTGATCGGCGGACGGCCGCGAAGCGCCGACCTCGCGGCCGTCCGCCGTGTCCGGGCACATGTGCCCGCAGCGGCTAGGACCAGGTCGCGACCAGGTAGCCGACGCCGTACGGCGCGTCCTCGTACAGCAGGGCTCCGGTCAGGTCCGCCTGCTCGGCGGCGCCCGCGAGGATCTGCCAGGGGGCGCGGCCGGACGCCTTGAGCTCACGGGCCAGCTCGGTGTCCAGCGCCTTGAGAGCGGCGATGTCCGCCTCCACCAGCGCACGGGCGACCGACGCGTCGAAGGGCGCCGCCCGCTCGTCCAAATAGCCGGGTGCCTTGAGCGTGCGGCAGGCGCTGGCGTCGCCCATCACCAGCAGCGCCACCCGCTCGGCCCTGGCGGCGATGTCCCTTCCGACTTCGATACACCGCTCGGCCGCCAGAGGTTCCCCCACCCCCAGTCCCTCGATCGGGGCATCCGACCACCCGGTGCGCTCCAGCAGCCACGCGGCCACGGCCAGCGAGGGCGGCAGCCGGTGCTCCGACGCCGCCGGGGCGGCACGGCCCAGCCGCACGTCGAGGTTCACACCGAAGCCGCGGAACGATCCCCAGGTGCCCTCCGGATACACCCCGCGCCGGTCCTCCTCGGCGGGCCCGACGATCACGAGCCGGTCCGGACGGGCGGCGGCGAGCACGCCGAGCGCGTCCACGCACGCGGCACGCGCGGGGTCCAGCTCCGGTGCGGCGCCCGCGGCCACCTCGGGCACGAGCAGAGGCGGGCAGGGGCAGACTGCGGCGGCGACAAGCATGATCGGCAGGGTAACCGGCCGGGCCGTCCGCCGCCGCGCGACCGCGTCAGACCCCCCAGCGTGACCGGCGCCGGTCGCGCTTGGCCGCCTTCTCGGCGGCCTTGCGCTGGGCGTCCGCCTGCCGCTGCGCCTCACGGGCGGCCGCGATCCGCTGCTCCTCGGCGACGCTGTCGTACAGCACCTCGGCGACCGAGAAACGGCAGCCGTAGGTGCGCATCGAGCCCTCCTTGACGAGCAGCAGGCCCTCGGCCGTCCGGTACAGGCGGGTGCTGATCGGATTCATCGGATGCTCGGGGACGTACGAGCGAGCGCACTCCTCGAGCCGGGCCATGGCCTGTTCGCGCGTGCCCGTGACGTGCTCCAGGACCTTGGCCGCGTACGCCTTGCGTTCCCCCATGCCGGTCGTCTCCTCGACGATCAGCCCCCACAACTGGTACACCGTGCTTCCCCCGTTTTCCGCAGACTCTTGTGACCTTTGTGCCCGCTGCGACTCGCCCTTGTGGCCTGGTGAGCGCCTTGTGTCAGTCGCAGCCGCAGGCCGGTGCCGTCGCCACCGGCAGTGGCGCGGGCACGCCGATCTTCGGCAGGCCCAGCATGACCCCGGCCGCCTTGGCGGCCTTCTCGGCGTTGCGCTTCTCCCAGGCGTCACCCGCGCGCGTGCGGCGCACGTCGAGGACGGCTCCCTCGGCGAGGAGGTGGTGCGGGGCGGCGTACGTGATCCCGACCGTGACCACGTCGCCGGGACGCACCTCCTGCTCCGGCTTGGTGAAGTGGACCAGGCGGTTGTCGGGGGCACGGCCGGACAGGCGGTGGGTGGCGCCGTCCTTGCGGCCCTCGCCCTCCGCGACCATCAGCTCCAGGGTGCGGCCGACCTGTTTCTTGTTCTCCTCCCAGGAGATCTCCTCCTGGAGGGCGACGAGACGCTCGTAGCGCGCCTGGACGACCTCCTTGGGGATCTGGTTCTCCATGGTCGCGGCGGGCGTGCCGGGCCGCTTGGAGTACTGGAAGGTGAACGCCTGCGCGAACCGCGCCTCGCGCACGACATGGAGGGTCTGCTCGAAGTCCTCCTCGGTCTCGCCGGGGAAGCCCACGATGATGTCGGTGGTGATCGCGGCGTGCGGGATGGCGGCGCGGACCTTCTCGATGATCCCGAGGTAGCGCTCCTGGCGGTAGGAGCGGCGCATCGCCTTCAGGACCGTGTCCGAGCCGGACTGCAGCGGCATGTGCAGTTGCGGCATCACGTTCGGCGTCTCGGCCATGGCGGCGATCACGTCGTCGGTGAAGTCGCGCGGGTGGGGGGAGGTGAAACGGACGCGCTCCAGGCCCTCGACGGTGCCGCAGGCCCGCAGCAGCTTGCTGA
Source organism: Streptomyces sp. NPDC018693 (assembly GCF_044391385.1). Taxonomy (NCBI): domain Bacteria; kingdom Bacillati; phylum Actinomycetota; class Actinomycetes; order Kitasatosporales; family Streptomycetaceae; genus Streptomyces; species Streptomyces sp. NPDC018693. Next base: position 53,283 of record NZ_JBIRZZ010000019.1, on the reverse strand, counting down.
ACGCCTCGCGGTCGCCGATGTCGGAGCCGTACGCGTTGACGTTCTGGCCGAGCAGGGTGATCTCGGAGACGCCCTCGGCGACCAGGGCCTCCACCTCGGCGAGGATGTCGCCGGGGCGGCGGTCCTTCTCCTTGCCGCGCAGGGCCGGGACGATGCAGAAGGTGCAGGTGTTGTTGCAGCCGACGGAGATCGACACCCAGGCCGCGTAGGCGCTCTCGCGCCGGGTCGGCAGCGTCGACGGGAACGCCTCCAGCGACTCGGCGATCTCGACCTGCGCCTCCTCCTGCACGCGCGCGCGTTCCAGCAGCACCGGCAGCTTGCCGATGTTGTGCGTGCCGAAGACGACGTCCACCCAGGGCGCCTTCTTCACGATCGTGTCGCGGTCCTTCTGCGCCAGGCAGCCGCCGACCGCGATCTGCATCCCGGGGCGCGACGCCTTCTTCGGGGCCAGGCGGCCGAGGTTGCCGTAGAGCCGGTTGTCGGCGTTCTCCCGGACCGCGCACGTGTTGAAGACCACGACGTCGGCCTCACCGTCCGAGCCCTCGGGCGCGCGCACGTACCCGGCGTCTTCGAGCAGCCCGGCCAATCGCTCGGAGTCATGGACGTTCATCTGACACCCGTAGGTGCGGATCTCATAACTCTTGGGTGCTGGAACGTCCACTGCGAGGCTCCGGTCGCTGCTGCTGGTCATGGGTCAAGGGTAGGCGGTCCCCGGAGAGCGGACGACGGGCGATTGTCAGTGGTCGGTGTCACGCTGGGTTCACACATGACCACGGAAGGGAATCACTGCCATGATCACCACGGATTTCGCTCCCGGTTCTCCCTGCTGGCTCGACCTCGGCGCTCCCGACGTCCGGGCCGCCGCGGCCTTCTACGGCGCCGTGCTCGGGTGGGACTACGAGTCCATGGGCGAGGGGGAGGACATGGAAGGCGGCATGTTCCGCAAGGACGGCAAGATCGTCGCCGGGCTCGGCAAGCTGACCGAGCAGGGCGCCCGCTCGGCCTGGATGATCTACTACAGCGTCACCGACGCGGACGCCACGACCCGGGCGGTGGAGCGCGCGGGCGGCACCGTGCGGGTGGCGCCGATGGACCTCGACGACTGGGGCCGGATGGCACAGTACAGCGACCCGCTGGGGGGCCAGTTCGCCGTCTGGCAGCCGGGGACGAACAAGGGCGCCGAGCTGGTGGACCGGCCGGGCTCGCTGTCCTGGACCGAGTTGTACACGAGCGACGCCGCGGCCGCGAAGGAGTTCTACGGCGGCCTTTTCGGCTGGCGGTTCAGCGACATGGAGCTGCCCGGAGGCGGCGGTACCTACGCCCTCATCACTCCCGAGGGGCTCCCGGAGGAGCGCATGCAGGGCGGCATCATGGAGCTCCCCGAGGAGAACCTCGCCCTGGCGAACGGACGGCCGTACTGGCACCCGGTCTTCGCCGTCGCCGACTGCGACGCCACGGTCGCCGAGGTCACCGAGAACGGCGGCAGCGTACAGATGGGACCGGAGGACGCGGAGGGCGTCGGCCGGCTGGCCGTCTGCCTCGACCCGTCGAACGCGGACTTCGTGGTACTCACCCCGGCCGAGAGCTGAGCCCGGCTCGAAGCGGTCACCGCTCTGCGCGGCGGTCGGTCAGCCGTCGCGCAGGGCCTGGTGGATCTGGCTGAGTGAGCTGGTCAGGCGGGCGTAGTCGTCCTGGGCGACCGGTGCGACGAAGTACCGCTCGACGACGCGCGCGTGGACGGCTGCGGCCTGGAGGAACGCCGTACGGCCATCCTGGGTCGACTGCACCAAGACGCTTCTGCGGTCCCCCGGGGCCGGTACACGTCGGACCAGGCCGGCCTCTTCCATGCGGTCGACGAGGCGGGTGATGCCGCTGCTGGTGAGCGTGAGGTCGTCGGCGAGCTCGCGTTGCGTGACGTTCTCGTCCGGTCGGCGGCAGAGCCTGATGAGGACCTCGAACATCGTGTGGCTGATCCCGCACTCCCGCCGCAGGTCGGTGTCGATCCGCTGTTCCAGGCGGGTGGCCGCCTTGATCAACAGCCCGAAGTCATGAACGAGCCGGCTGTTGGCTGCGCGGGCGACTTCCCCAACTCGCCGAGTGGCGGCATCCACGTGTCTGTGTCCTTTCCGTCCTGGGCGGTCCGAGACGGTCCACGACCCTTCGGGGAGTTTACTGCCTACTCACCTACCAATATCTCAACTACTGATCAATCAATTGCTGAGCAGTCAACAAAGTTCTATGGTGGCCAGCACCCGCAGAGAGAGTCGGACAGAGGAGAGAGATCAGTGGATCTGCAGCACTGGCTCGGCCGGGCCACCGACGCGATACAGCAGTGGGCCGACACCTTCGGCCCCCACCAGCCGCACCCGTCCCTCCTCGTCGACGACGACCGTTTCGCCGTCGCCTTCGCGGAGTTCACCGGGCGGCTGAAGGACAACTACCCCTTCTTCCACCCGCGGTACGTGGGCCAGATGCTCAAGCCCCCGCATCCGGCGGCCGTGGTCGGCTACCTCACCACCATGCTGATCAACCCGAACAATCACGCCCTGGACGGCGGCCCCGCCACCGCCCGCATGGAACGCGAGGCCGTCGCACAGCTCGCCGCGATGTTCGGCTACGACACCCACCTCGGCCATCTCACCACCAGCGGCACGATCGCCAACCTGGAGGCGCTGTTCGTCGCCCGGGAACTCCACCCCGGCAAGGGCGTCGCCTACAGCGCCGACGCCCACTACACCCACGGCCGTATGTGCCATGTCCTCGGCATGAAGGGCCACCCGATCCGCACCGACGACCGCGGCCGGATCGACCTCGACGCGCTGGAGGACACCCTGCGGACCGGAGAGGTGGGCACGGTCGTCCTCACCGCCGGAACCACCGGGCTCGGGGTCGTCGATCCGATCCACGCCGCCCTCCCCCTCAGGGACCGCTACGGCGTCCGCTTCCACGTCGACGCCGCCTACGGCGGCTTCTTCACCCTGCTGGCCGGCGCCGACGGCCCCGAGGGGCTCCCGGCCGAGCCCTGGCGGGCGATCGCCCGGTGCGACTCCGTCGTCGTCGACCCGCACAAACACGGACTCCAGCCCTACGGCTGCGGCGCCGTCCTCTTCCGCGACCCGGAGGTGGGCCGCTTCTACCTCCACGACTCGCCGTACACCTACTTCACCTCCACCGAGCTCCACCTCGGCGAGATCAGCCTGGAGTGCTCCCGCGCGGGCGCCTCGGCCGCCGCCCTCTGGCTCACCTTCCAGCTCCTGCCGCCCACGCCCGACGGCCTCGGCCGGGTCCTGGCGGCCGGTCGGCGGGCCGCCCTGCGCTGGGCCGACCTGATCACCGCGTCCGACGCCCTGGAGCTGTACCAGCGGCCCGAGCTCGACATCGTCAGCTACTTCCCGGCCGCGGCACCCACCACCCTCAGCGCCGTCGACGCGGCGTCGGCACGCGTCCTCGCGGACGGCATGGTGAGCGGCGACCCGGTGTTCCTGAGCACCTTCACAGCCGACCGCGAGGCGTTCACGGCACGCCACCCGAAGATCACCGCGGACGCCGACGCCGCACGCATCCTGCGCAGCGTCCTGATGAAGCCGGAATCCGAACATCACGTGGAAAGCGTCCACGACCGGGTCGAGCAGTTGGTCCGCTCTCACTGAGGCGGCGCTCTCAGTTCCGCGTCAGCGCCTCCACACGCCGCATCACCTCCCGGCAGAACGGCCCGACGTCGCCGGGGTCGTCGATGAATTGGTTGGGCTTGACGCAGAAGGTGGTGAAGCCCTGTTCCCTCTGCTCCGGCAGGGAGGCGAGGGCCGCGCCGAGGTCGGCCGGTGAACGGTCGTCGGGGAAGACGGCCCGGGTGCCGCCGATCATCTCCAGGTCGGCGACGTCCCGTCCGGCCGCGGCCATCGCCTCCCTCAGGGTGTGCAGTTCCTTCGGGGTCGGGCTGCCGAGCGGGTGGAAGCCGTGGCCGTACTCGACGAGACGGCGCAGGACGGGACCGTGGAGGCGTTGGCCGCCGAACCACAGCCGGGGGCCCTCGGGTCGGTACGCCTTGGGCTCGAAGTACACGTCCCGGAACGGGTAATGCTCGCTGTCATGGGAGATCGGTGACGGCCCCCACGCCTTCGCCCAGACCTCCAGATGCTCGTCGAGGAGCCGCCCGCGGCGCGCGAACGGCACGCCCAGGGCGTCGTACTCGTCCCTGCTCCAGCTGACCGTGGGCTGGACGATCAGCCGTCCCTCGCTGATCAGGTCGAGGGTGCCGAGTTCGCGGGCGAGCAGCAGAGGGTGCCGCAGCGGTGCCAGGACCGCCGCGGCGGCCAGCCGCAGCCGTGAGGTGACCGAGGCGATGGCGGCGAGCAGGAGCAGCGAGCTGGGCCAGGGGGTGTACGGGTCCTGGTTGCCGGGGAGCGCGTAGTCACGGGGGTTGCCCATGATGCCGGCGGCGGCCGCGTCGGGGCCCAGGACGATGTGTTCGCTGACCATGACCGCGTCGAAGCCGGCGTCCTCGGCCTCGCGGGCCCAGCGCACGGCCGTCGGAAGGTCGGCCCGGCCCCCGGTCAGCGTCCAGTTCTCGCTCAGCACGAGCAGCATGCGGGGATGAGATGCCATCCGGACGCTCCCGGGGTCAGCGCTCGTGGACGACACGGCCGTCGAAGACCGTGAGGTCCACCTGGACGTCGGTGATGTCGTGCGGGTCGAGGCCCAGCAGCGGGCGGTCCAGGACGCACAGGTCCGCCACCTTGCCGGGTTGGACGGTGCCCTTCCAGTCGTCGGCGAAGTCCTGCCACGCCGGGGTGGCGGTGTAGGCGCGCAGGGCCTGGGCGAGCGTCACGCACTGCTCGGGGCCGCTCGGCCGGCCGCTGGCCTTGGACTCGCGCAGCATCATCGCGGCCACGCCCTGCCTCCAGTCGGGCTCGGTGATCGGCGCGTCGGAGCTGGCACACACCCGGACGCCGGCCTCGACCGCGGACCGTACCGGCCACTGGTAGGCCGAGCGCTCCGGGCCGACGACCTCGTCCATCAGGTCCGAGACGGTCCACTTGATGGCGGGGTTCATGTTGACGCCGTAGCCGTGCGCGGCCAGCTTCGCCAGGCTGCCGGGGGTGATGAAGTCGCCGTGGATGACGTAGTGCCGGGCGTCCGGACGGGGCGCGGCCGCCTGAGCGGCGGCGAAGGCCGCCACGACCGTGTCGATGGCCCGGTCGCCGGTGACGTGCACGCCGAGCTGGAAACCGGCCTCGTGCGCGAGGGTGATCATCTCCCCCAGTTCCTCCACCTGGAGTGCGGGAGTGTCGCCGTGGACGCACAGGGAGCCGTGGCCGCCCTCCGGGTAGGGCTCGCTCATCCAGGCCGTGCGGTTCGGTGGCACGCCGTCGGCGAAGATCTTGACGCCGATGGCGTTGAGCAGCCGGGGGTCCGCCGACGCCGGGCGGCGCAGCTCCGCCAGTCCTTTGCGCAGGTCGTCGGCGGAGCCGCCCATGGGGGCGGGCAGCAGCAGGACGCTGACCCGGGCGTGGAGCTCACCGGCGGTCACGAGTTCGGCGTAGGCGGTCCAGTTGTCGGTGCTCAGGCCGCCGAAGAGGGTGTCGGTGCCGCCGGGGCCGAGTCCGGGTTCGGTGTAGCTGGTGATCCCGCGCGCGTGCAGTTCACGGACCACGCCCTGGATGGCCTGGCGGCGCTGGGCGATCGTCGGGGTGGGCAGGGCCGCCTGCACGAGCCGCTGGGCCGCCTCGCGCAGGATGCCGGTCGGCTGCCCGTCCGGGTCGAGGTCGATCACACCGCCGGGTGGGGGCGTGCTGCCTGCGTCGAGGCCGCAGCGGCGCAGCGCCTCGCTGTTGGCCCACACCATGTGGGAGGAGAAGTCCGTCAGGCAGACCGGGTGGTGCGGGGCGACCGCGTCCAGGTCGCGGCGGTGCGGGAAGCGGCGCGGGTCGGCCAGGCACTCGGCGAGATAGCCGGGGTCCCAGCCCAGGCCGACGATCCACTCGCCCGGGCGGGCGGCTCGCACCGCCCGCTCCACCGCGGCGGTGATGTCGGCGATCGAGCCCACGGCGGGGTGGCCGACGTCGATGGCGAAGGGCGGCTTGGTCATGCCGTAGGCCGCCCCGTGCAGATGGGAGTCGTTGATGCCGGGCAGGACGGTCCGGCCGCCGAGTTCGACGATCCGGGTGGCGGGGCCGGCCAGGGCGCGCATCTCGGCGTCGCTGCCCGTGGCGACGATGCTCCGGCCGCGTACGGCGACGCCTTCGGTGACGGTGAAGCCGCCGTCGACGGTGAGGACCTGACCGCCGGTCAGGACGAGGGTGGGAGCGGAACCGGGCACGGGGACCTCTTTCAGAAGGGGGCGGGGCAGCTTTCGGAAGGGGTGTCGGGGGGCGACTTCCCGAAGGGGTACGGGCGTGGGTCAACGGCTGGCACGGGGCGCGAAATACGCCAGCGCCGCGCCCGCCACCAGGGCGCTGCCCTGAGCCATCTGCTGCCAGAACGTGGGTACGTCCAGCAGGGTCAGGCCGTTCTGCAGAAAACCGAGGAACAGCACGCCGAGCAGGACACCGAGGATCGAGCCGGAACCACCGGTCAGCGCGACCCCGCCCACCAGGACGGCGGTGAGCACGGCCAGTTCGAACCCGGCGCCCGAGGTCCCGGCGACCACGCTGTCCAGCACCGACGCCTTGATCGCACCGGCCAGCGCCGCCGCGACGCCGGTGGCCATGAACAGCGCGAACGGGGTACGGCGGACGTCGATGCCCGAGAGGTGGGCGGCCTCCCGGTTGACGCCGACGGCGAACACATGCCGCCCGGCCGGGGTGAGGGCGAGGAACAGCGCGCCCGCCACCAGCACGAGCGCGGCGATGACGACCGGTGCCGCGACGCCCGCGATCCGCGCCCCGCCCAGCCAGGCGAACCCGGGCCCGAAACCGCTCAGCGGCAGCGGGAAGAGCTGCTGTGCCAGCCCTCGTACGGCGGTCAGCATGCCGAGCGTGACGATGAACGCCGACAGGCCGAGGTAGCAGCACAGGACGCCGTTGACCGCGCCCACCGCCGCTCCGGCGGCCAGCGCGCCCAGGACGGCGACGACGGGTGGCTGCCCCTGCCCGGCCAGCCAGCCCGCCACCAGCCCGCCGAGGGCGAGCGTGGAACCGACCGACAGGTCGAGGTAGCCGCTGATGACCAGCAGCGCCGCCGGCACCGCGACGATGGCCAGCGCGGCTGCGTCGGTGGCTATGCCGCGCAGGTTCGCCGGGTCGAGGAAGCTGCCCGTGGACAGTTGGAAGACCAGCACCATCACGGCGAGTACGGCGATCAGCGGCTGGCGCCGTACGGCGGTCAGCCCACCCGAGGCGAGGACGCGGGGGCGGGTGAGGACGGAGTCGGCGGTCGTCATGCTGCTCCTTCGGCGTACGGGGTGACGGCGGCGGCGTGATGGACGGCCGACAGCAGGGCCTGTTCGGTGAGTTCGGCGCCGGAGAGTTCGCCGACGACCCGGCCGGCGGCGACGACCAGGCAGCGGTCGGCGAGCGCCACGACCTCCTCGGGGTCGCTGGAGGCGAACAGCACGGCGGTGCCGCGGTCGGCCGCGAGCGAGGACACCACCTGGTAGATCTCCTGCCGGGCGCCGACGTCGACGCCCTGGGTCGGCTCGTCCAGCAGCAGGACATGCACGTGCCGGGCCTCGTTGATCCACCGGCCGAGCACGAGCTTCTGCTGGTTGCCGCCGGAGAACGCGGCGGCGGGCAGCCGGGGCATGGCCGGTCGCAGCCCCACCGCCTCGGCGAGCGCGCCGAACACCCGGTGCTCGGCGCCCAGTGCCCGTACGCCGGATCGGGCGAGGGCCCGGACGGAGGGCAGCATCGCGTTGTCCTGCGCGCCGAGCACCGGGAACAGTCCCTGGCGGCGCCGGTCGGCCGGGACGAGCGCGATGCCCGCGCCGAGCGCCTCGGCGGGCCGGGCCGGCGCCACGGGCCGGTCACCGACCCGAATCGTCCCGCCGGCGGCGCGGCGGCTGCCGTACAGGGTCTCCAGGATCCTCGTACGACCGGAGCCGATGAGCCCGAACAGTCCGACGCGTTCCCCTTCGTGGACCGTGAGGCTCACCGGGCCGAAGCCGGGGCCGCGCAGGCCCTCGACGGTGAACCGGGGCCGGCCGGGGGCGCGTACGGACTCACGGGGCTGCTTCCGGGCCTCCTGAGCAGGTCGGCCGGCGATCGCCTCGACCAGCTCGCGGCGTGTGTGTCCCGCCACCGCCGAGTGGTGGGCGACCCGCCCGTCGCGCAGCACGGTCACCGCGTCCGCGAGCCGCTCGACCTCCGACAGCAGATGGGTGACGTACACGATGGCCAGCCCCTGCGTGCGCAGGTCCTCGACGCGCGCGGCCAGCGCGTCGCTCTCGGCGGCGGACAGGGCCGCGGTCGGCTCGTCCAGCACGAGTACGGACGCGCTGCGGCTGAGCGCCTTGGCGATCTCCACCAACTGCCGCTGCCCCATGGGCAGGTCAGCCACGCGGTCACGCGGGGAGCAGCCGGCCGCGACCCGCTTCAGCAGTCCGGCGGCGACCTCTTCCTGGGCGCGCCGGTCGATACGGCCGTACCGGGTCCACTCCTGGCCGAGGAAGATGTTCTCCGTCACGGTGAGCGCGTCGACCACGCTCAGCGTCTGGAAGATGATCGCCACGCCCGCGTCGATCGACTCGCGCGGGCTGAGCCGGGTGTACGACGTCCCGCCGACCTCGATCGTGCCCGCGTCCGGCGCGAAGGCGCCGCCCAGGCACTTGATGAGGGTGGACTTGCCGGCGCCGTTGTGGCCGAGCAGGGCGTGGACCTGGCCCATCGGTACGGTCAGGTCCACGCCGTCCAGGGCCCGCACTCCGCCGAAGGACTTGCTCAGCCCGCGTATGCGCAGGTTCACCGGTGTCATGGCAGGTCCCTAGGCGTTCTGGGCGAGCAGGTCGTCGATCGTCGCGGTGTCGCCCGGCCCGACCAAGGAGATCGGCACCTGGACGCTGGGGTCGGCCTTGCCGGCGGCGACCGCGAGCGGCACGTCGACCACGGCGTTCGCGATGTCGTGCGGCGCCAGGGCCGCCGACGCGCGGTAGAACGTGCCCTGCTTGATGGCGAGGAGGGAGGGCACGGCGCCGTCCTGCCCGCCGACGAAGGTCTTCGCGTCGTCCTTGCCGCGGCCCGCCTGCTGGAGCGCCTTGAACCCGCCGTACGCGGCCGCGTCCGTGACGCCGAGGACGATGTTGAGGTCGGGGTGCTTGGCGAGGACGGCGTTGGATTTCGCGAGCCCGGAGTCCGGGTCGATGGCCTGCTCCTGCGCGACGACGTCGACCCCGGGAGCGAGCTTGGTGAAGGCGTCGATCATGCCCTGGGTGCGCTCGCGGCCCAGCTCGATGGTGTGGTCGGTGAGGAAGGCGACCTTTCCCTTCCCGCCGAGCGCCTCCTCGGCCCACCTGGCCGCCGCCTCACCGAGCAGGGTGCCGCCCTCGCGGAAGCTGAACCGGATGTCGGCGCTCTGGTGCTCCAGCGAGCCGCCGTACGTCACCCAGATCAGCCCCGCGTCCAGCGCCTGCCGGGCGATCGGTTCGGCAGCCTCGAAGACCATGGGGAACGACACGATCGCGGGGATCTCGCGGGCGACCCAGGTGGTGAGGTTGGTGGCCTGGGTGTCGGGGCTTGCCGCGTCGTTCGTGGTGAGCAGCGAGACGCCGTGTTTCTTGGCGGCGGCGGTGGAGAGCTTGACCAGCGTGGAGTAGAGCGGGAGTTGGGTGAAGGGGTAGTCCAGGCCGATCTTCGTCAGGCGCGCGCCCTTCGAGGGCGAGGGCGAGGACCCGGCCGTGGCCGACGCGCTGGGCGGCGCCGAGCAGCCGGCGGCGGTGAGCGCGGTGGCCGCGGCGGCGGCACCCGAGCGGGCGAGGAACCGTCTGCGTGAGAGCGCGGGGACGGCGTCGAACCGGGGTGTGATCATGGCAGGGCTCTCCGAGGGGGCGGGCCCGCTCCAGGCGGGCGTCCGGCTGTGCCGAACAGGAAAGACTTCGGCGCCCCGCTCCACCATCCGTACAAATACCGATCGGTGGGACGCGCGGATGCCTCACGCATCGCGTAATGGCGAACGCCTTGCCCGGCGCGGCCCCCCTCCCTATCGTTGGGCCCCAAACGAATCCTCGTGGTCCCGAGCCGTTCCCCGGAGGCTCGCATGCTCAGCCACCATCAGATCGCGGCGGCCGCCCGCATCGGCATGCTCACCCGCGAACGTGACATCGCCTCCGCCTGCGACCAGGCGCTGCGCGAACTCGCCCGCGTGCTGCCCCTCGACGCCGCGACCCTGCTCGCGATCGACCCGCTGACCGGCGCCCACGTCCAGGTCGCGGGCATCGGCTACAGCGCCGCGACCTCGCAGGCCCTGGCCGCCGAGTTCGTCACGACACCGTGGTACCGCAACGTCGTGGGCGGCGAACTGCCGCCGTCCATCTGCGAGGACACCGAGGACCCGGAGGAACTCGGCCCCCGCTTCCGCCAGGGCTGGTTCTACGCCGAGCGGGTCCGCCCGGCGGGCTTCCGCGACGGCGTCACCGGAGCGCTGCGGCACCGCGACCGCCTCGTCGGCCTGGTCCACCTGAACACGGAGAGCCCCGACGCCTACGACATCGAGGCACGTCGGCTGCTCGCCTCTGTCAGCCCGGCCCTCGCAGCCCTCGCCGACCCGGTGACACGCGCCGGCGAGACGCACGGCCTGCCGGAACGCGGCGCGGCGAACCTCGTGACCGCCGACGCGGTGATCGACCTGCCTGACCGTGACCGGGTCCGGGTGCTGCGGGACCCGGAGTTCCAGGGCCTGATCCGCGCCTTCGCCGACACCGGTGGGCGGCGGCTGCGGCTGCTGTGGCCGGCCGACGGCGCCTGGTACCGCGTCACCCTGCACCGGCACCGGCCGGGTCCGGGGCTCACGGCGGACGCGGTGCTGGTGCACGCAACTCCCACCGAGATGCCGTACGGGCTCAGCCCCCGGGAGCTGGAGGTGCTCACCCGGGCGGCGACGGGACAGACCAACCAGGCCATAGCGCAGGCGCTGTTCCTGTCCCCGCGAACCGTGCACAGCCATATCGAGCACCTGCTCCGCAAGACCGGCGCCGCCTCCCGAGCCGAGGCCACGGCCCTCGCGGTCCGCGACGGCCTGCTACGGCCGGCCCCGCACCACCTGGTCTTCTTCGTCGAGGGTGCCCCCGCGTGACACCCGCGCGGGGGCGCCGAGACTGAATCACGCCGTCGCGCGTGCGCTCGCACGGCCGTCAGCGTCGGCGGCGCGGCCCGCGGCCCGCATACGGCCGTACGCGTACACGCAGCCGGCCAGGGCGAGGTCGGACAGCAGCATGAAGCCGATGGAGTAGGACTCCTTTGCGCTGTAGACGGCGCCCATGACCAGCGGCGGGACGAAGCCGCCGAGGCCGCCGACGGCGCCCACGATGCCGGTGACGCTGCCGACCTGCGGCTGCGGGGTGACCCGGGCGACCAGGGCGAAGACGGCCCCGCTGGCGGTGCCCAGGCCGGCGGCCATGAGCAGCAGGCAGACCGTGGCCGTCGGGGTGAGCGAGGGGTCGAAGGACTGCACGACCGCGAGGAGCGCGACCGTGCCGAGCGCCCACGCGGTGACGACCGCCGGGTGGACCCGGTCGGCGACCCATCCGCCGATGGGCCGGAAGACGACGGTGACGAGGGCGAAACCGGCGGCCTTGGCACCCGCGTCGGTGGGGCTCAGGCCGTACCAGGTCTTGAGGTACGTGGGCAGGTAGACGCCGAACGCGACGATGCCGCCGAAGCCGATCGCGTAGAGCGCGGCCAGCTCCCAGGTCACGCGGAGCCGGCCGGCGGCGGCGAGGCGGGTGGTGAGCGGTGTGGTGGGAACCGGGCGGCCGGGCCGGTCGTTGATCAGGACGGCGGCGAGGACCGCGTAGAGCGCCAGCGCGGCGGCCAGAGCCAGGAAGGGGAGGCTCTCGCCGTGCTGGTAGAGACGGGGGGTGAAGTATCCGGACAGTGCCACTCCGCCCATGCCCATGCCGAAGACGCCCAGGGCGGCGCCCCGGCGGGCGGGCGGGAACCAGGCGTTGACCAGCGGCACCCCGATCGCGAAGGTCGTGCCGCCGAGCCCGAGCACGAAGCCGACCGCGAGCAGGGCGCCGTAGGAGGACTTGGCGGGGATCAGCAGCAGCACCGGGATGATTGTCAGCGCGCTGACCAGGGGGAACATCACGCGGGCGCCATAGCGGTCGGTGAGCGCGCCGACCGGGACCCGTCCCAGCGAACCGACCAGCACCGGGACGGCCACCAGCGCCGACTGTGCGAGGGAGGTCAGGTGCAGCCGGTCGTCGAAGCTGCCGGCCAGCGGGGCGATCAGGTTCCACGCCCAGAAGGTGAGCGTGAAGCCGATCGTGGCCACGACCAGGTTGCGCCAGGACGCGGGCGTCGGGCGGTCGGCGGGGGCGGTGGTGCCGGGGTGCGCGCCCGGCGGCGGAGGTGACTCGGACGTGGCCGGGAGCGGCGTGGTGTCGGCGCCCTGCTGTCTCTCGTCGCGGTGGTGGCCGGCCATGGGCGCCCCTCCTCCAGCCCCGCCGCGCGGGCGTCGTGCGGGGCCGTCCGCCATGCGCCGGGGGACCGGAGAGGTACGGCGCGGCCCCGTTCCTGCGGTGACCGCTCCCAGGATCGGCCGCCGGTGATCGGCCCGCACCCGGAGTGCGTCCCGCAGGTGAGCGACGCCGGGCCGTGGCTACGTCCGGGGCAGTGGCCGGCCGTGGTCGTCAGGCGCCGTCGGGTGCCCAGCCCTGGCGACGCAGCACCCCGGTCACGTCCGGCGCCTCGTAGTGCTCCCCCTTGAGGACCTTGCCGTCGGCGCGGCGGGTGACCTGGCCGTCGGGGCCCAGCTTGGTCATGTTGGAGCGGTGGATCTCGGCGATCACCGCGTCGAGGTCGATGCCGTGCACCAGGGCCGTGCCGTACGCGACATAGACCACGTCCGCCAGCTCGTGCGCCAGCCGGTCGAGCGGGCCGCTCACCGAGACCTCGGCGACCTCCGCGGCCTCCTCCGCGAGCAGCTCCCCACGGTGCGCGGCCAGCTCGGACGGCACCTGTGTCGGCGTACTGCGGGCGTCGAGACCGAAGGCGAGGTGGAACTCACGGACCATGCGGGCGGGCGAGGAACTCATACGGCCGACTGTATCGGCGCCTACTGACACTCCCGGCCCGGCTGCATCGGCGCCCCTGGCACTCCGGGACCCGACTGTATCGGCGCTTCTCACACTCCCGACCCGGCAGCATCGGCGCTTCCCGCACTCCGGGACCCGGCCGCATCGGCCCTTCCCGCACTCCCGACCCGGCAGCATCGGCGCTTCCCGCACTCCGGAACCCGGCCGCATCGGCCCTTCCCGCACTCCCGACCCGGCAGCATCGGCGCTTCCCGCACTCCGGGACCCGGCCGCATCGGCCCTTCCCGCACTCCCGACCCGGCCGCATCGGCCCTTCCCGCACTCCCGACCCGGCCGCATCGGCCCTTCCCGCACTCCCGACCCGGCCGCATCGGCACCACCTGGCGCCCGGCGCCCGACTGCATCAGCCCCCACTGACGCTCCCGGCCCGCTGTGAGCCCCGCCCTGTTCAGTCACCCGCACCGCCTGGCAGGATCGCCGCCATGTCCAGGTTCTCCCTCCGCGTCGGCAGGCGGCGCGCCCTGCAGTCCGCGGCCGTCGGTGTCGTCGCGCTCGGGCTGCTGCTGTGGTGGCTGCTGCCGCTGGGCGAGGAGCCGCCGACCGGGACGATCACCTTCAGCACCGGGACGACGGCCGGTGTCTACCAGGAGTACGGCAGCCGGCTGCGCAACGAGCTGGCCGAGGACATGCCGGGGCTCAAGGTGAACCTGCTGGACAGCAACGGCTCCGAGGAGAACGTCCAGCGGCTGGTCGGCGGGCAGGCCGACGTCACCATCGCCGCGGCCGACGCGGTGGCGGCGTACGAGGCCCAGCACCCCGGATCCGAGGCGCGGCTGCGCGGGGTCGCCCGGCTGTACGACGACTATGTGCAGCTGGTCGTGGCGCGGGACTCGGACGTCCGGTCGGTCGCCGATCTGCGCGGCAAGCGGGTGGCGACAGGGCTGCCCCGCTCAGGTGTGCGACTGATAGCCAACCGTGTGCTGGAGGCGGCCGGTCTGGACCCCGACCAGGACGTCACGGCGGTGTCGGAGGGCATAGACACCGGGCCGCAGCGGCTGAAGGAAGGCAGGATCGACGCGTTCTTCTGGTCCGGCGGACTGCCCACGGGCGGGCTGCGGGAACTGGCCGAGACCTTCACCTTCCGGTTCGTGCCGATCGACGCCGACCTGGTCGCCAAGATGCACAACAAGGACGACGTCACCAGCTACTACCGTGCGACGAACATGCCCGAGTCGGCCTACCCCACCATCCAGAACGGCGTCGCCGTGCCGACCATCGCGGTGTCCAACCTGCTGATCACCCGCGCCGACATGGACCCCCGGCTCACCGAGTGGCTGACCCGGGCGGTGCTCAAGAGCCGCGACGAGATCGGCGCGCACGTCCACTCGGCACAGCTGGTCGACCTGCGCACGGCGATCTACACCGACCCGCTCCCCCTGCACGAGGGCGCCCGCCGCTACTACCGGGCCGTGAAGCCGTAGACGCCCGCGGCCGAGGGCGGGGCCTCCACGGGCGGGCGCTTCCTACGTCCCGCCCGTCCTCGGCACCCGGACGGTCACCGTCAGGCCCTGCGGCTCGTGATGGCCGTAGGTGATCGTGCCGCCGCCCGCGGCGAGCAGGGCTCGGCTGATGGACAGGCCCAGGCCGGAGCCCTTGATGTTCTGGTGGCGGCCGCTGCGCCAGAAGCGGTCGCCGACGCGGCTGAGTTCCTCGTCGGTCAGGCCGGGCCCGCGGTCGCTGACGACGACGGTCGCGGTGTCGCCGTCGATGGCGACCTCCACCTCGACGCTCTCCCCCCGCGGGGTGAACTTCACCGCGTTGTCGATGACCGCGTCCAGGGCGCTGGACAGGGCCACCGGGTCGGCCCAGGCGGTGGTGGGCGGGCAGGTGCCGGCCAGGCGCACCCCCTTGGCCTCGGCGGTGGGCGCCCACGCCGCGACGCGCTCGGCGGTCAGCGCACCGATGTCGGTGATCCGCAGGTCGGCCTCGGTGTGCTCGGCCAGGGCCAGGTCCAGCAGGTCGTCCAGGACGTCGGCGAGGCGCTTGCCCTCGGCCTGGACCGAGGCGATCTCCTCATTGCCCTCCGGTAGTTCGTAGGCCAGTAGTTCGATGCGCAGCAGCAGCGCCGCGAGCGGGTTGCGCAGCTGGTGCGAGGCGTCGGCGACAAAGGCGCGCTGCTGCTCCAGCACCTCCTCGACGTGGTCCGCCATCTCGTTGAACGACCGGGCCAGCCGCTGGAGTTCCGGCGGGCCGCCGGCCGCCGCGACCCGGGACTTCAGCCGTCCGGTGGCGATGTCGTGGGTGGTGGCGTCCAGGATCCGCACCGGCCGCAGCACCCAGCCGGTCAGGCGCAGCGCGGCGCCGATGGCGAGCAGCATCGCGGCGCTCTCGCCCGCGCCGATGACCAGCCAGCCGTGCAGGATGCGCGAGCGCATGGGCCCGGTGGGTGAGTCGGTGACGACGACCGCGATGACGTCGCCGTCGCGAATGACCGGGGAGGCGACGACTAGGCGGCGGCGCTCCCAGGGCCACACCTGCTCGGGGTCGTGGCTGCGCCGGCTGAGCAGCGCCTCCTTGAACGCCTCGCGCACCTCGCCCGATTCGGGGAGGAACCAGTCCCGCGGTGCGTGGGCCATGGGGGTGTCGGTGCGGTAGAAGACACCGGCACGGATGCCGTAGACGTCGTGGTACTGGTCGAGTTCGCGACTGAGCGACGCGCGCCGCTCGTTCATGGACGTCGAGGTGGTTCCGTTGGCGTCCGTGGCGGCGCTGACGAACTGGGCGAGCGCGGCGAAGCGCGCGGTGTCGTCGATCCGGTCGACGACCACCTTCTGCTGCTGCGCGCCCGCGAAACTGATGGCGAGCGGGACGCCGAGGGCGAGCAGCACGGCCGCCATCAGGACGATGAGCAGCGGCAGGAGTCGTGTGCGCACCCGGCCCCGCTATGCGGCCGGGGCGACGAGGCGGTAGCCGACGCCGCGTACGGTCTCGATCAGGGCGGGCATGCGCAGCTTGGCGCGCAGGGAGGCGACGTGCACCTCCAGGGTGCGTCCGGTCCCCTCCCAGCTGGTGCGCCAGACCTCGCTGATGATCTGCTCGCGGCGGAAGACCACTCCGGGGCGCTGGGCGAGCAGGGCGAGGAGGTCGAACTCCTTGCGGGTGAGCTGGACGACCGAGCCGTGCACCGTGACCTTGCGGGTGGGCAGGTCGATCTCCAGGGGGCCGAGCCGCAGGGCGCTCTCGGCGCCGGTGACCGGCTCCTCCTGCACGGTGCGCCGGCTGACCGCGTGGATCCGGGCGAGCAGTTCTCCGGTGTCGTAGGGCTTCACCACGTAGTCGTCGGCGCCCAGGTTGAGGCCGTGGATGCGGGAGCGCACGTCGGAGCGGGCCGTCACCATGATCACCGGGGTGGCGGTGCGCTTGCGGATCTTGCCGCACACCTCGTAGCCGTCCTGGTCGGGCAGCCCCAGGTCGAGCAGGACGACGCCGAAGCCGGGCCCCTCGGGGACCAGCGCCTGGAGGGCCTCCTCACCGCTGCGCGCGTGGGTGACGTCGAACCCGTGCCGCTTGAGCACCGCGGTCAGCGCGGCGGCGACGTGGTTGTCGTCCTCCACGAGCAGCAGTCTCATCCGGGCCTCCTCCGGTTCATCGTGCGTACGGCCTGACGGGGTGGAACGTACATCCTGACGCGGCAGAAAGACGTACGGTTCGGGCGCGCCCTCGAACGCGGTGGCCACGCGCGCGTGCACGATGGCAGTCACGCTGATGGACGAGGACGCCGTCAAGGGGGTTCCGGTTGCGCGTGGCTACCGTTATCCGCCCGATACGCGCGCAGGTCACAAGTGCTACGACACGTGTCCGATTGCTATCGGATCGTGATGCTCAGATTCCCCTCAGATGTAATGACGCTGGTCGGGAGTGGTTACTACTGTCCTCCGAAACCCGAGGAGGACGGAGCCTGAGAGCGATGACCGAAGTATCGGTGGCCAAGGAAGACGTGGCCGCGACCGGCGATCTGGTCGTCCTGAAGAGCGTCAACAAGCACTTCGGCGCGTTGCACGTTCTCCAGGACATCGATCTCACGATCGCACGCGGCGAGGTCGTCGTCGTCATCGGGCCCTCCGGGTCCGGCAAGTCGACCCTGTGCCGCACCATCAACCGCCTGGAGACGATCGACTCCGGCACGATCACGATCGACGGCAGGCCGCTGCCGCAGGAGGGCAAGGAGCTGGCCCGGCTGCGCGCCGACGTCGGCATGGTTTTCCAGTCCTTCAATCTTTTCGCGCACAAGACCGTGCTCGAGAATGTGATGCTGGGCCAAATCAAGGTCCGCAAGACTGACAAGAAGAAAGCCGAGGAGAAGGCACGCGCCCTCCTCGACCGGGTCGGCGTGGGCACCCAGGCCGACAAGTACCCGGCGCAGCTCTCGGGCGGCCAGCAGCAGCGCGTTGCCATCGCGCGGGCTCTGGCCATGGGACCGAAGGTCATGCTCTTCGACGAGCCGACCTCGGCCCTCGACCCCGAGATGATCAACGAGGTGCTGGAGGTCATGCAGCAGCTCGCCCGTGAGGGCATGACCATGGTCGTGGTCACCCATGAGATGGGGTTCGCACGATCGGCCGCAAACCGCGTGGTGTTCATGGCGGACGGCCGCATCGTCGAACAGGCTGCGCCCGACCAGTTCTTCAGCAATCCGCGCAGTGACCGTGCCAAGGACTTCCTGTCGAAGATCCTCCACCACTGACGACGCGCAGCGCCGCCCCGACGACCTGCGTCACCCGCACCGACGGCCCGCATCAGACACCACCCAAAGGATGTTCACCATGAAGCTCCGCAAGGTCACCGCCGCCTCGGCAGCCGTACTCGCCCTTTCCCTGGCCGCCACCGCGTGCGGCTCCGACGACAAGGACGACACCGGCAGCGGGTCGGCCGGCGGCGACAAGATCAAGATCGGTATCAAGTACGACCAGCCTGGGCTCGGTCTGAAGACGCCGAGTGGCTACACCGGTTTCGACGTGGATGTCGCGACGTACGTCGCCAAGGAACTCGGCTACGAGCCGAACCAGATCGAGTGGATCGAGACCAAGAGCGCCGACCGCGAGAACGCCCTGTCTCGCGGTGACGTGAAGATGATCGCGGCCACCTACTCGATCACCGAGAAGCGCCAGGCGCAGGTGGACTTCGCCGGCCCGTACCTGCTGGCCCACCAGGACCTGCTGGTCAAGGCCGACTCGGACATCTCCGAGGGCACGGACCTCAACGGCAAGAACCTGTGCTCGGTGACCGGCTCGACCTCGGCGCAGAACGTCAAGGAGAAGATCGCTCCGGACGCCAACCTCAAGGAGTACAGCTCTTACTCGGAGTGCATCGCGGGTCTGCAGCGTGGCGCCGTGGACGCGGTGACCACGGACGACTCGATCCTCGCCGGCTATGCCGCGCAGGACCAGTACAAGGGCCAGTTCAAGCTGACCGGCCTGAAGCTCAGCAATGAGAACTACGGCATCGGTGTCAAGAAGGGCGACACCGAGACCGTCAACAAGATCAACGCCGCGCTGGAGAAGATGGTCAGCGACGGCTCCTGGCAGAAGGCGGTCGAGGCCAACTTCGGCCCGGCGAACTACAAGGCCGAGCCGGCGCCGAAGATCGGTGACATCGTCAAGTAGTCCGGGCCCGCGGGCCAGCCATGCGGGGTTCCACCGGCGCGCCGCCGTCCGTAGCGATCAGGGCGGCGGCGCGCCTCGCCCTCCCCATACGCCACACACCCGGAAGCGCGGGAGATCGTGTTCGACTTTCTTGAAGGTTACGACGTCCTAGGGGCGTTCTGGACAACGGTGCAGCTGACCGTGCTGTCCGCCGTGGGCTCCCTGGTCTGGGGCACCCTGCTGGCCGCGATGCGGGTGAGCCCGGTCCCGCTGATGCGCGGGTTCGGCACCGCCTACGTCAATATCGTCCGGAACATCCCGCTGACGGTCATCATCCTGTTCACCTCGCTCGGCCTCGCCGACATCTTCGGTGTCACCATGGGCACCGACAACTTCAAGGACCAGGGCTTCCGGCTCGCGGTGCTCGGCCTGGTCGCCTACACCGCCGCCTTCGTCTGCGAAGCGATCCGTTCCGGCATCAACACGGTGCCGCTCGGCCAGGCGGAGGCGGCGCGCGCCATCGGGCTGACCTTCACCCAGACGCTGTCGCTCATCATCCTGCCGCAGGCGTTCCGCTCGGTCATCGGCCCGCTGGCCAACGTGCTGATCGCGCTCACGAAGAACACCACGGTGGCGGCCGCCATCAGCGTCGCCGAAGCCGCCGCCCTGATGAAGACCATGATCGAGAACGAGGCTCAGACGGTGCCCATCGGCCTCGTCTTCGCTTTCGGATTCGTGGTCCTGACCCTGCCCACGGGCCTGTTCTTCGGCTGGCTCAGCAAGCGACTGGCGGTGAAGCGATGAGCTCGGTTCTCTACGACACTCCCGGGCCCCGCGCCAAGCGGCGCAATCTGATCGTCTCGGTGGTCTTCTTCGCCCTGCTCGCCGTGCTGGTGTGGTGGGTCTGGAAGACCCTGGACGATGAGGACCAGCTGACGTCCGCCCTGTGGAAGCCGTTCATCGAGGCCGAGGCATGGGATACCTACCTGCTCCCCGGTCTCGCCAACACGCTGAAGGCCGCGGCGCTCGCCATGGTGATCGCCCTGCCGCTGGGCGCGGTCCTGGGCATCGCGCGCCTGTCCGACCATCGGTCGGTGCGGATGGTGTCCGGCGCGGTGGTCGAGTTCTTCCGGGCGATCCCGGTGTTGCTGCTGATGCTGTTCGCGAACGAGTTCTTCGCCCGTTCCACGGATGTCAGCAGCGCTGACCGGCCACTGTACGCGGTCGTCACCGGCCTGGTGCTCTACAACGCCGCGGTGCTCGCGGAAGTCGTCCGGGCCGGCATCCTGGCACTGCCCAGGGGTCAGACGGAGGCCGCCTACGCGATCGGCCTGCGCAAGGGCCAGACGATGAAGAACATCCTGCTCCCGCAGGCCGTCACCGCCATGCTCCCGGCCATCGTCAGCCAGCTCGTGGTCATCGTGAAGGACACCGCGCTGGGCGGTGTGATGATCGGCTTCGCCGAGCTGCTCAACTCGCGCGGCACCCTGGCGGCGTTCTACGCCAACGTGATCCCCAGCTTCATCGTGGTCGCGCTCATCTACATCGTGCTGAACTTCATCCTCACCAGCTTCGCGAGCTGGCTGGAGGCCCGCCTGCGGCGCAGCAAGCGCAGCACGGGCGCGGTGCTCGGCGCCGAGGACGTCGACGACCTCAACGCGGCCGAGGTCGGCGGCACCCGCGGCACGGGGGCGGGCGGTACCGTCTGACGCCCGATCACATGGCATGAGCTGGACGGGGGCAGTGGTGCGCGCGCCACTGCCCCCGTCGCTTGACGCAAACAGCGCCAATGGGTTGCATACGTTCTGTGATCGTGCACCCTGCTCCCACCTTTAGTTCCCATACGTCCCTGAGGGCATCGTCACGGGCAGGGGGAGCCGCGCCGTGGACCCGGTGATCATCGTCGGAGCGGGGCCCGTGGGGCTGACGCTCGCCCTGGCGCTGGCGCGTCAGGAGGTCCCCTCGGTCATCCTCGACGAGGGCCCGGGCAAGGACGAACCACGGCTCGCCCGCACCGTAGTACTGCACGAGGACACCACCGCCCTCCTGGAACGGCTCACCGGACTCCCCCTCGACCAGGCCGGGGAGCGTTGGGCCGGATGGCGGTCGCTGCGACGCCGTCAGGTGATGCGCGAGATCACATTCGGCGACGACGCCGGGCCCGCGCCGCTGCACATCGCCCAGCATGTGCTCACCGGCGCCCTGCGCACGGCCCTCGCACGCGAACGGCTCGTCAGCATCGCCGTCGACAGCCGCCTGGACGCCGTCGAACAGGAACTCTCCGGGGTCACCGCCCACACGCGAGGCCCCGAGGGCACCTGGTGGCGCGGCAGCTACCTGGTCGGCTGCGACGGCCCGCGCTCCACGGTCCGCAAACTGCAGGACATCCGCTTCCCGGGCCGTACGGCGGTGGAGCGACACGCCGTGGCCGCGCTGCGCGTGGAACTTCCCTGGGAGGGCCAGGCGTTGCTCCATCGGATGCCGCCCTGGCGGACGTCCGGACCGTCGGCCGGAGAGGTGACCGCCCGCCCCCTCCCGGACCGCGTCTGGCGCCTGGACTGGCTGCTTCCGCCCGGCAAGGACCTCGTCACGCCCGAGCTGCTGCTCGCCCGGGTCCGCGAGACCCTCGACGGCTGGAGCGACGGCCCGGCACCGGCGTACGAGCTGCTCGACACCGGCGTCCACATCGTGCACCACCGGCTCGCGCGCCGGTGGCGCGCCGGACGGGTGTTCCTCGCCGGGGACGCCGCGCATCTGATGGGCGCGTTCGGCACCCAGGGGCTCGACGAGGGCCTGAGGGACGCCGACAACCTCGCCTGGAAGCTGGCAGCGGCCTGGCACCACGGACCGCGCGAGGCGCTGCTCGACAGCTACCAGACCGAGCGGCGCGCGGCGGTCGCCGCCAGGTTGCGCGCCGCCGACCAGGTGCTGCCGCTGCTGCGCGGGAGCGGCGGCATAAGGGCGTACGTCCCCGGCGCAGCCAGGGGTCATGACGCGCTGCTCACCGACGGCCACCTCGGCCGCGGCCCGCTGGGCGCGCCCGGCACGTACGCTGACTCCCCGCTGGCGCCCGGCCGGCTGGAGGCCGAGGTGCCGGTCGACACCGCGCCCGGCGCCCCGGTGACGGACGTACGGGTGACGGCGGAGGACGGCTCGTTCGTCCGGCTGCGCGAGCGGCTCGGCCGCGGTGCCCTGCTCGTCCTCCTCGTCGCGCCGGGCACTGGGGTGTGGGAGCGCAGGCACTGGGTGAGCGCCGGCCTCATGCCCCGGCTCGCCGCCGCCGTGACCGCCCTGCCGCACCCGGCCGAGCTGCTGGTCACCGAGAGCTACCCCGGCGCGGCCGCCCACACCGTCCTGCTGATCCGACCCGACGGCCATCTGATCACCGCCCTGAGCGGCGTCCGTCCAGCCGACCTGTACACGGCGGCGGAGGCGGCACTGGGCGGGGCAGCAGAGCGGACCGAGGCGGAGGCGGGCGCGGCCGCGCAGTAGGGCCCTCAGCGTCACCCTGTGTCCGCGGGGTGATGGTGACTGACCGTGCCGTACCGACGCACTGCACTCCGGTTTCTGGCCAGCACCTGTTGCACCTGAGGTGGAGGCGTGGAGGGTCCCGATGGCCTCGTCCGCCGGCTACCGTGCCCGGAGGCCGTTGAAGCCCGTGCCCGTGGCTCTGCGCTCAGCATCGGGCGGGCCGTCGGCATGGGTCGCCAAGCCCGTCCTCGGAAGCCTCGCCGTCTCAGAAGTCGTCGGCGTCGAGGAAGTCGGTGTCCTCGCCCTCCTCCTCCAGCGCCCGGCGGACCACCCGCAGGGCCATGCCCTCGGAGTAGCCCTTGCGGGCGAGCATGCCGGCGAGGCGGCGGATCCGTTTGTCGCGGTCGAGGCCGCGGGTGGAGCGCAGCTTGCGGGCGACCAGCTCGCGGGCGGTCGCTTCCTCCTGCTCGGAGTCGAGTTGTGCGACGGCCTCGTCGATCAGCAACGAGTCGACGCCTTTGGTGCGCAGTTCCCGCGCGAGCGCGCGACGGGCCAGGCCCCGCCCATGGTGCCGGGACTCCACCCAGGCGTCCGCGAAGGCGCTGTCGTCGATCAGCCCGACCTCCTCGAACCGGGAGAGGACCTCCTCGGCCACCTCGTCCGGGATCTCGCGTTTACGCAGGGCGTCGGCGAGCTGCTTGCGTGTGCGCGGGGTCCCGGTGAGCAGGCGCAGGCAGATCGCCCGTGCCCGCTCAGCCGGGTCCCCTGAAGACTCCCCCTGCTCGGCCCTCGACGAGGAGGAGGCGCCTTCGTCTTCACCGGGTGACAGCGCGGATCGGCGCCTGCGGCGGCCCGTCGCGCCGCGCGGCCCGCCGTCACGCGTGCCGCCAGGTGCGTCGTCCGTCCAGGCCGGGACCGGGTCGCCGTCGGTCGCCCGCTCCTGTGGGGCGTCGAGGTCGGCGTACTCGGCCCAGTCGGTTCGCCGTGTCATGGGGATCAGCTCTTGGCAGCCGCGGCCCTGGTCTTGGTGGCCTTGGCGGCGGGGGCGGGCACCGTCTTGGCGTCGTCCGCGGCCGCGCCCGCGGAGACGGCCGCGTCCGCGCCGGGCGCCGCGGCGGGCTCCTCGGTGCGCACGCCGACGCCCAGCTTCTCCTTGATCTTCTTCTCGATCTCGTTGGCGAGGTCGGGGTTGTCCTTCAGGAAATTGCGGGCGTTCTCCTTGCCCTGGCCGAGCTGGTCGCCCTCGTACGTGTACCAGGCGCCGGCCTTGCGGACGAAGCCGTGCTCCACGCCCATGTCGATCAGGCCGCCCTCGCGGCTGATGCCCTGGCCGTAGAGGATGTCGAACTCGGCCTGCTTGAAGGGCGGCGCGACCTTGTTCTTGACGACCTTGCAGCGGGTGCGGTTGCCGACCGCCTCCGTGCCGTCCTTCAGGGTCTCGATGCGGCGGATGTCGATACGCACCGAGGCGTAGAACTTCAGCGCCCGACCACCGGTCGTGGTCTCCGGGGAGCCGAACATCACACCGATCTTCTCGCGGAGCTGGTTGATGAAGATCGCCGTGGTCTTGGACTGGTTGAGCGCGCTGGTGATCTTCCGCAGGGCCTGGCTCATCAGGCGGGCCTGCAGACCCACGTGGCTGTCGCCCATCTCGCCCTCGATCTCCGCGCGCGGCACCAGTGCGGCGACGGAGTCGATGACGATGAGGTCGAGGGCGCCGGAGCGGACGAGCATGTCCACGATCTCCAGGGCCTGCTCGCCGTTGTCGGGCTGGGACAGGATCAGGTTGTCGATGTCGACACCGAGCTTCTTCGCGTACTCGGGGTCGAGGGCGTGCTCCGCGTCCACGAAGGCGACCTGGCCGCCGGCCTTCTGTGCGTTGGCCACGGCGTGCAGGGTCAGCGTGGTCTTACCGGAAGATTCCGGTCCGTAGATCTCGACGACACGGCCGCGCGGCAGACCGCCGACGCCGAGCGCCACGTCGAGCGCGGTCGACCCGGTCGGGATGACCTCGATGGGCTCCTTCGACCGCTCGCCCATGCGCATGACCGCGCCTTTGCCGAATTGCCGTTCAATCTGTGCGAGCGCGGCATCAAGGGCCTTCTCGCGGTCGGTTCCTGCCATGGGTTCCACCCGGTTTGCTGTAGTCGATCGCTTCACGTCAAAGACGCTAACGCCTGCCACTGACAATGCGCCCCGACGCCGGTCCGGCCTGTGGATAACTCGGGCACTTCCCGGCCCGAACCAGGACGAAATACCCGCCGAGAGCCTCGCCGGAGCCTCCATGAGAATGGATGTTCGATTTTTGTGTCAAGCGCACCACGAGGCACTCCCGAGGGTACGACCGCGAGCCCGCGCCCGGCCCGGATCACGGCCCCGCGCAGCCCGCCCGCCCCGTCAGTCGGAGCCCGCCTGCGGCTCCGGCGTCCGGGTCCCGGCCCTCGCCCCGGCCCCCACCCGCCACGCGCGCGCGAGCACACCCGTCCGGCCGCCCCGCTCCCCGCGGTCCCGGTGGCCGTGGACACGGGGGTCGTCGGTGACGTCGTACCGCTTCACGTACGCCCCCAGGAACGCCTGCAGGGTGGCGACCGCCGGGATGGCGATCAGCGCACCGACCGCGCCGAGAAGGGCGGTGCCGGCGACGACCGAGCCGAAGGCGACGGCCGGGTGGATGTCGACGGTCTTCGAGGTCAGCTTGGGCTGCAGCATGTAGTTCTCGAACTGCTGGTAGACCACGACGAAGACCAGCACCCACAGCGCGTACCAGGGGTCGACCGTGAAGGCGATCAGCATCGGCAGGGCGCCCGCGAGATAGGTGCCGATGGTGGGGATGAACTGCGAGACCACGCCCACCCACACACCGAGCACGGGCGCGTAGGGGATGCCGAGGGCCTGCAGGAGTATGTAGTGCGCGATGCCCGAGATCAGCGCCATCAGCCCGCGTGAGTACAGGTATCCGCCGGTCTTGTCGACGGCGATCTCCCAGGCGCGCAGCACCTCGGCCTGGCGCGCGGGCGGCAGCACCGAGCACAGGGCGCGGCGCAGCCGCGGCCCGTCGGCGGCGAAGTAGAACGAGAACAGCGTGACCGTCAGCACCTGGAAGAGCCCGCCGAGGACCTGCGCGGAGACGTCCAGGACGCCGGCTGCGCTGTTCTGCGCGTACCGCTTCAGCCAGTCGGAACGGAGCAGCCCCTCCTGGATGTCGACGCGTCTGAGGTCGCTGTTGAAGGTGGTGTTGATCCAGTTGATGACGGAGTCCAGATAGCCCGGGAACCCGTCGATCATCTTGATGATCTGATCCGCCAGCAACGAGCCGAGCAGGGTGAAGAACCCGGCGACCGTGACCAGCAGGAAGAGGAAGACCAGGAAGGTGGCGAGCCCCCTGCGCATCCCGCGCGCGGCCATCCGGCTCACCGCGGGCTCGATGGCGAGGGCCAGGAAGAACGCGATCAGGATGTTGATCAGCAGGCCGGTCAACTGGTGGAAGGCCCAGGTCCCCAGCTGGAACACGCCGAACAGGGCGAACACGAGCACCATGGCGCGCGGCAGCCAGCGCGGCATGCGCGCGCCCGGCACGGGGCCGCCTTCGGCGGAGGGCCCGACGGTCGTCGCCGTGCCGGGCGGGGAGGTGTGCCGGTCGATCTGCTCGGTGTCGTCAGTGGGTGCCACGGGCCAAGTCTCGCCGACGCCACCGGCATTCGGACGTGCTCCGGCAATCTCCGTCACCGATCAGCGCCTCTCCTGCGGAACGTTCATCACCGTGCAGACCACTCGCCACACGTCCTTCGCGTCCCAGCCGGCCGCCAGAGCCTCCTGCACCGTGCGCCCGCCGAGCTCCGACATCACGTGGTCGCGTGCGAAGGTTTCGGCGTATCCCGCACCGAAGTGCTCCGCCATCCGCTGCCAGAAGACCGTCAACCGCATGACATCAGTATCCCGCGCCCGGGGGTGGCCCCGGCCCAGGCCGCCTGCCGGGACCGCTTCGCACCCTACGGTCTGACCCATGGCCGAAAACGGAGCATCCCCACTCCCCCCGACGCCCCCGGCGCGCTCCCCGCTCTTCCGCGCCGAGCACTTCGTCTGGCTCACCGCGCGCGTGCTGGAGCAGCGCCTCTTCGCCCACCACTTCCTCCACGGCGGCGCGGATCCCGTCGAGACCGCACTCGACGCCTACCGCAACGATGACGGCGGGTACGGCCACGCGCTCGAACCCGATCTGCGCGGCCCCGTCAGCCAGCCCCTGCACACCGCGCACGCGCTGCACGTCCTGGACTCCATCGGACGGTGCGGCGGGCAGCGGGTGGAGCGGGTGTGCCGCTATCTGACGTCCGTCTCCACGGCGGACGGTGCCCTGCCGGCGATCCATCCCAGCCAGCGCGGCTATCCGGCGGCGCCGTTCATCCCGATCGTGGACGACCCGCCCAGCGAACTCCTGGCCACCGGGCCGGTGGTGGGCACGCTGCACCGCAACGAGGTGTGGCATGCCTGGCTCTTCCGGGCCACCGAGTTCTGCTGGCAGGCGGTGGAGTCCCTGGAGAGGTCCCATCCGTACGAGGTGGAGGCCGCCGTGGCCTTCCTCGACTCCGCGCCCGACCGCGCCCGCGCGGAGGCCGCCGCCGACCGCCTGGGCCGCCTGGTGCGCGAGCACCGGCTCGCCGCGCTCGACCCCGACCGCCTGGAGGACTACCCGGTCGCGCCGGGCTACGCCCCCGGCGAGCACCACTTCCCGCACGACTTCGCGCGGACCCCGCACTCCCTCGCGCGCGCGTGGTTCACCGACGACGAAATGTCCCGTTCCTTGGATTTCCTCGCCGCCGAGCAGCAGGAGGACGGCGGCTGGCCGATCCGCTGGCGCCGCTGGGCACCCGGCACCACCCTGGAGGCCCGCCCGATGGTGACCATCGAGGCTCTGCGCACGCTCAGGGCACACGGACGTTCCATCGGCTGACCGGACGTCCATCGGCGTTCCGCCGGCCGCCAGAACACGTGCCTGCCGGCCGGCGGCACAGCAGAGCGCCACCGGCCACGCGCGCGACACCCCTGGCGGGTTTCCGGTCCATCCCCAGGCGGCAACCGGCCACGCGCGCATATGAGACGGGGCCGCCGGACAGAGAGCCGACCCGATCAGCGGCCACACGCGCGTGCCCCGATGCGGGGCGGCGGTCCTCGTACGCCCTCACCGGCGACCGCACGCGCGTGT
The DNA here is from genome assembly GCF_044391385.1 of Streptomyces sp. NPDC018693. Taxonomy (NCBI): domain Bacteria; kingdom Bacillati; phylum Actinomycetota; class Actinomycetes; order Kitasatosporales; family Streptomycetaceae; genus Streptomyces; species Streptomyces sp. NPDC018693. Next base: position 25,781 of record NZ_JBIRZZ010000019.1, on the reverse strand, counting down.
GCGGCGCAGCCGGGCACGCCGGCCGCCACCGTCCAGGTACCCGAGACCGCACACGCGGGACGGTGTCCGAGCGCCGACCGCCGCCGTGCAGGTGACGAGACCCCACGCGCGTGCCACCGTGTGCTCAGCCCCCGCCCAAGGCCCGCACCCCCGCCGTCACCACCACGGCCGCGGCGACGACCAGCAGGAACGGAGCCCGCAGGGCGAGCGCCACGGCGGCCGCCGCGAGGCCGGCCGCCCGCGCGTCCAGCACCAGCGCGTGCCCGTCGGCGAAGGTCTGCTGGGCGGTCAGGGCGGCCAGCATGGCGACGGGCAGCAGGGCAGCGAGCCTTCGCACGAGGGGCCGTTCGAGGACGCCCGCGGGGACGAGCAGCCCGGCTGACGAAGCCGGGCGTTCCGCGCAGCGTCGTCGTCTCGGCGGCGATGGCGGTCACGACCTCCGGCGACGGATACACCGCGCCGTAGCGCCACCCCTCGGGCACGCCGGCCCGTCCGGTGTGGGGGGTGTCCGGATTGACGAGCGCGAGGGCCCCGGCTCCGACGTACTGGTCGGCCCCGCGGTGCCGGAAGACCTCGGCGCCCTCGGCGACGGCGGCGATCACGAACTGCTCGTGCGTGTGGCGCACGAACGTCTTCCGGACATACCGGGCCCGCAGCAGGTCGACGTCCGGCAGTTCCGCGTACTGCCAGTGCCGCGCCCGCTCCGCCGAACCTCCCATGCCCCCCATTCTCCGCCACAGCGCCCGCCCGCCTCCTGCCGAGCCACCGGCCGGCATCTGCGCAGGTGCGGGGCATTGTCAGTGGCCGGGTGCAGGATGGACGCATGGTCAGCTCCGCACACCGAGCCCTCGACGGCTTCTCCCCCGCGACCCGCGGCTGGTTCACGGGGGCGTTCTCCGCGCCCACCGCGGCCCAGGCGGGCGCCTGGCAGGCGATCCGTGCGGGCTCGGACGTGCTGGTGGTGGCCCCGACCGGCTCCGGCAAGACCCTGGCCGCCTTCCTCGCGGCCCTCGACCGGCTCGCGGCGACGCCCCCGCCGGCCGACCCGAAGAAGCGCTGCCGCGTGCTGTACGTCTCGCCGCTCAAGGCCCTCGCGGTCGACGTGGAGCGCAATCTGCGCAGCCCGCTGACCGGCATCCGTCAGGAGGCGGTCCGCCTGGGCCTGCCCGAGCCCGAGGTGAAGGTCGGCATCCGCTCCGGCGACACCCCGGCCGCCGAGCGCCGCGCGCTGTCCACGCGCCCGCCGGACATCCTGATCACCACCCCGGAGTCCCTGTTCCTGATGCTGACGTCGGCCACCCGCGACGCGCTCACGGGCGTGGAGACGGTGATCCTGGACGAGGTGCACGCGGTCGCGGGCACCAAGCGCGGCGCGCATCTCGCGCTGACCCTGGAGCGGCTGGACGAGCTGCTGCCGAAGCCGGCCCGCCGTATCGGCCTGTCGGCGACCGTCCGCCCGGTCGACGAGGTCGCGCGCTATCTCTCCCCACGCCGCAAGGTGGAGATCGTCCAGCCGAAGTCCGGCAAGGAGTTCGACCTCTCGGTCGTCGTCCCGGTGGAGGATCTGGGCGAGCTGGGCGGCTCCCCGGTCGCCGACGGCTCGGAGGGCACCGAGCGCCCGTCGATCTGGCCGCATGTGGAGGAGCGGATCACCGACCTGGTCCAGGCCCATCGCTCCACGATCGTCTTCGCGAACTCCCGGCGCCTGGCCGAGCGGCTGTGCAACCGGCTCAACGAGATCGCCTACGAGCGCGCGACCGGCGAGACGCTCGACGAGCATCACGCGCCCGCCGAGCTGATGGGCGGCTCGGGCGCGGCACAGGGCGCCCCGCCGGTCATCGCGCGCGCCCACCACGGCTCGGTGTCCAAGGAGCAGCGTGCCCTGGTCGAGGAGGACCTGAAGGCGGGCCGGCTGCCCGCCGTGGTCGCCACCTCCAGCCTGGAGCTGGGCATCGACATGGGCGCCGTGGACCTCGTCGTCCAGGTGGAGTCCCCGCCCTCGGTGGCCTCGGGCCTGCAGCGGGTCGGCCGCGCGGGGCACCAGGTGGGCGCGGTCTCCACGGGCGTGGTGTTCCCGAAGTACCGCGGCGACCTGGTGCAGGCGGCCGTGGTCACCGAGCGGATGCGCACCGGCTCCATCGAGTCCCTGAGGGTCCCCGCCAACCCGCTGGACGTGCTGGCCCAGCAGCTCGTCGCGATGACGGCGATGGACACCTGGCAGTTCGACTACCTGCTCGCCGCCGTCCGCCGGGCGGCCCCCTTCGCCTCGCTCCCGGAGTCGGCGTTCACGGCCACGCTGGACATGCTCGCCGGCCGCTACCCCTCGGACGCGTTCGCCGAGCTGCGCCCGCGCGTGGTGTGGGACCGCGTCACCGGTACGGTCACCGGCCGCCCCGGCGCCCAGCGCCTCGCCGTCACCTCCGGCGGCACGATCCCCGACCGGGGCCTGTTCGGTGTCTTCCTCGCCGGCGCGGACCCGAAGAAGGGCGGCGGCCGGGTCGGCGAGCTGGACGAGGAGATGGTCTACGAGTCACGCATCGGCGATGTCTTCACGCTGGGCACCAGCTCCTGGCGCATCGAGGACATCACCCGCGACCGCGTCCTGGTCTCCCCCGCCCCGGGAGTCCCCGGCCGGCTGCCCTTCTGGAAGGGCGACCAGCTCGGCCGCCCGCTCGAACTGGGCCGCGCGGTGGGCGCGTTCCTCCGCGAGGTCGGCTCACTGTCCAGGGACGATGCCCGGCTGCGCCTGCTCACCGCGGGGCTGGACGCCTGGGCCGCCGACAATGTGCTCTCCTACCTGGACGAACAGCGCGAGGCATGCGGCCACGTCCCGGACGACCGCACCATCGTCGTGGAGCGCTTCCGCGACGAACTGGGCGACTGGCGGGTCGTCGTCCACTCCCCCTTCGGCGCCCAGGTACACGCCCCCTGGGCCCTGGCCCTCGGCGCCCGCCTGGCCGAGCGGTACGGCATGGACGCCCAGGTCATGCACGCCGACGACGGCATCGTGCTGCGCCTGCCGGACGCCGATCTGATGGGCCTGGACCTGCTCGACCAGGAGCCCCTCAAGGCCGGTGCCGAATACGACGCGGAGCAGGCCCCGGTCGGCGCCGCGGACGTCGTCTTCGACAAGGGCGAGGTCGACCAGGTCGTCACCGACCAGGTCGGCGGTTCGGCGCTGTTCGCGTCCCGGTTCCGGGAGTGCGCCGCCCGCGCGCTGCTGCTGCCGCGCCGCAACCCCGGCAGGCGCACCCCGCTGTGGCAGCAGCGCCAGCGTGCCGCCCAGCTCCTGGAGGTCGCGAGCGAGTTCGGCTCGTTCCCGATCGTCCTGGAAGCGGTCCGCGAGTGCCTTCAGGACGTCTTCGACGTCCCGGGCCTGGTCGAGCTGATGGGCGACCTGGAGTCCCGCAAGGTGCGCCTGGTCGAGGTGACCACCCCGGAGCCGTCCCCCTTCGCCCGGTCCCTGCTCTTCGGCTATGTCGCCCAGTTCCTGTACGAGGGTGACTCGCCGCTCGCCGAGCGCCGCGCCGCCGCGCTCTCCCTCGACTCCAGGCTGCTGGCCGAGCTGCTCGGACAGGCGGAGCTGCGTGAGCTGCTGGACGCGGAGGTGCTGGCCGAGCTGGAGCGCGAGCTGCAGTGGCGCACCGAGGACCGCCGTGCCAAGGACGCCGAAGGCGTCGCCGACCTCCTCCGTCTCCTGGGCCCGCTCACCGACGCCGAGCTGGCCGAGCGCGGCGCCGAGGCGCACTGGGCCCAGGAGCTGGCCGCCGCCCGCCGCGCCATCCGGGTGCGGATCGCCGGGGCCGACCACTGGGCTGCGATCGAGGACGCGGGCCGGCTGCGCGACGCCCTGGGCACCGCCCTGCCGGTCGGCGTCCCGGAGGCGTTCACCGAGCCGGTGAAGGACCCGCTCGGTGACCTCCTCGCCCGCTACGCCCGCACCCACGGCCCCTTCACCTCCGCCACGGCCGCCGCCCGCTTCGGTCTGGGTGTCGCGGTCACCGAGGGCGCCCTGCAGCGGCTCGCGGCGAGCGGCCGGATCGTCCAGGGCGAGTTCCACCCGGCGGGCATCGGCCAGGAGTGGTGCGACGCGGCCGTCCTGCGCCGCCTGCGCCGCCGCTCCCTGGCCGCGCTGCGGCACGAGCTGGAGCCGGTCCCACCGGCCGCCCTCGCCCAGTTCCTCCCCCAGTGGCAGCACATCGGCAAGGGCCACGCCCTGCGCGGCGTCGACGGACTCCTCCGCGCCGTCGAGCAGCTCCAGGGCGCATCCGTGCCCGCCTCCGCCCTGGAGAAGCTGGTCCTGCCCTCCCGTGTCACGGACTACGCCCCGGCCATGCTCGACGAGCTCACCGCCGCCGGAGAGATCGTGTGGGCAGGAGCGGGCGCCCTGCCCGGCAAGGACGGCTGGGTCTCCCTGTACCTGGCGGACGCGGCGCCCCTCCTCCTGCCCGCACCCCACCCCCTGGAGCTCACCGCGCTCCACCAGTCCCTCCTGGACGCCCTCTCCGGCGGCTACGGCCTGTTCTTCCGCCAGATCGCCGACCAGGTCCGCGCCACCACCCACCCCGAGGTCACCGACCCCCAGCTGGCCGACGCGATCTGGGACCTCGCCTGGTCGGGCCGGCTCACCAACGACACGCTGGCCCCCATGCGCTCCCTGCTGGGCTCCGGCCGTACGGCGGGTTCCACGGCCCACCGCGCCAAGCGGGCGGTCCCGCGCGGCCGCTACGGCTCGCTGACGGCCGCCGCCCGCCCGGCCTCCCGGACCGGCCCGCCGACCGTCGCCGGCCGCTGGTCCCTGCTCCCGGCCCAGGAGCCCGACCCCACGGTCCGCGCCCATGCCCTGGCCCGCGCGCTCCTCGACCGGCACGGCGTGGTGACCCGGGGCGCGGTCTCCGCCGAGGGCGTCGAGGGCGGCTTCTCGGCGACGTACCGCGTGCTGTCCGTCTTCGAGGAGAGCGGCCAGGCCCGGCGCGGCTATGTGGTGGAGGGCCTCGGCGCCGCGCAGTTCGCCATGGACGGCGCGGTGGACCGCCTGCGCGCCGTGGCCAACGCCCGTGAGCGGGGCGACGGCCGCCCCGACCCCGCCCACTTCGGCAGCGACACCGACAGCCGCCCCAACCCCGCCCCCTACGGCAACGGCACCGACGGCGCCTTCGGCCCGTCCCCGGACACCGGTGTGCCCGACTTCGGCTCACCCGCCCCGTACGAGACTCTGGACGGCTTCCCCGACCTCCCCACCATCCCGGGCGACCGCATACGTGACGTCGCCGCTCCCGGCGGCGGTGGCCCGCGCGGCGGCATGCGCGGCGGCCCTGCATCGCCGTACACCACGCCCTTCCCCCACCGTGGTCGTCACGGCTCCGCCGCCCCTGCCCGAGGTGTCGTCCTGGCCGCCGCCGATCCGGCGAACGCGTACGGCTCCGCGCTCCCCTGGCCGGAGCCCCCGGCGGGCGCCGGGCACAAGCCGGGCCGCAAGGCGGGTTCCCTGGTCGTCCTCGTCGACGGCGAGCTGACGCTGTACATGGAGCGGGGCGGCAAGACGCTGCTGGCCTGGCCCGCCCACCCGGGCGACGACACCCCGCCCGCCGACGACCGGCGTCTGCACGCCGCGGCCGAGGCCCTCGCCGCCGCGGCCCGCGCAGGCTCCCTCGGCACGGTCACGGTGGAGCGCGTCAACGGCGCCTCGGCCCTGACCTCCCCCCTCGGCGCTCTCCTGGAAGGAGCGGGCTTCATCGCGACCCCACGCGGCCTGAGACTGCGCGCATGACGATCCCCGACGCCCACGGCCACCCGACCGGACACCCCCGGAAGGCATCCCTCACCAGGCGTGCCACCCTTGACTCATGCCCGAAGGTGACACGGTCTGGCAGGCCGCGAGACGGCTGGACACCGCCCTCGCGGGGAAGGTGCTGACCCGCGCCGACCTGCGGGTGCCCAAGTACGCCACCGTCGACCTCGCCGGCCGCAGGATCCTGGACGTCACCCCGCGCGGCAAGCATCTGCTCACCCGCGTCGAGGGCGGCCTCACCCTCCACTCGCACCTGATGATGGACGGCGCATGGCAGGTCTACACGCACGACCAGCGCTGGAGCGGCGGCCCCGGGCACCAGATCCGCGCGATCCTCGGCACCGCCGACCGCACAGCTGTCGGCTACCGCCTCACCGTCCTCGACCTCCTGCGCACCGCCGACGAGGACCGGGCAGTCGGCCACCTCGGCCCCGACCTGCTGGGGCCGGACTGGGACCCGCAGCGGGCCCTCACGAACCTGCTCGCCGACCCCGCCCGCCCCCTCGGCGAGGCCCTCCTCGACCAGCGCAACCTCGCCGGCATCGGCAACATCTACAAGAGCGAACTGTGCTTCCTGCTCGGCGCCACCCCCTGGCTGCCCATCGGCACACTCCCCGCCGACCGCGCCGCGAAGCTGCCCGCGCTCGCCCAACGGCTGCTGGAGTCCAACCGCGACCGCCCGGTCCGCAGCACCACGGGCCGCCGCGGCCAGGACCTCTTCGTCTACGGCCGCGCGCCCCGCCCCTGCCTGCGCTGCGGCACCCCGATCCGCGCCGCCGACCAGGGCGACGGCTCCCGCGCCCGTCCGACGTACTGGTGCCCGACCTGCCAGACCGGCCCGGCCCCCGCCTGGCAGGCACCGCGCGGCCGCCCCCGTACCACTAATTGACGACCCGTCAGATTTCCTCGTACCGTCGAACCCATGGCCCTGAAGGCGTACGACCTCACCGGGCGCACCGTGTTCGTCACCGGCGCCGCCGGCGGCATCGGCCGCGCCTGCGCCGTACTGTTGGCCGAGGCGGGCGCCGTCGTGCACGGCGCGGACCATGACGCGCGGGGTCTGCGCGAGACGGCGGAGCTGATCCAGGCGCACGGTGGCACGGCCCGCACCCACGTCATCGACGTCACCGACCGGGCCCGGCTGCGGCAGGCCGTCGAGTCCTGCGGCGAACTCCACGCGATGGCCGCGATCGCCGGGATCATGCACCGCAGCCCCGTCCTGGAGACCCGGGACGAGGACCTGGACCGGGTGCTGGACGTCAACTTCAAGGGCGTGCTGTACGCGTGTCAGGAGGCGGCCCGCCTGATGATCGCGCACGGCACCCGCGGCAGCATCGTCACGATGGCGTCCGGCGCCGTCGACACGGGCGGTCCCGGCCTGCTCTGCTACTCGGCGGCCAAGGCGGCCGTGGTCCAGCTGACGAAGACCCTGGCGACCGAGGCCGGCCCGCACGGCATCCGCGTCAACGCCGTCGCCCCGGGCTGGATCCGCACCCCGATGACCGACCGCCATGATGCCGAGGCTCAGGCACGCACGGAGACCTCCATGGCCCGCCGCTCCCCCCTCGGCCGGGTCGGCGACCCGCAGGACGTGGCCCACGCCGTCCTGCACCTGGCCTCGGACGCGTCGGCGTTCACGACAGGTCAGATCCTCCGCCCGAACGGCGGCGTCGCGATGCCCTGGTAGATCCCTCGCTCCCCCCGCCCCAGGCCACCCGCCACCGCCCCGCCGCGAGCGCCCCGACGGCGCGCCCCTTCGGCACGCAGTGCACCGGCAGCAGGCTCAGTCCCCATCCCCCGGCCGCGACCGCCCCCTCCAGCGCTCCGGCCCCGGGCGCCACAGCGAGCCGCACCACGGCCCACCACCACATGACCCCGAGCCCCACGGTCACCCCCCGCCGCGCTATCCGACCCACCCGGTCACCGTTCCCTCCTACTGGCCAGCCCCTCCACGATGACCGCCCCACCACAGACCGGCAAACGCACAGGAGAACACCCACTCAGGGACGCAAGAAGGCCCCGACCGGACTCCCCCGGGGTCAGACCCGGAGCAGCCCCGGCCGGGGCCTCACACCTGTCGGCGTCGGTTCAGACGCTCACGCGGCGACCACGTCCACCGCTTCGCTGGGCGCCTTGATGGTCACCCGTTCCGGTGGCACGCCGGTCACCGACACGGAACCCAGCATCGGACGCACCGACGTGGGCACAGGTTCGCTGGGGGTGGCCGCTGCAGACTGAGCCAGCTCCGCGAGGGCGAGCTCGTCGCTCACTTCCCGCATGAGCTCGGACATCCGTACGTCCAGCGCGTCGCAGATGGCGGAGAGCAGCTCGGAGGAAGCCTCCTTCTGCCCCCGCTCCACCTCGGAGAGATAGCCGAGCGAGACTCGGGCGGACGAGGAGACTTCGCGCAGAGTACGGCCCTGGCGCTGGCGCTGCCGACGCAGCACGTCACCCAGCAGGCGACGGAGCAGAATCATCGGTGGCTCCCTCCTCGGACCGCGTAGCCGCATCCTTCTCGCCCCACCGTACCGCCTCGCGCCGCGGCCGTGCGGGGAGCGATGTCGTGTTCACTCAGGGCTGCAAACATCAAAACCCCCCGTTCTGTTCCGTATCCTGTGCCCGCTCATTCCCGGTGAGTTCGCCCGCAAGCTCCCTCAGGAGCAGGGCGAGTACGCTCCGTACACTCTCTCTACGGATTTCCGCGCGGTCGCCGTTCAACCGCAGGGCCTCCACTTTTCCGCCAGGGGCGGAACCGGAGCCAGGGCCGAACGGCCCGTCCACGGCCACGAAAACCGTCCCGACGGGCTGACCGTCCTGCGGCTCGGGGCCGGCCACCCCGGTCGTCGCGATCCCCCAGTCCGCACCCAGCGCCTTGCGCGCCCCGGCCGCCATCTGGGCCGCGACCTGCGGATCCACCGCACCACGCGCGGCCAGCAGCTCGGCGTCGACGCCGAGCACCGCGTGCTTCAGCTCGGTGGCATAGGCGGTCACCGACCCCCGGAACGCCTTGGACGCCCCCGGCACCGAGGTGATCTCCGCCGCCACCAGGCCACCGGTCAGGGACTCGGCCACAGCGAGGCTCTCGCCCCTGACCGTGAGTAGTCTCACCACGTCGGCGGCCATGGAACTCACGCTTCCGTCTCCTCCACCACTGCCTTGCCCTCGGTGATTCCACGCCTGCGCAGCACAATGGCCTGTCTCACATAGTCGAGGCCGCTCACCACCGTCAGGACGACCGCCGCACCCATCACCCAGAACCTCAGAGTCGCCAGCCACCCCGTCAGCGCCAGGATGTACATCCCCACGGCCACACCCTGGGTGAGCGTCTTGAGCTTGCCGCCCCGGCTCGCCGGGATCACTCCGTACCGGATGACCCAGAAACGCAGGAGCGTCACTCCGAGTTCCCGGCCGAGGATCACGATCGTCACCCACCAGGGCAGATCGCCGAGCGCGGAGAGACAGATCAGCGCCGCGCCCATGATCGCCTTGTCAGCGATGGGGTCGGCGATCTTCCCGAAGTCAGTGACCAGGTTGTACGTCCGCGCCAGATGCCCGTCGAACAGGTCGGTGATCATCGCGATGGCGAAGGCCGCCCAGGCGAACGCGCGCCACGCCGGGTCGTATCCGCCCTCGGCCAGCATCAGCGCGACGAAGGCGGGCACCAGGAGCAGCCGCAGCATGGTCAGCAGATTGGCGATGTTCCAGACACTGGCCTGGTTGACGGCGGCGGCCGCCAGCTTTCCGCCCCGGGCCGACCGGGTGGCACCGTCCTGGCCGTCACCGGCGGGGGGCGACGACTGACGGGCGTGCGAGGAGCCGCCCGCGGCCGATGCCGGTACACCCGTCATCTGCCCGCCTCCTGACCGGACCCGCCCGAGCCCGGCAGGGGCTCGGCCACCAGGTCGACACCCTCCGTGCCGACCACCTTCGCCTCGACCATACGGCCGACGCTCAGCCCCTCGCCGCTCGTGAGGAGCACTTGGCCGTCCGTCTCCGGCGCCTGGTGCGCACCCCGGCCGTACACACCGTCCTCGTCGTCGACCGACTCCACCAGCACGTGCACGGTCTCCCCGAGGCGCTCCTCGGCGCGCTGCGAGACCAGTTCCTCGGCCAGCCGCGAGATGTGCGCGAGGCGCTCGGCGACGACGTCCTCGTCCAGCTTGTTGTCGTAGGTCGCCGCCTCGGTGCCCTCCTCGTCGGAGTAGCCGAAGACGCCGATGGCATCCAGCCGCGCGTGGTTGAGGAACCGCTCCAGCTCGGCCAGGTCGGCCTCGGACTCGCCGGGGAAGCCGACGATGAAGTTGGAGCGCACACCCGCCTCGGGTGCCTTGCTCCGAACGGTGTCGAGCAGTTCGAGGAAGCGGTCGGTGTCGCCGAAGCGGCGCATCGCGCGCAGCACACCCGGCGCGGAGTGCTGGAAGGAGAGGTCGAAGTAGGGCGCGACCTTCGGGGTGGAGGTGAGCACGTCGATCAGGCCGGGTCGCATTTCGGCCGGCTGCAGATAGCTGACCCGCACGCGCTCGAGGCCGTCGACCTCGGCCAGCTCGGGCAGCAGGGACTCCAGCAGGCGGATGTCGCCGAGGTCCTTGCCGTAGGAGGTGTTGTTCTCGGAGACCAGCATGATCTCCTTGACGCCCTGCTCGGCCAGCCAGCGCGTCTCGTTGAGCACGTCGCTCGGGCGGCGAGAGATGAAAGAGCCCCGGAAGGACGGGATGGCGCAGAAGGAGCAGCGCCGGTCGCAGCCGGAGGCCAGCTTGACGGAGGCGACCGGGGCGCCGCCCAGCCGGCGGCGCAGGGGCGCACGGGGGCCGGACTGCGGGGCCAGGCCCTCCGGGAGGTCGGTCGGTGCGCCGTGGCCCGGAAGGGCCACCTCGCTCGCCGACTGCCGCTCGGCCGGGCTGATCGGCAGCAGCTTGCGCCGGTCACGCGGGGTGTGCGAGGCGTGGATGCCGCCGCTCAGGATGGTCTGGAGCCGGTCGGAGATGTCGGCGTAGTCGTCGAACCCGAGCACGCCGTCGGCCTCGGGGAGGGCCTCCGCGAGCTCCTTGCCGTACCGCTCGGCCATGCAGCCGACCGCCACGACGGCCTGGGTTCTGCCGTGGTCCTTGAGGTCGTTGGCCTCCAGGAGGGCGTCGACGGAGTCCTTCTTGGCGGCCTCGACGAAGCCACAGGTGTTCACGACGGCGACGTCGGCGTCCTCGGCGTTCTCCACGAGCTGCCAGCCGTCCGCCTCCAAACGGCCTGCGAGCTCCTCCGAGTCCACCTCGTTACGGGCGCAGCCAAGGGTGACGAGTGCGACGGTACGGCGTTCAGGCATGGGCTCAAGAGTACTTTGTCCCACCGACACCGAACGTCGACGGGGTTGGCGATCTTGGCCAACCCCGCACGAACGTCCGTATGCGTCAGCCGACCTGCGGGTCGCCCTTCGTGTACGTCAGGCGCTCCACCGTGCGCGGCTGCCAGTCCTCCTCGATCTTCTTGCCGTTGACATAGAGGTCGATCATGCCGGCGTCGCCGAGCACGAGATTGATCTTCTGGCTGTCCTGGAAGGTCTTGGACTCGCCCTTCTTGAGCAGTCCGTCGAACAGCAGCCGGCCGTTGTGGTCCTTGGCGGAGATCCAGCTGCGCCCGTCGGTGGCGCTGACCTGGACGGTCACCTTGTCCTGGGGCGCGGCGGCGATGGCGCTGTCGGAGGGCTCGGGCTTCTGTTCGGCGGGCTTCTCGGTCTTCGGCGTGGGCGAGGCGGAGGCGCTCGCCTCGGGCGTGGTGCCGCCCCCGGCTACCGGGTCCTTCGTGCCGTCGTCGCCGCCCTTGAAGGCGGTGAAGGCGACGAAGCCGATCACCGCGACGATCGCGGCGACCATGGCCGCCGTCCAGTTCGGCCCGCGCCGCTCGGGCCGGATGCGCTCCGCCTCGAACAGGGGTGCGGCCGGGGTGGGCGCGGGACGGCCGCCGTGGGTGGCGTCGAACTGCTCGATCAGCGGCGCGGGGTCGATGCGGACGGCCCTGGCCAGGGTCCGGATGTGCCCGCGCGCGTAGACGTCGCCCCCGCAGGGCGCGAAGTCGTCCGCCTCGATCGCGCGGATGATGGCGATGCGGACACGGGTGGCAGTACTGACGTCGTCGACGGTCAGCCCGGCCGCGATGCGCGCCTGGCGCAGCGCACGGCCGATGGAGGGGCGGGCTTCCTCGGACGCGTCTTCGAACGGACGCTCGTCTTCAGGGGAGTTGCCGATGGACACGGGGGCGCCTTTCGAGCGTGTAGCCACCTGTGCTGGAGGTTCAGTCTAGGGGGGGTACGAAAGGGTGGGGCAACCGGGCGGTAGGACTTTGTACGCCATCGGAATGGCCGGTCACGCCGACGGCTGGCCAGGTATGGACCCCAGAATGAGACCCGAACCTGACCTCTCGCTCAACTTGACGTGCGTCAAAGGGAAACGGTTGCCCTGTGTTCTCTAACGGGTGAGTCACGAACGCCCGTCTGCCGCGGTGACGCCTCTACCCTTCCGACTCCCCACGGATCACGGCCAGCACACCGTCCAACTCGTCCGGTTTCACCAGAACATCACGCGCCTTCGAACCCTCGCTCGGTCCGACGATGTTCCGCGACTCCATCAGGTCCATCAGCCGCCCCGCCTTGGCGAAGCCCACCCGCAGCTTGCGCTGCAGCATGGACGTCGACCCGAACTGCGTGGAGACCACCAGCTCGGCCGCCTGGCACAGCAGGTCGAGGTCGTCCCCGATGTCCTCGTCGATCTCCTTCTTCTGCTTGGTCCCTACGGTGACGTCGTCCCGGAAGACCGGCGCCATCTGGTCCTTGCAGTGCTGGACGACCGCCGCGACCTCGGCCTCGGTGACGAACGCGCCCTGCATACGGGTCGGCTTGTTGGCGCCCATCGGCAGGAACAGCCCGTCGCCCTTGCCGATGAGCTTCTCGGCGCCGGGCTGGTCGAGGATGACCCGGGAGTCCGCCAGTGAGGAGGTGGCGAAGGCGAGCCGCGAGGGCACGTTCGCCTTGATCAGGCCGGTGACGACGTCGACCGACGGCCGCTGCGTGGCGAGCACCAGATGGATGCCGGCCGCGCGCGCGAGCTGCGTGATGCGCACGATGGCGTCCTCGACGTCCCTGGGCGCGACCATCATCAGGTCGGCCAGCTCATCGACGATCACCAGCAGATACGGGTACGGCTGCAGCTCCCGCTCACTGCCCTCGGGCGGCTTGACGGTCCCCTCACGCACCGCGCGGTTGAAGTCGTCGATGTGCCGGTACCCATAGGCGGCCAGGTCGTCATACCTGAGGTCCATCTCGCGTACGACCCACTGGAGCGCCTCGGCGGCCCGCTTCGGGTTGGTGATGATCGGCGTGATCAGGTGCGGGACGCCCTCGTAGGCGGTCAGCTCGACGCGCTTGGGGTCGACCAGGATCATCCGGACGTCCTCCGGGGTCGCCCGCATCATGATCGAGGTGATCAGACAGTTGATGCAGGACGACTTGCCGGAGCCGGTGGCGCCGGCGACCAGCATGTGCGGCATCTTCGCCAGCGAGTGCATGACATAGCCGCCCTCGACGTCCTTGCCGAAGGCGACCAGCATCGGGTCGTCGTCCTCCGCGGACTCCGCGAGGCGCAGCACGTCACCGAGGTTGACCATCTCCCGGTCGGTGTTCGGGATCTCGATACCGACCGCCGACTTGCCGGGGATCGGGCTGATGATCCGTACGTCCGGGCTGGCGACTGCGTAGGCGATGTTCTTCGTCAGCGCGGTGATCCGCTCGACCTTCACGGCGGGGCCGAGCTCCACCTCGTAGCGCGTGACCGTCGGCCCGCGGGTGAAGCCGGTGACGGCGGCGTCGACCTTGAACTCGGTGAAGACGTTCGTCAGCGAGGCGACCACGGCGTCGTTGGCCGCGCTGCGCGCCTTGCCGGGGCCCCCGCGCGTGAGCAGGTCGAGCGAGGGCAGCGCGTACGTGATGTCACCGGACAGCTGCAACTGCTCGGCACGCGGCGGCAGATCGCGGGGGGCCTCCGGCGGGGCCTTGGTCAGGTCGGGGACCGCTCCGGCCCTGGGCTTGGCCTGCCTGGGCCGCGCGGCCGGGCTCGGCACGGGCGTCGGCGTGGTCGGCTCACGGTCGCCCACACTCACGCCCTGGGTGAGGTCGGCGACGATCGGCGAGGGCGGCATGCCGTGCAGGACGGCGCCGTCGAGGTCCGCGGCGGCGGCCGCGGCGATGTCCACGGCGTCCATCCGGCGGTCCATCGCGGGCTGCGGCACCGCGGAACGCCTCGGACGGCCGCGGCGCCGCGAGAGCGCCTCCTCCTCGGCGCTTTCGGGGTCGAACTCCTGCGGGGCGCCCGAGCGCCTGCGGGAGCGCGCGGGCAGCGCCTCGCGCCACTGCTCCTCGTAGCGCGCGTCGTCGTCGGAGTACTCGTCGTAGGTGTCCGCCTCGGGATCGTGTACGACACCCAACCGCACCCCGAGCTGCCGCAGCCGCTCGGGGATCGCGTTCACCGGGGTGGCGGTGACGACCAGCAGCCCGAAGATCGTCAGCAGCACCAGCAGCGGTACGGCGAGCACCGCCGTCATGGCGAACGTCAGCGGGGTCGCCGCGGCCCAGCCGATGAGCCCGCCCGCGTCCCTTATGGCCTGCATCCCGGCGCTGCGGGCCGGCGAGCCGCAGGCGAGGTGGATCTGGCCGAGCACCCCGATGACCAGTGCCGACAGACCGATCACGATCCGGCCGTTGGCCTCGGGCTTCTCCGGGTGCCGGATCAACCGCACGGCGATCGCCGCGAACAGGATCGGCACCAGCAGGTCGAGACGGCCGAAGGAGCCGGTCACCAGGATCTCGACGAGATCGCCGACCGGGCCCTTCAGATCGGCCCAGGTGCCGGCGGCGACGATCAGCGCGACACCGAACAGCAGCAGCGCGACGCCGTCCTTGCGGTGGGCCGGGTCGAGGTTCTTGGCGCCGTTTCCTATGCCGCGGAACACCGCGCCCACGGCGTGCGCCAGGCCCAGCCAGAGAGCGCGCACCAGCCGGTAGACGCCCCCGGTGGGGTTCGGTGCCGGTTTGGGCGCGGGCTTCTTGGCCGCGGCTTTCTTGGCGGGCGCCTTCTTCGCCGGGGCCTTTTTCGCAGCGGCCTTCTTCCCCGGAGCCTTCGGAGCCTTCGCCGGAGCGGCCGCCTTCTTCGCGGGCTTCTTGGCTGCGGAGGGACGTGAGGCCATAGGTGTGAGGTTACCGGTGGAGACGACAGCGGACACGTGTGCCCACTGCTTCACCCGTTCGTGTCGCCCTTGCCGGGGCGCCCGACTGACGCACGCTCATACGCCACGACGTCCGCGCTCGGCCCCAACAGGTCCGCCGCACACGTCAGTTCTGCGACGGTACCGAGGGCGCCCCGCTGCCCGTGCCCGGCTCCAGGGCGTCCAGCGCCCGTCGCAGGCCGGTGAGCTTGCGCTCCAGATGGGCGGCCGTGGCCACCGCCGCCGCGTCCGCCGACTCGTCGTCCAGTTGCTTGGACAGCGCCTCGGCCTGCTCCTCGACCGCGGCGAGCCGCGCGGACAGCTCCGCGAGCAGCCCGGCCGGCTCCTTGGCGCCGCCGGCCGCGGACTTGCCGCCACCGCCCTCCAACTGGAGCCGCAGCAGCGCCGCCTGCTCACGCAGCTGGCAGTTCTTCATGTACAGCTCGACGAAAACCGAGACCTTGGCGCGCAGCACCCACGGGTCGAACGGCTTGGAGATGTAGTCGACCGCTCCCGCCGCGTATCCCCGGAAGGTGTGATGCGGGCCGTGGTTGATCGCCGTGAGGAAGATGATCGGGATGTCCCTGGTGCGCTCCCGCCGTTTGATGTGTGCAGCCGTCTCGAAACCGTCCATTCCCGGCATCTGGACGTCCAGCAGGATGACCGCGAAATCGTCCGTCAGCAGTGCTTTGAGCGCCTCTTCCCCGGACGATGCCCGCACCAGCGTCTGATCGAGCGCCGAGAGGATCGCCTCCAGCGCCAGCAGATTCTCCGGCCGGTCATCGACCAGGAGGATCTTGGCCTTCTGTACCATGGCCCGCCCTCCTCGCCCCGGCAGTGCACCGGGCGCCGCCCCTGGGGACGACTCCTTTGCGCCGCCCTTCCTTGTGCCGGTCATGGTAGCCGCACCCCGACCGCCGCCACACCCTGTCACCGCGATGTCACTGTGCACATAGCAGGAACGCGGTGGGAGACCAGAAGGTTCCCCGAATCCCGCGCCTCTACACGGCGTCGGCCGCGGTCGGTCAGGGCCTCCTGGTGGGCGCCGGAGGTTCGCGCCCCTCCGGCCGCCCCAGGAACACGCCCGTCAGCGCTCCCGCATCCACTGCCGCATCACCGACAGCAGGTGATCGGGGTCGACCGGCTTCGTCACGTAGTCGGAGGCACCCGACTCGATCGCCTTCTCCCGGTCGCCCTTCATCGCCTTGGCCGTCAGCGCGACGATCGGCAGCCCCGAGAACTGCGGCATCCTGCGGATCGCCGTGGTCGTCGCGTACCCGTCCATCTCCGGCATCATGATGTCCATCAGGACGACCGCAACGTCGTCGTGCTGCTCCAGGACCTCGATGCCCTCACGACCGTTCTCCGCGTACAGCACGGACAGCCCGTGCTGCTCCAGGACGCTCGTCAGCGCGAACACGTTGCGGATGTCGTCGTCGACGATGAGGACCTTCTCGCCGCTGAAGCGAATGCCCACGCGCGCGTGCGACACGCTGTCCTGCTCGGCGGCCCCCCACTGCTCCCGCTGCTCGGACCCGGCCGCGGAACGGCGCCGCCGCCGGAAGAGGGCGGCCGCACCGTTCTGCGTCTCCTGGTACGACTTCACCTCGGCCGGCGTCTCGATCTGCGCACCGGCCAGCTCCACCGGACCGCCGCCGGCCCCGTTCTCCGACGCCAGCAGGTCGCCGGCCTCCAGGGCGGGCAGGTTCTGCTGGTAGCCCTGCGGCGGCAGCTCGCTCGGGTGCAGCGGCAGATACAGCGTGAAGGTGGAGCCACGGCCGGGCTCGCTCTGCGCGTGGATCTCGCCGCCGAGCAGCTGTGCGATCTCCCGCGAGATGGACAGCCCGAGGCCCGTACCGCCGTACTTGCGGCTGGTCGTGCCATCCGCCTGCTTGAACGCCTCGAAGATCACCCGCATCTTGCTCGCCGCGATCCCGATCCCGGTGTCGGTCACCGAGAACGCGATCATCTGCGCGTCCGGATCGCTCAGCGAACCGGCCTCCAGCAACTGCTCCCGGATCGACTGCGGCACATCCGCGCCGGCCGGCCGGATGACCAGCTCCACCGACCCGGAGTCGGTGAACTTCACCGCGTTGGACAGCAGGTTGCGCAGCACCTGCAGCAGCCGCTGCTCGTCGGTGTGCAGGGTGGCGGGCAGCTCCGGCGAGACCCGTACGGACAGGTCCAGGCCCTTCTCCGCGGTCAGCGGCCGGAACGTGGCCTCGACGTAGTCGACGAGCTGGACGAGCGCGATACGCGTCGGGGAGACGTCCATCTTGCCCGCCTCGACCTTCGACAGGTCCAGAATGTCGTTGATCAGCTGGAGCAGGTCGGAGCCGGCACCGTGGATGGTCTCGGCGAACTCGACCTGCTTCGGCGACAGATTGCCCTCGGCGTTGTCGGCGAGCAGCTTGGCCAGGATCAGCAGCGAGTTGAGCGGCGTGCGCAGCTCGTGCGACATGTTGGCGAGGAACTCGCTCTTGTAGCGCATCGACACGGCCAGTTGCTCGGCACGCTCCTCCAGGACCTGCCGCGCCTCCTCGATCTCGGTGTTCTTCACCTCGATGTCGCGGTTCTGCCGGGCCAGCAGCTCGGCCTTCTCCTCCAGCTCGGCGTTGGACGCCTGCAGCGCCTTCTGCCGCTGCTCCAACTCGGCCGACCGCTCCCGCAGCTGCTCGGTCAGCTCCTGCGACTGCTTCAGCAGTTGCTCCGTCTTGGTGTTGACGGAGATGGTGTTGACGCTGGTCGCGATCATCTCGGCGATCTGGTTGAGGAAGTCCTTGTGGATCTGCGTGAACGGCGTGAAGGACGCCAGCTCGATCACACCGAGCACCTTGCCCTCGAACAGCACCGGAAGGACGATCACCTGCGCGGGCGGGGCCTCCCCGAGCCCGGAGGAGATCTTCAGATAACCGGTCGGCGCGTCGGCCACGAGGATCGTGCGCTTCTCCTGCGCGGCCGTCCCGACCAGCGCCTCACCCGGCCGGAAGGATGTCGGCATGGAGCCCGACGAGTAGCCGTACGAGCCCAGCATCCGCAGCTCGTACTGCTCGCCCTCCTCGTCGGCCGACGGCATCGCGAGGAAGAACGCGCCGTGCTGCGCGGCCACCAGGGGCGGCAGCTCACTCATGATCAGCGAGGCCACGTCCACCAGGTCGCGCCGGCCCTGCATCAGCGCCGACACGCGCGCGAGGTTGCCCTTCAGCCAGTCCTGCTCATTGTTGGCGATCGTGGTGTCGCGCAGGTTGGCGATCATCTTGTTGATGTAGTCCTGCAGTTCCTGGATCTCGCCGGAGGCGTCGACGTCGATCTTCAGGTTGAGGTCGCCACGGGTCACCGCGGTCGCCACGCGCGCGATGGCGCGCACCTGCCGGGTGAGGTTTCCCGCCATTTCGTTCACGGACTCGGTCAGGTCGCGCCAGGTCCCGTCGACGTCACGCACGCGTGCCTGACCGCCCAGCTGGCCTTCGGTGCCCACCTCGCGGGCGACCCGGGTGACCTCCTCCGCGAAGGACGACAGCTGGTCGACCATCGTGTTGATCGTCGTCTTCAGCTCGAGGATCTCGCCACGGGCGTCGATGTCGATCTTCTTCGTCAGGTCGCCCTTGGCGATGGCGGTGGTCACCATGGCGATGTTGCGCACCTGACCGGTCAGGTTGGACGCCATCTGGTTCACCGACTCGGTGAGGTCCTTCCAGGTGCCTGCCACACCCGGCACATGCGCCTGACCGCCCAGGATGCCGTCCGTGCCCACCTCACGGGCCACCTTGGTGACCTGCTCGGCGAACGAACTCAGCGTCTTGACCATGGTGTTGAAGGTGTCGGCGAGCTGCGCGACCTCACCGCGCGCCTCGATCGTCACCTGCCGTGTCAGATCGCCGTTGGCGACGGCCGCCGCGACCTGCGAGATGTTGCGCACCTGCATGGTCAGGTTCTTGGCCATCAGGTTGACGTTGTCGCTGAGGTCCTTCCAGATGCCCACCACTCCGGGCACATGCGCCTGACCGCCCAGGATGCCCTCGGTACCCACCTCACGCGCGACCCGCGTCACCTGCTCGGCGAACGACGACAGCTGGTCGACCATCGTGTTGACGGTGGTGACGAGCTCCAGGATCTCGCCCTTGGCGTCGACGGTGATCTTCTTCGACAGGTCGCCCTTCGCGACCGCGGTCGTGACCTCGGCGATGTTGCGCACCTGGATGGTCAGGTTGTTCGCCATGAAGTTCACGGACTGCGTGAGGTCCTTCCAGGTGCCGGAGACCCCCTGCACCTCGGCCTGACCGCCCAGGATGCCCTCGGTGCCCACCTCACGGGCCACCCGGGTCACCTGCTCCGCGAACGACGACAGCTGGTCGACCATCGTGTTCAGGGTGTTCTTCAGCTCCAGGATCTCCCCGCGCGCGTCCACGGTGATCTTCTGCGACAGGTCACCGCGAGCCACGGCCGTGGCGACCTGCGCGATGTTGCGCACCTGGGCAGTGAGGTTTCCTGCCATGCCGTTCACGGAGTCGGTCAGGTCCCGCCAGACACCGGCGACGCCGGGCACCTGCGCCTGACCGCCGAGGCGCCCGTCGGTGCCCACCTCACGCGCGACCCGGGTCACCTGGTCGGCGAAGGCGGAGAGCTGGTCGACCATCGTGTTGATGGTGTTCTTCAGCTCCAGGATCTCCCCGCGCGCGTCGACGTCGATCTTCTGCGACAGATCACCACGGGCCACGGCCGTCGTCACCTGGGCGATGTTCCTCACCTGCGAGGTGAGGTTCCCGGCCATCGAGTTGACGGAATCGGTGAGCTCCTTCCAGGTGCCCGACACTCCGTCCACGCGCGCCTGACCGCCCAGCCGGCCCTCCGTGCCCACGTCCCTGGCCATCCGGGTCACCTGGTCGGCGAAGCTCGACAGCTGGTCCACCATCCTGTTCACGGTGTTCTTCAGCTGGAGCATCTCGCCGGACACATCGACGGTGACCTTCTGCGACAGATCGCCGTTGGCCACTGCCGTCGTCACCTGGGCGATGTTCCTCACCTGTCCGGTGAGGTTGCGGAACGCCGTATTGACGGAGTCGGTCAGATCCTTCCAAGTACCGGCCGCGCCCGGCACCTGCGCCTGACCGCCCAGCTCGCCCTCGACACCGACCTCCCGCGCCACGCGCGTGACCTCGGCACCGAAGGCCGACAGCTGGTCCACCATCCCGTTGACGGTGTTCTTCAGTTCCAGCATCTCGCCGGCCACATCCACCGTGACCTTCTGCGACAGATCACCGTTGGCCACCGCCGTCGTCACCGCGGCGATGTCCCTCACCTGGGTGGTGAGATTACGGAACACGGTGTTGACGGAGTCCGTCAGGTCCTTCCACGTCCCCGCGGCGCCCGGCACATTGGCCTGCCCGCCGAGCCGCCCCTCCGCGCCCACCTCGTTGGCCACGCGCGTGACCTCGTCGGCGAAGATCCGCAGCGTCTCGGTCATTTGGTTGATCGTCTCGGCGAGCTGCGCGACCTCGCCGCGCGCCTGCACGGTCACCTTCCGCGACAGATCGCCGTTGGCCACCGCGGTGGTCACCTCGGCGATCCCGCGCACCTGGGCCGTCAGATTCCCGGCCATGGTGTTCACCGAGTCGGTGAGTTCCTTCCACACCCCGTCGACGCCCGGCACCTGCGCCTGACCGCCCAGGATGCCCTCGGTGCCCACCTCACGGGCGACCCGCGTCACCTCCGACGAGAAGGCGGAGAGCTGGTCGACCATCGTGTTGACGGTGTTCTTCAGCTCCAGCATCTCGCCGGCGACATGAACCGTCACCTTCCGTGACAGATCACCCTTGGCGACCGCCGTCGTCACCAGCGCGATGTCCCGCACCTGGGCGGTCAACCGGTACGCCATGGTGTTGACGGACTCCGTGAGGTCCTTCCACGAACCCGACATACCGCGCACCTGGGCCTGCCCGCCCAGCTTGCCCTCGGTGCCGACCTCGACGGCCACGCGCGTGACCTCGTCGGTGAACGTCGACAGCTGATCGACAAGGTTGTTCACCGTCCGCCCGACCTTCAGGAACTCCCCGCGCAGCGGATGCCCGGCCCCTTCCGGCGTGTGCGCCCGCAGTTCCATTCGCGGCGACAGATCACCGTCGGCCACCGCCGACAGCACCCGGCCGACCTCGGAGACGGGCCGTACGAGATCGTCGACCAGCGCGTTGGAGTGGTCGATGGCGGCCGCCCAGGAACCCTCACAGGCACCCGTCTCCAGCCGTTCCGTGAGCTTTCCCTCACGACCCACGACCCGCCGCACCCGCGACAGCTCGCCCGTCAGATGCAGATTGCGGTCGGCGACCTCGTTGAAGACCGCCGCGATCTCGGACATCACGCCGTCGCCGGACACCGTGAGCCGCTTGCGGAAGTTCCCGTCCCGCATCGCCAGCAGGGCGGCCAGCAGACGGTTCAGGGCCGCCGTGTCCACCGTTGTGGTCCCGCCTCGTGGTGCTCGCTGCTTGCCCAGGGACTGTCCGCCTTTCGCGCGCGCCTTAGTGCTCCGCGTCGCTGCGCCAGACTCCACTGTGTCCCTCCCGCAGGGGTCGACCGTTACTGCTGTGCCCGGTGCTACTGCTCGCCGTTCCAGTTACTGCTGTTACTGCTGCGTATTCCTGCCCGATGTAAGCAGCCCCGTGCGAAGGCTGCTGCCCCCCGCACCCGGACGACATCCGGTCCGCCCGGACCTTCACAAGAAGCTTGCCCAGTGTTTCACCCTCACCGAACCAGGCCATAACAGTTCGGCAGCTTCGCACATCGTCCGCACACCACCGGGCGGAAACACTGCTGACCGGCATCCGCTCGGACCGGGAAGGTAAGTAACCTTGCATGCGGCTGTCCAGCCGCGCCGGTCCGACCGGCCTGGGCGGTGGCACGAGCACGAGCGGGCATCGGAGGGGCGGCCGCAGACATGACCACCGGACTGATCCCCGGGGGACAGCCCCCGGACCCCCGGCCGACCGGAGCACGCCCGCCCCACCAGCGGCGCGCCCCGGACAGCCACGGAGTCCAGCACGTCGACGACCGGCCGAGGAGTTCTGTGATCACCGCGCGCGCGGCTGCCAGTTTCGAGCCCGTAGGGCGATCGGTCGCGACCGCCCGCTCCTTCGTCCGCGACACCCTCCAGGGCTGGGGTTTCGCCGATATCGTCGACGACGCCGTCGTCCTCACGAGCGAACTGGTGACGAACGCGGTCGTGCACGCCGGCACCCACGCGGACGTCCTGTGCCTGCGCAGCGAGGACGGCGTCCGTATCGAGGTCTCCGACCGCTACCCCGAGCGCGAGATCCCCCTCCAGGGCTCCCCCTCGGACATGGGCAGCCCCGACCGCGAGGGCGGCCGCGGACTCCAGCTGTGCGCGGCGATCGCCGGCCGCTGGGGCGTGGAGTACACGCCCACCCACAAGAACGTCTGGTTCCAGCTCGCCCTCCCCGAGCGCCCGGTCGGCACCCGCGCGGCAGGCCCCTCCCTCCCGTCCGACCTCCTCCCGCTCGCCGACGGCCGCGTCCGCGTCGCGGTCGTCCAGATCGACCGCACGGGCGCCATCTCGGCGTGGAACGAGGACGCCGAGGAGCTCTTCGGCTACCCGGCCGACCAGGTCACCGGCAAACCCCTGACCGACCTCGCGGCCTGGCCGCACACCCCGGGAACCAGCACCGGCATCGCCGAGGCCCTCGGGCTCTCCCGCTGGGAGGGCAGCTACGGCATCAGAGGCTCCAACGGCCGCGTCATTCCCGTGTACGCCTCCCACCTCCGCGTCCGCGACACCGGAGGCGAACCCTCCACGGTCTGCCTCCTGGTCCGCGACCACGAACGGGCCGTCCTGCAGACCCCGTCCCGCATCCCGTCCTCCGACCCGGCGCCCGCGTCCGACGGCCAGAGCACCGACCCCTTCGAGGTCTTCATCGGCTCCCCCGCCCCGGACGACCTCGACGGCCTCCTCCAGCGCACGGTCGAACGCGCCCGCGACATGCTCGACGCCGACTCCGCCTTCCTACTCCTCGCGACCGACGACGAAACGGAGTTGGAGGTCCGCGCCTCCACCGGCCTGCCCTCCGCCCGGCAGCGCTTCGCGCGCGTGCCCGTCGAAGCGGGCCCCGGCCGCTACGGCTCTGCTCGCATGCCCGCCGTCCACGAGGACCTGCTCGCCGTACCCGGCGCCGTACCCCTCCTCAACGGCACGGGCATGCGCTCGGTCGTCACCGTCCCGCTCAAGGTGGAGGGCCGCCTCACCGGTTCCCTCGGCGTGGCGGCCGAGTCCCCCGGCCGCTACTCCAACGAGGAGGCGCTGCGCCTGCAGTTCGCGGCCGACCGCATCGCCCTGGCGGTGGAGTCGGCCCGCCTCGGCGAACTGGAGCGCCTGCGCCGCGGCTCGCTCAGCTTCCTGGTCGAGGCGTCCGACCTCCTCGCCGGCACCCTCGACCGCGACCAGACCCTGGCCCTGATGGCCCAGATGACCGTCCCCACCCTGGCCACCTGGTGCGCCGTCTACACGATCGCCGACCAGGCGTCCGAGCCCTACCTGTCGTACGTCCTGCACGAGGACGAGGAACTCATCGACGGCATCAAGTCGTTGCTCTCGAAGATCCCCCCGCCCGACCCGGTCCCCACCCCCGGCGCCCGGGTCTGGCCGGCCCCCGGCGAGGCCGCGCACGACGCCGCCCTGCGCAGCTCGATGCGCAGCCTCGGACTGAACGGCGGCCCGAGCCACCGGATCACCTCGGGCATCGGGCCGACCCTCGCCACCGCCTCCGCGGTCGGCGGCGAGACCGTCGTCCTGCCACTGGTCGCCCGCAACCGCGTCATCGGCATGCTGACGCTCGGCAAGCCCACCGACGAACACTTCCGCCAGGAGATCCTGGAACTGGCCGAGGACCTCTCCCGCCGGGCGGCCCTCGCCCTGGACAACGCCCGCCTCTACTCGGAGCGCACCGCGATCAGCCAGTCCCTCCAGCGCAGCCTGCTCCCTCCGGAGCTGCCGGAGATCGACGGCGTCGAGGTCGAGGTCATCTACCGCGCGGCCGGCGAGGGCAACGAGGTCGGCGGCGACTTCTACGACCTCTTCCCGATCAGCGACGGCGCCTACGGCTTCGCCATCGGCGACGTCTGCGGCACCGGCCCGAACGCGGCCGCGGTGACGGGCCTGGCCCGCCACGCCCTACGCCTGCTGGCCCGGGAGGGCCTCAGCGGCCCCGCCGTCCTGGAGCGCCTGAACTCCGCGATCCTCGACGAGGGCGCCCGCAGCCGCTTCCTGACCCTGCTCTACGGCGAACTCCGCCCGCAGGACGACGGAAGCGCCGAACTGAAGGTGGTCTGCGCCGGCCACCCGCTCCCGCTGCGCCTGCGCCAGGACGGCACGGTCGAGGCCGCCGCCGAACCCCAGCCCCTGCTGGGCGTGATGGAGGACCTGGAACTCTACGAGCAGACGATCACCCTGGATCCGGGCGATGTCCTCCTCTGCGTCACGGACGGCGTCACCGAGCGCCGCGAGGGCAGCCGCATGCTGGGCGACGACGGCCTCGCCGACGTCCTGACGACCTGCACGGGGCTTACGGCGGGGGCGGTGGCCGCCCGCATCATGCGCGCCGTGGAGCGCTTCGCCTCGGACGCCCCGTCCGACGACATGGCGATCCTGGCGATGCGAGTGGCCTGAGAGGGAAGCATGAGAAAGCCCCCGCCCGAAAGGGCGGGGGCTTTCTCATGGACTTCTTCTCTGAGCCCCCAAACGGAATCGAACCGTTGACCTTCTCCTTACCATGGAGACGCTCTGCCGACTGAGCTATAGGGGCTTGTCACTTTTCGAGGTTTCCCTCGCGGCAACGGAATAGATCATACCCCGAACAAACCCGAACTCCCAAACTCGTTCAGAGGGCCGGCTGGAGCAGCCCGCCGAGCGTGTTGCAGGCTGCCACTATTCGCCGCATGTCCCGCTTCGTCAGCGACCTGTCCACGGGCAGCGAGAGCGTCTCGTCCACGGCCAGCTCCGTCTCCGGCAGCGACACAGCCCGGCGGAACTCGGGCAGCCGGTGCACCGGCGTCTTCACCGGCACCCGACAGTCAACTCCCCTGGCTCGCAAGGCCCGTGCGAAGGCATCCCGATCCGGCCGCCCATTGCCCGGCACCCGCACCACGTACTGCTGATAGGTGTGCCCGTCCCCGCCTTCCGGCGGCCGCACTCCACGCAACCGCGCGTCCAGATAACCGGCCCGCTCCCGCCGCCCCGCGACCTCGTCGTACGACGCGTCACACTCCGCCCGCTCCAGCACCAACAGCCCGTACCGCCGCCCGACCTCGTGCAGAGTGGCGACGTCCGCCGGCCGCCCGAAGCGGTGCACGGCAACCACCCCCGCCGTCTGCGCAGTTACGACGGCTTCGACGGCAGCGGGGTCGAGGCAGTAGGTCACCGGATCGATATCGGCGAACACCGGCAGCGCACCCACGACAGTCACCGCCTCGGCAATCTCCACATTCCCGAAGGCCGGCACGATGACCTCGTCACCGAGCCCGACCCCTGCGGCCCTGAGCAGTGCGGCAGTACCCATGCCGTGATGCTGACCGCGGAACGTGAACTCGAGATTACGGAAAACAAAAAAGGGTGGAACCCTGAACCGAAGTTCGGGTTCCACCCTTTGAAGAATTGTTCGGCGGCGTCCTACTCTCCCACAGGGTCCCCCCTGCAGTACCATCGGCGCTGTGAGGCTTAGCTTCCGGGTTCGGAATGTAACCGGGC